>CALCKT010000048.1 GCA_937965785.1 uncultured Propionibacteriaceae bacterium | reverse complement strand
GCCGGGCCGGCGATCCCCTGTTCCGGGCCCGCCGCACCCTCCACACCAGCACCGAGCTGCTGACCGAGCGACAACGAATCCACCTTCGAGGCGTTGTTCGCCGACGATAACCAATGTCGAGGTCGAGGCCATCTGGCACATCTACCAGCAGATGATCGCCGCCTACCGCGAATCCGACCCCGCCACGGGCAAGACCCGGATGGAGTCCCTGATCACCAAACTCACCCATGCTGTCCCGGCCTGCCTGACCGAGGTCGCTACCCTCGGACGGACCCTGAAGAAACGGGCCGCCGACATCCTCACATTCCTTCGACCACCCCGGCACCAGCAACGGCCCCACCGAAACCATCAACGGCCGCCTAGAACACCTCCAAGGCCCCACACCCGGCTTCCGCAACCTCACCCACTACATCACCCGAGCACTCCTCGAGACCGGCGGCTTCAGACCAGCCCTACACCCTCGATTGTGAAGAGCCGCGTAGGGTGAGCCGTGCAGGCCGCGCTGCTTGGTGAACATCACCCAAACGGCCCGGTCGATGGTGGCGCGGCGGTAGTCACGATCGGTGTGCAGACCACTCGTCCGACGGGCCCGTGGCGCGGCCCAACCACTTGTAGAACCACGCCACGCTGACCCCAGCAGAGCGCAGCTGATCGTGTGTGGCACCCGGCATCTGGTCCCCTGGTCGTCGACAAAGCGGGCCACGCTCACTTCGTCGCCTCCTTCACCCACCCGACCACGGATCGCTTGAGGACATCACGCTCCATGCGCAACTCGGCGACCTCGGCACGCAGCCGCTTGAGCTCGTCGTAGTCGTCCTTGGACAGGCTCGCCGAGCCGTCCCGCTCGGCACGTGCCCGGTTCACCCAGTTGCCCAGGGTGCCCTCATTCACGCCCAGGCCGCGCGCGATCTGCGCGATCGGCTTCCCGGTCTCTTCGACGATCCGGACAGCTCCCTCACGAAACTCCCGGTCATACTTCTTCCGCTTCTCTGACATCTCAATCCTCAATGTCGATGCCTCTACGGTCCGGGGGGGAACCTCACTCGGTCAGCTCCTCCTCCAAGGCGGTCTCCAGGACGGTGGCGGTGATCGACTTCAGCAGCCCCTCCGGGCCGGTCAGGTCTTCACCACGGGCCCGGGCTGCCTTGACCACTCCCGGACCGCGGTGCGCTCGGTCTCTCTGCGCGAGGTCGTCTTCTTCGCTTCCTCGGGCATCAAGCTCATGCCCGTGATCTTCTCAGTAATCATGCGACCTTCCCCACCAGCTACGCCGGCGTATCAGGCCAGAAACACCATTGGGCTGACAGTCCCACCGCCGGAGGCACGGCAGCAGGAAGTATGATCAGGCATCGTCGAGGTCCTTGAAGATCAGGAAGATCAGATGGTGTGGTAACCCCGATTTCTTAAGGGCCTCGACCCCCTTCACCCCGCCGACACGCCAGCTCCTGGATCCACGCTCACCCCACGGTAAGGTCCGAAGAGCCTCGAAAGCTGCCAGGCTCTGTCTTCTACAGGACTACGCGAACAAGGCGCTCCAACGGCACATATCCTGCCGCTGAATAGCAGCCCAGTGCGGACCGATTTGACGACCACGTTTGCACGAACAAGGGGGTTCTTGAACCGATGGAACCCATCATAGCTGTTCCTATGCCCAAGCCGCGTCGGTCTTCGCGGACTCCGACGTCGAACACTCCCGCGACTTCCTCGGAACGAACTAACGAGTACCACGCGACAGCTGTGCTATCGTCACTCAGAAAATGATAGAACTCGCGTTCATCTACGGCCGACGTTGCCCCATTACCTCTCCAGTCTGCGTACTCAACCCGCAGATGGTCATCCGAGGACGACAGTGGCGGAGACACGCGGAGTAGATTCACATCATATTCAACCTCCACAGAAGACCTGTGCGCCATCAACCAAATCGCGATCCGCCCAGACGTGCTATCCAAGGAGGAGACCCGAAAGCACCCGGGCGGGAGATTCTCGAGTGCCACCTCTCGCGAAAGGACCTTGAAGTTGAAGTCGGTTGCCTGAAGGTCAGCGCGACAAACAGATATAAGGCCCATCGAATCAGTCTCAACATGGCATCCAATGCTGGCTAGCCATCGTAGCTCGCATGCCAGAATGGGGCTAGACATTGAAAGTTACTCCCGCTCCAGCTTCGGATTGGACAACACAGGATTACGGTGAACTATCAGAAGACAGACGACAAAGATTAAGCAAACAAAGACCCCGGACAGCAACACTCCACCTTCCGCTAACCAAGACCCTATGAATAGTCCAACGCTCGGAGAGAGCAGCACGATGGCATCAATCCCGCCCAGCACGCGGGCTCTATGCTCCTCGTCAATCTGTTTGACCGCATAGCTGAACAGCGGCTGACTTAGGGCGTCGAAGACTCCATACAGTAGAAACGCTCCTACGACTAGCCACATCGGAACCCCGGCGGTAGCTAAGACTACAGAGGCTCCACCTCCAATCATGCTCAATCGGAATAGTCGACCGACATGCCGGGAGAAACGTTCCACAATAACCAGTCCAATGATTTCTCCCACTGCAATTCCAGCGCGTATCATCGTGAGACTTTGCACGGATTCATCTATCGACAAGGCCAGTGGTAGCAGCTGAGGAACGAAACCATATGCAAGATTCGCTACGAAGAGTACAAGTGTGAAACCACGAAGAAACCTGCTCCTCATCAGCATGCCGCCTACCAAGCGTAAGTCTCCAGCGAGTGTCAAGCGCTCCCTCGGTTTCCGAGCATCTCTCGTCGCTCCCGGGGTCGCAAAGAAGCACGCCACCGCAGCACACATGTATCCGAAGGCGACGATCATGACGACCACCGAGACGCTCACAAAAGCTATGAGCACTCCCGATGACAAGAGGCCTGCAGTACCTACCAGGCGGCCAGCAACGCCAGTCCTGGCTTGGAATTTGATGAACACCTCTGTCCGGAGTGACCGGGAGGCCATGATCAGGCTTGATCGTCGGAATATCGACTGACAGAAATCGTTCGCGAGAACGAAGACAACTGCGGCAAGTAAGTTCGTCAGGATGATCGGAACGAACGCCAAGAACGCAAGGAGCAGCAAGAGCGACCCTATCAAGCCCAGCAGCATGGTCGTACGGGGCGCATATCGGTCGACAATGCCACCAACCACGACCGACATGGCCGCCCTGAAGAGGAGCGATGAGGCCAGCACTGTCGCTGGGGCGAGCACAGAACCGAGGTTGGACGCTAGAGACCAAGCGACCTGCAAGTCCAACAGCAGATCGCTAATCGAAGCGGCAACTGTCGCTAGGAGAAGAAGGTTAGCGACTCGGCGCTGATGAGACATGCTCTGCATAAAAGGCCACAGCTAGCGCGAAGTAGTCGCAGCCAGCCTGACACGGGTATCCATTTGAGTCCTCTTCCGCGCGACAACCCCCTCCACAAAGGGCTGCCAGTCGACAGTCTTGACACACCGGCTTACTGAACACCAACTCTTTCCGAATCAGTCGTTGTGCATGAGCAGACAAGGTGGCAAAAGCGTCGGGTTGGACTTCTTCGCTGCCGAGTACGCGAAAACACTGTTCTGGTTATTAATCTCTTGGTTCATGGTGAACTTCCTTACTTCGTTGCGGATAGCTCCCAAGACTTCTAGAATCTATCAGTTGAGTGGAGCTTGGTGTCAAGTGGTGGAAGCAACGAGTAGGCGTTCGTATGCTTCGCGTGGAGTTGGGCCACGCCAAGGCTGCTCTGGGGCGTCCACCCAAGCTCTTAGGCGATGGCGCCTGTAGTAGGGCTGGTGTGTGGTGATCCGGATGCTCTGTGGGTCAGAGGTATTCACAGATTCAGCCCGCCTGTGTTCTCGTTGGTTCCCCGTCCCCTACGGTAGAGCGAGGATGAGCGAAGTACACCTTCATGTCGGTTGCCAGGGTGAGCGCGGCATGACAGGTGCATCTCCGAACCCTGACCCCGAGGTCAAGGAACCCCGCATCACATCTGGGATGGTGTCGGTTGTGATCGACCAAAGACATCACACAAACCCTCAGGTGTTCCTTCCCCAACGGGTAGAGCCAGAATCATCCACGGATCCGGGTGGTGCGCTCTACCAGGGTCGCTGCCGCTGAGGTGCCATAGGTTCCCGATGATCAGGCCACACCTCCCCGGTGCCCCAGGTGCCCTACGATCAGCCACATCCTCAGGGGATGATCAACCAGTGCCGACCACCCCCACGAACTGGATGGGCGCGCAGCACCCACCAGGTTGACGCGGCCGACCTCTGGTGCGCTTCGAACACAAACATGACTCCTGTGACGGGCCAGATCCTGCTTGCCGGTAGGGGGGTATAGAACCCTGGTGTAGACGGCCTCATGGGACACCAACTACTCCCTTCAGCTGCCGGGGAAGCCCCTGCACAGATTCTCTAGACTGCCATCACAAGCCCCCAGCCTTGGGGTCCCCCCGACGATTTGGCGGGGTGTCCTGGAACGCTTCAAATCCGCCAACACCCGAGCCTTGAGGACCCGATGCGGCATCGAATTTTGCGGGCCTTTGGCCAGGACCGGCGTTTCAGGTGTGTTCACATCAGCTGCCACACCGGCTGATACCCACACTTCCCACCGTTACGGCGTATCCCTCTCGATATACCACCGACACCGATCCACCATGACCCGACCCTGTGATCCGCCGCAGCGAGCATCCCTCTCGCAGCCCCTTCGCAATCGCTGCCCGATCCTGCATCATCAACATACGCCGCACCAACAACCCCTCCCCGACAAGCACTGTTGCCACGACCCTATGACACCGCCGTGTAGAGCACCATCAATTTCACATCTCCACGCCGCACACTCCCCGCGAACCTGAAACCACCCTGATTTCCGACGGGAACGAGTTTTCCTATCGGGTCGGCACCGGCGTTCTTGGCGAGCCCGCCCTCATAGACGCGGTCCAGCACCAGATCGGCCCGTGGCAGGTCATCGAAGGCGACTTTTCCCCACTCCGTGACGGCCCCGCCCTGAAACTGAGTCACGGGCCCAGGATATCGCCCTTCAAGTCGGAGAGCAGATCCTCGAGGAGTTCTTCCTCGCGGGCGGTGCAGCCCTCCGGCATCCGCCAGGTGAGCGCACCGGGCGGGGACCCACCCTACCCAGCCGACAGGTCGGGAAAAGGGCGTGGCCCCCGGGATCTCCCGGGGGCCACGGCGTGTTGGGGCGGGATCGGTCAGAGACCTTCACCCGTCCTGGGAAGACCGGGCCTGACCGGCGTCTTGCTGGTGGGCCGGCCCGGCGTGCCCGGATCCGTGCTCGTCGGTGTCGCGGTTCCGGTCGGGGACGCGGTTCCGGTCGGTGTCACGGTGCTGGTCGGTGCGGTGGTTGGGGAGGCCGTGGGCTCGGCGCCCTTGTTCAGCTCCCCCGTGATGGCCTCCGTGACGCCCTGGGCGTTGTCGAAGGCCACCGCCATGTATCCGAGCGTCTTCTGGTCGGTGTAGGCGGCGTCGTTGCGTTCGAGGTTGAAGGTCTTCGACTCGCCCTGGTTGACCTTGAAGAACTGGCCGTCGTTGAAGGGCTTGTTCGTCGGGTCGTACTGCGCCCACTGTCCGATGGTGTCGACGGCCGCCTCGTTCCTGAGATCGGTGGCGTAGGCGGTGTAGCTGAACTTGCCCTTGATGCCGACCTGACTGGCGACCACCTGCAGCACCACGGTGCTGGAGTCCGTCGGGGCGAGGGTCATCGAACCGGATGCGTAGACCTTTCCATCGGAGAGATCCGCCACGAACACCTCGGCGATGCCGTTGATGTCCTTCGCACGCACCAGCCCGGAGTCCATGCTGATGATCCGGTAGTCGGCCTTGCCGTCGTTGTCGTTGTCGATGTCGACGTTGTACATGAGCTGGGCCGGGTTGGAGAACCGCGAGCTGGAGTTCAACGCGAAGTTCACGGTCCTGAGCATCTCGTCGCCGTAGCTCGCCACTCCGACGCTGGCCAGGTCCTGGCCGCTGTCGACCCCGTCCGGGATGTCGGCCGGATCGCTCAAACCCCACGTGTAGATCGCGGTGTAGGCAGCGACCGCGCCGCCCTCATTGGTGAAGGTGACATCGGTTCCCTTGGGCGTGGGCGTGTTTGCCGCCTTCACGTTGGACAGGGAACGCGGAACCAGCAGGTAGGGCATGGTCAGGGTCTTGCCGTCGGACCCGGTGAACTTCAGGTTGCCGGAGGCCTCGTAGAACCACGGCGATTTCGGGCTGTTGACTCCGCTGGGCACGTCGGAGGCCGACACGGTGATCTTGACGTCGACATCCACGCTGCCGCCCGCTGGAACCGTGATCTTCTCCTGGCTGAAGGAGATGGTGGCCTTCTTCGACTTCTCGGCCGGTTGCGAGCTGACGGTGAACTGAGCCGCCTCGGTTCCCTTGTTGACGAGAGTGACCTTGCGGGTGGCCTCGAAGGTGGTGGACGACTCCGCGTACCCGAAGCTGAGCCCAGCCTCACGCACCACGGTGCCGTTGACCTCCGTGGAGTCACCGTAGGCGACGACGGAGGCGCCGACCGCATCAACGGGGTCGATCAGACCTCCCCCGAGAGTGGGGTCGTATCCGCCGACCTTCTCGGGATCGGCGGTGTTGACCAGAGAGGCCGCGATCTCCTGGGCGTTCCAGTCCGGGTGGGCCTGGACTGCGAGAGCGGCCACGCCGGTGACGTTCGGGGTGGCCATGGAGGTACCCGAGTCGGCGCGACCGAGGTTTCCGGTACCGACTGCCGCCGACAGGATCGAGACGCCGGGGGCGGTCACGTTCGGGCGCACGGCCGAGTCACCGCTGCGCGGACCCGCGGAGCTGAAATCCGCGAGTTTGCCGTAGTCCCTGTTGGGGATTTCGTTGGCGGTCAGGGTGACCTCCTTGTCGTGGGCGGCGACGATGGCCTCGGTGTCGGAGGACTTCACCCCGAGCAGCGGAACGTTGACCCGCCACTGCTCACCGGTCTCGGGGTTGCCGGTGATCAGGCCCTCGTAGGGAGGAAACTCATCGTTGTCGTTGATCATGATGGCTCCCGCCAGACCCCAGCGCTGGGCGTTCATGGCGCGCAGCACACGGGCGCAGTCGCCGCGCCTGGTGACCACGATGGCCCCGCGCGGAACACTGGCGTACTCGTCACGATCGCAGCCGGCCGAGATCTTGTTGTCCTCGGTTCTGAGGACGTGGAGCTTCGCGCTCTGGGGGAGTTTGGCGCCGTTGACGTTGATGGTCTGGATCGTCTTGCCGTCGATGGTGAGCTGCGCGGCCGGGTAGTTCTCCATGGGATCGTTGGCGGCGACGGAGATCACCCCTGCGCCGGTGCCCGGCGAGGACGTCAGGTAGGGCTGCGAACCGGCGTTGCCCGCGGCGGAGACCACCACGACACCTGCTGCCACCGCATTGGAGACGGCGACGGCATCGGGGTCGGTGGCCCTGCCGAACGGCGAGCCGAGCGACAGGTTGATCACGTCCATGTGGTTCTTGACGGCCCAGTCGACGGCATCTGCGGTGAGGCTGCTCTGCCCCTCGCAACCAAAGATCTTCAACGCGTACAGATCGGCCTCGGGAGCCACGCCGGGACCAACCCGGAACTCGTTGTTGTGGGTGGTGGAGTCGTAGGGACCCTTGTAGGTCTCGCCGTCAGTGGTCACCCCTGACCCGGCGGCGGTGGCCGCCACGTGGGTTCCGTGCCCGAACTTCTCGCAGTCGATGGGGTTGGCGTCCGGCTGCGGGGTGTTCTGCCCGGTGTAGGAGTCGCCCGCGAAGTCGTGTCCACCCTTGACGCGGGAGCCGTAGTGGGAACTCGGATCAGAGGCCGCGGTGGCCGCGACGAACGCGTCCGGGGTGCCTTCCCCACCGAAGGTGGCGTGGGTGTAGTCGACTCCACTGTCGATGATGGCGATCTTGACGCCCTTGCCGGTGTAGCCGGTGCCGCCCGCACCCTGCCAGACCTTCGGGGCGCCGATGTAGGGCACGCCATTGGTGTTGCTTCGCTCGTGCTCGGGAATGGCCTGCACGCTCTTGACCCCGTCGATTGCCTCGACCTTGGACAGCTGGCCACTGTCGATCGTCACCCGCAGGCCGTTGTAGGCGGACTGCAGGCGGTTCTCGACGGTTCCTCCCAGGACGACCACCTGCGCGGCCACCTTCTTCTGGGCCTCGTCGAGATCGTCCTGTATCTGCTTTTCCTCGCTCTCGCTCAGGGAACCCCCTTTGCGCGCCTTGACGACCGCAACGGGATCCTCCTTGAGCTCCACCATCACCGTGACCGGACCCTGCTCCTTGAGGATCTCCTTGGCGGTTTCAGCGGGAATCTCGGCCTTCGGGGCCGGCTTGATCAGATCGGATATGTTCTGCGGATCAGCTGTCTCGTCGGCCGAGGCCATTGCCACCGGGGTGATGAGAGCCAACACCCCGATCATGGCCAATAGTCTGCTACGTCGCACAGTTCTGCCTTTCATAGTCCGGAGTGCGACCCCGGACGGCACCACAAAGTGGCGACACATCGTCCAGGTACTTGAGGCAAACCTTAGTTAGCGAGGGGTGTTTTGTGAACCCCGGCGGTCGAAATTGGTCACGCCGCGACCCGTTCGGAAACTCCTGCTAACCTTCCAGAACGCCGGGGTGCCCCACCGCAAGGGGCTGAGATCAAACTCGTCGAACCTGATGCAGTTCGCACTGACGAAGGGAGCGCCATGAACATCGCGTCCGTCCTCACCCACCTCCGTGCCACGACCCCGCTGGTCCACTGCCTGACCAACACCGTGGTGCCGCAGATCACCGCCAACGTCCTGCTGGCCGCCGGAGCCGCGCCCGCGATGATCGACCTCCCGGAGGAGGCGGGGATCTTCGCCGGGATCGCCTCGGCGGTGCTGATCAACGTCGGCAACGGCTCCTCGGAGCAGCACACGGCCCAGCGGACCGCCGCCAGGTCAGCCCACGAGGCGGGCACCCCGTGGGTGCTCGACCCGGTCGCGGTCGGTGCGCTGCCGGCGCGGACCGCCCTGGCCCGCGAGCTGCTGGACCTCTCCCCCGCCGCGATCCGGGGCAACGCGTCCGAGATCCTGGGTCTGGCGGGCGCCAGCGCCGGGGGTCGGGGAGTGGACTCCACCGACCCCGTCGAGGCCGCGGTGGGGGTGGCGCGGGAACTGGCCGACGGGCACGGGACCGTCGTGGCGATCTCCGGGGAGGTCGACGTGGTGGTCAGTACATCGCGGACCACGCGCGTCCACGGCGGTGACCCGTTGATGCCGCTGGTGATCGGCACGGGCTGTTCGCTCGGCGCGTTGGTCGCGGCGGCGCTCGGCGCCACCCGGGAGCATCCCTGCCCGCACGACGCGGTCGTCGCCGCCCACGCCCTGTTCGCGGCCGCGGGCACCGTGGCGGGCCGCGAAGCGAAGGGCCCGGCCAGTTTCGAGATCGCCTGGCGCGACGCCCTGTACGCGCTGACCCCCGATGAGGTCGCCTCCCTGGTCACCGTCGAGGAGGCCTGATGCGGGTCGACTGGCGGCTCTACTACGTCACCGACCCCGACCTGTCCGGTGGTCGCGACCGCGTGGCCCACACCGTGGAGCAGGCCGTGCTGGGCGGGGCGACGGTGGTCCAGTTCCGTGACAAGCAGGCCGACGACGACACCTTCCGAAAGGGCGTGTTCGCCTGCCGGGAAGCCATCGAATCCGCCGTGGCCAAGGGTGCGGCCGGGGCGGAGCTGTTCGTCAACGACCGTCTTAGGATCGCGGTCGAGCTGGGAACCCACCTGCACATCGGGCAGTCCGACGGCGACCCCGCGGTGGTCCGCGAGGCGCTCGGACCAGACCGGCTGCTGGGGATCTCCGTCAGTTCCCGGGCCGAGCTGGATGCCGTGGCAGCGGGCGGATGTGCCGACGTGATCGGCCTGTCCCCGGTCTGGAACACCAGCACCAAGACCGACACCGCCCCGGCGCTGGGGCTCGAAGGGGTCCGGGAGTTGCTCGCCGCCCGACCCGCGGGCCTGCCCGCGGTGGCCATCGGGGGGATCAACACCACCAACGCCGCCGAGGTCATCGCAACCGGGGTGGACGGCATCTGCGTGGTGTCCGCGATCGCGGCGGCCGCCCGTCCCCGCGAGGCCGCGGCCCGGCTGAGAGAAATCTGGGAGAAACCATGACACCGAGAACCGCACTTTCCGTGGCGGGCTCCGACCCGAGTGGCGGCGCCGGAATCCAGGCCGACCTGAAAACCTTCGCCGCCCTCGGGGTGCACGGCATGGCCGCGCTGGCCGGCCTGACGGTTCAAAACACCCAGGGGGTGCGGGCCGCTTCCCCCGTCGACCCGGGATTCGTCGTCGCGCAGGTGGAGGCGGTCCTCGACGACATCGAGGTGCACGCCACCAAGCTCGGGATGCTCACGAACGCGGGGATCGCGGAGGCGGTGGCGGACCTGATTACCGCACGCCGGGCGGACTTCGGTTTCCTGGTCCTCGATCCCGTGATGGTGGCGACCTCGGGAGACAGACTCCTGGCGGACGAAGCGGTGGAGGTGGTTCGCACCCGGCTGCTGCCGCTGGCCGACCTGGTCACCCCGAACGTCCCGGAGACGGCGGTGCTGGCGGGTTCCTCACCCGCGGGCGACATCACGGAACTCCAGGCGCAGGCGGAGGACCTCGTCGCGGCGGGCGCCCACGCGGTCCTGGCCAAGGGCGGTCACCTGGCCGGTGAGGAGCTGACCGATCTCCTGGTCACGTTGAACGGGACCGCCCGGTTCACCAGTGCCCGCGTGGACACCCGTAACACCCACGGTACCGGCTGCACCCTCAGTTCCGCGATTGCCGCCGGCGCGGCGCGCGCCGGAATCGCGCCGGGCGACATCGTCCCGGAGCGGGTGGTGGAGGAGGCCCGCGATTTCCTGCACCGCGCCATCCTCGCGGGGGCCGGTTGGCGGCTCAGCCGCTCCCCCGGGACCGGGCACGGTCCGGTCAACCACCTGATCAACCTCGAAGGAGTGCAGGCATGACCTGGCAGACACGGGAGTTCAGCGCCCTGGCCTGGGAACGCATCACCGAGATCCGCGGTCGCATCGACCGGCTGCCGCTGCTCACCCAGCTGGCTGACGGCA
This sequence comes from uncultured Propionibacteriaceae bacterium, assembly GCA_937965785.1. Taxonomy (GTDB): domain Bacteria; phylum Actinomycetota; class Actinomycetes; order Propionibacteriales; family Propionibacteriaceae; genus Arachnia. The sequence continues at coordinate 14,506 of CALCKT010000048.1, read as the reverse complement.
CCCTGGAGCCGCGTCGTTTCGTCGAGTACATCGTGCAGGACGACTTCTACCTGCGCGGCTACTCCCGGGCCCTGGCGCTGCTGGCCGCCCGGGCCCCACACGCGAGGGCCCGGTCCTTCTGGGCGCGGAGCGCCGGGGAGGCCGTCGCGGCCGAGACGCTGATGCACGACGCCCTGTTGAACGACCCGCTGCTGCGCTCCGCCCCGCACGCGACGGCCCCCTCCCCCACCACCCGCGGCTATGTGAATTTCATCCAGACCGCGGTCGCCTACGACCCCTACCCGGTCGGGGTGGCGGCGGTGCTGCCCTGCTACTGGGTCTACGCGCAGGTGGGCCTGGACCTGGCCAGGCGGGCCGAGGCGGTGGAGAACCATCCCTACGGAACCTGGGTGGCGACCTACGCCGACCCGGCCTTCCAGGAAACCACCGCGGTGGCCATCGAGTTGCTCGACGAGGCGGCCGAGGCCACCGACGACGCGACGAGAACGGTCATGCTCGACACCTTCGCAGACGCCACCCGCTACGAGGAGCTGTTCTGGGAACGCAGCCACTCCCTGGAGGCCTGGACCCTGTAGCCGCTCCTACACGGAACCCACGGCAGGTGCGGGGCATGACCCCGACGATCATGCTGGTGCTTTCCGGGGTGGTGGTCAGCTCGATCTTCAACGCCGGGGTCTCGACCATGAAATACCTGGCGGATCCCGAGAGCGACCTGCCGGCCATCACCTTCTGGCTGACGGGTTCCCTGTCCGGGATGCGCTGGGACAACCTGGCCTTCGCGGCCCCCGTCATCCTGGCGGGGCTGGTGGTGGTCATGATCGTCTCGTGGCGGCTGAACCTGCTGACCATGGGCGACGCACCGAGGTGGTGATGATGGACGAACCGACCAGCCACCTCGACTACCGAAACGCCACCACCGTGATCTCAACCGCCCACACCCTTGCCCACGAGCAGGGCAAGGCGGTGGTGATGATCACCCACATGCCCGATCAGGCGTTCCACTACCCGTCACGCACCGCATTGATGAAGGACGGCCGTTTCTTCGCCTCCGGTCCGAGCGAGGCCGTGCTGACGAGGGAGAACCTCAGCGAGGTCTACGACATGGACCTGCTGGTGCTGACCGCCTCGGATGACGACGGCCACGAATATCTCACCTGCCGTCTCACCCTCGAAGAAAGAGAGTCCCGCGGGTAGGGATCCCTCGAACCGGTTGAAACCGAGCCGCGTCGGAGAGACCCGGGGAACCTCTTCAGATTCCGCACCTCGTGAAAACGATGTGTCCCGGCCCTTTCCGGAACCGGGACACACCTTCCGAGGAGGTCAGCCCTCGCGCTGTTTCAGCACCGCCTTGGCGGCCTGGATGATGGCTCGGGTCTGCATAGCCGGGATCTCCGGGTAGAGCATCGCCAAACAGCAGCCGCGGGCGCCGAGCATCGGGTTGAGCTCGTGGAGGCGCTTGACCTGGGCGAGGGTGGCGCGGGCGACCTCCAGCTCGGAGGCGTCGCCGCCGGTCAGTTCGAGGCGCTGCACCAGCAGCGACCGTCATCAGCACTTCCTGCCACATGCCACGCAGACCACTGGCACCAATCCACACGACCCGATCCTGTGATCCACCGAAACAAGTATCTTTTCTTCCAGCTCCTTTGCAATAACCGCTCGGTCCCGCAATCGTGCGACATACGCCACACCAACAACCCCCTCCCTGATAAACACTATTGCTACGCCCCTATGACGCCGTCTTCACTCTTCACCAAGAATCAGCATTGCTGCTCGCGAGCGCGCCCTGCTCAAACGCTTCCGGAAGGCAGCAGACGAAAGCCCCATCAGCTTCGCGGCAGTTGCGCTGTCCAAGTTTTTCCAGTATGTGATTTGCAGAATCTCGCGATCCACTGAGCTTAATTTCCGCAAAGCCTCAGCAACCACACGCCTTCTCACCACCAACTTCTGGAAATCTGCACAAGACACTCCATGAACAGACTCATCAAATGCAACGCTAGAGCAACTACGGCGAATTCTATCACCTATCTTGTTTCTGAGAACAACATATACCCAAGAAAGCCTTGGCGAGAATCCTTCTTCCTTAACCTCCATCCGCTCCCACAGAACGATAAAAACCTCAGCAACAACATCTTCCACTTCCGAGCGAGGAACCCACCGTGAAGCCCATCTACAAACGCACGGTTTCCAGCGTTCGTATAAGATATTAAACGACTCCTCGACACATGTCTCCTGGCAAATCTCGGCTTCCATTGCCCCTCCTAGAAGTCCCAAGTTTATTGCGCCACGTCTGCCCTTACCCCAAACGGATCACCTGGTCGCAGGTTTCCCAGACGGCCCGGTCGTGGGTGGCGACGAGGACCGTCGCCCCGCCCTTCGCCAGTCGTCGCAGATGCCCGACCACCGCCTCCGAGTTCTCGGAGTCGAGGGCCCCGGTTGGTTCATCCGCTAGGATCAACTTCGCTGTTTTCCCGATCACCCGCGCCAACGCGACTCGCTGCTGCTCACCGCCCGACAAAGTGGAGACCCGGCTGTTCTCGCGGCCTTCCAATCCCACTTGGCCCATCAGGTCACTCAATGATTCGCGCGCTCTACGTCGTCCTAGCGCCATCTCAAGGTTCTCTAGCACCGTCGAATCCTCCACCAAAGCGTAGTTCTGGAACAAATATCCCAAAATCTCCCTACGGAATCGCCGAACCTCCCCACCGGACAAACGAAGAATATCCCGCCCTTCGAACAGGATGGAACCCAAGTCCGGGGTTTCCAAGAGCCCAATGCAGTTGAGGAGAGTACTCTTACCTGCCCCGCTGATCCCGGTAAGCGCGGTCATCGTCCCGGAACCCACGGCCACGTCCAAATCGCTCCACAACACACGAGCTCCGAAAGACTTGCTCAGCCCGCTGATATTCAACATCACGCCTCACTGATTCCCATCTTGATGATCCGCCGGTGAACCCAGCACAGGGTTCCACACATCCCACCCGAGACGACCAGAACCACGAGCAGCCCCGGCAGCAGGTCGACCGCCCGCAGCCCGGGCGCCGCCCCGAGCCCGCCGCCCATGGCCAGCATGGCGTCGTGTTCGGACCGCAGCTGCAGGATCTGCCACGGGATCCACACGAGCACCCCCAGGGCGAGAACCACCTCCAGGGCCAGCAGCAGCCGGTAGGAGGCGAGGGGGTTTCCGCCGTGCAGGTGGCGCACGAAAATGCGTTGCCCGCGCAGCTTGCCGTGGGACACCACGAGGGACAGCCCCGCCACCAGCGCGATCACGAATGCCACGGCCGCCTCGAACACCGCGATCCGCAGCTGGGTCAGTGCATCCGCTGCATGGTGCGCGGCCCGCGTCTCAACCGGGGTGATGCTCGTGACGTAACCTGCGAGCCGGGGATCCGCCTCGACCTGTTGGACGAGCGCATCGGCGTCGAAGAGCAGGGCCCTGCCCCGGGATGCGGCGGACACGTGGTCGGTGAACAGCTCGGGAGGTGTCACCAGCACGATGGCGTCCTGTATTCGCGTGGTCTCCGGTTCACCGGAGCCACCTCCGGCAACCTCACTCGGAATACCGAACAGGGGGAGTTCCACACCGCTCGGCATCATGAAGGAGCCCATCGGGAACCCGCGTTGGTCTCCCGCTTTGAACTCCGCCTGTTCGCGGGCCTCCGGCAGGATGGTCTCCCGCTCCTCCCATCGATTTTCGGGAATGAGCACCGTCACTCCTTGGGGGTCCACCACGTCGCGCGCATCGCGGCCGTCGCTCAGGCGGATGGGGTTCGCATCCAGGTAGCGCTGGTTGATGAACAGGAAACTCCCGGAGTCACCATCCACGGGGTCGGCCAGCAGCAATCGCCCGGCCCGCGCCTGCTGTTGCAGCCATGGACCCATCACCTTTCCCATGGCGTTCTGTGCCTCATTTGAATAGGCCCCACCCATGAGGAGCAGGTGCGCCCCGGGAACGGCCCGCATGGTTTCCAAGGACTGGTTTCTGTTGGCCGATGCGGTGGCCAGCGACAGGCACTGGTTCAAGGCACCGAGAGCCAACACCACCGCCCCGGCTCGCATCAGCCAGGATGCGACGATGATGCCCCGCGCCGGCAACTCGCCCTTGAGGGCCCGGACCAGCTCGACGCTCCACACGGCTCCCAGCGTCAGCAGAGCCCCAGACGCGGTGAACCCCAGGAAAATCATTCCCAGGGCCCCGGCGTGGGCCAGCCACTCCCACAGCCCCACCCCCTCCTGGGTGAGGACCGCCCAGAGCCCGCCGGCAGCCAGGGTGAGCACACCCGATGCGAACCAGACAGCCCCCAGGGGAACGACTTCCTTGAGCGCGGCACCGAGGACCGAGCCGCCGTGGAGCCGGGAGATGGCGTGGCGTCTGGTCCGCGAGATCACGAGAGCGGCCGCAACCGAGGCCAGCATGAGCCCCGTGACCATCTCGGATGGCTCCGGTCTCCTGGGTGAGGGCCAGCGGGGCAGCGTTTCCGATTCCACCTCGGCCCCCATCGAACGCAACACGTCCGCCAAGGCGGGCGCGGCCTCCTGCCGCCCCAGGACGAGCCAGTCCCCGACGGGACTGTGATGCTCGATACCGTTCATGGCCGCGAAACCGGTGCGCATCGAATCCCCGAAATCCACCCTGGGCTGGCGGGCGATGATCTCGTCCGCCCCCGGCCCGGTGATGTGGATGACCCGCGCCCCGCGATTGTCCTGCACCGCCGGCTCGATCTGCCCTACCACGACGTTGCGCGTGACGGCGAAGGCGCTGATGTCGCGCCGCAGATCGACGGTGCTCCGATCCCCCGGCCACTCCCTGACGGCAATCGTCTCGTCACTGGTGAGGGGCAACGCACTGCTGCGCGACTCCACCGTGAGAGCGGTGAGAACCAAGGCCACGATCCACGACGCGACCAGCAGACACCTCGCCAAGAAGTTCAGCAAGGCGTGAGCCCTTCACCCGCGGTCATCAATAGCACCGTTCATTCTTCGACCAGTAGGCGTGATCAGCCTTCTCCGGATGCGCACGCTGCGCAGTCCTCGCCCATCCCCCTTTACCAGCAGTGCGACAACTGTATTCCTGATAGCCGTTGATCGTGCTAGCCCGATGGAAAACCGATCCGTGATAGTAATGAGAATAGACAGTAGCCTGCTTCCCATTGTAGTAGGTGATCCCGTAGCTCCACGTGCCTCCGCCCGCCGAGATGGTGATGGCAGCAGCCGCGGGTGCCACAAGACCCACTGCCATGAGACTGCTCGCAAAAGCCGAGACCAGCTTGTACTTCGTCTTCATCGACGCCTCCTTGGAGATTTCCTGCCTCCGCCGCCCCAGTTTCGAAACGGTTTCATCAGGTAGTGATGCCTCATGTATTGCAGGATAGAACCGAAGTGTGACACCCTTTCCCGTCATTTGCGCCCAGTTTTGGAAACGACGGGAGGGCCGGGCCCGGTGCGGGCCCGGCCCTCCTTTGGTCCGGTTCAGTCCTCGCGCTGTTTCAGCACCGCCTTGGCGGCTGCGAAACGGGCGATGGGCACCCGGTACGGGGAGCAGGAGACGTAGTCCAGGCCGACGGACTGGAAGAACTCCACCGAATCCGGATCACCGCCGTGCTCGCCGCAGACGCCGGTCTTCAGGTTCGGTTTGACGGAGTGTCCCTTCGCGACACCGATCTCGACCAGCTGACCAACGCCGGCCACGTCGATGGATTCGAACGGGTTGCGTTCCAGCACCTGGCTCGTGACGTACTGGGTGAGGAAACCGTTCTCGGCGTCGTCGCGGCTGATGCCGATGCCGGTCTGGGTGAGGTCGTTGGTGCCGAAGCTGAAGAAGTCGGCGTGCTCGGCGATCTGGTCCGCCACCAGGGCGGCGCGCGGCAGCTCGATCATGGTGCCGATCGCCACCTCCAGTTCCTTGCCGGCGGCCTTCAACTCCTCGGCGACCGTCCTCTCCACGATCTCGCGCTGGATCTCCAGCTCCTTCGACAGGGCCACCAGGGGAACCATGATCTCCACACCGACCGTCTCGCCCTCACGTTCCAGCACCGCCAGGGCGGCACGGATGATGGCGCGGGTCTGCATGGCCGGGATCTCCGGGTAGAGCATCGCCAGACGGCAGCCCCGGGTGCCGAGCATCGGGTTGAGCTCATGGAGGCGCTTGACCTGGGCGAGGGTGGCACGCGCGGCCTCCAGCTCGGAGGCGTCGCCGCCGGTCAGTTCGAGGCGCTGCACCAGCAGCGACTGCTCCACCAGGTTCGGCAGGAACTCGTGCAGCGGCGGGTCGAGGAGCCGGACGGTGACGGGAAGCCCCTTCATCGCGGTGAAGATGCCCTCGAAGTCGGCCTGCTGCATCGGCAGGATCTCGTCGAGCGCATCCGCGCGGGCCTCGTGGGTTTCCGCCAGGATCATGCGACGCACCGCGGGCAGCCGGTCGGCGGCCATGAACATGTGTTCGGTGCGGCACAGCCCGATGCCCTCGGCGCCCAGTTCGCGGGCCTTGGATGCGTCCTCGAAGTTGTCGGCGTTCGCGCGCACCCCGAGTTCACGGACCTCATCGGCCCACGAGACCACGCGCTGGAAGTCCTCGTTGATGCGCGGCGGGATCAGTTTGATCTCCTGCCCGAACACGTCGCCCGTGGAACCATCGAGGGTGATGACCTCACCCTCCTTGATGACCCGGTCGCCGACGGTGAGGGTGCGGCCCTTCACGTCGATGTGGATGCCGGAGGCACCCGCGACGCAGGGTTTACCCATGCCACGCGCCACCACGGCCGCGTGGGAGGTCATGCCGCCGTGGGCCGTGAGCACGCCCTGGGCGACGATCACGCCGTGAATGTCGTCGGGGGTGGTTTCGTAGCGAACCAGCACCACCGCTTCGCCACGTTCGCCGCGCTCGGCGGCGGTGTCGGCGTCGAAGACCACCTCGCCGACCGCGGCCCCCGGGGATGCGGGAAGGCCCTTGGCGATGGGTTGCTCACCGTGTGACGGGTCAATGGCGGGGTGCAGCAGCTGATCCAGCTGGTCCGGTGCGATGCGCAGCAGCGCTTCCTCCTTGGTGATGACGCCCTCGTCCACCAGGTCGGAGGCCATCTTCAGCGCGGCAGCCGCGGTGCGTTTGCCGTTGCGGGTCTGCAGCAGGAACAGCTTGCCGTTCTCGATGGTGAATTCCATGTCCTGCATGTCGCGGTAGTGGTCCTCCATACGGCGCATCGTTTCGATGAGCTCGTCGTAGGCCTCGGGCAGCACCTCGCGCATCTCCTCGAGCGGCCGCGGGGTGCGGATTCCGGCCACCACGTCCTCGCCCTGGGCGTTGACGAGGAACTCACCGTAGAGTTCTTTGGCGCCCGTCGAGGGGTTGCGGGTGAAACACACGCCGGTGGCGGAGTCGTCGCCGCGGTTGCCGAAGACCATCTGCATGATGTTGACGGCGGTGCCGAGGTCGGAGGGAATGTTGTTGGCGCGGCGGTACACCTCGGCGCGGGGATTCTGCCAGGAACGGAACACTGCGTTCACGGCCCGGTGCAGCTGTTCGACGGGGTCGGAGGTCCATTCGCCGCCCAGGTGCTCGTTGCTGATCTCCTTGAAGGTGGCGACCAGTTCCTTCAGGTCCGCGGGCCCCAGGTCGGTGTCGAGTTCAACACCGCGCTTGCGTTTCAGTTCGGTCAGTGCGTCCTCGTAGGCGTAGGCCGGGACACCCTCGACCACTTCGCCATACATCTGGATGAAGCGGCGGTAGCAGTCCCACGCGAAACGTTCGTTGCCGGATTCCTCGGCGATGGCCACCACGGACTCATCCGAGATACCGAGGTTGAGGATGGTGTCCATCATGCCGGGCATCGAGAACACCGCACCGGAACGCACCGAGATCAGCAGCGGATTCTCGGAGCCGCCGAGTTTGCGTCCCGTGCGTTCCTCCAACCGGGCCAGACCCGCGTTGATCTCGTCCGCCAGGCCGTCGGGCCACTCGCCGCCCCGGTCCATGGTTTCCACGCAGGCCGTCGTGGTGACGGTGAAGGCGTCGGGGACAGGGACCCCGACCCGGGCCATCTCAGCGACGCCCGCCCCCTTTCCCCCGAGCAGGTTACGCATGGTCGCGTCACCCTCCGAGAGGTCGTAGATGTAGCGTTTCTCGCTCATTCGCGTTTATCTCCCTTGATCGTTGCGACGGGTCTACCTCGTCCGCACCCAACCTTAGCGGTTTCCCGTGAGGACCCACCAAAGTTTGCGCAGGATTTGAGCTCTCAGGCCCGCACACCGGGCATTCGATGCCATCACGTCCCCGGGTAAACTTGCTACATGTTGAAGCCATTGGTCGGAATCGCCGGCATACTACTCACCGTGTCCTTGGCCGCTTGCGCCGCGGACACTCCTGCCGAGCCCGGGGATCCGGGAACTGAAAAGTCTCCCACCGGTTTCCCCATAGCCACCGCCCCCACTGAGATGCCCAGCACCACGGACACGGTGGCTCCGCCCGAAACCCACATGGAGGCCATCCGGGCCGACCTGGACGGGCGTGGCGTGGGCGGTTCCGATGCGACGCTGGTGGAGGCCCACCGGAAGACCTGGAACACCGGCGCGCTGGGCTGCCCGCTTCCCGGTGCCAACTACACCCAGGCCCAGGTGGAGGGCTGGCAGGTTGTGGTCAAGGTCGGGGACAAAACCTACGATTACCGCTTCGGGACGGATTCCTCCCCGACGCTGTGCGAGAACAGCATGAACTTCACTGGTGATCCCACTGCGTCTCCCACGGACATCTGAGACCGGCGATCCCACCGATCGGGTTGTTTGGAAAAACAAAAAGGGATGGCCCCCGCATCGGCGGGGGCCATCCCTTTTGTTTCAGGTCCGGTTCAGATCAGAACCGTCACACCAGGTCGCCCGTCCTGGGCAGGCCCGGCTTGAGCGGAGTCCTAGGCGTGCTGCTGGTCGGGATGGGTGAAACCGGAGCGCTCGGGTCACCCGGGGAGGCCGAGCCCGTGGGGGCCGGATTCGTGGGGGTCACCGTCGGGGCCGGATTCGTGGGAGGCACAGTCGGGGTGGTTCCACCACCGGTCAACGCACCCGTGACCGCCTCAGGGGTTCCCTGATCGTTGTCGAGGACCACTGCCATCCAGCCCAGCGACTTCTGGTCATCGGCCGCGGCCTTGTTGTACGAGACGGCAACTTCCTTCGCCCCGCTGGCCGGCACCTGGAAGGCCTGGCCGTCGTTGAAGGGACGGTTTTCCGGATCGTAGGTGAGCTTGCCCTCGATGCTGTCCTTCAGGTTGTCATCCCTGATGCTGAGGGAGGTGAGCTCGTAGTGGAACTTGCCGGTCACGCCGACACCGGACGCCTTGACCGCGAGGAGCACGGTGCTGGAGTCGCTGGGCGCCACGGCGTAGGTCCCTGCCCCAACGGTGTTCTTCGAGACCGTGTCGTAGATGAACACTTCGGAAACGCCGTCGTAGTAGTCCGAACGCGTCTTCCCGGAGTCCGCGCTGAACACGATGTAATCCGGCTTGCCGTCGTTGTTGTTGTCGATCGGGATCTGGTAGCTGTTGGCGGCCGCGTTCGAGTGGCGCGTGTGGCTGTTGACCGCGAAGACCAGCGCCTTCTCGCCGTTGATCGTGGTGGTCGCGACACCGACGTTGGCGATGTCAACGCCGTCGCTCGCTTCGGGATCGACTCCGGCCGGGAGGTCGCCCTTCGGGTCGGTGGCGCTCCAGTCGAACAGGAAACCGTTGGCCGCGTAGGCGCCATCCTGGTTCTGGAAGGTGATCTTGGAGGAATCGGAGCTGATCTCGCCGGTCACCTTGGTGGTGGCACGGGGAACCATCAGGTAAGGAACGTTCAGCGTCTTGTCACCCGAGGTGAACTGCACGTTGCCCGAGGCTTCGTAGAAGTTCTGGGAGTCCTTGGTCTTGATGCTGCTCGGAACATCCGAGGCCTTCAGGCTGAGGGTCACCTTGACATCGGCCGTGCCGCCCGCGGGGACGGTGACCTTGGTGTTGCTGAGTTTCACCTGGGCGGGCAGGCTCTGGCTCGAGGCTTTGATCTCCCCGTTGAAGGTGACCTCCGAGTTCCCTTTGTTCACGAGGGTGATCGTCTTGGTCCCCTCGAAGGAGCTGTTGGATTCCTGGTAGCCGAAGCTGAGCAGGGAGTCACGGACGCTCTTGTCCTTCAGTTCGGTGGAGTCACCGTAAGCGAAGACCTGGGTGGAGGTGGAGTCCACCGGATCCACCAGGCTGCCGCCACGAGTGGGTCCATAGTCACCCACCTTGGAGGCATCGGCCGTCGAGACGATCGCCGCCGAGATTTCCTGGGAGTCCCAGGAGGGGTGGGCCTGTTTGGTGAGGGCCGCGACACCCGCCGCGTGCGGAGTGGCCATGGAGGTGCCGGACAGGACGCTGGCTTCGGTCCCGGAACCCACATGGGCCGAGGAAATGGACACACCGGGGGCCACCAGGCTGGGGCGCAGGGCGGAATCGCCGCTGAGAGGACCGGCGGAAGTGAAGTCACCGTACTTGGTGAAATTCGCGTTGGGGATCGTGTTCGGGGCGAAGGTCACCTGCTTGCCCTCGGCAGCCACCAGGGTTGCGCCGTCAGATTGTTTTACGCTGAGGAATGGGATCGTCACATCCAGCTGCTCCCCGGTGGTCGGGTTGCTGGTGATCTTCCCCTCGAAACCGGAGTAGTCATCGGTGGAGTTGATCATGACCACGGCCGCCGCCTTGTGTTTCTGCCCAAGAACGGCGCGGGCCACGCGGGCACACTGACCCCGCGCGGTGATCACGATGGAGCCCTCCGGCACATTGGCGTAGTCGGAGTCGACGCAGCCGAGGGAAACCTTGCCCGTGGCGTCCTTCAGCACGTGCACGGGAACGCCGGCGGGAAGTTTCGCGTCATTGGTGTTCATGGCCTGAATGGTCTTGCCATCAACGGTGAGCTGGGCACCCGGGTAGTTCTCCGTGGGGTCGCTGGCGGCGACGGAGATGACCCCGGCACCGGAGGCGGGCGAACCCGTCATGTAGGGCTGCGAACCGTAGTTGCCGGCCGCGGCCAGCACGACGACACCCGCAGCGACGGCGTTGGAGGCGGCGACCGCATCGGCGTTGGTGCGCTTGCCGTAGGGCGAACCAAGCGACATGTTGATCACGTCCATCTTGTTCTTCACGGCCCAGTCAATGGCTTCCGTGGTGAGGTTCGTGGCCCCCTTGCAACCGAAGACGCGAACCGCGTAGAGCTCGGCCTTGGGTGCGACGCCGGGCCCCACCTTGAACTCGTTCTCGTGGGTCTTCTGGTCGTAGGCACCGGTGTAGGTCTTGCCGTCGGCGAGAACCCCGGCGCCGCCGACGGTGCCGGCGACATGGGTGCCGTGCCCGGCCTGGGCGCAGTCGATGGGGTTGTCGTCCTTCACGGGGGTGTTGGTGCCGTCGTAGTCGTCACCGACGAGGTCCACCCCGCCCTTGACGCTCGGGGCGTTGGGGCCGAACCAAGCCGGGTTGGGGGTTTTGGCGGCGGACTGTTCGTTGAACGCCTCGGTGGTTCCCGGGCCACCGAAAGTTGCGTGGGTGTAGTCGATACCGGTGTCGATGACGGCAACCTTGACGCCCTCACCGGTGTATCCGGTGGCGCCACCGGCCCCCTCCCACACCTTCGGCGCTCCGATCACCGGGACCCCGTGAACGTTGCTGCGCTCGTAGGTGGGGACGGAATGAATGGCCTTGACCTCAGGGAGGGATTCGAGGTTCTTCAGTTCGCTGCTGTCGATGGTCACGCGCATACCGTTGATGGCGGACTGCATCTTGCTCTCGACAACACCCCCCTTGGCCTCGATGGTTGTGGCGACCTTGTCCTGGACACCCGACAGCTCGCTCTCGATCTTCTCCTCCTGGGAGGAGCTGAGCTCGCCCTTCTCCGCCTTGACCACGGCAACGGGATCGTCCTTGAGTTCCACCATGACGGTGACTTTGCCGCCGACACCGAGGAGTTCCTCGACCGCACCGGACTGGATCTCCCCACCCTGGGCCTTGGCGATCAGGTTTGCCAGGCCACCCTCGTTGCTCGTTTCATCCGCGGTGGCCGTGGACACCGGGAGAACGAGCGCCAGGGCACCCACAGCGGCTAGTAGCTTTCTACTTCGCAAGGTTCTGCCTTTCCTTGTACGAAGGACCCACCCGGGTCCACAAAAGCCTTCGTTTCCCTTCCCCTCCTCAGATCTTCACTCCGAGTGGAAACGATGACCGAAAGGCAGACTAGCCTGCCGAGGGATCACCGCCAAACCCCCGCCGGTATCGCCAGGACGCCCGGGGAACCGATCCCCGGAACAGCACGAGGCCCCCGGGGCTTTCCGGGGGCCTCGCAGGAAGGAGGAGTCAGCTCACGGCGGCAGCCACCCGCCGGCGCATTCCCTCCGCGTACTGGGCCGCTTCCAGGCCGGCCACGAGGTGCCAGACCCCGTCGCCGACCTTGACCGCGGCGGCCAGCCCGGCCCGTTTCAGGGCGTCGACATCGACCTTGGAGTCATCGGCGATCTCGACCCGCACCCGGGTCTCGGCGATGGCCTCGACGGAACGCACGTTGTCCTCCCCGCCAAGTGCGGCGACCCACTGCTTGGCCTGGTTGGTCTCGACATCACCGACGACGATCACGCGCGGTTCGACCGCGGCCTCCGCGGGCTCGGCGGCGCGACGCGCTGCGGCCTTCTCCTCGGGGGTGCGGTAGTCGGAGATCAGGACCGCGAGCATGGCAACGGTGAAGGAAACCACCACGGAGATGGCGTAGATCCACATCGGGTTGAACACCGGGATGGTCAGCAGCGATGTGAACGCGAAGGCGCCGGTGGTGACACCCCTGATGTCTCCCTCCGTGAAGAAGGTGCTCAGCAGACCGATCGTGACGCCACCCACGAAACAACCGATCAGCATGCGCGGATAGATGCGCTTGAAGCGCAGGTGGATGCCGTAGAGGCTGGGTTCGGAGATACCGCCGAACAGGCCCGCGATGAGAGCACCGGATGCGGTCTGCTTCATCGTGGCGTCCTTGTCGCGGAAGGCAAGCACCAGCACGGCGGCGGTCGCGCCGAAGCAGGCGAAGTTCCACACACCCATGGGGCCCTGGATGAAGTCGTAGCCAAGACCGCCTCGATCGGGGGGCGTGAGGTTGAGCAGCATCAGGGCGTTCAGCGGCCAGTGGAGCCCGAGCGGCACGAGGAACGGGTAGATCATCGGGATCAGGATGGCGAAGACGATGGGAGCGTTTCCGTTCAGCCAGGACAGGCCGCTACCGATGCCGGAGCCGGCCCAGATACCGATGGGGCCGAGCAGGAAGGCGGTGAGCGGGATCATGATGATCATGGAGAAGAACGGGACGAAAACCATCTGGACGTTCTCCGGGAAGACCCGTTTCCAGAAGCGGTACACCAAGGCCAGCACGGCGGCCATGATCAACGGCACGAAGACCTGGCCACCGTAGTCGTTGAGCTGCAACGGCAGCCCGAAGATGTTCACGGTGCAGGACTCGGTTCCCAGGACCGGGTGCTTCACGCAGGTGGTCTCGGCGAACTTCAGTGCCTCCGCGAAGAGGCCGCTGCCCTGCGAGGTCTCGGTGTAGGCCTTGCTGCCGAGGCTGATGAAGTTGGGGGTCATCAAAGCACCCATGATGACCCCGCCGAGCCACGGGTCCACATCGAGCTTCTTCGATGCGTTGTAGGCCACCGCGATGGGCAGGAAGTAGAACACGCCACGCCACATCGCGTCGAGGAAAACCCACGGGGCGGCCTTGGTCTCGGACTGGAAGTCGAAAACCCCGAAGGCGTCCAGCACGGCCGCGAAGGCGAGGATCAGCGACGCCCCGAGCAGCACACCGAGCAGCGGACGGAAGCTGTCCGACAGGTACTCGAAGAAGTTGTCGAGCCAGGCCACCTTGCCCCGCGCCTTGGACCGGGCCGCCGCCTTGACGTCCGCATCGCTCATGGGTTTGCGGGAGCTCATCTCGGGAAGAGCGTTGATCTCGTTGAACACGGTGGCAACGGCGCCGCCGATGATGACCTGGTAGCGATCTCCCGACTGGGGAACCGCCCCCATGACGCCCTTGATGGATTCGACCGTCCCCGTTTCGATCCCGGAGGCGTCGACCAGTTCAAAACGCAGCCGTGTGGCGCAGTGGGTCAGGGACTGGATGTTCTCGGGTCCGCCGAGGGCGGCCACGATCTCGGATGCAGTACTCATGTTGGCCTCTCAGAATTCGTCGACGGGAACCAGGGCCCGGACCTCGGCGGGGGTGGCGCAGTTGACGGCCTTCTCCGCCAACGCGCGACAGGTGGACAGGTCGTAGGCGCGCACGGCCGCCTTGACCGAGGGGATCGCGGGGATGGAGCAACTCAGCTCGTCGACCCCGAGGCCGACGAGGACCGGCACCGCCTGCGGATCGGAGGCGATACCGCCGCACACCCCCAGCCATTTCCCGCGTTCGTGGAGGGCCTTGGCGGCCTGCCCGATGAGGGCCAGCACGGCCGGGTTGCAGGGGTCGACCTGGCTGG
>CALCKT010000047.1 GCA_937965785.1 uncultured Propionibacteriaceae bacterium | reverse complement strand
GGCACCCAGGAAAGCAGGACCCTCACCAGGAGGACCAGCATGTAGACCTGGAGGAACCAGAACAGCGTCAGCGCAACCACAGGTCAGCTCTGGTTGAAGAAGCCGCCGGTGGCCAGTTTCTGTTTGTCCTCGGGCCCGACGACAAGGTTGTGCGGGCACAGCAGGAAGACCTGGCTGGAGATGCGTTCGATGTTGCCGCGCAGCCCGAAGATCAGGCCGGCGGCGAAGTCGACGAGCCGCTTGTCCTCCCCGCGTTCCATGTCCGAGAGGTTCATGATGACGGGAATCCCATCGCGGTAGTTCTCCCCGATGGAACGGGCCTCGTTGTAGCTGCGGGGCCTCACATAGATGATTCGGCTGAGATCTGTCACCTGACGCGGCTCCGAGGTGGGGGTGGATACGGATGCCGCCCCGGAGGCCTGGTCAGGAACCGGCGCGGGGGCCGGTGCCGGTGCGGAGGCATCGGACCTGACGGCGTGGGGACGGCGGTGGAGCTTGGCCACGGGCTTGGGCTCGGGCTCCGGCTCCACGTACTCATCCACCGAGTACTCCTCGGACAGCTCGTCCTTGGGGTCGCTGTAGCGCCCGTCCTCGACGAGACCCATCCATTCAGCCAGCTTCCGTACACCCACGGCACGCCTCCCTAAAACACTTTCGTCGTTTGAGACTACAGACAGGGTGCCCGGAACCGGGTGCAATGACCGCCGACACGCCGTCACTTCATGAAGTCGGGCACATCCAGGTCGTCATCATCGTCCGCCCGCAGCGGTCGCGGTTCCGGACGGGCCGGCGGCATGGGCGTGACGTGCGG
The DNA here is from genome assembly GCA_937965785.1 of uncultured Propionibacteriaceae bacterium. GTDB lineage: Bacteria > Actinomycetota > Actinomycetes > Propionibacteriales > Propionibacteriaceae > Arachnia. Next base: position 93,499 of record CALCKT010000047.1, on the reverse strand, counting down.
AGGGGCCGTGCGGGAACCACCACCGCCGGTGAGGGGTGTGCCCCCCACGAGCGGGCTGGCGTTGGGCACGCCTCCGAAACCTCCGCGGGGCTGGGGCGGCTGCTGCTGGTTGCCGCGGGTGGCCTCGATGCGCGGCGGGCGGGGCGGATGCCCACCGTCGAAGCCGGCCGCGATCACGGTGATCCGGACCTCGTCGCCCAGCGCGTCGTCGATGACCGTGCCGAAGATGATGTTCGCCTCGTCGTGTGCGGCCTCCTCGATGAGCTGGGCCGCGGCCGAGACCTCGAACAACCCGAGGTCCGAGCCACCCGCGATCGACAGCAGCACCCCGTGGGCGCCGTCGATGCTGGCCTCCAGCAGCGGGGAGGAGATCGCCATTTCCGCCGCGGCGCGGGCCCGGTCCTCACCCCGGGCGGATCCGATGCCCATCAGGGCGGAACCCGCCTGGCTCATGATCGATTTGACGTCCGCGAAGTCGAGGTTGATCAGGCCGGGGGTGGTGATCAGGTCCGTGATGCCGGAAACACCCTGCATAAGCACCTGGTCCGCCTGCTTGAAGGCGTCGAGAATGGCCACCTGGTGGTCGGTCATCTGCAGCAGTTTGTCGTTGGGGATGACGATCAGGGTGTCCACCTCCTCCCGCAGCGCCTCGATACCGGAGTCCGCCTGGGTGGCGCGGCGGCGGCCCTCGAAGGAGAACGGACGCGTCACCACACCGATGGTGAGGGCGCCGAGGGAACGGGCGATCTTGGCGACTATGGGCGCGGCCCCAGTGCCGGTGCCGCCCCCCTCACCGGCCGTGACGAAGACCATGTCGGCGCCCTTCAGGGCCTCTTCGATGTCCTCGGCGTGATCCTCGGCGGCCTGGCGTCCCTTGGCAGGATCCGCCCCGGCTCCCAGACCACGGGTCAGCTCACGGCCGACGTCGAGCTTTACGTCGGCGTCGCTCATGAGCAATGCCTGGGCGTCGGTGTTGATGGCGATGAACTCGACGCCGCGCAACCCGGCCTCGATCATCCGGTTGACGGCATTCACTCCGCCGCCGCCGACACCAACGACCTTTATAACCGCCAGGTAGTTTTGAGATGCGCTTGCCATGACCGCCATTCCTGTCCTCGTAGTCGAAAAGAAGGCTAGGGGCAGACGGGCGCACTATCCAACGACCATGCCGCAACTTCCAGAAATCACCTCAACCAGAGGTTGAGGGTTTCGGGAGCCGTCAGCGTGTCGTCGGGGCGTGCGGAGCCGACACGTCGTAGACGGTGGCGTCCTGACTCAGCAGCACCGAAAGCACCTGGGCCTTCACCTGGGATTGTTCAGCACTGCCCCACACGACGGTGTCCCCGTCGGACAACTGGATCTCGATTCGATCCACGGCCGAAGCCTGAAGCAGTGTGATCCGATCCCCCAGCACCGGGACCACGGCGGAGACCACCGTGGCCACATCCTTCAAGAGGCGCTGATCGGGGGCCGCGATGTTCGCCGTGACGATCCCCTGCGCCGTTTCTCCCCCCTCGTGGAACACCACACCGTTCGCATCGACCCAACGGGCCACGCCCTCGTCCAGCCACACGTAGGCGAGGGTGCGTTCGGTGATCGTGATCTCGATGGTGTGCGGGAAATGCCTTTCCACACGCACCTCGGCCACCGGCGCCAGCGCCGCCACCCGGCCGCGGATCGCGTCCACGTCCTGGGTGGCGAGCGGGCCGCCGAGCTCGACGGCGGCGGCGTCGGTCACCTGCTGCTCGGTGAGCAGCGACAAACCGTTGATCCTGACCTCGGTAGCGGCGAACACCGAGGAGAACCAGACCAGCCAGGTGGCGATCCCGGCCAGCAGCAGCACGAGGCACCCGGAACCCAGGAGTATCCAACGGGTCCGGCGCTGCCTGCGGCGCCTGGCCTGCAACGCCTTCTTGAACTCGCCCGGCGTGGTCGTCAACGGTTCTGCGCCTCCGGGCGCTCGGCCAGCAGCGGCGCAAGCAGCGGACCCACGATCGTGACGTCGCCACAGCCGAGGGTGATGATGAGATCCCCCGGGCGGGAGATCTCGTTCAGGGCCGCAGGAAGGTCGTACTTGTCAACCACGTAGACCACCTCGCGGACCCCGTGCCGCCGGGCGGAGTCCACCACGAGCTGCCCCGTGACCCCGGGGATCGGGTCCTCGCGGTCACCACAGACATCGTTTATGACCGCGATGTCTGCGAGGGTCAGCACCTCGCCGAGCTCCTCGTGGAGGTCCGCGGTCCGGGAGTACAGGTGCGGCTGGAAGCAGGCGATCAGGCGCCCGTCCAGTCCCGTGTCCTCGTTTCCCACCTCGGTGGCGTGCCGCGCTGCGGTCAGGGCCGCCCGGATCTCCGTCGGGTGGTGGGCGTAGTCGTCGTAGACCCGGATCCCGGCGGTGTCGGTGATGAGCTGGAACCGGCGCAGCGTTCCCGTGAACCCTCCGAGCGCCGCCAGCGCCTCCTCGTGCCCGAGACCGAGGATACGTCCCGCCGCGTAGGCGGCCGAGGCGTTGGACAGGTTGTGGTTGCCCGGCACCTTGAGCCGGAGCACCCCCGTCTCGTCCCCGTACCGGAGGGTTCCGGTGATTCCCTCCCTGACCGGGCTGGCATCCGAGACCCGCACATCGGCGTCCTCGGCGAATCCGTAGCGGATCACCTGCCGGCCCTCGGCACGGAGCCTGTCCGCCAGCGCGCGGGCACCGGGATCATCCACGTTCACGATCGCCCACTCGACGGTGGGGAGGGTCGCGAAGGTGTGGTAGCCCTCGGCGTAGGCCTCCGGGGTGCCCCAGTTGACCATGTGGTCGGGTTCGATGCTGGTGATGATCGCGATCCGGGTCGGGTACTGGAGGAAGGAGCCGTCCGATTCGTCCGCCTCGATGACGAAGGCGTCCCCAGTGCCGATGTCGGAGCTGACCTTGGTGGCAGCGAGCTTGCCGCCGATGACATAGCTGGGGTCGGTCCCCGCCTGCTGCAGCATGACGGCCGTCATGGCCGTGGTGGTGGTCTTGCCATGGGTGCCGGCTATCGAGACCCCGCTCCTGCCCATCATGAGGGCGGCCAGGGCCGCCGAGCGGTGCCAGACCCGCAGGCCACGGCGGCGGGCCTCCGCGAGCTCCGGGTTGTCCTCACGGATCGCGGAGGAGATCACCACGGTCCTAGCGTCACCGAGCTGGGATGCGTCGTGGCCGACGTAGCAGGTGATCCCCGCATCCCGCAGGGAGTCCAGGGTGGCGGAATCCGACCGGTCGGAGCCGCTGGTGGGGATGCCGAGCTTCGCGTAGAGCCGAGCGATGCCGTTCATCCCGGAACCACCGATGGCTATGAAATGAACGGGACCGACCTCGACGGCGGGTTGGACCTCGACTGGGGTGAGCAGGCTCACGATACCTCTTCTCCTCGAACAACGTTGACGGCGGCCCTCGCCAGGACATCGGCGGCGTCCGCGGGCGAGTGGGGACGGGCCAGCCCGGCCATGCGGGCCAGCTTCTCCGTATCCGTGATGGTGGGGATCACCAAGCCCGACAGTTTATCGGCGCTGAGTTCCGCCTCGGGAAGCAGGATGCCCGCACCGTCCGCAACCAGTCCCGCGGCGTTCCGGGCCTGTTCGCCGTTGCCCCAAGGCAGGGGAATGAAGATCACGGGCAGCCCCAGAACCGCGGTCTCCATGACGGTGCCCGCCCCGGCCCGCCCGATCATCAGGTCCGCGGCCACGTATGCCTCGACCATGGCGTCGACGTAGGCCACCGGGACGTAGCGCGCCCCGTTTCCGGACTCGATCACGACATCCGCGTCCGTGAAGTTCTTGGCGCCCAGCACGTGCAGCACCTGGATTCCCGCATCCAGGATGGCGGGAACCGCGGCGGAGAGCGCCTGGTTGATGGCCCGCGCCCCCTGGGAGCCCCCGCTGACGAGCAACGTCGGCCGGTCGGGGTCCAGGCCGAAACGCTGCCTGGCCTCGACCTTGGTGATCCCGGGCCGCGTGATGCTGCGGTTCATCGGCATCCCGATCCGTCTTCCCCCCCGGATCAGGGTGTCGGGGAAGGTGTAGCCGGTGAAGGCCGCGAATCTGGCGGCCACCTTGTTCGCGATACCGACCACCCGGTTGGCCTCGTGCACGAGAACGGGAACCCGCATGGTGCGGGCCGCCAGGTAGGCGGGGATGGCGACGTAGCCACCGAAACCGATCAGCGCCTGGGCCCTCGCCCGGCGCAGGATGGCCCGCGCCTGGCGCACGGACTGGGTCAGGTTCCAGGGCAGCTTCACGAGATCGAGGTTCGGTTTCCGCGGCATGGGGACGGGCCGGATCAGTTCCAGCCTGAGCCCGGCCTGCGGTATCACCCTGGTCTCGAGCCCCTTGCGCGTCCCGATGCAGGTGATCTCCACCTCCGGGTCCAGTTCGGCCAGGGCCTGGGCCGTTGCGATCAGCGGGGAGGTGTGGCCGGCGGTGCCGCCACCGGCCAGCACGATGCGGGTCACGATTTCCCTCCCGCCGCGAGCACGCTGGTCATGCGCGGCCCCGCCCCCCGGCGCCGGTTCTCGAGATAGGCGCGGGCATCGGGGGTGTCCCGGGCGCAGGCCAGCAACACGGCCACGGCGAGCAGATTGGACATCAGGGCGGACCCCCCTGAGGAGATGAAGGGCAAGGGGACACCGAGCACGGGCAGCAGGTTCATGACCACCATTATGTTGACGATCGCCTGGAGCAGGAACCATGCGGTCACGCCGGAGGCGGCGATGCGGTTGAACAGCTTGTCGGACTTGAGGGCCACCTGGAATCCACTGCGCATCAGGAGGGCGAACAACCCGATCACGAGCAGCACCCCGAACAACCCGAGCTCCTCCCCCAGCACCGCGAACACGAAATCCGTGTGGGCACCGTCCTTCAGGCCACCCCATTTCTGTTTGCCCGCCCCTAGACCGAGCCCCCACCAACCGCCGCTGGCCAACGCGTACAGCGCCGAAAGGGGCTGGGAGGCCAGATCCAGGTTGGCCTGTGGATCGAAGAAGGCCATGAAACGCGCCATCCGGTTCTCCGAACCCATCACCAGCACCATCACGACGCCGACCGCCGCCAGCAGTGACGGCACCAGGATCCGCAGCGAGGTCCCGACGAAGAACAGCAGGGAGAAGATCATGGCGCCGAAGATCAACCCGGTGCCGAGGTCCCGTCCGGCCAGGATCAGCGCCAGCATCGCCAACGCCCCCGGGATGAAGGGCAGCAGCAGCTGGGCGGGTTCCTTCAGCCTGCGGCGTTTGTTGTGGAACAGGGCGGCCGCCCACAGCACCAGGGCCAGTTTCGCGAACTCGGAGGGCTGGATGGTCAACAATCCCCCGATCCGGATCCAGTTGCGGTTGCCGTTGGTCTCGTAACCCAAGGGGGTCTGGACCAGGATCAACCCGATCAAGGCGGCTAGCCACACGGGGGCCGCGAGCTTCCGCAGCGTCTCGGGTTTCATCCGGCTGACGGGGATCATCAGGAGCAGCCCGATGACCAGGAAGATGAGCTGGCGGATCACGTAGTAGTAGGGGGACTCCCCCTGGAAAAGCGCGATCACCGACGACGACGACAGCACCATCATCTCGCCGATTGCCGTGAGGATGACCGTCGCGAAGACGATGAGGTGGTGATCCGCCATCGGGGACCGGGTCAGCGCCCGCACCACGTTGCCGGACGACCGTCCGGCGGAGGGCGCTTTGGCCATTGGCGTGCCTAACTGCTCGGTGCCTGAAGGCTCCGGACCGCAGTGGCGAAACGCTCGCCGCGGTCGTCGTAGCCCGTGAACATGTCGAGCGAGGCGCTTCCGGGGCTCAGGAGCACCGCGTCACCCTCACGGGCAAGATGCGCCGCTTGGGAGACCACCTCGTCCATCACACCATGGTCGCTGCTGTCCAGGACGATCACGGGAACATCGGGCGCGTGTCGGGACAATGCGTCCGCTATGACCTGCCGGTCGACGCCGATGAGGATCGCGGCCCGGATGCGGTCGCGGTGCGTGGTGATCAGCTCGTCGAAACTGGTTCCCTTGGTCTGACCACCCGCCACCCACACGAACGACGGGAAGGCACGCATGGCCGAGTCCGCCGCGTGCGGGTTCGTGGCCTTCGAGTCGTCGATCCAGCGCACACCGTTGATCTCGGCCACCTCCGCCATGCGGTGCCCCGCGAGCCGCAGGTCACGAAGCCCCTGGGCCACGGCCTTCGCCGGCACCCCGAGGCTGCGCACCAGAGCGGCCGCCGCGCAGGCGTTGGCGATGTTGTGCGGGGCGTAGGGTTGCACGTCCGTGACCTTCGCGAGTTCCAGCGCGGAGCTGCGTCGCTGGGCGACGAAGGCGCGGTCGACGATCAGGCCGTCCACCACACCGATCATGGAGGTCGCGGGGATGCCGGTGGTGAACCCGATGGCGCGGGCCCCCTCCGTGACCTCGGCCTCCTCCACGAGACGTTCGGTCTCCGGTTCGGCCACGTTGTAAACGCAGGCGTTCGTGACCCGCTCGAAGATCCTGGCCTTGTCCGCCACGTAGCGTTCGTACCCACCTGGTCCGTTGTAGAACTCGAGGTGGTCCTCGTGCAGGTTCAGCACCGCCGCGGAGTGGAGGGCGGTGGTGTGCACCCAGTGCAACTGGAAACTGGACAGTTCGACCACCAGTGCGTCGTAGGGTTCGTCGTCGAGGATGGCCTCCACGATGGGACGGCCGATGTTCCCGACCGCGGCCGCACGCATCCCGGCGGCCCGGAGCATGGACTCGGCCATCTGGGTGGTGGTGGTCTTCCCGTTGGTTCCGGTGACCCCGAGCCACGGGATGGCGCGGTCGGGCTGCTGCATCCGCCAGGCGAGTTCGATGTCCCCCCACACCGGGATGCCGCGTTCCAGCGCCCGGGTGAGCAGCGGGGCGTCGGGACGCCATCCGGGGGAGGTGACCACCAGATCCGTGTCCCCGGGCAGCTCGGCGGTCGCTCCCTTTCCGAGCCGCACCGTGGCGTCGAGGGTCTCCAGGATGGCCGCCCGGTCGGCGTGGGCGTCCGACTCGTCCAGGACCGTGACCCTGGCCCCGAGCGAGAGCAACCCGTCGGCCGCCGAGTAACCCGAGACACCGAGACCCGCTACGACGGCGTGAACCCGGCTCCAGTCGCTCAGCCGATTCGCCGTCAACAGGAATTCCCTCACTGACCAACCACCCATTCCCCGTAGAAGATGCCAACCCCAATGGCGACGCACAGACCACAGATGATCCAGAACCGGATCACCACCGTGACCTCCTGCCACCCGAGAAGTTCGAAGTGGTGGTGGATGGGTGACATCTTGAAGATACGTTTACCCTTTGTCGCCTTGAAATACCCCACCTGAAGCGCCACGGAACCGGCCTCCATGACGAACAGGAAGCCCATGATCACCAGCAGCAGCTCCGTGCGGGTCATGATTGACAACCCGGCAAGAGCAGCGCCAATGGCCATGGAGCCGGTGTCACCCATGAAAATCTTGGCGGGTTTGGCGTTCCACCACAGGAAACCGAAACAGGAACCGGCGAGCGCCGTCGAAACCACTGCGAGATCGTACGGATCACGCACCTCGTAGCAGAGGGGACCGACGCTGGAGACCCTGCCGCACCACTGGTTGAACTGCCAGATGTTGACCAGCGAAAAGGTCGCGAACACCAGCGTCGCGCTTCCCGCGAGCAGACCATCGAGGCCGTCGGTGAGATTGGTGGCGTTCGGCCAGGCCATCAGCAGGAAGACGATCCAGATCACGGCCACAAAGAACGGAAGGTGCAACCAGGGCAGGTCCCGCAGGAAGGAGACGAACTCGGAAGCGGGACGAAGGCCGCGTTCGTCGGGAAAGTTGAGCGCCAGCACGGCGAAAATCCCGCCGATCGCGAACTGCCCGATCAGTTTCCCTCTCGGGGTGAGCCCCAGGGAGCGCTCCTTCGAGATCTTCGCCCAGTCATCCAGAAAACCAAGAAACCCGAGCGCAGTCATGACCCCGATCAACAAAACCCCGGATATCGTCACCGGCGCCCACAGGATCAGGTGAGCCAGGAAATAGGACAGCACCACGGAGGCGACGATGACCACGCCACCCATGGTCGGGGTGCCGCGTTTGGTCAGATGCTCCTTGGGACCGTCGTCACGGATGAACTGACCGTACTGACGCCGGGTCAGGAACTTGATGAACTGTGGGGTGACCAGCAGGGTCAGCAGGAGGGACAGGCCACCTGCCATCAGGATCGTTCTCACTTGGTGACGCCTCCGATCCGTTTGGTCACGGCGTCGGCCACCAACTCCAGGCCCACGCTGCGCGAACCCTTGACCAGGAGAAGATCTCCCGGCGCGAGCTCCACCTGCGAGGCCTCCTCGCGGGTGGCCACCCGGGCTTCGATTCCCCGTTCACGTGCCGCTTCCGCCACGATCCCGGCGTGTTCCCCGACCGAGATCACCTCGTCGATCCCGAGGTCCGCGGCGAGCGCCCCGGCCTCGGCGTGCAACTCCCCCGATTCGGGGCCGAGCTCGAGCATGTCCCCCAGCACCGCCACGACACGGGCCCCGGGGTGATGTCTGCGCTGTCCGGCGATCAGGTCGGCCGCGGTGCGCAGGGCGGCGGCCATCGAATCGGGATTGGCGTTGTAGGCGTCGTTCAGGACGATCCGGTCCCGGCTGCAGCGCACCAGTTCCATCCGCCAATCCGAACGGGTTCCGGCGGCCGACAGGGCCCCGGCCACCTCCGCGACGCTCATGCCGACCGCCAGTCCCGCGGCGGCCGCGGCCAGGGCGTTGGGAACCTGGTGTCGCCCGATCACGCGGAGCGTGACCGGGGCCGAGACGGTTTCCGATTCCCGGGTGGCCACCAACGTGAAGGTGGCCCGCGCGGATTCGTCGCACACGACATCCCGGGCCGTGACCAGCAGGTCTCCCTCGGGCAGGTCGCCCTCCCCGAACCACGCCACCCGAGCCACGGTTGCTTCCCGCATCGCCCGGCAGGCGGGGTCGTCGGCGTTCAGCACCGCCCAGCCCCCGGGTTCCAGTCCCGCGATGATCTCCGACTTTGCGCGGGCGATCTGCTCGATCCCACCGAACTCACCGACGTGGGCGCGCCCGACGTTCAGCACCACCCCGACATCGAGGCCAACCAGCGATGTGAGCCATTCGATGTGCCCGGCCCCCCGGGAACCCATCTCGCTGACGAGGAAACGCGTGGACTCGTCGATCCGGCATGCCGTCAACGGCACACCGATCTCGTTGTTCTGGCTTCCCACCGGGGCGACGGTGGCCCCCCCGGTCTCGAGCACCTGCGCCAGGAGATCCTTGGTGGAGGTCTTCCCGGAGGACCCGGTGACACCGATGCTCACCATTCCCCGGGCGCGTTCCGCCCGGACCAGTCCCCGCGCCAGCCACGAGAGCCCCTGAACGGTGTCCTCGACCAGGATGTGGGGAACCTCGGCCTCGGTGACAAAATTGCCGAGCACCGCGGCGGCCCCGGCGGCCACGGCCTGCGGAGCGAAGGAGTGACCATCGACCCGGGAACCGGGAATGGCGACGAAAAGACTGCCGGGGGTGGCCGCGCGATTGTCGAGCACCACGTCGGGACCGATCACGGTGTCATCGCCCACCACCTCGACGGCCGCTGGCTGCATCAGCTCCACCAGCTCGCTGAGCCGCCTCGCCCTCATCGACCACTTCCTTCCATCCGTCGCCAGGCCTCGAGAGCGACCAGGGCATCGTCGAAGGCCACGATCCGGTCACCAATCTGCTGGCCCTGTTCGTGTCCCTTCCCGAGAATCGCCACAACACTACCGCGCCCAGCAGTCGCGAGCGCCAGTTCGATTGCCTCACCCCTCCCGTCGGCCTCGACGACCCGGGCCCGTGATTCCCCGATTCCGGCGAGCATGGCGGCCCGGATCCTCGCCGGGTCCTCGGTGCGCGGGTTGTCATCCGTGATGATCAAAACGTCGCTGCGCTCAGCGGCGGCGCGTCCCATCAGGGGACGTTTGTCGGGGTCCCGGTCCCCGCCGCAACCCACGACGGTTATCACCTCCCCGAACCCCTGGAGGGCATCCAGGGTGGCCGCCACGGCCTGCGGGGTGTGGGCGAAGTCCACGATCACGGTCGGGGCCTCCTCGGGCAACGGCAGCACCTGCATCCGCCCGGGCACCTGTGCCCGGGCCAGGCCCGGCAGCGTGGTCTCGGCCGGGATCCCCACACGTTCGAGCATCGCCACGGCGATGGCCGCGTCCACCATGTTGTGCCAGCCGGGCAGCGCCAGTTCCACCACCACTTCACCCGACGCGGTGCGCAGCCGCGCACGTCCCCCAAGCGGAGCAACCGGCTCGTAGCCTCCGAGACGGTAGTCCGCATCCTCGCCGGTACCGACCGTGGCCACCGGAAGACCGGCCTTCCGGGCCCTGTCGGCGATCCGGCGGCCGGGCTCGTCGTCGATCCAGACCACGGCCGCCCGGGTGTGTTCGGGGGTGAACAACGACGCCTTGGCCTCGAAGTAGTCCTCCATGCTGCTGTGGAAGTCGAGGTGGTCCCGCCCCAGGTTGAGGAAGGCCGTCACCTCGAAGTTCAGCGCATCCGCCCGGGACATGGCCATGGCGTGGCTGGACACCTCGATGGCCACGGCCTGAGCGCCCCGCTCCCGCATCAGCGCCAGCAGCGCCTGGAGGTCCGGCGAGTCCGGGGTGGTCACCGTGGAACGGCCGGATGGCAGCTCCCTGCCCTCCAGCCGGAAACCGAGCGTCCCGATGGTTCCGACGCGCCGCCCGGTGGCGGTCAGCGTGGCCTCCAGCAGCGCAACCGTGGTGGTCTTGCCATTGGTGCCGGTGACCCCGAACAATTCGAGTCCACTCGCGGGCTCACCGTAGACGCGGGCGCTCACCTCGGCCATCACGGGACGCAACCGGTCACTGACCAGCACGGGCACCCCCGTCTCTCCGACGCTCCGGGCCCCTTCCGGATCGGTCAGGACGGCGACGGCTCCCCGGTCCACGGCCTGGGCGGTGAACCCCGCCCCGTGGGAATGAAACCCCGGCAGGGCGACGTAGAGGTCGCCCGGGCGGACTAGGCGCGAGTCGAGACAGACCCCGGTCACGCAGATCGTGCCGGCCTCACCCAGGACACCGAGACCCGCCACGGCGTCCCGCAGGCCGATGGCGGGAACGGACTCGGGTCTGAGCGTTTTCACTCCCACTCCAGTGGCTCCTTCGGTGCGGGGGTGCTCGAAGGAGCCACGTTGTACCTGGGCAGGGCCGCCTGGAGCACGTTGTTGACCACGGGCAGGGCCAGTTGGCTACCGAGATTGCCGTTCGTCGGCTGGTCGAGCACGACGTAGACCAGCAGCTGGGGGTTCTCCGCGGGCGCGATCCCGACGAAGGACGACGTGTAGCCGTTGTAGCACTTGCAGCTGGAGTCGTAGCGCTGAGCGGTGCCGGATTTGCCAGCGGTGCGGTACCCGGGGATCGCGCGTTCCGAAGCGGCGCTGGTGATGACAGCCTCCATCATGTTGACAACCATGCCAGACGCCTCCTCGGAGATCACGCGGCGCGATGTCGGGGTTGCCAGCGAGATCGGGGTCCCGTCCGCGTTCGTGGCGGATCGGATGATCCGCGGCTGGTTGTAGGTGCCGCCGTTCACGGCCGCGGAGAGCGCCGCCCCCATCTGCACGACCGAAACGGACAGTCCCTGCCCGAAGGAGATCTGGTCGCGTGTGTAGTCGGCCATGTCCGCTCCCGGAAGGGATCCCGTTGTCTCCGCGGGCAATCCCGATTCCGGGACCGCCCCGAGCCCGAACGAGCTCAGGTATTCGTGCAGTTTCGCCTTGTCCATCTGGCGGGCGAGTTTGATGGTTCCGATGTTCGAGGACTGAGCCACCACGCCGCGGGCGGTCAGCTTGATCCTCCCGTGTTCGAAGGAGTCCTTGACGGTTCCGCCCCCGGAGGTGATGCTGGCGGGCACGTCGACCTTCGTGTCCGGGGTCACCAGCCCCGAGTCGGCCAGGGCGGCCATGGTCAACACCTTCTGGGTGGAACCCGGTTCGTAGGCCTCGGTCACGGCGCGGTTGCCGAGGTTCCCGGTATCGGCGGCGCCGGGATTGGCCGAGTCGAAGGAGGGAGCCGTGGCCAGGGCCAGGATCTCGCCATTGTTCGGGTTCATCACGAGAACCGAACCGGTTTTCGCGCCGGCCTTCGCGATGCCGTCGGCCAGCGCCTGCTCCGCGAACCACTGCAGGTCGGCGTCGAGGGTCAGCGAGTAGCTGGCACCGTTCACGGGTGGGGTGAGGACGCTGATGCCCAACGGGATGCGCCCGTAGGTGGAGCGCTCGTAGACCTCCTGGCCGGAGGTCCCGGCCAGCTGCGCATCGAGCATCCCCTCGAGTCCGGCCACCCCTTTGCCCTCCCCGTTGACGAAACCGACGACATTGCTCGCGAGCGTCCGGTTCGGATAGGTGCGCAAGGGGTCGTTCTCGGCGAAGAGGCCGTACCAACGACGTTTGCCGTCCCCGTCGATGCCCTTGCTCATGTCCTTCTCGATCTCGGTCCAGGTTGCCGCCGGGACGTGCCTGGCGATTTCCGCGTACTTGGCGCCCTTGACCGAAAGGATCTCCAGGTACTTGGACTCACTGCCCCCGAGATGGGTGGCGAGGATCTTCGCCACGGCCTTCGGCGCCGCGTCGGCCTCTTCCTGTTTCTTCGCGCTCATCGGATAACGCTTGTCCGCCCCGTTGCTCTGCACCATGTCCGGATCGGCCGTGATGTGCATGGCCGGTTGGGTGGATGCGAGCACAACCCCGTTGCGGTCGGTGATGCCACCACGTTCGGGCAGCAGCTCCCTGGTGTTCTGCATCTTCTCCGCGGCCTGGGCGGCGAAACTCTGGGCCTCGAGGGCCTGCAGTTGAACGGCGCGCCCGACGCACACCATCACCAACAGCAACATGGCCATCATGAACGCACGAATGCGCATGCTGGAACGCCCGAGCGGCAACTTCCAGGTGCGGCGCCCCCCGCGGCCACGCCTACGGCCGGCCGGGCGACGGCTGCGGCCGGCCGGGCGACGGCTGGGCGGGCGGCGGTTCACCGTTCACCCTCCCCCACCTGAGGGGCTACCCCCTCGGTCGGAGCCGGGTTGGCCGGGGTCGTCTCCTCGGTAGGCTCCGGGTTGGCCGGGGTTGTCTCCTCGGTCGGAGCCGGGCTCGCCGGAGGATCCGTCGGCTCGGGGGAGGCCGGTGCCCGGGACTGCTGGGCCCCGGACCGCCCGGTCAGGTAGGGGGCCTCGTCGCCCTTGACGGGTCGGGGTTCTCCCGTGATGGCACCCGTGGAGAGGTCGACGAAGGCCGGGAACGGGTTGGGCACCATTCCCAGTTCCGAGGCCCGCAGCGCCAACGACCCGCTGCTGGAGATCCCCTGCAGTTCCGTGCGACGGGCGGCCGCCACATAGGACAACTGGGTGGCCTCCTTGCGGAGGTTCGCCAGGTCGCGGGACTGGGCGCCGACCTGGGTGGTGACGACCATGACGAAGACCATGCCCAGCACCACCAGGATCGCGAGTATCAAAAGGAACCCGAAAGTGGAAACACGGGCCTTGACCGGAGGGACGAGCCGCAACCGGGGACGCGAGGGCTCCCTGGTTGTCTGCTCAACTTCGGCGGCAAGAGCACTCAACTATGCCTCCTTGATTCGGGCTGCGGCGCGTAGCCTTGCGGATGCCGCACGCGGGTTTGATCGGACCTCCTGTTCCGAGGGCCGCTCGGCCCCCCGGGTCAGGAGCTTGAAATGGGGTTGCAGGTGTTCTGGGACGACGGGCATGTCCCGCGGTGCCTTGTCGGCGGCCAGCGCAGCGAGGTGTCGCTTGACCGGTCTGTCCTCCAGGGAGTGGTAGGACAACACCACCAACCGCCCCCCAAGGGTGAGGGCGTCGGTGGCGGCGGGCAGGAACCTCTCCAAGGTGGCCATCTCATCGTTGACCGCGATCCGGATGGCCTGGAAGGTGCGCTTGGCGGGATGCCCCGGGGAGCGCCTGGCAGCGACCGGGATGGCATTCGAGATGACCTCCACGAGCCGACCCGAAGACGTGAAGGGCCGGGTCTCCCGTTCCTCCACGACCGCGGCGACGATCCGCTCCGCGAACCTCTCCTCGCCGTAGTGACGCAGGATCCACACGAGCTGCGCCGGGGGTGCGGAGTTGAGCAGGTCCGCGGCACTTCGTCCCTCTCCCCTGCTCATGCGCATGTCCAGGGGGGCATCCACCCGGTAGGCGAATCCCCGTTCCTCGCGGTCGATCTGCAGGGAGCTGAGTCCGAGGTCGGCGAGCACCGCATGGACCCCGTCGACGCCGAGGTCGGCGAGCACCTCGGGTAGTTCGTCGTGGATGGCCTTGACGAGGGTGGCCCGTTCCGCGAGGGGACCGAGCCGTTCCCGGGCCACGGCCAGGGCATCCGGGTCGCGGTCGATGCCGATGAGCCTCGCCGAGGGCGCGGCCTCCAGGATCGCCCGGGCGTGACCGCCGAGCCCGAGGGTGCAGTCGACGTAGATGGCGCCGGGTGCGGCCAGGGCCGGGGACAGCAACTCGACGACACGGCCGAGCATGACCGGTTCGTGAACGTCTTCACGCATCTTCAAGGTCGCCTCCCTCCAGCTGCCTCGTCGGATCCTCCAGGTTTTCCTCCTCCCCGGGACGGAGGTTCCTTCACCGGGGTCGCACCTGGCCTCGGGGAAGGAAGGCCAGGGTCAGCCCCGGTGATGGACCACCGCCTCGGGGAAGTTCACTGCCCCAGCTGGGACAGCAGTTCCGCGTCGAGTTCGGCGAAACCGGATTCCTGCTCCGCCTGGTACTCGGCCCAGTGTTCGGCGTCCCAGATCTCGGCCCGGTTCATGGCGCCGATCACCACGACGTCGCGTTCCAGACCCGCATAGGAGCGGAGGATCTGGGGGATCGTGATCCGCCCCTGCCGGTCCGGAACCTCGAAGCTGGCACCTGCGGTCAGCATGCGCTGATAGTCACGAACCTGCTTCAGCGTGGAGGGTGCGGCACTCACGGGCGCCATCAGCGCCTCGAAGGTGTCCTTGGGGTAGACGGCGAGCGCCCGTTCCTGTGTGCGCGTCACGACGAGCCCCCCATCGAGGGCCTCCCGAAACTTCGCGGGAAGGATCAAACGCCCCTTCTCGTCCAATTTCGGCGTGTACGTGCCAAGGAACAACTGGAAACCCCCTCTCCTCCACAAAGCCCCCACTTCGCTCCACTTGCCACCACACTACCCCACTTTCCCCCACTCGAGGCGTGTCCTCTCCACCGGGTGTGTCAGCCAATCCATTGGGAGTGTTTGAACGATGCCCTAGGCTTCTTCCACGTCAGGAAAGCGTCGCGAGTCCCGAGGAGCCCCATGACCCAGACCGCTGCAACTCCCTTGGCGTTGGCCGAGGTGAGTGCGCTGGCCAACCAGGTGAAACAGTCGATCGGCAGCGTCATAGAGGGCAAACCACACCAGATACACATGGCGGTCCTGGTGCTGCTCGCGCAGGGGCATCTTCTTCTCGAGGACGTTCCCGGGGTCGGCAAGACCGTCCTCGCCAAGGCCCTCGGGCGTTCCATCTCGGGGGCGGTCAGCCGCATCCAGTTCACGCCCGATCTGCTTCCGAGCGACGTCACCGGCGTGTCGGTTTTCAACCAGCAGACCCGCGAGTTCGAGTTCAAACCCGGCGGCATCTTCGCCAACATCGTGCTGGGGGACGAGATCAACCGGGCCTCGCCGAAAACCCAGTCCGCCCTGCTGGAGGCCATGGCCGAGGGGCAGGTCTCCGCGGACGGGCAGACCTACAGGCTCAAGCGGCCCTTCATGGTGGTGGCCACCCAGAACCCGATCGAGATGGAGGGCACCTATCCCCTCCCCGAGGCCCAGCGTGACCGTTTCATGGCGAGAATCGAGATGGGTTATCCCGGGCATCAGGCGGAGATGGCCATGCTCACCGCCCAGGCCGGTGGTGACCAGCTCGCCACCGTGCGGCCCGTGACCGATGTCGCCCACGTGGAAAGGGCCATCTCGGCCATGCGGGGAATCTACGTCGCCCCCGTGATCAACGACTACATCGTGCGGTTGGTGGGTTCCACCCGAAACAATCCGGAGCTTCGGCTCGGCGCCAGCCCCCGCGCCTGCGTCCACCTGATGCGGGCCGCCCGGGTCGAGGCCGCCCTTCAGGGACGCGACTACGTGATCCCGGAGGATGTCGCCACCCTGGCCGTCCCCGTGCTGGCCCACCGGGTGCTGCTGACCGTGGACGCGCAGGTCGCCCGCCAGTCGAACGAAGCCGTCATCGAACACGTGGTCGCCACCACCCAGCCGCCGCACCGGAGCTGATATGCGGGGGTTCCGTTTCGGCCTCACGGGACGCGGCCTGGCGATGTTGGTGTTCGGCGGTTTCATCGCGACGGGAGCAGCCCTGATCGGGGAACCCGACCTGGCCTGGGTGGGGGTCTTCGTGGCCTGCCTGCCCGTGGTGGGGCTGGCGGTAGTGCTGGCCCTGCCACCCCGCCTGGCCTGCGAACGTCTCGTCGTGCCCGATTCCCTGCCCGTCGGGGAGGCCGCCCGGGTGCGGCTGTCGGTCACGAGCAGCAGGACGGCCTCCTTCTCCGCGCTCGGTTTCCGCGACCGACTCCCGGAGGCACTGGGCCAGGACGCGACGTTCGAACTGATCCGCGGCCTTGGCCGCTGGCGCCAGGCCGCGGGCTATGACGTGGTCACCCGGCAACGCGGTCATTTCCAGATCGGCCCCCTCAGGGTTCGCAACCTCGACGCCTTCGGGGTGGCCTGGCGCAGCTGGCAGGCGACCGGGGACACCACGTCGCTGCGTGTGACCCCGAGGCTGTGGCCCCTGGCCCTTCCCAAGGGCGGCCGGGCATCGGGGGCGAGCGGGGACGCCACCCCCCAGCGCATCGGGAACGCCGGCACCGACGACGTCCTGGTGCGCGAGCACCGTCACGGTGACGGAATGCGCCGCGTGCACTGGAGGATGAGCGCGAAACGCGGGGAACTGATGGTCCGGCTGGAGGAACAACCCTGGGATCCGGCCATGACGATCATCGTCGACACCCGGGCGGCGGCGCACATCGGCCACGGCCCGGCATCCACCCTCGAATGGGTGCTGTCACTGGGCGCTTCCCTGGCCACCGAGCTGCTTCGCGACCGCCTCCGGGTCAGCCTCCTGGGTGCCGACGGGGTGATCTTCAGCCCCATAAAAGGAGAATCCACGGGGGCGACCTCGCGGTTGCTGGCCACCGTGACCGACGTCGAACCATCCGGACGCGCCTTCCTGGAGGACTGCCTCGCCGACCCGGACGCCCTCGGCACCACACGAACCGTGGTGGCCGGGCTCGGTTTGCTCCACTCCCGCGACGCCGCCGCGCTGGTGGCCGCCACCACCCGGGTGGCGGACATCGACGCGCTGGTCCCCGATGCCCGCGCCTTCCGTCTCCCCGTGGATGTGGTTGTCGCCCACGAGGAGGCCTGCCGGCTGCTGACCGCCTCCGGGTGGAACGTGGCGACCTTCGGTCCCGGGACCACCGTTCCCCAGGGCTGGGACAGGCTCGTCACCCAGCGGGAGGCCCGATGAGCAGCCGCTCCTCCGTGGCCCTGCCCCTGGTGATGTCGGTGGCGGTGGCCCTGTCCATGTTCTCCCTGGGCCCCCTGTTCACCTCCCCCGTGCTCTCCCCTGCCCTGTTCCTGGTGACCGGGACCCCCGGCCTGGTCGCCGCGACGGCCGCGTTGCTGCGAATCGGGCGCTCCTGGTCGGCGGTGCTGGCGGCCCTGTCCGGGACGGGGCTGCTGATCTGGCTGGGGATGGGCGCCGCACCGGGAAGCACACCCCTGACCGGGATACCGGGCCTGTTCGCCAGTGGTTTCCAGGTTTTGCGGGATTCGCAACCACCGATGCCCGACCATCCCGCGCTGGGTTGGTTGCTCCTGTTCCTGGCCTTCGTGCTGTGGCTGGTCTCCTACGTGCTGGCAGAGCCCCTGGAACAACCGGCCTGGGTGATCGCCCCCCTGGCACTGCCGTACGGCCTCACGGCGCTGGTACACCCGGTGGAAATGGGCGTCACCGGGTTCCTGCTGGTCGCGGGCGGCTACGTGGCGATCCTGCTCACTGCCGGTGGGCCGGGACTCACCGGCGGCGGAGCGGGATTCCAGCTGGCGCGCTGGGTCGTCGGCCTGATCGCCGCCACGGTGGCCACGGCCCTGGCCCTGGGGGTCACCTCCGTCCTGCCCATGGGCCGCAAACAGCCCTGGTTGAACAACGGCGCCGAAAAACCCATCCAGCTCAGCGACCCGACCATCGAACTGAGCCGCAACCTGCAGCGCCCGAGCCCCGTGGACGTGCTCACCTATCGCGCCAGCGACCGGAAACCCCACTACCTGCGCACCACCGCCCTGACCCACCTGACCACGGAGGGGGCGCAGCTGGAATCCATGCGGCTGCGCAGCTCGGGCATCGGCGAGGCCTATGACGCCCCCGGGAACAAGGTGGACGTCAACATCTCGATGCGTTTCCCCTCCCAGTACCTGCCGGCCCCGTTCGCCATCGACGGTTTCGACGCCTCCGGGAACTGGGGGTTCGACCAGAACACCCTCTCGGTGGTCGCCACGGGCGACCAGGGTGCCGACCAGACCACGAATCTCGACTACCGCGTCACCTCGGTGATCCCGGACGGGGGTTCGTCCCTGCCGACCGCCCGCGCGGGATCGGATCCGGCGGGCGGGGAAACCCTCAAGGTGCCGGAGGGCATCTCCGAGGAGATTCGAAACCTGGCGGCCAGGATCACCGGTAACGCGGCTACCGACGGCGCCAAGGCGAAGGCCATCGAGGAGTACCTGACCTCCGACCGGTTCACCTACACCCTCCAGGCCCCCACCTCGACGGGGGTGGATGCCATCAGCGCCTTCCTGCTGAACGACCACTCCGGCTACTGCATCCACTTCGCCACCTCCATGGCGGTGCTGGCCCGGATCGAGGGCATTCCATCGCGCATCGCGGTCGGGTTCACGGGTGGTGTCCCCGACGGGGATGGCTACAAGGTGACCACGGACAACATGCACGCCTGGCCCGAGCTCTACTTCGAGGGCCTGGGGTGGGTGCCCTTCGAACCAACCAAGTCCATCGGCTCCTCCGGCACGGGCGAGAATCCTCCGCCAAACCCACCGAGCTCCGATCCCGGCACCCCTCCGAGCACCGCGGTCGAGTCCCCCGAACCCCAACCCACCGAGCCGACGCCGTCCCTCGCGCCGTCCCCGGCTCCCTCCCCCGGCGAGGGGACCCAGGGCACCAGCGCGGGAAGCTCCGAGAGCTGGGGCTGGCTGCTCTGGGGGTTGCCCGTGCTCCTGCTGCTGGTCTCACCCGCCGTGGCGCGGTTGTTGATCAGGGGGTGGCGTCTGCGCGGCGGACAACCTCCGGCCACCGCCGCCGCCGCGGCGTGGCGTGAGCTGGCGGCCGTTCACAGGGATCTGGGCCGGGAGTTCCCGCCGGGTTCCCCCGTCGAGGTCGTCAAGGCCATGGAGCACGGCCTCCCCGCCACCACTGCGGCACACCTGTTCGAGGTGGCCGAGGCCGCGCAACGCAGCCAGTTCGCTCGCGAAATCCCACCGGTGGATCAGCTTCCCGGGCGGGTGAAGCTCCTGGTCCGAGAACTCCGCGGCGACACCCCCGCACCCAGGCGTCTGCTGGCCTTCCTGCTCCCCGCTTCCTTGTGGCGGCCGAGACGCGCAGGCGGCGGGAAACGCAGGAGGAAATCGCGATAGCTTTTTCCCACCCAAGAGGCGGGGCACCTACAATGGAATTGGGCGAGCTGCCCCCGAGGAACTAGGACGGGAGACCACGATGGCTTTGTCTGAGCAGGAGCAGAAACGCCTGGACCAGCTTGAGGCCTCGCTGCTCGCCGATGACCCGAAGTTCGCGGATGCCTTGAGGGGAACACCCCAGTTCCGTGTTCAGCGTCGTCGCGCAGCCTTGGCGGGCGTGGTTTTCGTGGCCGGGCTGGCCGCCCTGGTGCTCGGGGTCCAGTTCCAGCCCTTGATCTCCATAATCGGTTTCGTGATGATGCTCGTCGCGGCGATCACCGGAATCAGCGCCTGGTCAAGGGTCGAGGGCCAGGAGGAACCGACGCGTTCCTCCAGCAAGTCCAACCATCCCTCCTCCGGAACGGATTTCATGAACAAATTGGAGGAACGCTGGCGCAAGCGCCAACAGGGCGGCGATCTCTGAATCGTGGCCGACACCCGATTCCCCACATCTTCGGGATTCACCGTCATCAGATATCGGCTGGGAAACGGTCTAGAACTCGCCCTGCTACCCGACCCGAGTGCCCCGGCCGTGGCGGTCAACCTCAGTTTCCAGGTGGGTTCCGTTGATGAGATGCCGGGACGCACCGGCTTCGCCCACCTGTTCGAACACCTGATGTTCCAGGGCTCGGCCCGGGTGGCGCCGGGAGAGCACATGTCCGTGATCGAGGCGGCAGGGGGAAACGTCAACGCCTTCACCTCCACCGACCGCACGGTCTACCACGAGTGCGTGCCGTCGGGGGCGTTGGAGATGGTGCTGTGGCTGGAGGCGGACCGTCTTCGCAGCCTCGCGGTGACCCAGGAGAACCTGGACGCCCAGCGTGACGTGGTGACCCAGGAGAAACGCCAGCGCTACGACAACCGGCCGTACGGGGATCTGCTGGCCGGGCTGGTGGGGCAGCACTTCGGTCCCGGGCATCCCTACGGGCACCTGCCCATAGGTTCCATGGAGGACCTGGCGGCCGCGAGCCTGGCCGACGTGACGGCTTTCCACTCGAGGTGGTACCGCCCCTCGCGGGCGAAACTGGTGATCTGTGGCGCGCTCGACCCGGACGAGACCATCGACCTGGTCGAACGGTATTTCGGTGATCTCGAGGACCTTTCCCCACCGCCCCGGGAAACCATCACCGAATCCCCCCTGCCGGGTGGGGTCATCACCCTGACCAGCGACGTCCCCCATCCCCTGCTGCACTGCTCCTGGCAGGCCCCGGCCGCCGACGACCCCGACCTGCTGCCCCTTGAACTGGGGTTGTCCGTGCTCTCCGACGGGCACGCCTCTCGCCTCCACCGCCGGCTCGTGAGGGAACGCGGCCTCGCCCACGAGGTGCACGGCGCGCTGCTGGGGCATCTCCGTTCGCCCTCCATCGCCTCCCTGAGCGCGAGACCCGCCGACGGGGTGGACACCCGGGAACTCGCCGATGCGATGCTGGAGGAACTCGCCGACCTGGATGCCCCCTCCGAAAAGGAACTGGACCGGGCGAAGGCCCAGTACGAACGCGGCTGGCTCCTGGCGCTCGCCGCCGTCGAGGACCGTGCGGAGGCCGCCGCCGACACATGGACGACCCTGGGTGACCCGGCGCTGATCAACCACCGGTTGGCGGACCTCGCGGCCGTGACCCCCGGCGAGGTGTTCCGGGTGCTTTCCAGTCGACCGGCACCCAGCCAATTGCACTACCTCCCGAAGGCTGCATCGTGATCCGTCCCGCCATCGCAGAACCCCGCCCCTGGCGTTTCCCGAACCCTGCCCGTTCCTCCCTCGACTCGGGGCTGGGGCTGGCCTTCATCGACCTGCCGGATCAGGCCCTGGCCTCCGTTGAACTGGTGTTGCCCACCCCGCTGGAAGCCGAACCACGGGAACTGGAGGGGGTGGCCACCGTGGTCCTGCACGCCTGCGACGAGGCCACCGTAACCCTGCCCGACATCGTGGAGAGACTGGAGCTTCAGGGGGCCGCGCTTCTCGGACACTCCACCTGGGGATACACCCGGCTGGGCGTGAGCGCCCCGGCCCGTCGCCTGCCGAAGGTGCTGGAGCTGTTCGCCTCCGTGGTCAGGGAACCGGCCTTCGACGAACCCGACCTGGCCCATCACGTCGAAACCCAGGTGGCCGCCTGGAAAACGAGAATGGCCTCCCCCACCGCCGTCACCCGCGAGGCCCTGCGGACCTCGTTGTTCGGCCCGGATCAGCGGGAGGGACGCCCCGTCGCAGGTTCCCCCGAAACCCTGGGGGCGATCGACCGGGATGCGGCCCGGAACTGGCACGAACGCACCTGGGTGCCCCAGGGCGCGACCCTGATTCTCGCCGGCGACCTGAAAGGGTCGGACACCGACGAACTCACGGCCCCTCTGGAGGCCTGGCGTGGCGTCCGCGCCCCGGCTCCGGCCCCCCAGGGAGTCCCCGGCAGACCCAGGATCGTGCTGGTCGATCTCCCGCAGGCCGCCCAGACCGTGGTGCAGGCGTTCGTCCCGACCCCCGGGCGTGACGCCCCGGAATGGGCGGCGTTGAAACTGGGCGGGCACATCATGTGCGGGGCCTTCGCCAGCCGGCTCAACCTCGAGCTCCGCGAACGCCTCGGCTACACCTACGGCGTTTCGGGAGGGGTGTCGGCACGCCGCACCGGCGGTTCCCTCGTCGTGGAGACGGCCCTGAACAGCAACTCGGCCGCCGAAGCCGTCGCCCGGCTCCTGGACGCGCTCACGTTGAAGATCCCCTTCACCGATGACGAGGTCCTGGCCGCCGCCCGCTACCTGGTGCAGGCCTCCCCGCTCCAGTACGAAACGGCCGCCGACATCACGGTCCAGACCGCGGCGCTGATCGCCGCGGGTTTCGATCCGGATTTCGTGAACCGGCACCGCGCGGCGCTGTCGGGCGCGACGGCCGAGCAGGTCAACGCGGCCTGGCGGGAGAACATCCACCCCGAGGGCATCACCGTCGCGATCGGCGGCCCCGCCCGGTTGTTGGAACCCGGTCTGAGGGCCGCCGGAATCGCTGTCGAGATCACCGGTTGAGCAGTTCGAGGGCCTTTTCCGTCTTGGCCTTGGCCTCGTTGGTCTTCTGCTGGTAGGTGGCCAGGTCACCTGATTTCAGGGCCTGATCGGCCGCCACGAACAGGTCCGTGCTCTCCTTCAGCAGCGCTTTCGCCTGCTCCTTGCTGTCCGCCTCGGAGGCCGGCGGGGTCTGTTCCCCACTTGGTGGTGGGGTCTCCACGGGTTTCTCCCCCGTCTCGGCCCCGGCATCGCCCTGGAACACCTGATCCAGGGCGGCCTTCAGGGTGTCGCCGATCCCGACGTGCTCGCCGAAACGCGCCACGACGAAACGCAGCGCCGGGTAGCCGCCGCTGGTGGTGCTGGTCTGGGTGTAGATCGGCTGGACGTACATCAGGCCGCCGCCCACCGGGATGGTGAGCAGGTTCCCGTAGATGGCGCTCGTGTTGCCCT
This sequence comes from uncultured Propionibacteriaceae bacterium, assembly GCA_937965785.1. Lineage (GTDB taxonomy): Bacteria > Actinomycetota > Actinomycetes > Propionibacteriales > Propionibacteriaceae > Arachnia. The sequence continues at coordinate 70,249 of CALCKT010000047.1, read as the reverse complement.
GCCGGTTGAACGGGAGCAGTCGCTCCGCCACGGCCTCGTTGGTCGAGATCGCGTTGAAGGTCTGGCCCGGCCCCGGGATCTGCTTGGCGTCGGACAACTTCAGCGCCCGCAGCTGCCCGTAGTTCGGGCTGGTCGCATCCGCGTTGACGGCCATGTAGACCGAGAGGTTCTCCCGTCCCCGTGGGACGAAGACCGTCGTGTTGGAGTAGTGCGCCTGCTCCTCACCCGGCCACTTGATGGTCAGGAAGTAGGGGGGTTCCTTGGTTCCGCTCTCGCCGCCCTTGACGGGATCGGTTGGCACCTCCCAGATGTCCGACTGCTGGAAGAAGGTGTACGGGTTGGTGGTGTGGTAGAGCCCCAGCATCTGGCGCTGCACCTTGAACAGGTCCTGCGGGTAACGCAGGTGGGCCATCAGTTCGGGGTTGATCTCGGACTTCGGGGTGATGAGCCCCGGATAGACCTTCGACCAGGTCTGGAGGATGGGATCCGACTCGTCCCAGCCGTAGAGGGTGACGGTGCCGTCGTAGGCGTCCACCGTGGCCTTGACCGAGTTGCGGACGTAGTTGACCTGCGTGCCGGAGGACGTGCGATCACCGCTGGTGCGGGTGTCCTTGGTGGCCTGGGTCCAGTCGACCCGGGTCGAGTTCGGGTAGTCGGCGGTGGTGGTGTAGGCGTCGATGATCCAGACGATTCGCCCGTTCACCACCGTCGGGTAGGAGTCGGAGTCGACCGTCAGGAACGGCGCCACCTCCTTGACCCGGTCCACGGGAACCCGGTTGAACAGCAACCGCGAGTTGGAGTTGACCCGTTCGGAGAGCAGCAGGTTGATGTCCCCGAAACGCACGGCGAACGCGACCTTGTTCAGGAAGTTGCCGACGGGAACGCCACCGCTTCCCTGATAGGTGTACTTGGTCTCGGTGTGTTCCTGCCCGCCACCGGGGGTGTCGAGCTCAACCGGTTCCGCTCCCTCGGGGGCCCCGGCGATGACCCAGTGCTTGGATTCCTCGCCGAAGTAGATGCGGGGTTGTTCCTGCTTGATCAGGCCCTCGGTCGGGATGCCTCCCGAGAAGTATGTGGGTTCCCCGTTCGACTCGCGCCGGTTGCCGTAGGCCGCCACCAGGCCGTAGCCGTGGGTGTAGACCGTGCGCATGTTGTTCCAGGTGTTGCCCGCCTCGACGGCGTTCAGGTCGAGTTCGCGGGCGGCCACGACGGAGTCCGTCTCCTTGCCGTCCACGTTGTAACGGTCGACGTCGAGGGTTTGGGGGAAGCGGTAGTAGCCGCGCACCTGTTGGAGCTGTTCGAAGGTCGGGGCGATGATGGCCGGGTCCATCAGCCGGATCGCGGGCAACGCGGCCGCGTCGGCACGCAACTGGCCGGCGCTCACGCTGTCCACGGCCTCGTAGTCGGTGATCTGCACCGCGTTGATACCGAAGGCCCCGCGCGTCGCCTCGATGTTGTTGGCTATCCACGGCCGTTCCAGGTCGGGTTCGTTGGGTTTGACCACGAAACTGCGGACCCCCCACGGATAGACGGCGGTGAGGATCATCGCGGAGATCACCAGCAGCCCCACTGCGATACCGGGCACGCTCCACCGCACCCGCCACGCGTTGTAGAAACACAGCAGGGCACAGATCCCCGCGATCGCGGCGACGATCAGGCTGGCCGGGATCCGGGAGGTCGCATCCGTGTAGTTGACCCCCGTGAACAGGCTGTTCTGGGTGGTCAGGTAGCCGTAACGGTCCAGGAAGGAGGCCACCCCGTAGAGCAGCAGCACCACCCCGAGCAGAATGGAGACCTGCCGCTGGGCCGCCCTGCCCGCGGCCTTGAGATTCCCCGACTTCCGGAAGGCCGTGGAGTTCATGGCCCCGGTCAGGAAATGAACCAGCAGCGACCCGACGAGGCAGACCGCCACCATGAAACTCACGTAGCTCAGCACGAACCGCCACCAGGGCAGCTGGAACACGTAGAAGGACGCGTCCAGCCCGAAGACGGCATCGGCGGTGCCGAAATCGGTGGCGCGGGTCCATGCCAGGAAGACCTGGGACTGGCTGGCAGCGACCCCGCCGCCCAGCACTCCGGCCCCGATGGCGGGCAGCAACATGAGGGGCCGGGAACGCCGGTCCAGGTTGTCGCGAAGCTGGATCAGCAACTCGGAATCCAGGTTCGCGCGCCGAACCGGGGGACGCAGCCGGTAGGCCAGCGCCAGGGAACCGAACAGCCCGCCACCCATCAGCAACCCGAATCCCAGGAACAGCCCCACCCGGGCGGCCAGCTGGGTGGTGAACACCGTCGAGGCGGACACGCTGCTGAACCACAGGTAGTCCGTGTAGAACCGGGATGCCAGCACCACCAGCAGGGCGAAAACCCCGAAGATCAGAACAGAGATCAGCAGTGGGCTCTGGCGCTTCTCCGTGCCGGCTTCGGCTTCCGCGCTCATGCGTTCTCCTCCTTAAACGTGGCCAGCAGGGCATCGGCCAGGCCGGGGACCAGTTCCTCGGCTCCGAGCAGGTCTTCCGGGTTGCTGAGCACACGGGCCAGGCCGTGCCGCGACCCGTCGCGCAGCGCACCGACCACCACCCGGACGTCGATGCGGGCCTCGTGGTTGTTCACGAACTCGACGGCCTCGTCGGGGTCGGCGGGTATCTGGGACTCGAAGCGGGACGGCAGGAAGGTGCGCTCCATCGCGATCGCGCATCCGGTCACGGTCGCCGGCCAGGTCAGGCGCGCCAGCCGCGCGGCGATGTCGCCCCCGAGCTGGAAGTCCTCCTGCTCAACGGCGGTCAATGCGTCCGCCGCGGTGCAGGTGACCCGTTCCCGCAGCTGCGGTTCCAGCTCAAGCAGCGTGGCGGTCTCAACCAACGCGAAGAGCCGCGCGGGCTGATCCCACCCGAGTTCCGAGACGTGACGTTCGATGTCGGCCAGGGCCGCGATCAGGCGGCTCGGATCCACCTCAGCCACAGCTGGGCACCTCCTGTGTGGATTGTCCTTCGTTGACCAGCTGCAACGCAGCGATCGCGTCCTTGAGAGTACCCACGGGCACCAGCCTGAGGTTGGTGTGCAGGTCCCCCAGGTCGGCGCAGTTGCTGGCCGGCATGAGGAACAGCTTCGCCCCGGCGGCCTCCGCGCCCTTGATCTTCTCCCGGATCCCACCAATGCCGTACACCTTCCCCGCGGCATCCACCTGACCGGTGCCCGCCACCACCCGTCCCTCGCGCAGCACCCCGTCGGTGATGCGGTCGTAGATGGCAAGGGCGAACACCAGGCCCGCGGAGGGACCGACGATGCCGGAGTCGATCCGGTAGGAGACCGAGGGCGCGTAGCGGTAACCGATCGAGAGCGAGATCCCGAGGTAGGGGGCCCCGTCCCGTTCCGTGACCGTCGTCACCGTGACGTTCTCGCTGCTGCCGCCGCGTATCACCCTGAAAACGATGGGGTCCCCGACGGCTCTGGTCTGGATGGCGGTTTTCACCTCTTCGTTGGTGGTCACCTCACTGCCGTCCACGGCCTCGATGAGGTCGCCGGGACGCAGCTGTCCGTTCGCGGGTCCCGACAGGCTGACCGAGGACACCATCGGCATCTCGGTGACCGTCTGTCCCGCGGCCCTGAGGGCGGCGACGGTGGCGTTGACGCGGGAGGAGTCCATCATGGCGACCGCCTCGTTCTGCACCTCGGCGTTCGTTTTGCCGGCCGGGTACACGACATCACGCGGCAGGGCGTCCGAGTCGACGGCGATGTGCGCCAGCAGCGCCTCGGGAAGGCTGATGCCGGAATCGACCCGCGTGGTGGAGACCGTGGTCATCAGCAGTTTGCCGCCGCTGTTGCTCGTGGGAATGCCGGAGATCTCGATGAGCGGCCCCTCATCGGTGCTTCCCATCACGTCGACGGTCTGCCCGGGATGCCAGGTCACGAACGGCACCGGAATCAGGATGAGACCGGCAGCGAGCACCACGAACAACGCCGAGGAAACGACGGCCACCATGTTTCGAGACAACTCTCGCCCCTCCTTGCCTGCCACGCGGGTGGCGACAAGCCTACCAAGAGGAGTTCACCGGGTCGTCAACCCGGATTTCCTTGATCCCGTAGGGTTGAATGGTTTCCGAAAACCGGTTCTCCCGTGTGAAAGGCTTGATGCCCAATGTCAACTCCTGGAGGGTTCGATTTCGAACAGCTCAGACGCATGATGGAGCAGCTCGGCCTCAGCGCCGAGGACCTGGATCTCGACGAGTTGATGAAACAGATGCAGCGGCTGCATGCATCCGGTGGGATCAGGTTCGGCATCACCCCGGCCGACCAGGACCCGGAAGCCGCCTGGCGAACCACGATCACCGCGGCACGTCGTCTCGCCTCGGAGCTTGGCCCCGACCCGTCCCTCTCGCCCGGGGAACGGCTCGCCATCGTCGACGCGGAGCGGCTGGCCCAGTCCTGGCTGGACCCGGTGACACGATTCGCCTCGTCCGGGACACCCCCGGTCACGCAGCGCCGCGGGGACTGGATCGAATCCACCTCCGCGGGGTGGCGGCGCCTGGTCGAACCGATCATCGACGGGCTCGCCGATGCGCTGCAGCGCGGCACCGCAGCCCCCGAGGATCCGCAGTTCGCCGACCTCTCCTCGATGCTCGCCCCCCTGATGCGGACCTCGGCATCGCTGATCTACCGCGACCGGTTGGGCAAGGTGCTGGCCTCGGTGGCCGGCTCCACGCTGACCGGATCGGAGGTCGGGATCTCCCTCGCCCAGGGGTCGGCGGTGACGGTGCTGCCCGCGAACGTCGCCGAGTTCACCCGCGATCTCGACCTGCCGGACAGCGACGTCATGCTCTACCTGCTGCTGCGCGAGGCCGCGAGACAACGGCTGTTCCACGGAGTCGGGTGGCTGTCCCCGCAGCTGGAGGCGCTCCTGGCCCACTACGCCCGCGAGATCCGGATCGACTTCGAGGCGTTGTCCTCGCAGCTGGACATCGGCGGTGAGGAGGTTTCGCTGGAGGACATCGTCGCCGTCGGCGAGAAGGTGCGGGGTTCGTTCTTCAAACCCGCCAGCACCGAACTGCAGCTGGAGATCCTGGGTCGCCTCGAGGTGCTGCTGGCCCTGATCGAGGGCTGGGTTGATCACGTCACGAACCGGGCCGCCTCGAACTGGATGACCAACTCCGCGCAGCTCGACGAGGTGGTGCGTCGGCGCCGCGCCTCCGCGGGCCCCACCCGCGAGGTGTTCCGGGACCTGCTCGGCCTGGAGCGGCGTCCCCGTCTGGTGCGCGACGCGGAGAACCTGTGGGCGGCCATGGAGCACCGCCACGGGCCCACCGAACGCGACGATGTGTGGCGGCATCCCGACATGTTGCCGACCGCCCGGCACCTGGAGGATCCCCTCTCCTACGTGCACCCGGCCCACCGGGACGAGGACGACGGGGACTTCGACGTGGAGCTTCGCAAACTGCTTGGTGAGTAGCACTTGACTAAAGCACCCTCCACGCGATTGACTTGCATCACAGCACCCGCCCGGGAAAGTTCGCAGGGGAAGGCGAACCCCCGGGCGGGGCTTTTTCATTCCCCTTCCGGTGCGGCACCCCGCTCGCTGTGTTCCGCGACGATCCGCAGCACGTCAGAACCGAACCGGTCAGCCTTCACCGCACCTATGCCGCTGATCCGCAGCAGCTGGGCGCGATCAGCCGGTTCGGCCTCGGCGATGGCCTGCAGGGTGGTGTCGGTGAAGATCACGAAGGCCGGTTGGGATGCGGCGTTGGCGGTCTCCAACCGCCAGGTCTTCAGGGCGGCCAGGAGTTCCTCGTCGAAAGGCGCCTCGCAGCCGATGTGACGCCCCAGTTTGCGTTCGGAGGCGGCGGTCAACTGCTCCCGGCAGACGAAACATGTCCGGGAACGCACGCTGCCCCGCCCGGCCCTGCCGGAGCGGGTGGCGGGAACCTGTTGCTCGGGCACGAGACCCGTCAGGAAACGGGAACGCGCGCCACGGCCACGGGAAGGCCTGCCGGGCCACGAAACCCGCAGCCGCTGGCGGGCCCGGGTGACCGCGACGTGCAGGAGTCTCCGCTCCTCCGACAGCGCTGGTTCCTCCTGGCTCAGCGCGAAGGGCACCATGCCCTCGCGCACCCCGACCACGGCCACCGCATCCCATTCGAGCCCCTTGGCGGCGTGCATGGTCGCCAGCGTGACGGCGCTGGTGGCGGGCGGGGTCTCGAGGCTGGCGTGGTCGTTCAGCCAGGCGGTGAACTCGGGGGCCGTCCACTCCGGGGTGGTCTCCTGGACGTCACGGATCATCTGCACCAGGGAATTGATGGACTCCCAGCGTTCCCGCTGCGCACCCATCCCCGACGGGGCCTCCGGGCTCCATCGCAGCTCGGACAGCACCTCGTCCAGCAGCTCCCCCGGGCGGCTCCCGGAATTCTGCTGCGCAGCGCGGCCCAGCCGGTTCACCGCGTCCCGAACCTCGGGGCGCTCCCAGAACCGGTCGGTGCCCTTGACCTGGTAGGGGATGCGGGCGGCGTCCAGGGCGGATTCGAGGATGGGTGACTGAGCATTGATGCGGTGGAGCACCGCGCACTCGCCCCACGGGATGCCCTCGGTGTGTCGTTCCCGCAGCCAGGCGACCACGGCCCGGGCCTCGTCCTCCTCCGTGCCGTCGTCGTGGAACTCGGGGGGCGGCCCCTCGGGGCGTGTGGGGCGCAGGTCCCCCGCCCCGGGACGGCGGCGCACGATACGGTTCGCGAGCTGGACGATTGACGGGCTGGAACGATAGTTGCGGACCAGCCTCACCTGCCGGGCCCCGGGATGTTCGGAGGCGAAACCGGTCAGGCAGTCGGCCCTGGCGCCGGCGAAACCGTGGATGGCCTGCTGGGGATCACCGACCACGCAGATGTCGGGGCGGCCGTCCACCCACAGTGACACCAGGCGGTGCTGGATCGCGGAGACGTCCTGGTACTCGTCCACCACGAAGTGCCGGTAGGCGCCCCGGATCTGCTCGGCGACGGCGGGATGCTCCACCAGCAGCGCGGCCGCGCACAGGAGGATGTCGTTGAAATCCACCACCCCTGCGCTGGTCTTGTGTTTTTCGTAGGCTTCCATCACCTGGGCCACGCGTTCGGGTTCCACCCCCGCGACCTCGCGGCCGCGGGCGAGCCGGGAGTAGCGGCTTGGGGGAACGTTGCTGGACTTGGCCCAGCCGATCTCGCCGATCAGGTCCCGGACCAGGTTCGTGTCGGCGTTGCCGAGCACCCGGTTCGCGGCCCGCCCCACGAGTGGGAATGGGTTGTCCAGCAACGCGGGGAATTCGGAGCCGTAGGCCGTCGGCCAGAAGTAACGGCACTGGCTGAGCGCGGCGGCATGGATGGTCCGGGCCGATACCCTGCGCACTCCGAGCCCGGCCAGCCGCGACTTCAGTTCGCCCGCCGCCCGCGTTGTGAAGGTGACCGCGAGGGTCGCGGCCGGGGCGTAACGCCCCTCCCGGACGGCGTGGGCAACCCGGTGAGTGATCGCCCGCGTCTTGCCCGTCCCCGCCCCCGCCAACACCACCAGCGGCCGGTCCAGCAGCGTCGCCACCTGCCGCTGTTCGGGGTCAAGGGCGTCGAGGATCGGGTCAGTCACGAGGACCATTCAAACAGGCCAAGCCGACAAAACCCCGACCGGTGCCCCGCCCCGCGGTTTTGTCGGTGGCGCGCACTAATGTGATCGATCGCAGGGAAGGAGAGGATCATCGCTTTGGACAGGAGAGTGGCGGGGCGTTGGGAGGATCTGATCGACGCCCTGGCGGCGTGGCTGGATGAATTGCGTCCCGGGGTGCTGGAACGCGTTCGGATCGTCACTTCGTCGGCCGCCACCGCGCGCCTGGCGGGACAGGCGCTGGCCGCCCGGATCGGCATCCTCGCGGGGGTGGATCTGATACCGGCCGACCGCTGGGCGGCGCAGCTGCAGGCGGAACTGAGCGACGGGGAACCCTCCCCGTGGCGGGGTCTGGCACTGGAACTGGCGATCCGGGAGGTCCTCCAGGACCCGGATTTCCAGGGATCGCATCCCGTGGTGGCGGAGCATCTCGGGGCGGGCCCGGGCAGGCTGCGCGGCACCTCGCAGCGCCTTGCCGTCCTGCTGCGTCGCTACTCGGAGCATCACCCGGAGCTGCTCGCCCGCTGGCTGGCGGACCCGGAGGAGGCCGCCGAGGAACTACCCGGGCATCTGAGCTGGCAACCGGAGCTCACGGTGCGCGTCACCGAGATCCTCGAATGGGATCCGGTCGAGGAGCTGACACGGCTGAGCGCCGCCCTGGCGGAGACACCCGGACCTGCCACGGCCGTGCTGCACTGCCCGGACCTGCCGGCGGCGACGAAGCTGCTGCTGGAGGCCATCGGTCGGCGCCGGGAGGTCCCCTTCCTGGAACTGGACGGCACGGCGAGGCCGCAGAGAATCACCTGGCTGGGCTCCCACGACCCGCTGCGACAGGCCGAGGTGCTGCGCGATGAACTGTGCCGCATCCTGCAGGAGGATCCCGGCCTGGAACCGCGGGACATCCTGGTGGTTGTTCCCGACCCCGCGGCCTGGTGGCCCGCCCTCTGCCTGGCATTCGCGCCGCTCGAGGGCAGCTCCCACCCGGGCCGGCGCCTGCGACTCCAGGCCCCACCCGAGGTCCGCGCCCCCAATCCCGTGCTGCGTACCCTGGCCGAGGCCACCGGGCTGCGGGATTCCCGCGTCACCGCCAGTTCCCTGCTGGATCTGCTGGACCTGGCACCGATCTCGTACCGTTGGCGGTTGCCGGAACGCGACGAACTGGCCCGGCTGGTCGACGCCGCCGGGATCCGTTGGGGCCTCGACGCCCGGCACCGCGCGGAGCAGGGGCTTCCCGGGATCGCTCAGAACACCTGGGCCCGGGGCCTCGACCGGCTGCTGGCAGGGCTCGCCCTGACCCCCGGAAGCACGGCCCTGCCCATCTCCGGCGTGGATGCCGTCGGCACGTCGGAGCTGGAACTGATCGGGTCGCTCACGGAGATCTTCACCCGGCTGCGGCGTTACGCGGCCGCCGCCGAACCCGCCACCATTCCTGAGTGGATCACCCGGGCCCGGGGGCTGCTCGACGAGCTCGTCGGCCTGCCGCCCGCGGACGATCCGCTGCTCCAGGAGGCGACCTCCCGCCTGGAACGGCTGGCGGAGGAGGGGGCCACCAGCCCCGTCAGGGTGACGGCCTCCGATTTCACCCGGCTGCTGGAGCAGCTCGCCACCGAGCCCGCATCGCGCACGGTGGTCGGCAATGGCAATCTCGCCGTCGTCGGCCCGGGGGAGCTCAAGGGCGTGGACTTCCCCGTGGTCGCGCTGCTCGGTTTCGAGGACGGCATGCTCGATCCCATTCCCGACGCAATCCCCGGCATCCTGCCGGATCCCGGGCAGGAACGCCTGGAGGACCTGCTGGATCATGCCCGGGCCGCCCGGCACCTGGTGGTGGTGCACCAGCACCGCTCCGAGACCACCGATGCCGTCCGGGAACACCCGACCACCCTCACCTGGCTGTGGCGCCGGCTGGGCGTCACACCCGAGATGCGGGAACCGCCCCTGACGGCGCATTCGGAGAAGAACTTCACGGGCCCCGACCCGAGTTTCGACACCGCCGCCCTGGAGATGGCCCGCAGCCTGCGAATCGAACCCGCCGGGGCCGCGCCGGCCAGCGCGGTGCGTCGCAGGGCCGCCCTCCAACTGCCCGTCGGTGACGACACCGGCCCCATGTCCCTGGACGAGGTGACCCGTTTCCTGCGCGACCCCGCGGCCGCTTTCCTGCGTGAACGGGCGGGGATCCGGGGGAACTTCGCCCCGGAGATCAGCAACGACCTGCCGCTCAGCGCGGCCGGGTTGGACGCCTGGGGGATTCGTTCCCGGCTGCTGGCGGCGGCCCGCGGCGGGCAATCCCCCGACGAGGCGGTCCTCGCCGAGGCGCGCAGGGAGCTGCTGCCCACCGGCCCCTTGGGAGGTGCGGTTCTCGAAGCGGACGTGGAACTGGTCCGGCGGCTCTGGCAGCAGGCCCGCCCGGACTGGGACCGCCCGGTCCGCGACATCCCCGTCGACCTGGAATGCTCCGGTCTGCGGCTGACGGGCACGGTGCGGCTGCGCGGCGACGAACTGGTGGTGCTCTCCCCCAGCGACCTGCCCCGTCCCCTGTTCGAGCCGTGGGTGCAGCTGCTGGCCCTGGCGGCCTCCGGGTTCAGCGCGCGGGCCCGCATCCATCACCTGCGACGCCATTACGGCGAACTCTTCCCGGGGTCGGTGACGCTCACCCCACCGCAGGAGGCCGCCGCACACCTGGAGGTTCTGGTGCGCGGGGCCCGCCTGAGTCGTTCCAGGCTCGTCCCGGTTCCGGCGGAACCGGCCCGGGCGCTGGCGGAGTCGGCCCGGGAACGAAGATTCAACGCCGCCGACTGGGACCTGCCCACCACCAACTGGAGCTCCCCCTGGGCCTGGCGTCCGGCGCACTGGGAGCATTTCTACACCGGCCCCGCCTCGGAGCTGTTCACCGATCCTCCCCTGGAAGGCGACCCGGCGGGTCCCGAACGTTTCGGCGCTTTCGGGGGCTGGGCGCTGGCCCTGCACTCCCCCCTCCTGGAGGCCTCGCGATGATTCCGTTCGATATCACCGATCCCCTGCCCGATGGCCCGATGCTGCTGGAGGCCAGCGCCGGGACGGGCAAGACCTGGACCATCGCGGGACTCGCGGCACGCCACATCGCCGAGACGGGGGTGGGAATCGGGGAGCTGTTGCTGATCACCTTCAGCAACGCGGCCGCCACGGAACTGCGGGGCCGCGTCCACTCCCGGATCGCATCCGTGGCGAAAGACCTGGGGGATCTGCTGGCGGGCGGGCCCGAACCCGCGGATCCGGTCTCGCGGCTGCTCGGGACGGGTCGCCACGCCCCACGTCACCGGGAACGGCTCCAGGCGGCCCTGGACCACTTCGGGACCGCGACGATCACCACCATCCACTCGTTCTGCCAGGGACAGCTGGAGAGCCTGGGTGTGCTGGGTGACTGGGACGGCGCCGACGAGGTGACCGCCGACGTCTCCACCCTGGTGCGTGAGTGCGCCACCGACGAGTACCTGGCCAGCTACCTCCACCATCCGGCCCCGCCGCTGGACGCGCGCCGTGCGCTTCTCGTCGCCGCCACCGCGGCCCCGTCGCGGCTGCCCTTCGCCTCGGCCAACCAAGAGCTGCTGGACTTCCAGGAGCGGGTGCGGGCCCGTTTCACGGCACGGCGGCGCGCCCTGGGGCTGGTCAGTTTCGACGACCTGCCGGGCAGGTTGCGGTCCCTGGTCACCAGCTCCCCGGTTGCCGAGCAGGTGTGCGCGGAGCTCCGGCGTCGCTTCCCCGTCGTGCTGGTCGATGAGTTCCAGGACACCGACCCGGACCAGTGGGCCATCCTGCGGCGCACCTTCGTGGACGCAGACGCGATGATCACGCTGATCGGCGATCCCAAACAGTCGATCTACGGTTTCCGCAGCGCGGATCTCGGCTCCTACCTGGAGGCCACACGGGTGGTCCGGCACCGCGCCACCCTGGAGACCAACCACCGCAGCGAACCCGGGGTGGTCGCCGGGGTGACGAACCTGTTCGGGGATCTCTACCTGGGTGATTCGGACATCCGGGTCACCCCTGTGCGCCCCGCCCGCTCCCCGGATGAGGAGGTCCTGGTTCTCGACGCCGCCCCCGAGGCCCGCATCTGGCTGCGCGGACACGGCCCCGGGGCCACCGAAAACCCGGAACGCGCCGTGACACAAGACGTGGTGGCGCACGTGAGGGCGCTGCTGGCCGGGGCGCGATTCCGCAGCGGCGAAGGGGAGCGGCCCGTCGGACCCCACGACATCGCGATCCTCACCCGAACCCGCGGCCGGGGCCTGGCCCTGGTCTCCGAGCTGCGCGCTGCGGGCCTGCCCGCCACCTGGCACGGTCCCGGTTCCGCCCTCGACTCCCCGGCCGTGGCCGACTGGCTGGCGGTGCTCGCCGCCGTCGCCCAGCCGACCCGCGCCCGCATCCTCCAGGCCGCCTTGGGTGAGCTGCTCGGCCTGCCCGCCACCGATCTGCTGGCCGGGCGCGACGAAACCCCCGCGTCGCAGCGGGTCCACGAACTGGCGCGGTGTTTCGCGGCCGGCGGGGTGGCCTCGCTGGTCGGTGAGCTGCTGGCGGGTCTCGGCCCCCACTTGGCCCGGCTCGGGGACGGGGAACGCCACCTGGCCGACCTGACCCGGGTCGGTGAACTGCTGCTCGGCTCGGACGCCACCGACCTCGACGGGCTCCACGCCTGGCTGGTTTCCCGGGCCACCACCCCCGGGGACGAACCGGCCACCCGCCTGGCCTCCGACGAGGCGGCGGTGCGGGTGTGCACTATGCACTCGGCGAAGGGCCTGGAGTTCCCGATCGTGCTGCTGCCGCAGGTGAGTGTCACCGAGGTGAACCTGCGCGGCGCCTTCCCCTACCTGGACGCGGACGGCCGGCGGGTGCTGCACGTCGGTGCCCGCCCCGGCAGCCGTGACGAACTTGCCGCCGTCGCCAGGCGGCAGGCGCGCGACGAGGAACTCCGCCTGCTCTACGTGGGCCTCACCCGCGCCAAGCACCTGGCGATCGCCTGGCACGTGATGGACCGCCGGGCATCCTCGGGGCCCTTGACGGCGCTGCTGTGCCGCGACCGCTCGGTCCCGCGGCTTCGCCCCGAATATCCCGGGCTGCCCCCCGCTTTCGGTTTCGACCCGGGGCTGGTGCACCTGTCCCCGGTCACCTCACCCCCCTGGGGGTCCGGGCTCCCGGTCCCCGCCCCCGAACCGGGTTCCGGGGAGCTCCGGGTTGCCCGTTTCACCCGCGACATCGACCAGGACTGGCGTCGCACCTCCTATTCCGGGCTGACCGCGAACCTCCACGAGAACGCACCGGACGAACCGGAGGAGCTCGACCTGCTCCCCGGGGAAACCGACGGCCCCACCACCCCCTCCCCCATGAACGACCTGCCCGCCGGGGCGCGTTTCGGAACTCTCGTCCACGAGGTCCTGGAACAGGCGGATTGGAGCGATCCGGGGCACGTGCAGCAGGCGGTGGCCGCCGAGGCCCCCGCCTTCGGGCTGGACCGGGACCAGGCGCAGCGGCTGGCCGACGCCCTCCAGCTGGTGGTCACAACCCCGCTGGGGGGGTTGTGGGACGGCGCCCTGGCGGACCTGCCCGTCGCCGAGCGGCTGGCGGAACTGAACTTCGACCTGCCCCTGGGGGATCGCGGCCCGGCCAGTCTGGTCGCGGACCTGGCGGAGGCGATGTCCGGGCACCTGCCCGCCTCCGACCCGCTCGCCCCCTATCCGGCCCGGCTGCTCGCCACCGACACCGCCAGCGCTCCGCTGAGGGGTTTCCTGACCGGTTCGATCGACGTGGTGTTGAAATTACCCTCCGGGAGGTTCGTGGTGGTGGACTACAAGACGAACCGGCTCCCGGTCCCACCGGAGCAGGAACTGTCCGTCGAACACTACGGCCCATCCGCGATGGCGGAGGCCATGATGCAGGCCCACTACCCGTTGCAGGCGCTGCTCTACTGCGCCGCCCTGCACCGTTTCCTGACCTGGCGGCTGCCCGGTTATTCACCCGGGAAACACCTGGGTGGGGTGGGTTATCTGTTCGTGCGGGGCATGGCCGGACCCGGGACCCCGGTGGTGGCGGGTGGCCGCTGCGGGGTTTTCGAGTGGTTCCCGCCGGCCGCGCTGGTGGTCGAGGTCTCCGATCTGCTGGGAGGTGGAAGGTGAGAGGACCGGAGGTTCCCGTGGCGGCCACGGGATTGCTGAGGACCTTCGCCGAGGCCGGGATGATTCACGTGGCCGATTTCCACCTGGCCCGCCGGATGGCCGCCTACTTCGGGGAGAGCGACGACCGGGTGCTGCTGGCCCTCGCCCTGACGGTGCGGGAGTTGCGCCTGGGGTCGGTGTGCCTGGACCTGGCCTGCGCACCCGAGCTGATCGTTCCCGGCGAAACCGACGACGGATCGGTGGCGGAACCCGTCGAACTGCCCTGGCCGGAACCGCAGGCCTGGGCCGCGGCGGTGGCGGCCTCACCTGCGGTGGCCGGCCCGGAGGCCGGGCCGCGGCCGTTCCGTCTGGTCGATGGTCTGCTGTACCTGGACCGGTTCTTCACAGAGGAACGGGACCTGGCCGCCGGCCTCAGGCGTCGCAGCGCACTGCCGGATCTACCCTCCCCCGAACCACCCGCCCCCGGGCCCGGCATGGTTCCCGACCCCACCCAGGACGCCGCGGTCCGGGCGGCCATCCGGGCCCGCACCAGCGTCATAACGGGCGGTCCCGGTTCCGGCAAGACGACGGTGGTTTCCCGGATCATCGACGCGCTGACCAGCCGGAGCCCGGTCACCGTCGCCCTGACCGCCCCCACCGGGAAGGCCGCCACCCGTTTGGAGACCGCAGTGCGCGACAGGTTGCAGCACCCGGAACGGGTCGCCCTGACCGCCGGCACGCTGCATCGGATCCTCGGCGTGGTCCCGGGTCGCGCGGAACGCACCCATGACGCACTGAACCCGTTGCCCTTCGACGTGGTGATCGTGGACGAGACGTCGATGGTGTCGATCACGTTGATGTCGTGGCTACTGGATGCGGTGGCCGACTCCACCCGGCTGGTCCTGATCGGCGACCCGAACCAGCTGGCCTCCGTGGATGCGGGGGCGGTGCTGGCCGACATCTCCGCCGCCCCGGACCTGGTCACCTCCCCGGGTGGGCCCGCCGTGGTGCAGCTGGGCGGCAGCCACCGCAACCTCGACGACGTGGCCCGGCTGGCCGAGGCCATCCGCGATGGCGACGCGGACGGCTGTCTGGCGCTGCTGGAACGATCGGAGACGTGCACGCTGACCGCGTACACCGGCACCGAGCCGCTGGCCGACCTGCCTGCGCTGGCCGCCGATGTCGGGGCCGCCGCCCACGATGCCCTGGCCGCCGCGCTGGCGGGTGACGGCAACCGGGCCGTGCGGGCCCTGGAGCGTCACCGGTTGCTTTGCGCGCACCGGGAGGGGCCCTTCGGAACCGGGCACTGGCAGCAGGCGGTGCGCAGGCACCTGGCCGCGACGCTGCCGGGTTACGCACCCGATGTGGGGCAGTACCCGGGCCAACCGTTGATCGTCACTCGCAATTCAGATGTGGTCAGCAACGGTGATGTCGCGGTGATCATCAAGATCGACGGGCGTCTGCTGGCGGCCGTGGACCGGGGTGGAAACGCGGAGCTGTTGAACCCGCTGCTGCTGGATGCGGCCCAGGAACTGCACGCCATGACCATCCACAAGTCGCAGGGAAGCCAGTTCGAGCGGGTCAGCGTGATCCTGCCCCCACCGGGTTCACCGCTGCTGACCCGGGAACTGCTGTACACGGCCGTCACCCGCGCCGAATCGGGGGTTCGGCTGTACGGCTCCCCGGACGCGCTGCGGAAGGCGGTCGGCACCCGGGCCCGGCGGGCGAGCGGCCTGGTGCGAACCACGGGCCCGCGGGACGCGAAACGCTAGGCTTGGGATGCTGAACAGAAATGAGGCCCACGCATGTCCGTTTTCGAAGACGTCAAACTGGCTCCCGCCGATCCGATCCTGGGGTTGAACGAAGCGTTCAGAGCGGATGAGCGCACTTCCAAGGTTAACCTCGGGATCGGCGTCTACCTCGACGAGAACGGGCGGATGCCGCTGATGGAATGCGTCCGTGCCGCCGAGGACCGGCTGGCCGCGGCCGCGAAACCGCACGCCTATCTCCCCATCGACGGACTCCCCGACTACGTCCGCCTGGTGCGGGAACTGGTCTTCGGCGCCGATTCCCCCGCAGTCGCGCAGGGCCGCATCGCCACGGCGCAGAGCCTGGGTGGCACCGGTGCCCTGAAGGTCGGCGCCGATTTCATCGCGACCCTGAGCCCCGGCTCCCCCGTGCTGATCTCGGATCCGTCGTGGGAGAACCACCGGGCGATCTTCACCCGCGCCGGTTTCACCGTCGGCACATACCGCTACTACGACGCCGAGGCGAAAGGCATCGATGTCGATGGCATGGTCGCCGACCTCGAGGCGGCGCGGCCGGGCACCGTGGTGGTGCTGCACGCCTGCTGCCACAACCCCACCGGCTACGACCTGACCCCCGAGCAGTGGGACCGGGTGATCGGGGTCATCACGGATCACGATCTGATCCCGTTCCTGGACATGGCCTACCAGGGTTTCGGGGCCGGGGTAGCCGAGGACGGGGCCGTGATCTCCCGCTTCGTGGCGGCCGGGCTGCCGGTGTTCGTCTCGACCTCGTTCTCGAAGTCGTTCGGGCTCTACGGCGAACGCATCGGCGCCCTGCACATCGTCTGCCGGGACGCGGAGGAGGCCACCCGTGTGCTGTCGCAGGTGAAGATCTGCATCCGCACCAACTACTCCAACCCCTCCACCCACGGCGCGGCCATCGTCGCCAGCGTGCTCGGTGACCCCACCCAGCGGGCCTCCTGGGAGCAGGAACTCGGCCGGATGCGTGACCGCATCAAGCAGATGCGTACCCGCCTCGTGGATGCGCTGCGGGCCGAGGGCATCGAGGACATGGACTTCATCGCCCAGCAGGTCGGCATGTTCAGCTACTCGGGTCTGTCCCGGGACCAGATGCTCACGCTGCGCCGCGACCACGGCATCTACGGCACCGAGAAGGGCCGGATGTGTGTCGCGGCCCTAAACGACGGCAACCTGGAGGCCGTCGCGAAGGCCGTGGCCACGGTCCGGGCCCGGTGACCCGTCACGCCGAGGCGATCAGGAAAATCAGGACGACGACGTAGACGCTGCTGAGCAGCACCCAGAAACGGCCGAGGTAGAAACGGAACGCCGCCCGGCGGTAGGCGAAAACGCCGGGGGCGTCCACCCGGCCCTGCTGCCTGCGCGGATCCGGACCGATGTAGTAGTCCTTCAGACCCCAGCCGGGCCGGGTTCCGAATCGTGACATGCCCTCCAGGTGGATTCTCCCGCCCTCGGCCAGGGTCCTGAGGCTGCGGTGCGCCAGCAGCACACCCAACCACATGAAGACGGCGTGATCGAGGGATGCGTAGTCCAGAAAGGCCTGGATCTGCAACCAGACGGGCCTGGCGAAGCTCAACAGCGAAGCGAACGTCTCCTTCCACGGGTCGGCATCGCTGACGTAGCCGCAGGCTATGGCGAAACCGCCCACCAGCAGCAGCCGGAACAGGGCACCGAACATGCAGGGCCACTGCGGTTTCCGGCTGGTGACCTCCCCCGCCACCAGGGAAACCGCGACGAAACCCACCAGGGCCAGGTTCGCGACCATCACCCAGTTCAGGTATGCCTTCACGGGCGGGAACAGCAGTCCCGGCAGCACCACGACAGCGGTGATGTAAACCGCCATCCTGGCACGCGCATACAACCAGCGCACGCAGGCCACGAACCTACGTTCCCAGACCGCCAGCCGGCACTCGTTCATCTCGCGCCGCAGGCGTTCCTTCTCGGATTCGGCCGGGGGCCCCGGGGCTCGCCTGTCGGAAACGGGAATGGCGACGGCGTCGACCTCGGTCGGGGTTGCCCACGACCCCACCCGCGGCTGCATCTGCGTCGGGGGTGGCTGCGCCGGCGCCTGCTGCCGGACTGGAGCCGGCTGCACCGGGGGCAGCGGCGCCGTGACGGCTGGCAGCTCCACGGTCGGGGTGTCGTCCTCGAAGGAACGTGGATTTTCTCGCAAGTTCTCTCCTTAACATGCCCCCAAGTGCAGGCGGCCGTTGTTCAGTCGAGGTAGTCGCGAAGCACCTGGGAACGTGACGGGTGCCGCAGCTTGCTCATGGTCTTCGACTCGATCTGGCGGATACGTTCCCGCGTCACCCCGTAGACCTTGCCGATCTCGTCGAGGGTCTTCGGCTGGCCGTCGGTGAGCCCGAAACGCATCGAGACCACACCCGCCTCCCGTTCGGAGAGAGTGTCCAGGACGTCGTTGAGCTGTTCCTGCAGCAGGGTGAAGTTCACCGCGTCCGCGGGCACGACCGCCTCGGAGTCCTCGATGAGGTCACCGAACTCGGAGTCGCCGTCCTCACCGAGCGGGGTGTGCAGGGAGATGGGTTCGCGCCCGTATTTCTGAACCTCGACCACCTTCTCCGGGGTCATGTCGAGTTCCTTCGCCAGCTCCTCCGGGGTTGGTTCCCGGCCGAGGTCCTGCAGCATCTGCCGCTGCACGCGGGCCAGTTTGTTGATGACCTCCACCATGTGGACGGGGATGCGGATGGTGCGGGCCTGATCGGCCATGGCCCGGGTGATGGCCTGCTTGATCCACCAGGTGGCGTAGGTGGAGAACTTGTAGCCCTTGGTGTAGTCGAACTTCTCCACGGCGCGGATCAGACCCAGGTTGCCCTCCTGGATCAGGTCGAGGAACAGCATCCCGCGGCCCGTGTAACGCTTGGCCAGGGAGACGACGAGCCGCAGGTTCGCCTCGAGAAGGTGGTTCTTGGCGTTGCGCCCGTCGTTCGCGATCCACTCGAAGTCCTCGAGGTCCTCCGGGAGAACGGGGTTCTCGACATCCGCGATCCGTTCCTCCGCGAAGAGCCCGGCCTCGATCCGTTTGGCCAGCTCCACCTCCTGGACGGCGTTGAGGAGGGCGACCTTGCCGATCTGTTTGAGGTAGTCCTTGACGGGGTCGGCGGTCGCGCCGGCCGAGACGACCTGCTGTTCCGGTTCGTCGGCGTCGTCCTGGTCCGAGAGGGAGAAGCCCTCCTCCTCGACGAGCTCCTTCTCGAGGGTGGCTTCCTTCTCCTCCACGAACTGGGAGTCGTCCACCTCGTCGAGGGAACGTTTCTTGCCCCCGACCTTCAACACGACATCGTTGCCGTCGCGCTGCACCTCGACCTCGATCTCCCCCGACGTGAGCTGCGCAATGGTCGGTTCGGCATCCTCCACATCCGCCTTCGACTTCGCCCGGGAACGGGTTGGTTTGGTGGTTGCGGTCTTGGTGGTCTTCGCGGCTGCCTTGGTGCTCTTGGTGCCGGTCGTCCCGCCCGTGGCCTTCGCGGTCCTGGTTGCGGCGGTCTTGGTCTTGGTTGCCTTCGATGCGGTGGTTTTGGTTCCCGCGGCCTTGCTCTTGGCCGTCGCCGAGGCGGCGGTTTTGGCTGCGGTGGTCCTGGTTCCGGTCGTCTTCTCCTTGTCCTCGGATTTCGCGGCCTTCGTGGCGCGGGTGCGCTTCGTGGTGGGCTCGGTTTCCTTCTCCACGGTTTCGGTGGCGGTCTTCCTCGCGCGACTACGGGTGGTCTTCGGAGCCTGTTCGGAGCTCGAACCAGAGGTCACAGCGGTTTCTCCTCGCATCTGGGCACAGAACACCCCCGTTGCGGTCAAGGGGCGTTGAAATCCATCTTTCCACGGGCTCCCCCGACACTCAAACACGACCTTCTACGGGTTCCTCCCCACCTCGGGCCTGACTGGCCACCGCAGGCGTCATACCACGGTCTGAGGTACCCCTGAGATAACGATTGGGTCACAATTTCGGGAACCTTTGACCCGCCAGGAGCGTTTTGATGGGTGTAGACGTCAGAAAGGCGGATCCAATGATCACGACTGCGCGAACCCGTAGCACCGACGGCATCGATGGCAAGGATGCCGTGGGGCTCTACCTGGACGCGATAGCCAAGACCCCTCTGCTGAACGCCGTGGAAGAGGTGCAGCTGGCCCGGGCCATAGAGGCCGGGTTGTTCGCCCGCGAAATCCTCGACGGCAGCGAGACCACCTCAACGGACGCCACTCGCGAAGAACTCGAACAACTCGTCGAACTCGGCGATCAGGCCATGCAGCGTTTCATCAAGGCGAACCTGCGTCTGGTGGTTTCCGTGGCGCGCAAGTACGGCCGCGCCCAGATGCCGCTGCTCGACCTGGTGCAGGAGGGCAACACCGGCCTGATCCGAGCCGTGGAGAAGTTCGACCACACCAAGGGCTTCAAGTTCTCCACCTACGCCACCTGGTGGGTGAGGCAGGCCATCTCCCGCGGCATCGCGCAGCAGGGCCGTATCGTTCGTCTGCCCGTGCACGTGGCCGAACAGGTCAACCAGGTGTCCGCGGTGCGCCGCAACCTGGAACGCACCCTGGGCCGCGAACCCGAGGTCGGCGAGATCGCCGATGAACTGAACCTGGCCGAGGAGAAGGTCATCGACCTGATCCGTTACGCCCGCGATCACGTCTCCCTCGACGCCCCCGTCGAGGCCGACGGCGACACCGCGCTGGGTGACCTGATCGCCCGCGAAACCGCCCCCGGTCCGGACGAGGTGGTGCTCGACGCGGAGGAACGCGCCCGCCTCGACGGGATGCTCTCCGCCCTCGACGACCGCTCCGCCGACGTGGTGCGCCGCCGCTACGGTCTCCTCGACGGACGCCAGGCCAAGCTGGCCGACATCGGGCAGCACTGGGGGATCACCGCCGAACGGGTCCGCCAGATCGAGCGTCTCGCCCTGGCCAAGATGCGCGAATACCAGGCCGCCGCCTGACCGCCCGCCATCCCTGATCCGAATCACCTGAGAATCCGAATCAGTCCTTCCTGGGCGCAGGAGGCAACCAGTTTCCCGTCCTGGAACAACCTGCCCTGGCAGAACCCCCGGGCCCCGGAGGCCGAAGGCGAGATCATGTCGTAGAGCAGCCATCGGTCGCAGCGGGCCGGGCGGTGGAACCACATCGCGTGATCGATGGAGGCGGTCTGCAGGTTCGGGGAGAGGAACTCCACCTCGTGCTGCACGGTGGAGACGCTGAGCAGCAGCAGATCCGTCAGGTAGGCCAGCACGGCCCCGTGCAGACGCGGATCCTCCGGCATGGCGTCTTGGGTTCGCACCCAGGCCCGCATCACTCCACCGTTCTGGCTCGGCACCGGGGTGGAGGCCAGCCGCACGTCGAGGGCGTCCCACTCCGACAGCATCCGGATCGGGGCCCCGAAGCGGTCCTGCAGCACCTGTCCCAGCGGCGAGGAGTCCTCGGGCGAGGCCACCGACTCGGGTTGGACCGCCGAATGGCTGAGTCCCTCCTCCGGTTTCTGGAAGGAGATGTTCAGGTCGAAGATCACGTCGTCGTACTGGCGGGTGATCACCCGGCGCGCCGAGAAGGTGCGACCGTCCCGGACATGCTCCACCGCGAACCGCAGCGGTTCCTCGCGGCTACCGGGGCGCAGGAAATACCCGTGCAGCGAGTGCACCACCCGGTTCTCGGGAACGGTCCGCATCGCGGCCACGAGGCTCTGCGCCATCACCTGCCCGCCGAACAGCCGCTGCCACTCGGTGTCCGGTTGCGGGCCCCGGAACCTTCCCCTGCCGACCTCGACGAGGTCGAAGAGCTGCATCAGGTCGTCTGTGGTGGCTGGCACCCGACCATTATCGCCCAATCCTTCCCATGGCCTGGGAGATTCGTTTCGCCGAGACGGGCACCAGGGTGCGCGTCCCCTGCGCGAACAGGCTGACCCGGAGCTCCTCCAGCAGGAACGCGATCTCCTCCACCTCAGCTGGCAGCGGCCCGGGGGGCTGTGCCTCGCACAGCTGTCCGTACCGGGTTTCCAGTTCCATGATCTCGAAGCGGTTGCGCTCCTCCCTCGCGGGATTCCTGCCGCGGGTGGCGAGTCGGGTCTCGCAGGCCTCGATCCACACCGGGATGCGGTCGAACCACGGATCCGGGGTGGCGGAGATGAACCGTTTGAAGGTGAGGTTGGCCAGCTGCTCGGTGATGTCCGAGCGCACCTCGTCGTCCCCCGGCAGCGCAGCGAGCCGCCGCTCCACCACCGCCTGGGCCGCCAGGGCCCGCGCCGCGGTGCCGACCACGGCGACCGTGGTGGCGGGACAGTCGGCACGTACCGCCTCCGCGACGCGCCGGAACTCCTGCTCGTCACGGACCCTGACCGGATCCGTTACCGCCCGCAGCAGCCGGTCGGAGGCCTTGAGCCAGGCGTCCTGCAGCAGTTCCGGCACCGAGTCGTACCGGCTCGCCCCGAGAGCCAGCTTCTCGGAGTTTCCGAGGTGGGAGACCACCCAGCGGATCGGCGACGGGTTCACCAGCGTGAGCAGGCGCCGCAACCCCGCGGCATGGAGGCGTTCCGCCTTCGCGGCCGAGTCCACCACCTGCACCCCGACGCTGTCTGCCTCGTCCACCAGGCAGGGATGGCCCTCGACTCCCCCGCCGAGGCGCTGGGTCAGGGGCAGCTTCTCGAAGTCCCAGTCGGTGCGGCCCGTCGTCGCGATCCGCCCCGCGGAGCGGGTCAGCCGCGAGGCCACCTTCGCGCTGAGCCGGGTCTTCAAAGCCGCCAGGTCCTCGCCCCGGCCCACCTCCCTGCGTCCCTCGACCACGACGAAGGTCGGCCGCAGGTGGGAGTCCACGGTCTCGGGCCGCCAGTCACCGGGGGCCACCCGCTCCCCCGTGAGGGCGGTGAGTGCCCGTCCCAGCGCCTCGGGGAAGGCGGTGCTGTCTCCCGTTTCCCGTTCCCGGAGCCAGGCCACTGCGCGGCGGGCGAAGTCGGGGGCGGGTACGAAGGATGTTCGGACCTTCTTGGGGAGGCTGCGGATCAAGGCGGTCGCAAGGTCCTCACGCAGCCCCGGCACCTGCCAGGTGAAGGGTTCCGGCTCCAGGACCCCGAGTTGTTCCAGCCGCACCTCGATCGTCACGCCGTCGTGCCCCGCCCCGGGGTCGTAGACGTAGCTGACGGGCAGTTCCAGTCCCGATACCTGCCACCGGTCGGGAAAATCGGTGATGCTGAGCGCCCCGGGGTCGGTCATGCAGTCCGCGGGCGTCAGCCGCAGCGCGGAGTCGTCGCCCAGGGATTTCACGTATTTGTCGAACGTTGCCCCGGAAACCACCTCGGCGGGCAGCCTGGCGGCGTAGAAGTCGTGGAGGGCCTGGTCGGAGATCAGCAGCTCGGGTCGCCGCATCCGGTCGGTCAGCTTCTCGGCCTCGTCGTAGGCGAACCGGTTCGCCACCACCACCGGGTTGCGGGTCTCCCATTCCCGTTCCACCAGTCCGGTGCGGATGAAGATTTCCCGGGCCTGCTCGGGATGGCTCGCCGCGTAGTTCGTGCGGCGCCCGGAGACGATCGGCACCCCGAACAGGCTGACGGTTTCACTGGCGGTGACGGTGGCGCTGCGGGGCGAGAAGGTCGGCTCGGAGAGGGTGCGGGTCACCAGGTCCCCGGCGGCGCGTTCGATCTGTGCCGCGGTCACCGGGCCGACGGTGCGCGCCCACAGCCGGGAGGTCTCGACCAGTTCGTAGGCCACAACCAGCGGGGGTGTGGACCTCGAGCACGCCGAACCGGGCGCGATGGCGAACCGTGCGCCCCGCGCTCCCTGGTACTCGGTCAGGGGCCGGCGCCTGCCGTGCACCTTCGGGGGCGGCGGCAGGGCCAGCCCGATGTTGGACAGCAACCCGGTGAGCAGGCAGTCGAGGACGACATCCATCGCCGCGTCTCCCTCACCGGGCAGCTCCAGTTCCCGGCACACCTCACGGAGCTGGGAGACGAGGTCCTCCCATTCCCGGAATCTCACGAAGTGCAGGAACTCGGCCCGGCACAGCTTGCGGAACGCGCTTCCAGAAAGTTCCCGGCGACGTTTCCTGAGGTATTCCCAGACATTCAACAGGGCCTCGAAGTCGCCGCCCGCCAGGGAACCCCTGCCCTGTTCAACGGGACGGGTGCCGGTGTGGACGGTGTGGCGTCGGGGTTCTCCGTCTGCGGGGGAATCGGTTTCGCCGGCAGGCGGTTGCGTGAAACGCCGGTGCATCTCGTCGGCGGCCTGTTGGTGTTCGCTGGGGCGTTCCCGCACATCGGGCACGGTCAGTCCTGCGACGATCACCTGCACCTGGCGCAACGCCCCTCTCCGGGCCCCTTCGATGAGCATCCGGCCGAGCCGGGGATCGACGGGCATCCGCGCCAGCAGGCGTCCCGTGCGGGTGAGCCGCACTCTTTCGTGACGGCGGCGCGGTTTGATCGCACCCAGTTCCTGCAGCACCCGCAGGCCGTCGCTGATCTGCGAGGCGACCGGGGCCTCCACGAACGGGAAGTTCTCGATCTCGCCGAGCCCGGCCTGGGCCATCTGGAGGATTACGGTGGCCAGGTTGGTGCGCAGGATCTCCGGTTCGGTGAACTCGGGTCGGGAGTTGAAGTCCTCCTCGCTGTAGAGCCGGATCGCGACCCCCGGGCCGAGCCGGCCGCAGCGACCCGCCCGCTGATTGGCGCTGGCCCGCGAGACCGGCTCAATCGGCAGCCGTTGCACCTTGGTGCGCGCCGAGTAACGGGAGATGCGGGCTGTGCCGGCGTCGATCACGAACCGGATGCCCGGCACCGTTATCGAGGTCTCCGCGACATTGGTGGCGAGCACCACCCGTCTGCCGGAATGGGCCTGGAAGACCCTCTGCTGGTCGGCCGCCGCCAGCCTCGCGTACAGGGGAACGGTCTCCCAGCCCGCGAGTTTCAGGGCACCCACGGCATCCGCGGCGTCACGGATCTCCCGTTCCCCGGACAGGAAGACCAGCACGTCCCCCGAGGATGTGGTGGCCGCCAACTCGCCGACGGCAGCGGCGATGGCGTCCACCTCGTCGTCGTCCTCCCCGACGGGCCGGTAGCGGATCTCGACGGGATGGGTGCGCCCGGAGACCTCCACGATCGGCGCGTCGCCGAAGTGGGCGGCGAACCGGGCGGTGTCGATGGTGGCGGAGGTGACGATCACCCTGAGTTCCGGCCTACGTGCCAGGAGCTGTTTGAGGTAGCCGAGCAGGAAGTCGATGTTGAGGCTGCGTTCGTGTGCCTCATCGATGATGATCGTGTCGTAGCGTTCCAGGTCGCGGTCGTGGGCCAGTTCGCTGAGCAGCACGCCGTCGGTCATCACCTTGATGCGGGTGGCGCGACTCACCCTGCGGGTGAAGCGCACCTGGTAGCCGACGAACTCCCCCAGCTCCGTGCCGCACTCCTCGGCGATCCGGTGCGCGACGGTGCGGGCCGCGATCCGCCTCGGCTGGGTGTGGGCAATCCGCTCCCTGCCCGCCAGCAGACAGATCTTCGAGAGCTGGGTGGTTTTGCCCGACCCGGTTTCACCGGCCACCACGACCACCTGGTGATCGCGAATGAGGGATGCGATTCCCGGCGCCTCCGCGGAGATCGGCAGCGCCGGGTCGAAGGCGAGCCGTGGCTGCTGGTTCACTTACCGTGGGTGATGTAAAGCGGGCACAGCGAGTGGGCCATCAGACCTCGCAACAGGCCACCCAGCCCGAACCCCGGGATGGCCTCCTCGCCGGCACCGAGCACCAACAGGTCGTAGTTCTCGGACCGGGTGACGAGTTCGTTGATCGGGGTGGCCGCCACCACGACCACCTCGTAGGGCACGTCGAGGAAGGTCTTGCTCTGTTCCGTTGCCATCGCCTCGATGCCGCCCCGGGTGAAACGGATCAGCTCCTCCAGGTCGGCGGGCCCCAGTTTCGGGCCGAACAGCCCGATGGGTGGTTGCAGCGCGTGGACGATCTCAAGCCGGGCACCGAGCAGCTGGGCCTGTTCGAAGGCGGCCGCCAAGGTGGAGTGATTCACCCGGCTGGTGTTGAGCCCGACCCCGATCAGTTTCTTGTTCCCGACGTCCTGCGGGTGCGCGGCAGCGGAGATCACCAGCACCGGGCAGCGTGAACCGGCGACCACGGAAACGCTGGTGGAACCGACGAACATGCGCTCCAGCCCGGACACGGAACGCCGACCCACGACGATCAGGTCCGCCACCTCGCTGAGCCTCCCCAACACCCCGCCGGGTGAACCGAGCACCACCTCGGTGCGGATTCGTTCCTCCGGCAGGCCGATCTCCCGGGCCCGGGCAGCCGCCGCCTCGTTGGCGCTGACCCCGGCGTTCTGCAGCACCTCGGGATCGTAGACCACGCCCCACGCCCCGGCCAGCATGGCGTCGTCGACGGCGTGCACCAGCAGCAGCTCGCCGCCGGTCTCGGCCGCGAAACTGGCACCGTACTTGACTGCACGCAACCCGTCCTCGCTGCCGTCGACGCCCACCACCACGAGCTTGCGGTCCTCCATGTCTTCCTCCTCAACTCCGGGGAACGGGATTGCCGGAAATCACCCGGCCCGTCACCTCTTCGATTCTCACCACCACGCCGACGGCCGGGTCCCGCGGCAGGAAACTGACGACTTCACCCGCATCCCGGGCTCCGCTCGTCCCCCGGACCAGCACCGACCAGCCAACCGCGGTGGCGTCGTCGACCTCGTCCACCTGGAACGCGACCGGCGTGGGTTCCGCCAGGCGCGCCAGCGTCGAGGCGGCACTGGTCTGGAACACCACCGAGTCATCTATGACCCGGTAGTTCACGGGCAGCACGCTCAGTCCGTCGTCGTCCTGCCAGACCACACGCCCGACTCCCCCACCCCTGAGAAGTCGCAGGCACTCGGGAACGTCCAGCCGCTCGAAGTATGTGACCTCGGTCATGGGAGAACTCTAGTGGCTGGATCCACTCAGCCGGTGGTGGGGAAGGTGGTGCGTCCACCCAGTTTGTGGGCCAGGTCGTCGTCGATGCCATCGGCGACGTGGGAGATGGATTCGAGGGCCTGCCGCAGGTGTCGGGGGACGAACGGTTGGGCGGGTACCGAGACCTGCACGAACACCCGGTCGCGGTGCAGGGCGAACCGGCAGTAACGGGACTCCACGTTCAGGTCGTTGAGCACCTCACAGGCCCGGGAGCGTCCGTTCACGTCGTGCACGAGGACCGCGAACAGCACCAGCTCCTCGAAGTCCGGGGTGGAACGGCAGAAAACCATGGTGGAACCAACCCGGATGGCCACCTCCCCCGCCGCGTTTCGCAGCGCGGGATGCCCGAACATCTGTTCCAGTTCCGCATCGACGATGGCGTCGAGCTGCGCCTGGCTGGTGGGAAGCACCACGCCGTAGGGTCCGGGGGTGGGTTTGACCGGGGTGCTCTCCCGGGCGGTCAACAGCTCCGCCAGCTGATCGGGTTCCAGGAAGATCGGGTGCAGCACACCCACCACCTCGGTCATGGTGGCGGTGGTGAGGTTTGCCAGCTCGGTGGCCTCCTCCTGGTCCCTGCGGGCGGTGATCCCCCGGGGGGAGGAGATCCAGCCCAGTTCCGCGAGCCGCGGCGAGTCGACGCCGACCAGGGTGGCCTCGACCACCCCCGGTTCAACGGCCGAGAAACGCACCGTGGGTGGGGTCTCGCGGGTCTCCTCTCCGTTGACCGCGGAAATGGTCAGGTCGGCGCTGGCGTCCATCACGGACAGCACATCGGCGAGTCTCTCGGTGAAGTCGTCCCATGCCTGCCTGGTTGTCTTGTCCAGATCAAAATCTTCAATGTCAGCCATGCAGCCCACCTCCCGGACTCAACCTAGCAAACCAAAAACGGGGGGCGCCCCGGCGGAGCGCCCGAGAATTCTCACACCCCACCGCCCGGGCCCACCACCCGAACCGCCCGGCCATCGTCCCTGTGCATTTGGGAACGGGCAGAACCCACCGCTGGTTCCCGAGGTCAGGGTGGCCTAAGCTGTTGCTTCCCGACCCGAGAGGATCCGATGCACCCACAGGACTGGAACCTGCCCTACGGGCTGACGATCCTGGCGCTCTTCTGCATTGTCATGATCCGCTCCAACGGCACCTACTGGATCGGACGCGGCATCGTCGCGGGTACGAGCCACACCCGCTGGCGACGGGTACTGGAAACCCGCCCCTACCGGGTGGGAAGCTCCTGGCTGAAACGCTGGGGCCCGCCCGCGGTCACCCTGAGCTTCCTCGTCATCGGTCTGCAAACCATGGTCAACCTGGCCGCCGGCGTGGCCCGGGTGCCGATGCGCCGTTATCTGCCGGCCGTGATCGTCGGCTGCATCGTCTGGGCGTTCATCTGGGGCACGGGTGGAATGATCAGCCTCATGCTCCTGTCCATGGCGTGGGAACACAGCCCCGCGATGACGATCGCGGGACTCACCGTGATGGCCGCGGCGGTGGCCAGCTTCTTCCTGTTCGGACACAAACGCGGCAATCAACCGTCGAAACGCCGCGACGCCCCCTTGTCCGCCGACTGCGCCAACGAACCGTAGATCCTCAACGCGGTCGAAACCTGCCGTTGCCGGGCTGCGGGACGGTAACCGTTGCCGGCCTCCAGCTCGGCGCGACGGGCCGCCAGTTCCTCGTCGGGCACGTTCAGCGTGATCGACCGGTTGGGAATGGAGACGGTGATCTCGTCACCGGTGCGCACCAGCGCGATCGGCCCCCCTGCGGCAGCCTCCGGCGAGACATGCCCGATCGACAGCCCTGAAGAACCACCGGAGAACCGGCCATCGGTGATCAACGCGCACTTCGGCCCGAGCCCCAGCCCCTTCAGGTAGGAGGTCGGGTAGAGCATCTCCTGCATCCCGGGACCCCCCTTGGGGCCCTCGTAGCGCACGATCACGACGTCACCCTCCTTGACCTTCCTGCCGAGGATGGATTCGACCGCTTCCTCCTGGGATTCGGTGACGAAGGCGGTGCCGGTGAACTCCCACTGGTGCTCCGGCACCCCCGCGGTCTTGACGATGGCGCCGTCGGGTGCGAGGTTGCCCTTCAGCACCGCCAGGCCACCGTCGGCGGTGTAGGGATGCTCGACGGAGCGGATGCAGCCGTTCGCGGAATCCAGGTCGAGGGATTCCCAACGGTTGGTGGAGCTGAACGGAACGGTGGTGCGCACCCCACCCGGGGCGGCATGGAAAAGCTCGACGGCCTCCTCGGTCGCGCTGCCACCGCGAACGTCCCAATCCGCCAGCCAACGCTCCAGCGACGGCGAGTGAATGGCGTGGACGTCCTCGTCGAGTTTCCCGCCGCGGTGCAGCTCCCCGAGGATGGCAGGGATGCCGCCCGCGCGGTGAACATCCTCCATGAAGTAGCGCTCCGAGTTGGGCGCGACCTTGGACAGGCAGGGGGTGAGACGGGAAATGGCGTCGATGTCATCCTGGTCGAAGTCCACCCCGGCCTCCTGGGCTGCGGCCAGCAGGTGCAGAACGGTGTTGGTGGATCCACCCATCGCGACATCCAGGCGCATGGCGTTGCTGAACGCCGATTTCGTGGCTATCGACAAGGGCAGGACGGAGGCGTCGTCCTCGTCATACCAGCGGCGGCACAGGTCGACGACGAGCCGCCCCGCGTTGACGAACAGGTCTCGGCGGGCCGCGGCGGTGGCGAGGGTGGAGCCGTTGCCGGGCTGGGCCAGCCCGATCGCCTCCAGCAGGCAGTTCATGGAGTTCGCGGTGAACATCCCGGAACACGACCCGCAGGTCGGGCAGGCGCTGGCCTCGATACGCCCCAGTTCCTCGTCACTGACATTCGGGTCGACAGCCGCGGTCATCGCATTGATGAGGTCGAGGGAGGTGGCGGCCTGGCCGTCGCGGATGACGGCCTTGCCCGCCTCCATGGGACCACCGGAGACGAACACCGTGGGGATGTTGAGACGCAACGCGGCCAGCAGCATGCCGGGGGTGATCTTGTCGCAGTTGGAGATGCACACCAAGGCGTCGGCGCAGTGGGCGTTGACCATGTACTCGACCGCGTCCGCGATCAGCTCGCGGCTCGGCAGCGAGTACAGCATCCCGTCGTGCCCCATGGCGATGCCGTCATCGATGGCTATGGTGTTGAACTCGCGCCCCACG
This sequence comes from uncultured Propionibacteriaceae bacterium, assembly GCA_937965785.1. Classification (GTDB taxonomy): domain Bacteria; phylum Actinomycetota; class Actinomycetes; order Propionibacteriales; family Propionibacteriaceae; genus Arachnia. Next base: position 40,643 of record CALCKT010000047.1, on the reverse strand, counting down.
GCCCCGGCCTGCCTGATGGACTCCGAGACGAGTTTTCCCATGTCACGCAGGTGGACGTGACCGGGAACGAACTGGGTGAAGGAGTTCGCGACCGCGATGATGGGTTTACCGAAATCGGAGTCGGTGATGCCCGTGGCGCGCCAGAGCGCGCGGGCGCCGGCCATGTTTCGGCCGTGGGTGGACGTGCGGGAACGAAGCGCGGGCATGTCTCTCCTTCATGCGTCGAACCCACCCAGTCTAGGAGGTTCCGGGGATGGGACCGGAACGCCATGTGTTTCATGGACAGTGCCGAAAACCCGGCCCGGTCGAACACACCTGCAGAACCCGTGGCGCACCGGTTTCAAGGTGCGGCGACAAGCCCGGGAACACGCGGCCGGAAACTTGGCGCTCCGACCGGAAACGGCTTTCGCAGCAGACCCTAGGAGGACATCGCGTTCTGGATGGCCTGGGCCATCGCGTCGGGGCTCAGGACCCCGACGTGCCGTTGCCGTACCACACCCTCCGCGTCGATGAAGTAGTGCGTGGGCACCCCCATGATTCCGTAGGCCGCGGAGATCTGCTGGTCCTGGTCCGCGATCTCCGGGAAATCGTTTCCGACGCGTTTCGAGTAGTCCCTCACCGTGTTCCGGCTCTCACCGACGTAAACCACGACGAGCCGGACCGCGTCACCCTGGGATGCGATGACACCCTGGACATCCGGGATCTCCGTGCGGCAGCCCGTGCACCAGGTGGCCATGAACACCAGCCACACCGGTTTGCCACGCAGCTCCCCCAGCGACACAGGTGCGTCGTTGATGTCCGTCGCGGTGAATTCCGGGGCGCTCTCACCCACTGCGGGGGGGTGCTGCACCCCTGCGACCTCGATCCGGGACACGGCCTCGGTCTCGGCCCGGATCCGGTCCTGATCCTCCGGTTTCACCACCCACCAGGCGGCCACCGCTATGGCGAAGGCCGTAACCAGCACCACCGCGATCTGGCCGAAACTCGAGGAACGCAGCTTCGAGCGCCAAGCCGGTTCCTGCCCGGGAGACCGGTCCGGTTTCGGGGTGGATTCGTCGGCCTCCAGGAACTCGGCCACCTCGTCGTCATCAGGTGTAGGCATGCAGTCCTCCGAAGAACAGGTTACCGAGATAGGTGAACACCACGGCCACGAAGGCCAGCACCAGCAGCCAGGCCGATTTCTTACCGCGCCAGCTCCTGGTCACCCTGGCGTGCAGGTAGGCCCCGTAGATCAGCCAGGTGACCAGGGCCGCCGTTTCCTTCGGATCCCAGCCCCAGTACCGGCCCCACGCGACATTGCCCCAGATGGAGCCGAGGATGAGCATGAGGGTGAGCATCGGGAAGGTGACGACGGTGGCCTTGTAGCCAAGTTCGTCGAGGGACTCCTGGCTCGGCCAGCCCTTCCACTTCACGTGTGGCGCGAGCAGGTACATCACGGCCGCCGCGAAGGCCACCAGCGCGGCTCCATACCCGAGTGACGCGGTCACCACGTGCAGCGTCAGCAACGGCGAGTTCTGCAGCGCGGGCATCAACGGGTTCGGCTTGTACGACATGGTGGAGGCGTAGATGAGCATGGCCAGGATCACCGGCAGGGTGATCACCGACATCGTCCGGATCCGGTAGCGCCACTCGAAGTAGACCTGCGCCAGGAGCATGCCCCAGGAGAAGGCGATGGCGAACTCGTAATGGTTCGAGAAGGGCGCGTGCCCCGTCGCGATCATCCGGGTGATCAACACACCCGTCATCAGCAGCAGGGCCAGCTGGGTGGATTTGGCGGCCCACCACGCCACCGTGAAACGCCGCAGCGGCGCACGCCGCAGGCCGCCCGTGACCTTGATCTCGCTGTCACCCGCAGCGACGAGAACCCCGTCCGCCGAGGTGGCAATCGAGGTTCTCGACATCCTCGCCGCGAGGACCGCGCCGAGATAGGCGATGGTGGAGACGACCACGAGCATCGTTGCTATGAGCAGCAAGGCCTGAGAGTACTCGATCATCGTTGTTCTCCCTTCGTCGTGGCGCCGGCCAGTTGGGTGCTGACGCGTTCGACCATATCCGTTACGAAACGCGTGAACCCGGAGTCACGCCGGTCCGGGGAGGCCATCTGCACCAAGGTTCCCTCCTCGGTCTCGCTCACCCGCACCCACAGGCGCTGATGGCGGAAGAACATCGTCATGCAGGTGCCAACGACCAGCAGGGCGAACCCGGCCCACACGATTCCCGTCCCGGGATCGTTTCTCAGGATCATCCCCGTGAACTGCTGCTCCCGCTGGAACGTGAACGAGTAGTCCCCGGCGGAGGTCGCGACCCCCATGTCGATCACGGTCGAGGTCAGCGGGGCGGTCTTCTCTCCCCGGCGTAGCTCGACCCTCACCTGGCCGGGCGCGATTCCCGTCCCCACCTGCCCGGAGGCGGGGCTGATCACGTACATCACGGTTTGATCCGGCAGGGTGACGTGCCCGTAGTTGAAGATCTTGTCCTGCGTGGTCCACTCCAGCGGCACCCCACCCTCGAAGACCGTCGCCCCGGATGCGTCCGTCACACGCATCACCGCCGCGACCCCGAAGTAGGCTTGGTGGAACATGAACCCGGCGTGGCTGAGTGGGCTGTTGACCCTGACCTCCTGCTGCGCCACCGTCTTGTCGCCGTCGCGCAGCACCAGGTCGGCGACGTAATCCTTCGGGGCCCCGTTTTCGTAATAGGTGTCGCGGAAGCCCGTGGCCTCGGCCACCAGAGTGGTGCCGTGCCCGACCTCGCGGGGATACCCGATGGTAAGGGCGAACCGTTCATCGCGGAACCCGGTCAGCGACGAGACGACGAAACCCGCCATGATGATTACGAACGCCGTGTGCGCCAACACCGTGCCGAACGGCATCCAGGCGTTGCGGTCCAGGTAGGCACCCCGCCCCGGCCCCTTGTCGTCGCGGATGACCCGCAAACCGTGGCGGCGGGCGTCGGCGACGATGACATCCAGCGCGTCGTCCGGTTTCTGCGAGGTGAAGAACCGGGTGCGGAGCCCGGCGACGTCGAAGAACCTGGGCTTCACACGGACGTGGGGGTGGCGGGCCGCCTTCCAGATGACGGGGATCCGGTGCGTGGTGCAGGCGATGATCGAGGCGGCCAGCAGCCCCATCACAACCAGGAAGGGTATGGAGGAGAACATCGAGAAGAAACCGAGGGTGTCAAGGATCGACGTCCACCCTCCGGTGCCGCCGCGCACCTTGTCGAGCCAGGCGGCCTGCCGCTCCGGATTGCCCGCGATGTTCGGCGGCTTCTGCGGCAGCAGCACCCCGATGAGCGACAACAACCCGGTCAGCAGGATCAGGACGAGCCCGAAGGCCTTGTTGTGGAACAGCGCATAGATCGCGTGCAGGAACCGGCCGGGCGAGAGGTCAAGGGCCTCATCCAGTCCGTCGGTGGTTCCCCTTCGACGGGGTGTGTCATCACTCATCGGTCACCTCTAGATTCCAAACACGGGGATCAACCCGGCCAGCGACGCGAACAGGTTGGTGATCATGAGGAAACCGACCACCACCAGGAGCCCCCCGGTCACCAGGGACACCGCCACGTGGTGCCTGGCGAACCAGTCGAAACGCCGCGTGACCTCGGCCGATCCGAGGGCGACCGCGACGATGGGCAGGCCGAGGCCCAGGCAGTACGCGGTCATCAGGAGCATCCCCGACCACACGGTGGAGCTGGCTGTGGCCAGGGTGAGGATGCCGCTGAGCACCGGACCGATGCAGGGCGTCCACCCGGCTCCGAAGACCACCCCCATGAGTCCCGCGCGCCACACGGACGTGGTCCCGCCCGCGACGGGCAGCCGGCCCCTCACCAGCCTGTCGAGCACGGGAAGCCGCAGGATCCCGGCGACGTGCAGCCCCATGAACACCAGCACCGCTCCCCCGAGGATCCGGGCGTGAACGGCGTGGGGACCCAGGGATCTGCCCAGCAACCCCAGCGACGCCCACAAGGCGATGAACACGATGGAGAACCCGGCGACGAAGGCCAGCGAGTTCCCGAGCGCGACGCGCCGGTCCACCCGCCCGGGCCCGGAGCCGACGAGTTGACCGACGAAGACCGGAACGATGGGCAGGAAACAGGGGGATGCGAAGGACACGATCCCCGCGAGGAGGGCCACCGGAACCGTCAGTTCCATCTCTCAGCTCCCGGAACTCGTGGCCGCCGTGGGGGTGGCCAAGGAGTTGAGATGAGTGGTGACCTCCTTGGCCATGTTCGAGTCCGGATCGATCTCGATCACCTTTTTCCAGGCCTCCCGGGCCCGCGCCGGGTCGGCAGGGGTGCGTGCCATGTACAGGAAGCCGAGGCTGTACCAGGGCTCCACGCGTTGCGGGGCCAGTTCGGTGATGCGCAACCAGTGCTTCTCGGCGGCGTCGTACTGGTTGGTCTTGTACTCCGCCGCTCCGATGCCGAGGAGCGCGTCCAGGTTGTCGGGGTCCTGGTCGAGGACGTACTGCAGCTGGGGAATCACCTCTGGGTACAGGGCGGCGTTGTAGTAGAGGGTGCTCAGTTTCAGCCGGGCCTCGAAATCGGCCGGGTTGGCCTCGATCTGGGCCTTGAGTTCGGCCTCGCGGTCCTTGTCGAGTTTCTGTGCCTTGTCCATCTCGGCCAGGGCGGAGGCGTCGACGGATGGGTGGTTGCTCGGCATCGCTGTGGTCGGTTCCGGTTGGGGCCGCCCGGCCATCTGGATGATGACGACGAGGGCGGCCGCCAGGAGCGTAACTAGCACCAGGTTGAGGCGTGAAACCCCGGCGCGGCGTTCCAGGGCCGAGACCTTGGGGGTACTGCTCTCCGCGCCTTCCTCGTTGTCGTCCTCATCTTCTGGCAGGAGATCCGCCAGGTCCGCGCCGTCGTCGTCCCCGTCCTCCGGGCTTTCCCGGTTGGTCTCGTCGAACCGGTCGAGTTGTTGCTGCGCCCAGTCCTTGAGTTGATCCGGGGCGGTGGTGAGGAAGGACTCGAGGTCTTCCCTCGTGAAAGTCCTACCTTTGTTCTTCATCGCCCCGGATCAATCCCTTCTGTGTGTGGTCGGTCAGTTCTCTTTGTTGGGCATGTGCTTTTCCGGGATGGCCGGGGGCACGCTGTTCTCCACCGAGACCCCGCGCAGGGCGAGCTGTCCGGAACGCGCCCAGTCGGTGGCCTGGTTGAGCATGGACACCGAGTACTGCGGAGCGTGGAAGCCGCGCCCGTTCTCGGAGAACGAGTAGTCGACGACGAACTGCGCCTTGCGCTGGTAATCGCGGGCGAGCGTCAGCTGCTCCTCAGTGGCCGTGCCGTTGGCCTCGGCCGCCTTGATGTCGTTGATGAGCCCCTCCAGGGCCGTGAAGCTCACGTTGAGCGAACTCTGCCACGTCGTCTGGATCTTCTCGACGCGCTGGCGCATCTCGGCCTCGGTGGAGTGATGGCAGGTCAGGCACGACGCGTTGATGGTCTCGTCGTTGGCCATCGGGCTCATGATCTGGTGGTTGCTCACCTTCGCGGCACCGTTGCGCTGGTAGGCCATGTGGCAGTCGGCGCAGGTGACGCCGTTGGCGGCGTGGATGCCCTGGGACCAGGTCTCGAAGTCGGGGTGCTGGGCCTTGAGGATGGGAGCACCGCTCTCCGCGTGCTTGTAGTCGGTCCAGCCGATCTCGTCGTAGTGGGCCATGGCGTCATAGGCTGTCAGGCCCTTGTCCCACGGGAAGGTCAGGGTCTTGCCCTCGCCCGCGAAGTGGTACTCGACGTGACACTGCGCGCAGACGTAGGACCGCATCTCCTGGTTGGTGGCGTCGCGGTTGACGTCGTAATCGGTGATTCCCTCCAGCGCCTTGACCTTCTTGATCCCCTCCATGAAGGCCGGACGGGTGATCCGCAGCTCCATGGTCTTCGGGTCGTGGCAGTCGATGCAGGCGATGGTCGACGAGGCGTGCTGGACGGCCTCGTCGTAGGACATGGAGTTCATGGCGTGGAAACCCGCCATCCGGTCGCCGTTGCCGAGCTTGTCGTAGACCTCGGGCATCGAGGCGTGACAGTTGAGGCAGGTGCCGGGCTGCTTGAACTTCGGCTGGGTGCGCTGGGTGTGCTTCTGATCCTCCAGCGCCCACTCGTGGCCGCGCGGCTCGGTGTAGTCCACCGAGAACGCGTAGCCGCGCCACATGAGCTGGGCCCGGGGTTCCATCTCGATGCGGGACAGGGTGTGGTACTCGCGCGGATCGTCTGCCGTGGGGTCGACCTTGACGAAGTCACCGTCGGTGTCCTCGGCGGTCTTCTTGTACTGCTCGTACTGAATGGGGAAGTTCTTCCCCCACACCGCCGGGTCGTAGGTGGAATCATCCAGTTCGACGACCTTGGTGAAGGGGTTCCTGGCTTCCTCCTTGTGCTGGAAGATGTTGGTGAGCAGCCATGTGAGCCCGGCAGCGACCACCGCCACGAAGAGCAGCACCACGATGGGAACCCACCTCTTGCGGGGCCCCGTCCATGTGGTGGGTTTCTTTTTCTCCACCTCGTCAGGCGTGTGCTCGACTGCCTCGGTCGTGGTGGGCTTGTCGTTGTTGTCAGTCGTGGGGCTCATCTCTCCTCACCTCTTGTGACCGACGCCGTCGTGGCAGCGGAGACAGGACATCCGCTCGCCCTTGTGCTCGGAACTGTTCTTGGCTTGATCGACGTAGTCACCGTGGCAATCGATGCAGGCGGCCTCGACGATCTCGCGATTGTGGTCGCGGATCTTGATGTTCTCGGGGTAGTTCTGGAACGTGAACTTCAGCGCGTGCCAGAAACCGTTGTCAGCCTTGTTGATGTACTTGTAAACAATGTCATTGTGAGGGGCGTGGCAGGAATTGCAGGTTGCCACGTCGTGATGGGACCCCTTCAGCCAGCCCTCGTACTGCTCGTTCATGGCGTGGCAGTTCGCGCAACTGGCGGGGTCGTCACCGAGGTACTCGGTGGACCCGGAGTAGAAGACGGTGAAGACCCCGACACCCAGGACCGCGCCGAGCAGAGCAGCCAGGGCCACACCTGTCCAGCCCGTAAAGGCACGAGTGAAGTCTTGCCATCTCGCAAGGATGAAACGCTTCATGAGTGCCTCTTCTTCGAGTGTCCCCGGTGCCGCTTCCACCGCACCACTTGGTGGGACCGAGTGGTTTAGAGACACACTAACACAAAAACCATGGGAAGCCTAGGAACTCCAAGGGAAGAAGAGTTCCATGAACACAGGTAAACCTCATGGAAATAGAATAGAAATTCATATCGTTAATACTGTCGCCACGTGGCCGTTGCAATGATGCTTGTCAGGGAGGGATTTGCCGACGCGGCAGGGGTTGGTGGTGCGGGATCAAGTGACGCCGAGCCGCTCACCACCCCGCCGCGGCGCGGGTCCACGATTTCCCCGGGCACGGGACCGGCGGGTCCTCTCGGTTACCCTGAGGCCATAGGAGGTCACCATGTCACCGGTTCAGCTGCGAGGCGTCACCCTCGGTGAGGGAAGAGCGAAGGTCATCGTGCCCGTTACCGGTACCACGGTAGAGGAGCTCGTCTCCCAGACCACCACGCTCGTGGGGGTGAAGTTCGACATCATCGAGTGGCGCGTGGACTTCCTAGACGTCGCCCCCTCCCCCACTGCTGTCCTCGAGGCTGCCGCCCGGGTGCGCGCCGCCGCCCAGGGGCGGCCCATTCTCTTCACCTTCCGCACCCACCACGAGAACGGGAACAAGCCCATCACCCCCGATGAGTACCACGACCTCAACATCGCCGTAATCGAATCCGGCCTGGTGGATGCGGTCGACGTCGAGCACCACTTCGAGCGGACGATCGGCGACGCCATCATCGCGGCCGCGAGAAACGCCGGGGTGCCGGTGGTCGGCAGCCTCCACGACTTCACGGCCACCCCGCCGGCCGAGGACCTGGTCCGGCGCCTGGTGGAGATGCAGGAGCGGGGCTGTGCCGTCGCCAAGGCTGCGGTCATGCCCCGGAACACGGGCGACGTGCTCCAGCTCATGGAGGCCACCTGGACCATGACCAGCCGACACCCGTCAACCCCGGTGCTGACCATGTCCATGGGTGGCCTGGGGTTGATCACCCGGTTGTCCCCCCGGGTGACGGGATCATGTGCCACGTTCGCGATGGCGGGCCGCCCCTCCGCGCCCGGGCAGATCCCGGTGGAGGAGCTCCAGCCGATCCTGAAGCTCATCGACGCGAACCTCCCCTGAGGAGCGCGCCGCTCAGGCCCGCAGCCAGTTCAGGATCATCGAACAGCAGTGCTCCAACCGCTCCGGGACCCCGCTGTCGGTGAAGACCCCTGGCCAAGCGGTGCGTGAACGCACGGGCGTCTCTCATCCGTGTGCTCGCCGAGGCCTGCGAGGGGTGATGCACTAGGCTCCTGCCGTGGAAAACCATTCGGTCCGCGATCTCCCCACGATCGGACGGCTGCCATGAACGCAATCGCCCTGATCGGGTTGTCGGGTTCCGGTAAGTCGACGGTCGGGCCGCTCCTCGCGGAGCGGCTCGGCCTGCCGCATCTCGATGTCGACCTCGTCCTGGAGCAACGGGAAGGGCGTACCATCCGGGAGATCTTCGACACCGACGGGGAACCGTATTTCCGGGCGCTGGAGCGTGAGATCACGATCGAGCTCCTGGCGGTGCCGGGGGTTCTCAGCCTCGGGGGAGGCGCCCCGATGACCCGGGCGATCGCAAACGCCCTCGACGGCCATCCCGTCGTCTGGCTGCGGGTGGAGCCCGAGAGCTCTGCCCGGCGGATCGGGCGCGACGAGGGCCGCCCGCTCCTGGCAGGGCAGGACGCCGTGGTCCGGTTGCGGAAGATGCTCTCCGAACGCGCCCCGACGTATGCGCGGCTGGCGAGTCTCGCCGTGGACACCGACCACGCCTCCGTGGACTCGGTGGTGGATGCGATCGTCGCCCACGTCGCCTCGTTCGAGCCGGGACGCTGCATAGAGTGAGGTGTTCCCGGTCACCGCGGACGAACTGTACGAGGTCCGGGTGGGGCGTGGGGTGTCATTCGAGCTGTCCCAGGCGCTCGGCCCCGTTCGCGTACGGAACCCCGGTCAGTTCCCTCTCCGGCGGATCCGGGGAACGGGTACCCGGATCGCGGGCGGATCGTCGCGGGTGAAGATCCACTCCGGATCGGTCAGCATGCGGGCAGCCGACAGACCCGCCACCATGGCCACCACGCCGAGCATCGTCGCGATCCCCTGCGTGACGGCGCGGTTGACTTCCCCGGCGTCGAAGTACAGGAGGGTGCGCAGCGCCGACGAGCCGGGCACCATCACCAGCAGGGTCGGGACGGTCATGATGACCTTCTCGAGCCGGAACACACCACCCAGCCAGGCGCAGCCCAACCCCATCACGACGCAGCCGGTGAAAACCGCGACGTGATCCGGGATCCCTGAGTCGGTCATGGCCAGGCGAACCGTGTTGCCGACGACGCCGATCACCCCCGCCACCGCGGCCGTGCGCAGTGGCGCATTGAGCATCAGGGCCCAACCGAAAACGGCGACGAAACCGGCCACCGCGCGGAGGATCCAGAGAACGGTGGGCGCCAGGACGACCGGCGGGGGTGGGTCGCCCGTGATGCCCCCGGCCTTGGCAACGACCCACACGCCGATGGTGATCGCGACGAAGATCATCGCGGCGTAGGTCATCCGGGGTATGCCCGCCGTGAGGTCGAGCCGGGTCAGTTCCAGGCCCGCGGTGACCAGCGGAAACCCGGGGATGAGGAAGATCGACGCGCAGATGAAACCCACCGCCAGGCGCGGGCTGGGTTCACCGAGCCAGCCGGCGAGCCCCGCCGCCGCGAGCAGGTAGCCGGCCGAGGCGGTCAATGCCGAGACGATGACGACGGCCAGGTGATTGAGATACCAACGACCCAGGCGCCGGAACATGAGGTAGGCCAGCCCCGAGGCGGGAACGACCGCCGCGGCCTCCCGCCAGCCGCTTCCCGCCAGGATCGCGACGGCGGCGCAGGCGAGCGCCACGAGGATGCCGCGCAACCAGGCGGGATACAGGTTGGGAGTTTTCTCGATGGCGTCGAGGCGCTGGTGGAGTTCGGTTGCGGTTATCCGCTCCGGCATCTCGTTGCTGAGTTTCTGCAGCATCGCGATGCGGTGCGCGTTCACCCCGGGTTTGGGCACCTCGACCACCTTGGTGCGGAACACCCCGCGGCGTTCCACCGTCATGGCCAGCGACGTGAACGTGATCGACGACGCGATGTGTCCCAGCCCCAGGGCCTTGGCAGAGCGTCGCATGAGCTGCCTGACCCGGAGCGAACTGGTACCGGCGCCGAGCATCATCCCCCCGGCCCGGGCCACTGCGTCGGTCCGCAGGATCAGGTGCCTGGGTTCCAGGGAGTCCTCGAACTCCTGGTCGCCGTAGCACTCGGGATCTGGTTGATTCACGGGCGGTGATTCTACGCGCCCGCTCCCCGGCCCGGGCGGACCAACCCAGGGCCCATTCCGGCAGGCTCCCCCGCCTCTCGTCAACGGCTTTTCCCCACCGGAAGGCGTATTCACGATCGCAAGGGACGGGGATTCAGAGCTGAAGGTGCAGCCGGAGCGCCTCATCCAGTTGGGCGACCAGGCGGGCGGGAAGGCGCCCGATCACCGGGCCGATGCGGTCGACTGACACCGCTCGGACCTGTTCGGCCTGGGCCTTGGAATCCAAGCGGATACCGACCTCATCCGCGGTGAGAAGCACCTGAAATGGAAAGACCCGCGCGGTATTACTGGTGATGGGGACGACCGTGACCACGCCTCGCCCGAGTCGAGCGGCGACGGTGTTGGCGCGGTCGTTGCTGACGATGACCGCCGGACGACGCTTGTCTGCCTCCCCCGCCCGTGCGGGCTCCAGATCGACCAGCCGGATCTCGCCGCGGAGCACTACTTCACCCCGTCGGCGACGGTGACCGCCCAGGCCTCGGCCTCTCCGGTGTCCTCCCACTCCTGCCAGGCAGCGGTGTAGGCATCCTCCAGGTCGGGATCGCCCAGCAGCTTGATGGCCTGTTGGATCGCCGCCGATCGTGACTTCAAACCCGCAGACTGTGCGTACTTGTCGAGCACGGCGACCTCGCTCGGCGACAGACTCACGCTCAACTTCACCTGACCCATACCACAATAGTAGCACCAGCGGTACGACTACTTTGCCCCCGTGGCGCTCGGGATCGAGAATCTGACAAACCGCCCAGTTGAGGATCAGAGCATCGTGGGGTACGGGCAGCGCCCGTACCCCACCGCTCACCATCGGGTCAGCTGCAGCCGCTGGTGGAACCGCAACCCTCACAGACGTAGCAGGATCCGCTGGGGCGCATCTTGGTGCCGCAGGTCATGCACAGCGGGGCGTCCACCGCCCGCCCGGTCATCGACTCCATCAGCTCGGCCGTGGTGTGGGCGTCGATCAGGGAGGGCTGCCGGGCGCCGTCGACGTTGAAGTCGTCGTAGGCGTCGTTGCGCAGGCTCTCCGCCTCGGGCATCTCGGCTTCTTCCTCCTCCGAGAGGTAGGAACCGGTCTCGACGTAGCGGGCGCGCTCGGCGGCGGTGTAGATCCCCAGATCGGCGCGGTCGTCGAAGGAGAGGTAGTCCAGCGCGAGGCGGCGGAAGATGTAATCCATGAACGACTGCGCGATGCGGATGTCCGGGTCGTCGGTCATGCCCGCGGGCTCGAACTTCAGGTTGGTGAACTTCTGCACGAAACTCTCGAGCGGCACCCCGTACTGCAGGCCGATGGACACCGCGATGGAGAAGGCGTCCATCACACCGGCCAGGGTGGAGCCCTGCTTGCCGAGTTTCAGGAACACCTCACCGAGCCGCCCGTCCTCGTACGCGCCGGAGGTGATGTAGCCCTCGGCCCCGCTGACGGAGAAGCTGGTGGTGCGGCCCTGCCGCGACTTCGGCAGACGCTCCCGCTTGGGCCGGTAGACGACCTTCTCCACCACCTTCTCGACGACCTTGACGTTCTCCTTGTTCTCGGTCTTCTTGCCGTCGGAGAGCGGCTGGCCGACCTTGCAGTTGTCCCGGTAGACGGCAAGCGCCTTGAGACCCAGCTTCCAGCCCTGCTGGTAGACATCCGCGATGTCCTCGACGGAGGCGGATTCCGGCAGGTTCACGGTCTTCGAGATGGCCCCGGACAGGAAGGGCTGCACCGCAGCCATCATCCGGACGTGCCCCATCGGGGCGATGGCCCGCTGCCCCATGGCGGTGTCGAAGACCTCGTAGTGCTCCCTGGCGAGCCCCGGCGCACCGATCACGTGTCCGTTCTCGGAAATGAAATCGACGATCCTACGGGCCTGTTCGTCGTCGTAGCCGAGCTTGGTCAGCGCCCGCGGGATGGTCTGGTTGACGATCTGCATGGAACCGCCGCCGACGAGTTTCTTGAACTTCACCAGGGAGAAATCGGGTTCGACGCCGGTGGTGTCGCAGTCCATCATGAAACCGATGGTTCCGGTGGGGGCGAGCACGGAGGCCTGGGCGTTGCGATAGCCATTCGCCTCACCGATCGAGACCACCTGTTCCCATTCCCGGCTGGCCACCGCGTGGAGGTCCGTGTCGGCGGGCATGACGGGCGCGGAGTCGTTGGCGGCGCGATGCCTGCGCATCACTTTCTTGTGGGCCTCGGCATTGCGGGCGTATCCGTTGTAGGGCCCGACGATCCCGGCCAGCTCCGCGGAGCGGCGGTAGGAGGCTGCGGTCATGATGGAGGTGATGGCGGCCGCGGTGGAGCGTCCCCCGTCGGTGTCGTAGCCCTTGCCCATGGCCATCAGCAGCGCCCCGAGGTTGGCGTACCCGATCCCGAGCTGCCGGAAGTTGCGGGTGGTCTCGCCGATCGGTTCGGTCGGGAAGTCCGCGAAGCAGATGGAAATGTCCATCGCGGTGATGATCAGTTCGACGGCACGCACGAAGGTTTCCGCGTCGAAGACCCCGTCCTCACCCAGGAATTTGAGCAGGTTGAGGCTGGCCAGGTTGCAGGAGCTGTTGTCCAGGCTCATGTACTCGGAGCACGGGTTGGACGCGGTGATGGGCCCGGATTCCGGGGTGGTGTGCCAGGCGTTGATGGTGTCGTGGTACTGGATACCGGGGTCGGCGCACTCCCAGGCCGCCTTGGCGATCTTGTGGAACAGTTCCCGGGCGTCGACCTTCTCGATGACCTCTCCGGTGGTGCGGGCGCGCAGCCCGAACTCGGTGCCCGCCTCGACGGCGGACATGAACTCATCGGTGACCCGCACCGAGTTGTTGGCGTTCTGGTACTGCACCGAGGTGATGTCCTTGCCCCCGAGATCCATGTCGAAACCGGCGTCGCGCAGCGCCCGGATCTTGTCCTCCTCGCGGGCCTTGGTCTCGATGAACTCCTCGATGTCCGGGTGGTCGACGTCCAGGACCACCATCTTCGCGGCGCGCCGGGTGGCGCCGCCGGATTTGATGGTTCCGGCCGATGCGTCGGCACCGCGCATGAAGGACACGGGCCCGGATGCGGTGCCACCGGAGCTGAGCAGCTCCTTGGAGGAACGGATGCGGGAGAGGTTCAGGCCTGCCCCGGAACCGCCCTTGAAGATGAACCCCTCCTCCTTGTACCAGTTGAGGATGGACTCCATGGAGTCGTCGACGCTGAGGATGAAGCAGGCGGAGACCTGCTGCGGCGAGTGGGTGCCGACGTTGAACCACACCGGCGAGTTGAAGGAGAAGTACTGGTGCAGCAGCAGCCAGGTCAACTCCTCCCCGAAGATCTCGGCATCCCGGTCGGTGGCGAAGTAGCCGTTGTCCCGCCCGGCCTTGACGTACTGCTTGACGACGCGGTCGATGAGGGTCTTGAGGCTGGCTTCGCGCTGCGGGGTGCCGAGAGCCCCCCGGAAGTACTTGTTCGTCACGATGGTGGAGGCGTTCACGCTCCAGAAGTCGGGGAATTCCACGCCGCACTGCTCGAAGACCACCTCACCGGTCTTCCAGTTGGTCTGGACCACGTCGCGCGACTGCCAGGTGACCTCGTCGTAGGGGTGCACGCCCTCGGTGGAGAACACCCTCTCGATGGTGAGACCCACCCCGAGGACGGGCTGTTCACCGGAGCGTCCCCGGTGGTTGGCGGATTTGGTCACAGTGGTGGTCATGTCTTCCTCACTACGAGAATGGCGTCGGTTTGATTGGGTCAGCCGATGAGGGGATCCTGGGAGTCGGCCTCGCGCCGACGTCTGCGCCGCGGCCCCCTGACGGGTTCGGGTAGCAAAGCGTCCCCAGCCGGCTGGCGGCGTTTCATGGAGCCGACCTCGTCGATGAAATCGTCAACGGAATCGAAATTCTTGTAGACCGAGGCGAACCTGAGGTAGGCCACGGGGTCGAGCTCCGCCAAGGGGCCGAGGATCGCGATTCCGATGTCCTCGCTGGTCAGCTCGGCCTGCCCGATGGAACGCAGGTCCTCCTCGACGCGCTGGCCGAGGGCGGCCAGCTGGGCCGCGGTGACCGGGCGGTTCTGGCAGGCCTTGGCGACCCCCCGGATCACCTTCTCCCGGTTGAAAGCCTCCACCACTCCGGAGCGTTTCAGGACGTAGAGCTGGATCTGCTCCACGGTGGTGAACTTCCGCTGGCAGGAGCAGCACACCCGGCGGCGGCGGATGGCCAGGCCGTCGTCCGTCGCACGCGAGTCAGACACCTTGGTGTCTGCGTGACGGCAGAACGGACAGAACACGGCAGAGTCCTTTCAAGTGGCCCCGTCCCCTGGGGCGCGGCTTGCGACGCTGCTCCCCCTAAGCCCCCTTCAGCACCCAATAAATACAAAGTGTTGAGCAAAAGCGGGGTCGCAACTACTAGATGTAGGAACCATATGCCGATGCCCCCTCGGCGTCAAACACCGACGGCGTGTCGTTGGGAAGTCTTGGAGAACTTTTCAGCGACCCGTGACGTGCGCCCAGGCGGGATCCCCCGCGGTGGGCGTCGTGGTCGGGTCGGGCTGGTTGAGGGACGCGATTCCCGGCGCCGCGACGACGAAGGAGAGCACCACCAGAGCGGCGAAGGCCACCGACTTGAGGCGCTGCACGAAACGGGAACCGGGACGAACGACCACGCAGGACCTGCCCCTGATGGGACCGCGCGTCGCGGGGCCGCGGGATGAACGGACACGGGGTGCGGGCTGGGTGGGACGACCGGCGGGGCCACCCACGCGGCGTCCCCCACCGGAGCGGGCGACGGTGGTTGTCACTGCGGCTTCGATGCTCATGCTTCCTCCTGTTGCCACGATGGCCGCCATCCGCGGCACATCGAACCTGTGTTCGAAACGCTACACGAACCCACACGCGGTTTCAAACACCTTTTCGATTCCTGTTGCGTCACAGGAGGAGTCAACACATCGGCACCGACATTTTCGCTCCACGCCGCGATCCTCGAACAAGTGTTCGTATTCTGGGGTAGAATGGCGTCATGGCAGACGAGACCCACGAGGAAACCGCGGAGGCCACCATCATCCGGCTTCCCTCCCGCAAGACTTCGCGCGCAGGGCGTCCCAGCAAGGCACAGGCGGCCGCCGACGTGGCGCGCATAGCCGAACTCTCATCCCCCTCGGGCGGAACCGGCAACCTCACTCCTCGCCAGCAGCTGCTGCTGAAACTGATCCGGGACGCCGTGGAGGCCAACGGCTACCCCCCGAGCATGCGCGAACTGGCCGAGCGCGCCGGTCTCGCCTCGACCTCCTCGGTCGCGTACCAGCTGAAGGTGCTCGAGAAGGCGGGTTTCATCCGCCGCAACCCGAACCGTCCTCGGGCCATGGTGGTGACCCTGCCGGAGAACATCGCCCCCGAGGCACCCGAACCGGAGCTGCCCGACCCCGAACAGACCCACACCTCACGTCCCGAGGCCGTCGAGACGCCCCTGCTGGGCAGGATCGCGGCGGGCGGTCCCATTCTGGCCCAGGAACGGGTGGAGGACGTCTTCTCCCTGCCCAGGCAGCTGGTCGGGAATGGCACCTTCTTCATGCTGGAGGTGCGGGGGGATTCCATGATCGACGCCGCCATCTGCGACGGCGACTGGGTGGTGGTGCGGCAGCAACCCGATGCCGACAACGGTGACATCGTCGCCGCGCTGCTCGACGACGAGGCCACTGTGAAAACCCTGAGTCGCAGGGGCGGCAAGGCCTGGCTGATGCCCCACAACGCCGCCTACTCGCCCATCGACGGCACCGGCGCCCGCATCATGGGCAAGGTGGTGGCGGTCATGCGGCGGGTGTGAGACCGGTTCGGGAGGAAACCTCCTTGGCCGGGCGAGGAGATGCCATCCGCCCGGCGGGTCCAGGCCCTTCTTGATTCCTTGGGAACAGGTGCGGCGCGCCAACCGCACCTGGTGTCATCGCTTCGCGGTGATGCGGGAGTACACCTGGTCCAGGTCCTCGCTGATCGGTCCGCGCATGTTGGAGATACCCGGGTTGTCGGCATAGCGGGGCAGGATGTGGACGTGGAGGTGGAAGACCTCCTGCCCGGAGTCGGCGCCGGCGTTGCTGAGGATGTTGCAGGCGCTGGCACCCAGTTTCTTCTTCAGCAGGTTACCGACCTCCCCGATCGCGGGGGCGATCTCCCCCAGAGCCGTCGGGTCCTCCAGCGCGTCGGTCACGTGGCGGCGCGGAACCACCAGGGTGTGTCCCTGCTGCCATGGGTTGATGTCCAGGAACGCGACGGCGGTTTCGTCCTCGTAAACGAACTTCGAAGGGATCTCGCCCTCGATGATCCGGCAGAACAGGCAATCGCTCATGGTCTTCAGACTCCTCGTACCTCGAAGCCGGCCCGGGCCAACTCCTGCTTGACCTCAACAATAGTGAGCCTCCCGTAGTGGAAGACACTTGCCGCCAGCACCGCGTCCGCGCCCGCGCGGGCGGCCTCGACGAAGTGGGCCGCGGTTCCCGCCCCACCGGAGGCGATCAGCGGCACATCCACGACCGAGCGGACCGCCCGGATCATCTCGATGTCGAAACCGTCGGTGGTGCCGTCGGCGTCCATGGAGTTGAGCAGCACCTCCCCGACCCCCCGGTCGGCGGCCTCCTTCACCCATTCGACGGCATCCCTGCCCGCCGGCCTGCGCCCGCCGTGGGTGGTGACCTCGAACCCGGAGGGTGCCCAACCGGCCCGCCTGGCATCCAGGGACAGCACCAGCACCTGGTTGCCGAATTGCGCCGCGATCTCGTCGATCACCCCCGGATCGGCGAGCGCCCCGGTGTTGATGCCCGCCTTGTCGGCCCCGCAGCGCAGCAGCGCATCCACGTCGGCCACCGACCGCACCCCGCCTCCCACGGTGAGGGGGATGAACACGGTCTCCGCGCACCGGGTCACCATCTCCCGGGTGGTTTCCCGGCCCTGCGTGGATGCGGAGATGTCCAGGAAGGTCAGTTCGTCGGCCCCCTCCGCCCCGTAACGGGCGGCCAGTTCCACCGGGTCCCCGGCGTCCCTGAGGTCGCGGAAATTGACCCCCTTGACCACCCGCCCGTCGTGAACGTCCAGGCAGGGGATCACGCGCAACGCGACTCCCATCAGTCCTCCTCGATATCGGTTTCGACGACCCCACGGCGCATCGCGGCGATCGCCTCCCGGCAGGTGCGGCGCAGGTCCCCGGGGCCCACGGCAGTCGCGATCTGGCCGGCCAGGTCCACGACCTGCCGCACCCAGCGCACGAAGTCACCGGCGGGCAGGCCGCTGATGCGCAGCACCTTCGCCAGTTCCTGGCCGCTGGCCCAGCGCCACACCGCCTCCGCGAAGCCGATGTCGGGTTCGCGTCCCCGGTCGCGGCGGTGGTTGCGTTCCAGCGCCCCGACCTCACGCCACACCGTCCGCAGCGCGGACTGCGCCGCCTCGCTGGCGGCGTCCGGCATCCGCGGGTGCCGTTGGTCGCGACTCGGCCGCGACTCGTAGAGCAGCGACGACAGCACGGCGGCCAGTTGTGGCCCGTTCAGGTCCGCGAACACGTCGCGGCGGATGCACTCGGTGGCGACGAGGTCCAGTTCGTTGTAGATGCGGCGCAGCATCCGCCCCGCATCGCTCAGCTCGTCCCCGTGCAGGTAGCCGAGGTCGGAGAGCACCCCGCAGACCCGGTCGAACTGCACTGCCAGGGAGTTCGCGCGTCCCGTCAGCTCGGCCTCTTTGCGTGTGGCCTCCCGTTCGAGGCGGATGGCTCGTGCGGCTGCGACGGCGTGCAGTTCCCGGTCCTCGCAGCCGTGGCAGGGATGCCGCTTCATCCTGCGCCTCAGCTCCGCGATCCGTTGTGCCTGTTCCTCGTCGGTCGGGGTCGGTTCGAAGACCGGGGTTTCGGGGTCGACGGATTCCAGTTTGGACGACAGGCCCGCCAGGAGTTCCCTGCGCGCCTTGCGGTCCTGCACGGAGAAACGCCGGGGCACCCTGACCCGGGCGACGGGGGTGGGTGCGCCGGGCAGATCGTGGGGTCGTAGCCGCAGCACGGTGTGATCGGCTGCGATGACCTGCACCCACGGCACGGCGTCGCGGCTCTGCTTCTGCCCGATGGCCAGGGCCACGCACCAACCCTGCCTCGGCACCCAGATCACATCCCCGGGCATGAGCTTCGAGATGGCCTCAGCGATGTCGTCGGCGCGCCGGGCCCTGCGGGCGGCCGCGGAGGTGCCCTCCAGCTGGGAGATCTCCTCCCGCAGGGCCGCGTATTCCATGAAATCCCCCAGGTGGCACTCGGCCTCGTCGCGGCTGGCGGCGATTTCGCGGCGGCGGTCGCGGTCCGCACGGCTGGCCTTGACCACGGTCTTGTCGATGGTGAACTGCGCGAACGACTGGTTCAGCACCTCGCGTGCCCGCTCCCGGCCCAGCGACGCGGTCAGGTTGACGGCCATGTTGTAGCTCGGCGCGAAGGAGGAGCGCAGCGGATAGGTGCGCCTCGACGCCAGGCCCGCGACGGCTCGCGGATCCATGCCCGGCTGCCACTGCACGACGGCGTGTCCCTCGACATCGATGCCGCGTCTGCCCGCGCGCCCGGTGAGCTGGGTGTACTCCCCCGGGGTGATGTCCACCACGGCCTCGCCGTTGTACTTGACCAGCTTCTCCAGCACGACGGTCCGGGCGGGCATGTTGATGCCGAGCGCCAGGGTTTCGGTGGCGAAAACCAGTTTGCAGGCCCCAGTGGCGAACCCCTCCTCCACGATCGCCTTGAAGGCGGGCAGCTGCCCGGCGTGGTGGGCGGCGATCCCCGCGCAGAGGGCACTCCGGAAGTCCTCGTAGCCGAGCGCGTCCAGATCGGCGACCGACAATCCGCTGACGTGCCGGTCGGCGATCTCCCCGAGAAGGGCGGCCTCGTCGCGGGTGGTCAGGTTAACCCCTGCGGTGAGCAGCTGCTCGACGGCGGCGTCGCATCCGGCGCGGCTGAAGATGAACCAGATCGCGGGCAGCAGCCGGGCCCTCTCCAGGACCCGCGCCACCTCGGCCCGCGAGGTGCGGCGCCCCGCGAACCGCGGATGGACATCGCCACCGAAGGAACCGGAGCCGTGGGGTCTCTTCCCCCGGCCGGAACGCCCGCGGGGTCGCCGGGAGTCGTCGCGCACCCGGGTGGCCTCGGCGCGGGAAACCTTCAGCAGTTCCCGGTTCACCTTCGCGACCCGCTCGCCGGGCAGTTCCTTGGCGGTCGGGGCGACGCCCTCGAACAGGTCCACCAGTTTCGTTCCCACCAGCACATGCTGGTACAGGGGGACGGGACGTCTCTCGGAGACCACCACCTCGAAACTTCCCCGCACGGTTCGCAGCCAGTCTCCGAAGTCCTCCACGTTGCTGACGGTCGCCGACAGCGCCGTGATCTGCACCCGGGGGGCCAGCCCGAGGATGACCTCCTCCCACACGGCGCCTCGGAACCGGTCGGCCAGGTAGTGCACCTCGTCCATGACGACGTGGTCCAGGTTGTTCAGTCCAGTCGAGGAGGCGTAGATCATGTTGCGCAGCACCTCGGTGGTCATCACCACAACCTGGGCGTCGCCGTTGACCGAGGAATCGCCCGTCAACAACCCCACCCGGTCCGCGCCGTGCCGCGCCACGAGGTCGTGGTATTTCTGGTTGCTCAGCGCCTTGATCGGGGTGGTGTAGAAGCATCGCGTGCCGGTCTCCAGGGCCAGCCACACGGCGAACTCCCCCACCACCGTCTTGCCCGCCCCGGTGGGTGCTGCCACCAGCACCCCCGACCCCGAGGCCAAGGCCTCGCAGCCGGCGATCTGGTAGTCGTCGAGCGGAAAGGAGTAGAGCGCGGCGAAGCGCTGCACCTGATCGGTCACCGCCCCAAGGTAGCAGGGTGCCTCAGGCGACGAAGACCCTGAGCACTCCCGGCACGCACTCGACACGCACGGGCACCTCGCCCAGTTCCTCGCCATCACCCATCACGAACAGCCCCTCACCGGCCAGTTCGATGCTGCGTGCCGGGAACTGTTCCACGCAGGGGTGTTTGACGAAGGTCCCGGAATACATGGCGGGCAGCAGTCTGAGCAGGGTGGTCCGCGATACCGGGCCGACCACCGTGACGTCGAGGAGACCGTCGGTGGGGTCGGCCTGGGGGGCGATGCGCATGCCACCGCCGAAGATTCCCGTGTTGGAGACCGCGACCAGCATCGCCTCCTGGCGGCGGCGCACCCCGTCGATGATCATGTCGTAGTGCAGCGGGGAGAAGGAGGCCAGCTCCCGCATGGCGATGTAGCCGTAGCTGAGGGCCCCCAGCCGCAGCCTGATGTGGTTGGTGGAGCGGTTCACCCGGGCGTCGTAGCCGGTGGAGACCACCGCTCCCACGTAACGCCGGGGGAAGGTGTCGTTGGAGATGTGGGCCAGGTCGACGGTGCGGGTCTGGCCCGCGACGATCACCCCGACGGCCTCGTCCACGGTGCGGGGCACACCGACGCCGCGCGCGAAGTCATTGCCGGTTCCCGCGGGGATCAACCCGAGGGTCGCCTGGGTGCCCGCCGCGGCGTTGAGCCCGAGATGGGCCATGCCGTCTCCGCCCATCACCAGCAGCGCATCCCCGGGGCGGGCCTCCATGGCTGCGGTGCGGGTCAGTTTCTCGGCCTCGGTCCACGAGTTGGAGGAGATGATGTGCAGTTCCGCGGTGGGAATCTGTTCGCGGAGCCTGCGCGCCACCTTGGGCAGCATGCGGCCAGCGCGTCCCCCGCCTGAGCGCTCGTTGACCACCAGGGTCAGCAGGCGCGGTTTCGCCAGTTGCTTCACTTGCCGTCATCCACGTCTATGTTGAATTGCTCCTCCTCCGCGGCGACGATGCCCTTGCGTTTGTCGAGGCCGCGGCAGACCAGCTCGGAGAGGTAGAACAGCAGTGTCATGGGGACCGCCATGCAGAGCATGGTGAACGGATCGGTCGACGGGGTGGCGATCGCGGCCAGCACGAAAGAACCGAAGAACACACCCTTGCGCCACTTCTTGAGCTGGTGGCCACGCACCACATTGAGCAGGTTGAGGGCCACCACGATCACGGGCAGCAGGAAGGACGCCCCGAAGATGAGGATGACCTTCAACTCCAGGGTCACGAACTCCCCCATGTCCTGGTAATTCATGATCCCCAGGTCTTGCGGTGTGAAGCTCAGCATGACCGCTATGCCCTTGGGCCAAACCCAGTAGCCCATGGCGCAGCCCGCCAGGAACAGCGGGATTCCCGCCGCCATGAAGTACAGCACGTACTTCTTCTCCTTGGCGAGCAGGCCGGGGGCCACGAAGGCCCAGATCTGATAGAGCCACACGGGGATGGTGATGATCAGACCGCAGACGATCAGGATCACCACTCCTAGGGTGAAGGGCCCGGTCACCCCGGTGTTGGCGAGCTGGAGGTTCGCCTCGGGATTCGCTGCCTTCACGTCCGCCCTCGCGACGTTGTACGGCTCCATGATGAACAGCACCAGCGGCTGGTAGAAGAAGGCGCATCCGATGGCCGCCAGGACCAGCGCCAGGGCCGAGATCGTGACGCGGTAGCGGATCTCACGGAGGTGGTCACCCAGCGACATGCTGCCGTCCGGGGACTCCTTCTTGGGCGGGCGGAACCAGCTGGACCGACGCGGTTTCGCCTCAGCACGACTGGCGTCGGGACTCAATGTGATCAGTTCCCCGTCTCGGTTTCACGGGCGCGGAGCGCAGCCTCCCGGGCCTTCAACTCGGCTTCCTTGAGGGCCTGCTCACGGGCCTCCAGCTCTCGCTGGCGACGTTCCAGGTCCGCGGCCCTCTCGTCGACGATCTCCGCCTCAACCACCTCGGGTTCGGAGGATTTGTCCTTGTCCTGGTCGGGGGAATCGGCTGACTTGACCTCCTCCTTGAACTCCCGGATGGAGCGCCCGACTCCCTTCCCGAGCCCCGCCAGGCGGGAGCCACCGAACAGCAGCAGGGCGACGAGCAGGATGATCAGAAGTTCCGGGAGACCGATATTCGGCATAGTGCAGTTACCTCGTTTTGGATTCGTTCGTTTCCTGTGAAGCTTACTCGTGGTGCTTGTGGGGCAGCTGGATGCTCGCTGTGAGCTCCTTCAACTGCTCGCGACGTTCCTCCAACGCTCGTGTCTCCACCAGAACGTCGTCAATTTTGTTCCGAACCCCGATGGCGAGCACCACCAGGACCACCACCCCGGCCGCCGCCAGACAGCCGAGAACGATTACCCAGATCACACTACGCGATCGTACCCGACCCGGTCGGCGGATCCGGTCTGGTTTCCTCGTGACCGTATGCGCGAAGCGCCTCCCAGGCCCGTTCCGCGGCCTCGGTGACGGCCTCACCGTCGCTGACGATCACCACGTCCTCACCGAGCCGCAGCAGCAGCGACACCAACCAGTCGCGGCTGCCGACGGGAAGCACCACCTTCAACCCGGTCACATCGGACTCGACCGAATGGGTCGGGTAGTACTCGGGCACCCAGGCCGCCCCGGGCCCGAGGGACATCTCCACCCTGCGTTCGGAATCGGCGAACCAGGATCCCGTGGCCTCCTCCAGGCCCTCCCGCTGCGGGGATGTCTCTTCAAGCATCACGACTGCGCGGATCCGGTCCATGCGGAAACTACGCCAGGCGTCCCGCAGCCGGGACCAGGCGTCGAGATAGGTGATGCCGTCCACCACCCTGAGGCGGGCGGGTTCCACCTCCACCACGGCCCGCCCCCCGGTGCCCTCATGCTCTATCCGCACCACCCGGCGTTCCTCGCAGGCCCGGGTCAGGACGCGGCGGATCTCCTCGTCCCCCGCGGTCAGGGTGACCTCGATCCCGGTTCCCGCCTGCCCGCAGGCCTCGCTGAGTTTCGCCCTGGCGCTGGCGGCCGCTTCGGATCCGAGCTCGACGAGCGCTCCCAGCGCCACCATGAGGCTCGCCGCCTGGACCGCGGTCAGGGTCATGGGACGGGCCAGCACGTCGGAGTTGTACAGGTAGATCTCCCCGTCGGCCCGGACCCCCTCGATGTCGATGTCGAACAGGTCGTCGGTCAGTCCCCCGGGCAGCCCGCAGAACTGGATCACCTCCAGGTCCCGCAGGATCACGGCGGGGGTGGTCCGGAAGTCACGGGCCACCTCAGTCACCGTCACCCCGGGGTTCTGGGTGAGGTAGGGCACCAGCTGGATGAGACGCTGCACCTGATCCGTTGATCTCACCGGGCCCACCTCCCCGCGACCGCCCGGAGCCGGGCAACCACATCGTCCACCAGTTCCTCCGGCGCCAAGGCGATGGCATCCGCCCCCAGCGCGCAGATCTCGCCGACGAGCACCGGCGTCAACGGCAGCTCGTAGACCTCGAAACCCTCAGGGTCACCGGCCATCGGCGCGGCCAGCCGGCCGTTGCGGACCAGGTCGTGCCCGCACCCGGGGCGCAGGGCGACCCTGGCCGCGGGACGCTGCTCCGCCGAGGCGAATTCGATGACCACCTTGTCCGGTGGTTCGTAGGCGGCGCTCTCCCCGACCGCCCGGGGTGGGGCAGTGACCCGGGACAGCTTGAAGTGGCGGCGTTCCGCGCGGTCGATGTCCAGTCCGATCACGTACCAGTGCCCGCGGCGCTGCACGATCCGCCACGGCTGAAGCCTGCGGGGTTCGTCGCGGTATCCGAAACGCACCTCGCGCCGGTCCCGCAGCGCCTCCCACCAGATGTCGAGGCCCTCGATCGCGGTGAGCTGCGGCTGCAGGGTCAGCAACCGGGCGGCGTCCGGATCTGCCCCGGCGGCCCGCAGCGTGGCGAGCGCCACCCGGGTGTCGTCGGCTGCGACGCTGTCCTGCCACACGCGGGCGGCGGCTCCCAGAGCGGCCAGCTCGTCCGTGGTGAAGGAGATGGGCGGAAGTTCGAAGGCGGAGCGATCCACCCGGTAGCCGGGTTCTCCTCCCTCGGAGTCGTGGGAACCCGTCTCCACGGGAACCCCGATGCTCCGCAGCTCGGCCTTGTCCCGTTCGAAGGTGCGCTCGAAGTTCTGGTCATCCAGCCCGCGATACCCCTCGATTACCTGCCGGATGCGGTCACGCCCCACCCAGCCTCGGGTGCTGAGCAGCATGATCAGCAGATTCAGCAGCCTCTCCGATTTGCTTGCCGACATCGCACCTCCCTGGTGGCCTGGTGGGTTAGAGGGTACCGGGGACTGCGCCCCGCAACAATGGGGGTATGCCGATCGTCGACCGTTACGCCCCCTCCCCGACCTCCGATCTGCACCTCGGGAACCTGCGCACAGCGCTTGCCGGATGGCTGCTGACCCGGTGGGAGAACGGACGCTGGTTGCTGCGCATCGAGGACCTGGACGAGGCCCGGGTGAGAGCGGCCGGAGGGGCTGCTGCCCGGCAGCTGTCCGACCTCCGGAGGTTGGGAATGGCCTGGGACGGCGAGATCGTGACCCAGTCCGAACGGTTGGACGCCCACCGTGACGCCCTCGCCCGGCTGCGGGACCGCACCTACGAGTGTTTCTGCACGCGCAAGGAGATCGAACAGGCCGCATCCGCCCCGCACGGCGAGGGTCATCGCCCCTATCCGGGTACCTGCGCGCGGCTCTCCGAGGCCGAGCGGGTGCGGCGCAGGCGGCAGCGCCCTGCCGCGATCCGCATCCGCGCCGAGGGCGCCCGGTTCACCGTGACCGATCGTTTCGCGGGCGAGGTTACAGGTGTCGTCGATGATTTCGTGCTGGTGCGGGGCGACGGGGTGCCGGCGTACAACTTCGCGGCCGTGGTCGACGACCTGTACCAGGGGGTGAACCGGATCACCCGGGGAGCTGATCTCCTCGGTTCGGCGCCCCGCCAGGCCTGGCTGGCGACTCTGCTCGGCGGCCGGCCGCCGAGCTATGCACACATCGGTCTGGTCACCAATCCCGATGGGAAGCGCCTGGCGAAACGCGACGGGGCGGTCACCCTGGCCGACCTGCTGGCCCTGGGTTGGCGAATCCCCGAGGTTGTGGCCGAGCTGACGGACTCGCTCGGGCTCGGACGCCACGAGACGCCGGAAGGGGCCCTGGCCGTGATGCCGGAGCCCCTTCCCGATGCTTTCTGTGCCCCCGTCACCTGGACGGGAAATGGTTTCGTCGACTCGGCTACGACGCGGCCTTGACGTCCAGGACGTCGATCACGTAGACGACACCCTCACCGACCTCCAGTCCCTTGCTGGGCTCGCCGTTGGGGTACGAGTCCGCGGCGGGCACGACGAGCATCACCCGCGATCCCGCGGTCTGCCCCAGCAGGCCCGTCTTCCAGCCGTTGATGAGGGTCGAGAGCTTGCCGGTCTGGGGCCCCTGCCAACCGTCCATGATCAGTTTCCCGGATTTCGCCCCCCAGACCCGGTATTTCACCGAGATGGTGGAATTGGCCTCGATCGCCGTGCCGGCTCCCTTTATGAGGGGTTGCACCACCAGCTGTTCGGCGTTGACACCACCCTCCGGGAACGTCAACTCCGGTTTGCCTTCGGTCACGGTCACCGTGGGCAGCCCCGCCGCCGGTGTCACGGCCTCTCCCGTCGCCTCATCGTAGGAGGCGGAGACGATGTCGACGACGAACACCAGGGAATCGCCCGCCTGGATACCGGCCTGGGGATTGCCCTGGGCGTAGCCATCGGCCCCGGTCATGCCGATCAGCACCCTGGAACCGACCTTCTGCCCGGTGAGACCGTTCTTGAATCCTGTGATGACCCCGTCCATCGAGAAGGTGGCCGCCTGCCCCCTCTGGAAGGAGCTGTCGAACACTGCCCCGGTGCGTCCGTTGACACCGACGTAGTTGACGGTGACCGTGGAGGCCGCACCCACGACCTGGGTGTTGCTGCTGTCGCGCAGCACCTTCGTCTGGGTGCTGTTGATGGCCCACGGCGCGGGAACCGTGATCTCGGGCGTATCCGCGTCGGAGACGGTGATGGCGTCGAGGTTCTCCGAGGGGGTGATGTTTCCCGTGGGAAGCGGGGCCGGGGACGAAGCGGCATCGCTCGGGGACGCGGCGGGTGTTGTCGCCGCATCATCCGTGTTCCCCCCGGCGGGCTCGGTGCCCGTATCACCGGAGCAGGCCGTCAGGGCCAGAGCGGACAGCGCGGCGGCGGCGAGGGCCGTCCGTGCTCGGGTCATCACTTCACTCAAACGCACCCAGCAGATGTTACCCCAGACCGGTTGCCACGCTCCTCACATGCCCACCAGGTCGAGCAGCGCCCCCAGCTCCTCGCGGGTCAGTTCGCGGGTGGTCCCGACCGCGAGCTGCCCGAGCCGGACGGGGCCGATGCCGGTGCGCGCCAGCCGGTCCACCGGGTGGCCCACGGAATCCATCATGCGCCTGACGATGCGGTTGCGACCCTCGTGGAGGGTGATCGCCAGCAGCGAACGCGACTCACCGCGCGAGAGCAGCTTGACCCGATCGGGTTTGACGGGACCGTCATCGAGTCGCAGGCCCTTCTCCAGGCGCTGAACGGTCCGCTGGTCCACGACGCCGGCGACCTCCGCCACGTAGGTCTTCGGAACCTCGAAGCTGGGATGGGAGAGCCGGTGCGCGAATTCGCCGTCGTTGGTCAGCAGGATCAGGCCCTCGGTGTCGGTGTCGAGGCGCCCGATGTGGAACAGCCGTTCCGATTTCCGCGGCAGATAGTCCGCCAGGGTGCGCCTGCCCTCCGGGTCGTCCATGGTGGAGACCACCCCGCGAGGTTTGTTCAACACCAGGTAGCGGTGCCTGCGCGGCGGGGGGATGCGGGCCCCGTCGACCCGGATGGTGTCACGTTCCGGATCCACCCGGCGTCCCTGCTCGGAGACCACCTTGCCGTTGACCTCCACGCGTCCCTCGGAGATCAGGATCTCACTGGCCCGTCGCGACGCCACCCCGGCCGCCGCCAGCACCTTCTGCAGGCGGATGCCCTCCGGCTCTGTCATGTTGCTCCTCGATTCCCGATGCTGCGCGAAGTTCGGCCTCCAAGGCTACGGCGTCGGGCAGCAGCGGCGCCAAGTCCGGCAGCTCGTCCAGCGAGTCGAGCCCCAGTTTCTGCAGGAACAGTGATGTGGTGGCGAAGGTCATGGCCCCATTCGGTTCCTCCCCCGCCTCGGTGATCAGGCCGTGGGCCAGCAGGGTTCGGACGACGCCGTCGACATTGACACCCCGCACCCCGGAGACCCGGCCGCGGGTGACGGGCTGGAGGTAGGCGATGACGGCGAGGGTTTCCAGGGCCGCCTGGCTGAGCCGGGCCCGGGTTTCCGCGACCACAGCGGCCTCCAGCACCTCGGCGAGATCCGGGGCGGTGGCCAGGCGCCATCCCCCCGCGACGCGGCGCAACTCGAAGCCCCGTTCGGTTTCCTGGTAGAACCGGGCCAGCTGTTCCAGTTCCGCCACCACATCGTGTTCCGGCACCCCCAGCTGGGCCGCCAGGTCGGCGGGGGGAACGGGATCGGTGGCCATGATCAGCAGCGCCTCTACGGCGCGGGCAACGTTCACGTCTGCTCCTCGGGTTCGTATTCGTCCACGACGATTCCCGTGGTCGCCCCACCCGACCAGCGGATGCTGAGCTCCGCGAGCGGACCGGCCTGTTCGAAACTGACCCGTCCGGCACGGAACAGCTCGAGGACCGCCAGGAATCGCACGACGGTGGTCAACCGGTCACAACCCGCCACCAGGGACCGGAAGGTGAGCTGCCCCTTCCCGGCCAGCAGCCGGGCGACGATCCCGGTCTGCTCCACGACACTGACGCGGCTGCCGTGCAGGTGGGTGAGCTGCACGGCCGGCGCCGGTTTCGGGGTCAACGCGCGGGCGGCCAGCCGGGCCAGGTCCTCGGGACCGACCGGCAGCTCGACCTGGACCAGGACGCCTCGGAATCGTTCCTCCAACCCGCCGGGACGCCAGTGCTGATGGCCAGCCGCGGCGATGGTTCCCTCCACCCAGGCGGCCAGCTGTTTGAAGGCCCGGTACTGGAGCAGCCGGGCGAACAACAGATCCCGGGCCTCCAGGGCCGCCAGGTCCTCGGGATCGGTCACCTCACCGCCCGGCAGCAACCGGGCCGCCTTCAGATCCAGGAGGGTGGCGGCAACCACCAGGAAGGAGCTGGTCTGCTCCAGTCCCAAGACGTCACCGGCGGCGCGGACATGGGCGATGAACTCGTCGGTGACCTGACTCAACGCCACCCGGGTGACGTCCAGCTCCCGGCGGGAGATGAGCTGGAGCAGCAGGTCGAACGGCCCCTCGAAGTTCTCCAGGTGAACATCGAACCCGGGGGTGGTCTGCGGTGTCTCCTCGGCGCGGGCACGAGGTCGTCGACTCACTTCCGGTTGAGCTCCGTCACCACCACCGACTCGGCGCCGTTCTCGGCCAGGTCGAGCAGTGCCAGGGCGACGGCGGTTCGCACCAGGCGTCCCCGGTCCAGGTTGATGCCGTGCCGCCGTTTCAGTTCCAGCGTGGCGTCCTCCAGCGCGAACAGCTCCTCGGAGGAGAAATAGACCGTTATCTTCTGGTCGTGCTTGACCCGGCCCGTCGCCACGGGCCGGGACGGTTTCCGCCGCTCCGGTTGTTTGGGTTTCCCGGTTTGTTCCGGTTCCTGTTGCGGGGTCTGAGTGGCCGGGGTCACCGGTTCCGGGGCCTTTGTGGGACGGAACAGTTCGCTCGCCCCGGGCAGGCTCGCCCTCTTGTTCACCGGCACTTCCGCAGCACCTCTCGCGCCAGCATCCGGTAGGCGTCGGCTCCCTTGGAGGCCGACGCATAGGTGGTGATGGGTTCACCGGCGACGGTGGTCTCGGGGAATTTCACGGTGCGCCGGATGACGGTGTGGAAGACGTCGTCACCGAAGGCCTGGACGACTCGTTCCAGCACCTCTCGGGAGTGGAGGGTCCGCCCGTCGTACATGGTGCCGAGGATACCGAGGATCTTCAGGTTCGGGTTGATGCGGTCGGAAACCTTGGAGATGGTATCGGTCAGCAACGCGATGCCACGCAGAGCGAAGAACTCGCACTCCAGCGGCATGATCACGTAGTCGCTGGCGGTCAGGGCGTTTATGGTCAGCAGTCCGAGGCTGGGGGCGCAGTCGACGAGGATGAAGTCGTACTCGCTGCGCAGCGGCTCCAGCAGCCGACTGAGGGTCTGTTCGCGCGCCACCTCGCTGACGAGCTGCACCTCGGCGGCGGACAGGTCGATGTTGCTGGGGAGGATGTCCATCCCCTCGACGGAGGTGGGTTGGATCACCTCGTCCGCCGTGTAATCGCGAGAGAGCAGAAGGTTGTAGACGCTGTGTTCCAGGGTGTGGGGGTTGACTCCGAGCCCGACGGACAGCGATCCCTGCGGGTCGAAGTCGACCAGCAGCACCTTGTGGCCGAGTTCCACCAGCGCGGCCCCCAGGTTGATGGTGGTGGTGGTTTTGCCGACCCCGCCCTTCTGGTTGCACATCGAGATGATGACGGCGTGCATGTCCCGGCCGGGCGCGGGTGGCGCGGGTACGGGTAGATCCGGCATGGGCCGCCCGGTGGGCCCGAGTTCCTCGGGAAGGGTTGACTCCGCGGGAGCGTCGGGAACCTTGAACAGCTCGTCGGCCACTTCGCCTCCTAAAAATGTCGACAAGTCCATCCTAGCGAGGCCGGAGCTGCCACGCTCGCGATTCGGGGCTCGCGCCGGTGAAGGGTTCCCGTCCGGTTCGAGCGGTGGCTCCTCACACCTCACCTCGCCCGCGGGTGCGCCTCCAGGTAGACCTCGCGGAGACGGTCCACGGTCACGAGAGTGTAGATCTGGGTGGTGGCCACCGATGCGTGGCCGAGCAGTTCCTGCACCACCCGCACATCGGCGCCGCCCTCGAGGAGATGGGTGGCGTAGCTGTGCCGCAGCGAGTGGGGAGATACCTCCGTCCCGATTCCGGCTGCCCTGGCGCACCGGGAGACGACGATGAACGCCGAGTTGCGCGACAGGCGCCTCCCGAGGGTGTTCAGCAGCAGCGCTCCCCCGCCGTCGCCCTTGACCGCGAGGCCCGGGCGGGCCCGCACCAGGTATGCGTCGAGAACCTCTCGCGCGAAGCTGCCGAGGGGAACCACCCGTTCCTTCCCGCCCTTGCCCTTGAGCCTCAACCCCGCGCCCTCGTCCGCCATGGCCGCGGTGGCGTCGTCGACGTCGAGTCCTGTGATCTCCGAGATCCGGGCTCCCGTGCCGTAGAGCAGCTCCAGCAGGGTGGCGTCCCGCAGTCCGATGGGGTCCTCCCGGTCGGGGGTGGCCAGCAGCCTCTCGATCTCGGCGATGCTGAGCGCCTTGGGAAGTCGTTTGCCCAGCTTGGGAACCCGGATCTCGGAGGCGGGGTTCTCGGAGGTCATTTTCTCCTCGTGGGCGAATGCGTGGAGGTTCCGCACGCTGACGAGGGCCCGCGCCACCGAGGCCCCCTTGAGTTCCGCGGCCAGTTCACGGACGTGTTCGCTGATCTCCACGGCGCTCACCTCCCCCAGGTCGGTCACGCCCCGGTCAGCGAGGAAAGCGAGGTAGCGTTCCAGGTCGCGGCGATAGGCGGCCACGGTGTTGGCACGCAGTCCCCGTTCCACCCGAACGTGTGCCAGGTACTGCTCCAGCGCATCCTGGGCGGCGCTCACTCAGCGACCGGCCCTGATCGGCCAGGGCGCATCGGCGGGACGCAGCTGGCCGATGCGGCCGGACAGCCTGGCGGTTTCGAGGGCGAGGATTCCCGCCACCAGCGTTGGGGACTGGCACTGCCCCGCCAGTACCGCCGCCACCAGGTCCGCGCGCGGAACCCATTCGGAACGCATGTGCGCCTCCTCACCCTCCAGGACGAACCCGTCCGGGCGGGATGCGTCCCTGGGGTCGCGGGCCAGGTAGATCCGCAGCGATTCTTCGCAGGCCCCCGGGGTGGTGGTGATGTCCACCAGCACGTTCCAGCGCCCGGCGGCCAGTTCGGCCTCCTCCGCGAGTTCCCGCCGCGCCGCCGCCACGTGGTCCTCGCCGGCCATGTCGAGCAGCCCGGCCGGGATCTCCACCAGTTCGTACCTCACGGGGTGCCGGTACTGGCGCACCACCGCTATGGTGTCGTGTTCCTCATCCCAGCAGACCACCGCCACCGCGCCGGGATGGGTCAGGTACTGGCGTGTGATGACCTCCCCGGAGGGGGTGGCTATGGTCTCGTCGACGAACGCGGAAACGCGCCCTCTCCCCAGCTCGACTCGTTTCCTGACCTCCCACGCGACGGGTCGATCCCAGCTCATCCGGTTCCTCCTGGCTGCTGTCCTGGTGCGGTGTCATCCGTCCCGCACCCATCAGACGCTACAGCCACCTGCCAGTCCGGTTTCGGCCAGGGCGGCGCGGGTCTGGTCGTTGACCGTTGCTACCCAGTCGTCGGCGTCCCTGCCGCCCTCGACGGGAATGCGGGCGAAATCACCCGGCAGGTCACGGAACCCGGCCAGGTCCAGCAGGGATGTGCCGTCGCTGAGTGAGGTTTCCGGCAGCGTCCTCCAGGCCAGCGAGTAGAGGGTCACGGGGTTGCGTGGCAGCCGCCCCTGCAAGGCCCGGAACACCTCGCCGCCGCGTCGCTGCCGCCCCGCTGCACCCTCGGGATCGGCGGTCCAGGTGCCGTCGACGAGGATCTCCCCCTGCCTGCTGCGCACGAAACCGAGCGCCGTACGCCCGTCGAGCCGCTGGGTTCCCGCGGGCAGGTCTATGTGCGCGTGTTCGTCCCGCAAAGGGTGCTCCAAAGTGACGTCCACTCCCCCGACCGCGTCGACGAGGGTGACGAATCCGCGCAGGTTCACCACGACCACGTGATCCACGGGCATGGCGAGGCTGCGGCACAGGCCGTCCACGAAGGCCTGCGGGCCGCGCAGCCAGCTGGTGGCCAGGCGGTCGTATTCGTTGGGGGCGACCTCGACGACAAGGTCGCGGGGAATGCTCGCGGCGCGGATCTGTCCTCCCTGCCGGTGCAGGGCAAGGATCAGGTCGGCGCGGGCACCGTGTTCGTCGCCGAGCTCACCGAAGTCGGTGGTGCCCTCGGGTGCCAGGGAGCGGTCGTCGATCCCGACCACCAGGAGGGTTCGCCCGTCGTCCCGCGATGCGTGGAGCCTCACGTCCAGGCGGTTCGCCCGGGCATTCAGCAGCGCCCCCGCGGTGACCAGGCCGACCACCACCGCGAGGATCAGCACCCCGGGTTTCCAGATCCACCCGGGAACGGCAAACCGCCCCGGGCCTTCCGGCACGGGGCGGTTGCTGGTCGGATCAGATTGCGGCACCGGTGCGAGGCAGACCGGGCTTGTTCTTCTTCCCGCCGTTGTCTCCGGGCTGGCCACTCTTCTTCAGGTCGTCCTTGTTGACGATCGTGACGTTGGCCAGGCCAACCTCGTTGTCGTTCTTGACGACGACGTAGTGGCTGCTGCCGGGGGTCACGTCGCCGCTGAGGACTGCGTTCAGCTGGGCGGAACCGTCAGCGGCAACGGTGGTCTTGCCGAGCGGGTAGGGCTTGGAGTAGAGCGTGACATCGAGCTCCTGGCCGGCGGTGAAACCGGTGGCTCCAACCGTGATGTTCCCGCCGGGAGCGGCCTTGCGAGCCACGCCGTCGCCGGTGACGGTGACCTGCGGGCCGACGGCCTTGGTCAGGTCAACGGTGATGGTGGTGTTGGTGGACTGGTCCTGGTAATCGAAGCAGGTCAGCGACGTCGGGGTCTGCCCCTGGGTGCTGGTGATCATGTACCCGAACTCGGACGGCTGGTCCTTCAGGTTGATGGTCTCGGTCTTCCAGTCGCCGACCTTGATGACCGCCTTCGCGGTGTGCTCGGGGCACTTGGCCGCGAGATAGGCCGAGGAATCGCCCTGGGCGGTGTTGACGGCACGGACCGTCAGCGAAGGCGCGACGCCGTCATCGGCGGAGGCCTGGTTGATCCCGGTGAACCCGGCGAAGGCCAAGGTCAAGGCGGCTGCCCCGGCAAGGACACGCTTCTTCATTTATCTTCCCCTCTGTTTCGCGCGGCCCAGTGCCGCGCACGCGACTTACGCTATACCATTGATGGCCCATTCGGATAGCCGAAAGGTCACCTCAACAGACGCCACCTGCCGCGGTCACCCTTGCTCCGCGCCGGGCAAAGCCGTCCCCCGGATGCGGGCGGTCCGGTGCGATCTCTACCGCGTGCCGGGACACCACTGCCACACCGCCCCGTCTTTAACGCGGTTCACAAGGGGTTTTACCGGAGATGAAACCGCCGGTCAGTGTCCCGTCCGGGGCAGGCCGGGTTTTAGCGCCACCCGTTTCGCCGGCATCTGCCCACCGGTTTTCCACGCCTTTCCCCGCTGCTCGCTCCCGGATTGTGCGGATCCCTCAGTGGCGGAGGCATCATTCTTCGCCCCGGATTTGTTCTTCAGGATGAAAGAGAAAATCGCCTGCTGCGCATTCTTGGCCCGGACCGTCAGGTGATGCTTTCCGGGCGTGGCATCATCGGGAATCTTCGCATTCAAGTCAGCGCTGCCGTCCTGGTTCGTGGTGCCGGTCCCGATCCTGACGGGCCTGGAGTGCATGTACACCTCGAAACCTTGATTCGGTGCGAATCCCTTGAGGGAGACCTTGATCGTCCCGCCGGGCTGGAAGTCCTGCTGGTCGCTCGTGGCGGTAATGGTTGGTTCGGTCGGTTTGTCCGCGTCGACCTCGACGCCGTTGGTCACCACCTCCCCCTCCGAGTGGATGCAGGCCGCCACCACGTACTGCTGGCCCGTGGCGTCGTAGATGTGTTCAAAGGTGCCGTCGCTCTCCAGCGTCACGTCCACCTCCCTGTCGGCCTCCGGGGTCTCGCTCGTTCCCTCCGGGCCCCCGGTCTCGGCCGTTCTCTCCCCGACGGCCTCCGGCAGCGGTGCCTTCTCGGAGAAGAAATGCAGGACCGCCTTGGACGCGTTGCCGCCGCACCGCCCTCCGAGCCACACCGGGGATGTGCCGTCCGTCCTGGCCCCGACGGCGTGCAGGTTCAAGATCGCAGCTCCCTCGGCCCGCGCCGCGGGGGCTGTCAGTGTGCCCAACCCGAGCCCCAAGACCGAAATACCGACCAGGATCCGTTTCCTCATGCCCGTTCCTCCCGGGTGCGCGCACCCGGGCGCACCCGGCAGGAAAGGCTATCCGAAAGTTAAGGTCCGCCACAAACGGGCCGGTGACGGGGACGACCGGTCATTCCCCGGATCTGCGCACCCGCAGACCCGCCACGCCCCACTCTTTCACGAGATCCACCAGGGAATCAGGATGCACCGCAACCGTGAGGTCGGTCAGGACAGTGGTGTCGAAACCGGTCGCCGCGGCGTCACGGGCCGTGGCATTGACGCAGTAGTCGGCGGCTATCCCGCAGACATCGACCTCGGTGACGCCGCGTTTCCTCAGGAAATCCGCCAAGGATTCGCCTGTGGCCTCGTCGGTTCCTTCGAAACCGGAGTAGGCGGCCTCGTTGCGTCCCTTCAGGAAAAGACCGTCCCACCTTGTGAAGACCAGCCCGGGATGCTGCTGCGCACCGGGGGTACCCGCGACGCAGTGCGGGGGCCAGGAGTCCTTGAAGTCCGGGGAGTCGCTGAAGTGCCCACCCGGATCCACGTGGTGGTCCCGGGTGGCGACCACCACGTCGTAGCCGTGATCGGTCGACAGCAGCCGGTTGATTTGCACGGCCACCTCCGCACCTCCGGTCACTGCGAGTGCCCCTCCCTCGCAGAAATCACGTTGCACGTCGACGACTATCAATGCACGAATCATTCTGAACCACTCCATCCGGTGCGTGCGCTCCTGATCAATTCCTCCGCATGCCTCAGTCCGGCGTCGGAGTCCCCACTACCGCTCATCATACGAGCCAGTTCGGCGGCGCGTTCCTCCTCACCGAGGGGGGTGACGTCCGAGGTCGTGACCTGCCCGTCACTGGACTTGGCGATCACGAAATGCTGATCCGCGAACGCCGCCACCTGCGCCAAGTGGGTCACCACGATCACCTGGCCGTCCGCGGCGAGCCGTTTGAGTCTTCTGCCGATCTCCAGGCCGACGACCCCACCGACCCCGGCGTCCACCTCGTCGAAGACGAAGGTGTGTCCCGGGGACTGGCCCGCGAGCACCACCTCGAGTGCCAGCCGGACCCGGGAGAGTTCCCCGCCGGAGGCGACCTTTCCCAGCGGGCCGGGGGCGGAACCGGGATTGGCGGTGAACACCAGCTCGATCCGGTCCGCGCCGTGAGGGCCGCGCGGGGCCTCTGTGACGGCGAATTCCAGCCTGGCGTGCGGCATCGCCAAGGCCTTCAGCTCGGCGGACGCGAGTTCCGCGAACCTGCCCGCGGCCTCCCTGCGGACCCGGGAGATCCCGGCCGCCGCGGCATCGAGGGCATCGTCGAGAGCCGAGGCCCGTTCGCGCAGCTTCTCTATCCGGTCGTCGGCCCCGTCGAGTTCAGCCAGCCGCTCGGTTGCCCGCCCCGCCCATTCGAGCACCTCCGCGATGTCGTTTCCGTACTTGCGGGTCAGGTTCGCGAGCTGGCCGCGGCGATCTGCGACGGCCTCCTGCCTGATCGGGTCGGCGACGAGGTCCGCGGCATGGCTGGCGAGGTCCTGGGCGAGGTCCGTGAGCAGGTAGTTCGTCTCGGTGAGGCGCCGCGCCAGATCCATGGCCTCCGGGTCGCGTTCGGCCAGCGTTTCAAGGGCCTTGCGTGCGGCCCCGACCAGCCCGAGCGCGTTCGGGGCGTCGAGGTCCTCCTCCGAACCGCTCAATGCCGTGCGTGCGGTCATCGCCAAGGCCTTGAGGTCGTCCGCATCGGCCAGGCGAACCGCCTCCGCGGCCAGGGCCTCGTCCTCCCCCTCCCGGGGGTTCACGGCCGCGATCTCCTCCAACCCGAACCGCAGCACATCGATTTCCCGGGCCCGGTTCATCGCATCGGCCTCGAGTTCCGCCAGCTCCTCGGTGATCCGGCGGTGCTCCGCGAAGTCGCGGCGGTAATCCTCCAGCGCAGCCGGTGCCGCGAAGGCGTCGAGCAGCTCCCGTTGCCTCTCCGGGGTGGAGAGCCGGGTCTGTTCGGACTGGCCGTGGATCGTCGCCAGGTCGGTCAGCAGGCCGGCCACGGTGGAAACCGGGACCTGCGCCCCACCGACCGTGGCGCGGGAACGCCCTTGGGAGGAGATCTGCCGGAGGGTGACGAGCTCCACCCCGTCGTCGAGGTCACCCCCGAGGGCCTCGACCGCCTCGGCCGTGTTTCCTCCGACCTCCCAACGCCCCTGCACGAGCGCCCTGTCCTGCCCGTTCCTGACCAGCGAGGCGTCGGCCCGGGCCCCCAGCAGCAGACCCAGCCCCGCGACGATCATCGTTTTGCCGGCGCCGGTCTCACCCGTCAGCGCGGTGAGTCCGGGCCCCAGCGGCAGGACGGCCTCCGCCACCACCCCGAGTGAATTCAGACGAAGTTCTGTCAGCATGTTCACCTCCGGGGTGGGCGTCGCCAGCCGTCGATCGGCAGCTTGAACTTCCGCACCAGCCTCGTCGTGAAGGGCTGCTCGGACAGCCGGGCCAGGCGCAGTGGATGCCCGCTGGCCCTGACCGCCACCCGCTGCCCGGGCCCCACGTCGAAGCTGCGCCTGCCGTCGCACCAGATGATGCCCTGCGGCACGGGACCGCCCAGCTCAAGGGAGACGTGCGAGTCGGGAGAGAGCACCATGGACCTGTTGAACAGGGCATGGGCGGACAGGGGCACCAGCAGGATCGCCTGCACCTCGGGCCACACGACGGGCCCACCACCGGAGAACGCGTAGGCGGTGGAGCCGGTGGGTGTGGCCACCAACACCCCGTCACATCCCCACCGGGAGAGCGGATGGGCGTCGACGTGCACGAGGACGTTCAGCATCTTCTCTCGCATCAGTTTCTCCAGCGACACCTCGTTGACGGCGAACGAGGACCACAGAACCTTCCCGGAGGGGCTGGTCACCTCAACCTGCAGGACCAGGCGCTGTTCGGTTTCGTAGCGCCCGTCGATCACCGCCTGCGGCAACGAGGTGAGGTCCGAGGTCTCCAGCTCGGCCAGGAAACCGACGTGCCCGAGATTGACCCCCAGCAGCGGGACATCCAGGGGCTGGGCCCATTCCGCGGCCCGCAGAAGGGTGCCATCCCCCCCGAAGACGACCGCCAGCTCCGCCGGTTTCCCGTCGATGGGCTCGAGATCCACTCCGGGCACGAGCTCCCTCAGGCGGTCAACGTCATCGGAGAAACTCAAGAACCTGAAGCCGGGCATCTGACCCATGAAAACTGTTGCCGCTTCCAGGGCCTCGGGGCGTTCCGGGTGCAGCAGCACGGCGACGGTTCGGGTTTCCACGGTCATCAAGGGTAATAAGCGCCGCGAATCGAGCACAATCGGATGAAGAACTCCTGATTGCCGCCGACACCGGGCAACCGGCTGGACCCGCGCCAGTCGCAACCCCACCCGAGGGCGCGGGCGGTTTCCACCACAGCTTCCACGGCTTCCTCACGCAGCCGGGGATCACGAACCACCCCGCCAGCGCCGAGACGTCCCCGCCCCACCTCGAACTGCGGCTTCACCAGCAGCAACGCCACCCCCTCGGGGCGGAGAACCCCCAGCAGCGAAGGTAGAAGGAGTTTCAGGGAGATGAAGGAGACATCTCCGACCACGACGTCAACGGGTTCACCGTCCAGATCGGCGAGGGTGAGATCGCGCAGGTTCAGCCCCTCCCGGACCCGCACGCGCGGATCGGAACGGATCGGTTCCGCCAGTTGATCATGTCCGACGTCGACGGCGTAGACCCGTTCCGCGCCGTGCTCCAACACCACCTGCGTGAATCCCCCGGTGGAGGCCCCCGCATCGAGCACGCGCCCGTGCAGGCGGGTTCCGGAATCCGCGATCGCGCCCAGGAGTTTGTGGGCGGCGCGGGAAACCCATTTCTCGGGATCGGCGAAGATCTCGGTCGTGGCGTTCACGTTCATCGCGGCTTTCCGCACGACGACCCCGGCCACCCTGACCCGCCCCTCCGTGACCATCCGGGTGGCCTGGGTGCGGGAACGCGCCAGGCCGCGGGCAACGAGTGCCTGGTCCAGCCTCACCGGTTCGTCCCGGACCCGGGTTCCTCCCGCTGCCCCGGCCCGGGTCTGAGGGCCTCCACGAGCACCTGGTGTGCCGCCTCCAGGCGTGCGAGGGCGTCATCGACCGGCAGCTCCCCGAGTTCGTCGTCACCGGGCAGGGCCTCCTCTATCGCCTGCAGGCGTTGAACATCGCCCGGGGCGGCGTCGCGGGGGGTGGGGTTCGTCATCGCAGCAGGTCCAGTCTCGCCAGCAGGTCGGCGCCCTCGGCGTTGAACCGCCAGATGGCGTGCAGCACGCACCACAGCAGGTCGAGTTGTCCTTCGATGTCATCCGGCACGACATCCGCGACAACCCTGCCGTCTATCATCCACGCCTCCGCCGCTCCGCAGCGGAACCCGTTCCCGACGGGCTCCGCCTCGCGAGCCGGCGCCAGCAGGGCCGAGATGTCGTAACCGATGTGGGTGGGGCGGCCGATGGGGTCGGCCTCGGCGAGGTCGTACTTGCCGTGCGCCCCCGTGAACACGAAGAGCGAGTCCATGCGGACGTTTCCCGCGCCGACGATGTCCGTGTCGATTCGGTCACCGACGAAGATCGGGTGCCGCGCCCCGAGACGCAGCACGGTCTCGTCGAGGAGCGGCCGGAACGGTTTGCCCGCCATCGGCGGCCGGAACCCGACGCAATCCGCTATCAGATCCACCTGCGCGCCGCAGCCCGGCAGGATTCCGCGCTCGGTCGGGCGGGTCTGGTCCGGGTTCGTGGCGAACCACGCCGCTCCCCTCTGGACGGCGATGGCGCCGAGCTCCAACAGGCTCCAGGGAAGCTGCGGATGATAGCCCTGCACGACGGCAACCGGGTTCTCCTCCAGGGTCGAGACCGGAACGAAACCACCCTCTGCTAGCTGGGAGGCGAGCGCTTCGGTTCCGACCACCAGCACCTTCGCCCCCACCGGAAGCTCCCCGCGGAGCATGCGCACCGTGGCCTGGGTCGAGTTGACCACATCCGAGTCGTCGGCCTGGATCCCGAGTTCCCGCAGATGCTCGGCAACAGCGGCGGGGGTGCGTGCCGCGTTGTTGGTGACGAAACCCAACCGGGTTCCCACCTCACGCAACTTCGCCAAGGATCTCGTCACCCCGTCGATGGCGTTCGGACCGAGGTAGACCACCCCGTCGAGATCGAACAGGGCGGCGTCGTAGCTCGATACGAGCGCCTTCACTCCCGGCTCCCGTCTATCTCCGCGAGCACCTCGGCGATTTCCTCCTCCGGACTGACCAGGTCGATCACCTGGGTTTCTATCGCGTCCTCCATGTCAACCACTTCGGTTTTCTCTTCAACCGTTTCGGGTTTCTCCTCGGGATTTGGCTCCAGGTCGAAGTCCTCGGGCAGGGTGATGCCGTCCAGAGCGGCGAGCCGCTCCGTGACCTCGAGCTGGTTCTCAGGATCCATCCGGGCCACGGACTCGAACCATTCCCGGGCCGCGTCGAGCCGGCCTTCACGCTCCAACAGGTCTGCGTAGGCGTAACGCAGGCGTGCCTGCCCGAGTTTCGGGCCGATCCGGTGGGATATTGCCGCTTTCAGCAGCCGCATTGCCTCGCCGTTTTGCCCGAGGTCGCTGCGGATCCCCGCCTCGACGAGGATGCATTCGATGCGGAGCCCCAGTTTCTTGGTGCCGGGGTCCAGGCTCGCCAGCAGTTCGAGCGCCTCGTGATGCCTTCCCAGGGCGCGTTCGCAGTCCGCGAGCACCGGCAGGAGTTCGTCTCCCCCGTTCATTCTTCTGATGGCCCGGAACTCCCGCAGGGCGATGTCGTAGTGGCCGGACACGTAGGCCGTTTCGGCGGCGGCCTCCCGGACCACCGGCAGGCGCCCGGCGCGCCTCCGAGCGGCCTCCGCGTGCCGGTAGGCAAGTTCCGGGTCGACGTCCAGCAGCTCCCCTGCGGCGAGGATGTGGGCCCCCACCGTGTTGGCCAGGTCCTTCGGGAGACTTTTCAGCTCTGCACGCACGCTGGTTGGCAGCATCGACTCGTCAAAGTTCTCGGGTGTGGGGGGTTCGTTCTGCGCCGGGGCCGTTCCCGGTTTCGGCACATGTCGTTCCCTTTCCTCACCGAGGGTTTCTCCTCGGGAACCGCCCCGCCGATCTCGGGGATCGCGTCGTCCGTCCCGGGAATCGCGTCGTCCGTCCCGGGAGTCACGTCGCTCGTCTCGGGAGTCACGTCGTCCGTCTCGGGAGTCACGTCGTCCGTCTCGGGAGTCACGTCGTCCGTCTCGGGAGTC
>CALCKT010000046.1 GCA_937965785.1 uncultured Propionibacteriaceae bacterium | reverse complement strand
TCCGCCTGCCTTACCCCCGTCCGCTTGCGCTGTAGCGCAAGCACACGACCACAAGACAAGCGTCCAGCCAGGACACACCCCATCCGCCTGCCCCACACCCTTCCGCCTGCCTTACCCCCATCCGCTTGCCTTACCCTCGTCCGCCTGCCTTACCCCCGTCCGCTTGCGCTGTAGCGCAAGCACACGACCACAAGGCAAGCGTTTCCTCAGAAGGACAAACGGACCACGGGAAGGAGCGACGCGACCCGAGCCAGCCGATTCGAGGCAAGCCTTTCCTCTTCCTTCTCCCCTCACAAGGGATTTCCCCCCACAGCCCACCCGGTCACCGGAAAGCAATTCGCAAGCCTTTGATTTTCGAAAAAACAATAGCCGCTAAAGCCGGGAAATTACGCGTCGATTTTGTGTATTTACCCAAGTCAGCAAAGGGTTCTCTTGCTTGCGGAGGGTTGGGAACGGACGTAGCGTATTTCTCGTCAGATGCACCACAGACGAAAGGTCCTAGAAATGCCCACCGCCGCTCCCGTCAAGTCCTGCAACACCACCACCTGCGCTTTCAACAACCAGGGCTGCACCGCCTTCGCGATCACCGTCGACGGCACCTCGGCCTGCACCACCTTCATCACCCTCGACGCCCGCGGTGGCCTGCCCACCGCCGATGGCCGCGTCGGCGCCTGCCAGCGCCTCGAATGCGCCCACAACAAGGATCTGCTCTGCAGCGCATCCGGCGTCACCGTGGTTGACGGCGTCTGCACCTCCTACGAGGCCCGCTGACTCCCCTGAACGGCCCACAGGGCCGCCACGTCTGAAAGCAAAAAGGCTCAGGCCCCGCTCGGCGCGGGGCCTGAGTGGTTCTCGGGACCAGCCGTCAGATGCACCGCTGGGAGTGCACCGGCCCCGAGCCATCGACGAGGCGCGTCACCTGAGCCGCCAACGCCGGCAGCGTCACGGGAGGCACCTCAAAACCTGCGAAGACCGTGGCGGTCTCGTGTTCCCCGATGTGCATCAACGTGACCCCGAAACGGTCGACGTCGATGCAGAAGACCTTGTCGAGCACATGCCCGCACAGCCCGGGTGCGCTTGGACGGACGCTGGCCTGCCCCGGGATCCTGCCATCGATCACGGCTCGGCAGACCTGGCGGAGTGCTGAGCATCCCTGCGAGGCCACGATGTCGTGCGCCTCGAAGTCGTCGTACCAGACCTCGGGCACCTCCGGTTGAGCCTCCAGGAGGTCCTCCCACGGGATCGGGGTGACCCCACTGTGGTCGTGCACCAGGATCCTGTCCGTGACCACCAACCCGACCCGGGTGCCGCTGATCCGCGCCAGTTCCGCGATCCGCTCGGGAAGCTGATCCTCGGACAGCAGGCGATCCACGGCCGCGTTCGGCAACAGGACCAACTCGCCCAGCAGATGCGCGGAGGCTGCTATGACCGAGAGCATCACGTCGTGACTGTGGCGGACCAGGTCCATCCGCACCACTGTCCCGGCCCCCGCGGGCAGGGTGGACAGCATGCAGCCCTCATCGGGCCTGACGGCCACCACGATGTCCCCCTGGGCGGTCAACCCGTGGGCGACGAAATCGTACTGACTGCCGATCCGCCAGGCGACCAAGGTGCAGGCCGCCCCACCTTCCAGCATCCGCCCCGCCAAGGAGCGCGCGCGCTCAAGACACACGTCCTGGGAAACCTCCGGTGAAGTGGCCATCAGCGCCCGCCTTCCAGCTCGATTAACGTCAGCCTAGCGCACTGAAAACCGTGAAGGAATGCCTGTCCTCCTGTGAATGTGGCGGGATCAGCGTTTCCGCTGCACCCTCACCTTCTGGCCTCCCCCGCCACGGCC
The DNA here is from genome assembly GCA_937965785.1 of uncultured Propionibacteriaceae bacterium. Classification (GTDB taxonomy): domain Bacteria; phylum Actinomycetota; class Actinomycetes; order Propionibacteriales; family Propionibacteriaceae; genus Arachnia. The sequence goes on along the minus strand of CALCKT010000046.1, from coordinate 93,182 downwards.
GGAGCGCCCGGACTTCTGCTCCGCCAACAGGCGCTGCTGCTCCTCACGTTCGTCCATCAGGGCCTGCTGATCGAATCCGGAGCGCAGGACCAGCCAGGTGATGACGGCGAGGCCCAGCGAGATCCAGGAGGGCCAGCCCAGGACGAGCGGCAGGGTTATCAACGCGACGATGTCGATGCCGCGGATGAAGGAGAACATCATGCCCGGCGGCATGGCCCCGATCCCGATCGAGACCATGGGGCCGCCATAGTTCGGGGGTTTCGCGCACACCCATCGGAAGGCCGCCAGCAGGCCACCCAGCGCGGTGATGAGGGAGGCCGAGAGCCCGGTGACCGGATCGAACCCACCTTCGCCGAAGATCCCCCCGAACGCGGGTATCGTCGCGGCCGCCCAGAGCAGCGCCAGCAGGGCGGGCACCGTCATGGCGGCCTGCCTGACATCCCCCGGGGCGAACGGGAAGCAGCGCTGGAGGCCCTTGGTGCGGGTCAGCACGCGCAGGGTGTTGCAGAAACCGATCAGGGCGGTCATCAGCACCAGGGCGGAGATCGACGGGTTCAGCACCTCGATGCCGAGCGCATGGACGGCGTAGGGAACGACCATCGAGACCAGCCAGAACACCAGCGGCCTGGGGGTGCGCCACAGCCGCTGCAGGTCGCGCAGGACGATGGCCCACGTGCCGCTGCCCGACCCGCGGGTCGGGCGGACGTGTCCCCGGCGGCGGGACTGGTCCTCGACCAGGATGTCGCGGACCAGGGCGAAGTCGAGGGCGAACGCGGCACCCTGCATGCCCGCGAGCAGCGACGAGCCCGCGGTGAGCCGCTGGCGACGCATGTGCCGCAGCCGGAGCCAGGCGGGCACGATGGAGATCAGTCCCAGCAGCAGACCACCGCCCGCCACCACCCAAGCGAAGTCAACGCTCAGCGCGGCCACGAGACCGATGGACGCCATCCCGGCGGAGATCGCGACCAGGACGAGCAGGGCGGCGAAGGCGATGATCCCGATCAACCACAGCAGCGCGGTGGTGATCCAGCGCCGCTCCACACCCTGCTCGGCGGCGGCGAAGGCCACCAGCCCAAAGCATCCGAGGCCGGATGCCAGCCCCCAGGTGAGAACCTCCGTGGCGCCACCGCCGACCAGGGCCGCCACGAGCACCCCGAGTCCTGCGCCGAGAACCAGAGCCACGATCACCGAGGCGATGAGGCGCCCCGCAAGCATCCTGCGCCGGTCGACGTTGCCGTCCATGACCCAGAAACCCTCGGCGGCCGAGGCCACGACGGGACCGAACAGGCGCGCAGCCACGAGCGCCAGGGCCAGGAATCCCGCGACGGCGGCCCAGGGCAGCAGTCCCCGGGCCGCCAGGCAGGACTCGGCCGCGCAACCCGCCACGCTGCGCTGGGCCTGCATGATGGAGCTGATCACCATGGCGCCGATCAGGACGAGGGCGAAAACCATCACATAGGCGTCCTGCAGGGCCTGGAGGAGGTTGCGGTCAGCCCTGCCACGGCGCCAGTCACGCACGAGGAGACGGAGCTGTTTCTCGTCGACCTCGCCGATGACCCCGAACCGTTCGTCGCTCATCGATGCTCCCCCAGCCTCACCTCACGGGCGCCGATGGCGGCCAGCAGGCTGGGTTCGTGGCTGGCCAACACGATCGCCAGGCCGTCCCGCAGCTCCGCCTTGAGGCGGGCCCCGAGCCACTCGACGCCCTCGATGTCGAGCCGCTGCTCCGGCTCGTCGAGGACCAGCAGCCGCCGGGGCCTGACGAATGCGGTGGCCAGCGCCAGGCGTCGCCGCTGACCGGAGGACAGCGTCGAGGGCAGCTGTCCGGCCTGCGGGACGAGCTGCACCTCGTCGAGGATCTCGTCCACCAGATCGTCGGGGTCGGCGATCCCGTGGGCCCGGGCCAGCAGGTCGAGGTGCTCCACGACGGACAGGTCGGGGAAGAAGTCGAGGTCGTCGATGACGGTGGCGACGTTGCGACGGATCTCCGGGCTGGTCTCCTTCATCTTCACCCCGAGCACCTCGACGGTGCCCTCGTCCGGGCGGTCGGCCCCGACCAGGCATCTGAGCACCGTCGACTTGCCCGCGCCGTTGCGGCCCGTCAGCGCGACGGCCTCTCCCGCGGCCACCTTGAGGTTGAAACCCTCCACGATGGTCACGGGCCCGTAGGCCTTCTTCAGCTTTTCAACCTTGAGAACGATGTCCTTCTTCGCCACGGCGACCATTGTGGCGCATCCCGGCCGGTCGGGAGAGAACCGCGCAACGGTATGCGACACTTCGGATCTCCGCTGTCGCCATTTGTCCTTTTTGTGTAAGATTCAGGAAATTACCAATGGAGGTAGACCGTATGAGCGGAATCGCCCGCATCCAACCCGAGGCCACACTGCATCCCAGCAAGCTTGAGCTGCTCGCCCAATGGCTTCCCGACCAGTGGTGGTTCGACGGGGACCCCTCGGACCTGGAAATCGTCGCCAAGTTCCGATTCGTCGATCCCGACGACGTGGTGGGACTCGACTGCATGCTGGTGCGTTCCACGGACGCCGTCTACCACATCCCCGTCACGTGGCGGCCCCAACCGCTGGACGGCGGCGCGCTGATCGGAACCCTCCAGCACTCGGAGCTGGGAACCCGTTACTGCTACGACGCCCAGACCGATCCGGTCTACCTGGACGAACTGGTGCGGGTGATCCGGGAGAAGGACTCGGACGCCGACATCGTGGAGGTCGGGCAGGACACGCCATGCCCGAAGAACATCAAGGTTTTCGGCAGCGGCCTGGTCGCCGGGGAGACATCCGGGTATCCGCACGTGGTGCACAAACTCAATCGCGCCCCGATAAACGACGTCGTCGGCCAGTTGATGGGCCAGTGGCGCCACCGCGGCATCGACCGCGTCGACCTGTTGGCGGTTCTGCACTGAAAGCTGTCGGGGCCGGGCGCTAAGGTGTGCGCATGCAGCAGACCCGAGCCGACCTCGACAAGAACCGCGCCGAGGTTTCGGCCATGTTCGACGGTGTCGCCGCGCGTTACGACCTGTTGAACTCGCTGCTTTCGCTGGGCAGGGACCGCGGTTGGCGCCGGGAAACCGTGGCAGCCGTCGCCGCCCGTCCGGGTGAACGCGTCCTGGACCTGGCAGCCGGTACCGGCACGTCGTCGCTGCCCTTCCTGGACGCGGGTGCGCACGTCTTCCCCACCGACTTGTCGATGGGCATGCTGAAGGTCGGCAAGCAGCAGCAGCCCGGGTTGTCCTTCGTGCGCGGCGACGCCCTGGCCCTGCCCTACGCCGATTCGGTCTTCGACGCCGTGACCATCAGCTACGGCCTGCGCAACGTGGAGGACACCGCTGCCGCGCTGCGGGAGCTGCTGCGGGTGACCCGCCCGGGCGGGCGCCTGGTGATCGCGGAGTTCTCCACCCCGGTGAACCGGGCGCTGCGGTTCGCCTACGCACAGGGAGCGCTGCGGGTGCTGCCCGTGGCGGCCAGGGTTTCGAGCAACCCCGTCGCCTACGGTTACCTGGCCGAGTCGATCCTCGCCTGGCCCGCGCAAAAGGAGCTGGCGGACCTGATCGCGGACTGCGGCTGGCGGGATGTCGAGTGGAAGAACCTGACGGGCGGCATAGTGGCTCTGCACCGGGCTTGGAAATGACTTTTCTGCTGGACCCCTACGCGGCACGAAACTGCCCCGTCAAAACCTTCAACGCCTTCGACCCCGGCACCCCGAAACCCGAGAAGCCCCTGGACGAGTCGCTGCTGGAGGCGTTCTCGGGTGGTTCGGAGTTCCGTGAGTCCGTGCTGGAGACCCTGTGCCGGGGCGGCGAGGTGATCGACCTGCGCGACGAGGGACACCCCCCTGCCGAGACCCTGGCAGCGATGGACGCCGGGGCGCCCGTGATCGTCGGCGGCCACCTGCCGGTGGACGTGCCGGGGCACCGCTGCGGGCATCCCGACGCCCTGGTGCGCGGCGACGACCGACCGGGCGGGCGTCCCGGCTACTGGCCGTTGCGTGTCAAGCCCTACCGGCTGTTGGAGAAGCAGCGCAACGCCAATGAGCTGCGTGCCTCCGCCCTCAACTCCCCCACCGTCCTGGAGCCGCTGCCGGGGTTCCGGTTCCGCTCCTACCGGCAGGGGGTGCTGCTGGAGCTGGCGCACCACTGGCGGCTGCTCCAGGCATGCGGCCGAGCGGCCACCAGCCCCGTCGCCGGGGCGATCGGTTTCGACGACCAGCACAAGGGGATGATCGTCTGGGTGCCCCTGGAGCTGCGGTTCCTGCGCACCTTCTCCCGCACCTCCGCCAGCGGACACCGGCTCCGTTCGGCGCTGGAACGCTACGACCACGAGTACGGCTTCCGGGTGCACGTCGCTCAGCAGGCGATGGGCCGCGAACCCGGCGATCCACGTCCCCCGGTGGTGCGCCCCATCCGGGTGCCGGAGTGCGAGTGGTGCGCCTGGTGGGAGACTTGCCGCCCCCGCATGGATGACGACGACATCTCCCTGCGCATCTCCAAAACCCCCCTCGACGTCCGCGAACTCCAGACCTTGATGGGACTCGGCATCACGACGGTCTCTCAGCTGGCCGACGCCGACGTCGAGGCCCTGCTGCCCGACTACCTGCCGCTCACCGCCCATCGCGACCGCTCGGAGGCCAGGCTGCGCACCGCGGCCCGGCGCGCCCGGATGCTGAAACGGGGCGTAGCCCTGGAGAAGGTGTCGGTGGAGCCCATCGGGGTCCCCCGGGCGCCGGTGGAGGTGGATCTGGACATCGAGACCGACGACAGCGACCGCACCTACCTGTGGGGTGTTCTGCTGACCGACCGCGCCACGGGAAAACAGAAGTACCAGCACTTCAGCGCCTTCAGCCACCTCTCCCCCAGCGGGGAACAGGAGCTCGCCGCCAACTTCGCCCGCTGGTTGGTGCGGTTGGCGAGGATGCACCCCGACCTGCTCGTCTACCACTACTCCGACTACGAGGTGGTGCACCTGCGCCGCCTGGCCCAGCGCAGCGGGCATCCCGACCTGATGGCCGCCTGCGACCTCATCAAGGGGCATTTCGTGGATCTGTTCCAGCTGGTCCGCGACAATTTCGTCGCCGTGGACGGTCTGGGGTTGAAGGTGGTCGCGACCAAGGGCGCGGGCTTCTCGTGGCGCGACGAGGAACCGGGAGGGTTGAACTCGCAGGCCTGGTTCGCCACCGCCGTCGACGGCGGCAACGCGGCCGAGCGGAGGGCGGCCCGCAGGCGCGTGCTGGAGTACAACGAGGACGACGTCCGGGCCACCTGGCACGTCCGGGAGTGGATGGAACTGCTCGATTCCCGATCCCCCGAGGACGGAGAGGTCACCTGACGGGGCGGCGTCGTGCCGTCAGCTGGCAGCGGCCAGCGCCTTGTCCAGGAGGTCGTTGGCCACCTGGGGGCCGAACCGGTTGGTGTCAACGTGATTTCCGTCGGGACGCATCGGGCTGCCGTCCACGGTGTCGTCGCACAGCGGCCCGGGACCGACGCTCGGCGCGCTCCCGCAGAACAGGGAGTCCCCGTCGACGGTACGGATGTCATCGCGTTGCGCCGCCACCTCCGTGACGATCTGGTTGAATCGCTGCCGGTACTCGTCGTGTTCGATCGAGTACTTGACGATCATGGACGCCAGCTCGTTGTCGGGGCGCGACAACATGCCAAGGCCGGGACGCTCGGTCAGCACCACCACCAGGGTCTCCCCACGCCCCGTCAACCGGTCGGCGGTGGCGATGAGGTCGCGGCGCTGAACCTCCCAGAATTCCTCCGTTTCCGGGGAGAGCACCCGGTCGCCCTCGTAGCGGTCGATGTACTCGTGCCGGGACCACCACACAACTATTCCGGGAGAGTGGACCCGGATGGCCTCGTCCTGCACTTCCTTGACGGGCGGGCAGAGCTCACCGAACTTGTCGCCGGGCCCGAAGTACAGGAAGGCCCCGGTGGGAGTGCACATGCCCTGGGCCGTCCCGATGACCGTCAGTCCCCGTTCCTGCCCGGCCACGGCCAGGGAATCGGCCATGCGCAACGGGACGGAGTCGCCGACCAGCATGAGGACGTCACGCCTGATCTCCTCCCCGCCGCGTCCCAGGTGCAGCGCCCGCGCGAGCGGGGTGCCACCCACGAAGCTGCTGCTCAGGGCCATGATCGTCATCGCCGTGGCCCCCGCGACGATCGCCCGCCACGGTTTTAGGAAATCCCCGATCCGCCCCTGCCTGATCGGCATCTCCATCAGGTGATATGAGACGGAGGAGCACGCGAATGTCACTGCCAGCACGGCCGCCGCCCGCAGGGGCCGGAAGGTTCCGGAGTTGACCCCGAACCACACCGCCACGGGCCAGTGCCACAGGTACAGGCCGTAGGAGATCCTGCCGAGGTAGCTGATCGGCGCGAACGCGAGCACCTTGGCCTCGGGCGTCGCCAGTCCGTAGCGGACACCGAGGATGAGCGCACCGGTTCCCAGCGAGAAGAGCAGCGCACCGCCCTGGAAGTAGAACGGGGCGGGGCCGTCCAGCACGGCGAACAGGGCCACGGTCAAGACCGCGCCACCCCAGAACAGGAACCTGGCGCAGCGGGTGCACCACGCGGCGAACCGGGGGTTGGCGGCGAGGATCGCCAGCAGCGCCCCGAGCATCGGTTCGAAGGCCTTCGCGTCGGTTCCCATGTAGGCCCGTTCCGCCGCCCGCGGCGCGTAGAGGACCGCCAGGAGCACCGCCGAGACCACGATGATCACGACGGCGACCCCCGCCAGGACCCGCACCGCGTTCCGGTTCCCGGCCCGGAAGACCCTCAGCACCAGCCAGGTGAATCCTGCGATCAGCAGCGGCCAGAAGATGTAGAACTGCTCCTCGACGGCGAGACTCCACATGTGCAGCAGGGGCGAGACCGTGCCGTCGTTCTCGAAATACGAGGCCGAGCCTATGAAACGCCAGTTCGCCAGGTAGAAGATCGTGTACCAGGCGTCGAGGGAGAGATTGTCGCGGCGATGCACCAGCGCGAACTTCCCCGCCCAGACGAGAACGACGCACACCACCAGCAGGGCGGCGGGCATGAGTCGTTTGATCCGCCTGCTCCAGAAGTCGCCCAGGGATATCCGTCCGGTGCGTTCGACCTGCGCTATCAGCCCTGAGGTGATGAGGAAGCCGGAAAGCACGAAGAACATGTCCACGCCCAGGAACCCGGCCGCCATGCGGGGGGCCGAAACGTGGAAGAGAACCACCAGGCCAACCGCTATGGTCCGCAGACCGTCAAGCGCGTCGAACCGGTTGCCGTGACGGGCAGGAGCCTCGGGCAGCGAATTCACGGGCGGCATGCTAGCACCGTTCGCCAGCCCCGCGCCTTCCTTCTTGGACGGCGCGGGGCGTGAAAAGCGTCCCCACCGCTGTTTCCCCGGGTGGAGTGACCGGGGTTCAGCCGGTGGCGGACCTCAGGTCGTCCAGGATGGCCTGGACCGTGGCCTTGGCGTCGCCGAAACACATCACCGAGTTCTCGTTGAAGAACAGCGGGTTCTGCACACCCGCGTATCCGGCGCTCATGGAACGCTTGAAGATCACCACCTGGCCTGCCTCCCAAACCTTGAGCACGGGCATGCCGGAGATCGGGGAACCGGGTTCGTTCGCGGCCGGGTTGACCGTGTCGTTGGCCCCGATCACCAGCACCACGTCGGTGTCGGCGAAGTCGTCGTTGATCTCGTCCATCTCCAGGACGATGTCGTAGGGCACCTTCGCCTCGGCCAGCAGCACGTTCATGTGGCCGGGTAGCCTTCCCGCCACGGGGTGGATACCGAACCTCACGTTCACGCCGCGTTCCCGCAGCCGCGCGATCAGCTCCGCGACGGGGTACTGGGCCTGTGCCACGGCCATCCCGTATCCGGGTGCGACCACGACGGAACGGGCCCCGGTCAGCATTTTCGCGACCTCCGAGGTGGTCGCTTCCCGGTGTTCACCCATCTCGCCGCTGTCCGCGACGGGGGCGTCACCGAAACCGCCGAGGATCACGGAGACGAAGGAACGGTTCATGGCCCGGCACATGATGTAGGACAGGATCGCACCGGAGGCGCCGACCAGGGCGCCCGTGATGATGAGGATGCTCTGGTCCAGCATGAATCCGCTGAAGGCCGCCGCCCAGCCGGAGTAGGAGTTCAGCATCGAGATCACCACCGGCATGTCGGCGCCGCCGATGGCCGCCACCAGGTGGCAGCCCAGCGCCAGCGAGATCAGGGTCACCAGCAGCAGCGGGATCAGCGACAGCGTCGCGACGTACCACCAGCCGAACCCGACGACCGCGACCAGCGCCGCCAGGTTGAGCCAGTTCCTGCCGGGCAGCATCAGCGGTTTCGATGCGATGCGACCGTTGAGTTTGCCCCAGGCCACCAGCGAGCCGGTGAGGGTGACCGCGCCGATGAAGATCCCGAGCACCACCTCGACGGCGTGCAGCACGTCGGTGTGGGTGGCCGAGAGGTGCACGTTGAAACCCACGAGCACCGCGGCGGCCCCGACGAAGCTGTGGAGCAGGGCGATGAGTTCCGGCATCCCGGTCATCTCGACCCTGCGGGCCTTCCAGATCCCGATGACCGCGCCGATGGCGATCGCCCCGTAGAGCAGGGCCGCGGTGGTCCAGTCGAAGCTCATCCCGTCGCCGGGCTGGGCGATGGCGTAGTTGGTGGCCACCAGGGCGAGGCCCATTCCGAGAATGCCGAAGGCGTTGCCCTTCTTCGCGGTCTCGTGTTTGCTGAGACCCGCCAGGGCGAGGATGAACATCAGGCCGGCGGCGATGTAGGTGGCGTTGACGAGGTTGGTCAGCACGGCTCAGCCCTTCCGGAACATGTTCAGCATGCGGTGGGTCACCGTGAACCCACCGAAGACGTTGATGGAGGCGATCAGCACCGCCACGAAGGCGATGATCCTCACCACCCAGTTGTCGCTGGGCAGCTGTGTCATGGCACCTACCACGATGATGCCGCTGATGGCGTTGGTGACGCTCATCAACGGGGTGTGGAGGGCGTGGGTGACGTTCCAGACCACGTAGTAGCCGACGACGATGGCCAGCACGAAAACGGCCATCAGACCCACCAGCGGCGCCGGGGCGAGGGTCAGCAGCGCGATCAGCGCCACCGACCCGGTGCCGACCCAGGCCACCTGGTGCCACCAGGGGCGCGGGGATTTCGCAGGTGTGACGGGCGTCGGTGGCTTGCTTGCCGCGGCGGCCGGGGCGGGTGCTGCGGAGACCTTGATCTCCGGGGGCGGGAAGGTCACCTCCCCGTCCCGGACGATGGTCATGTTGCGCACCACCTCGTCGTCGAAGTCGATGACGAGGTTCCCGTCCTTGCCGGGTGTCATGAGCTTGAGGGCGTTGACGAGGTTGGTTCCGTAGAGCTGCGACGACTGCCCGGGCAGCCTGGAGGCCAGGTCGGTGTAGCCGATGATGGTCACCCCGTTGTCGGTGACGTAGCTCTCGCCGGGCCGGGTGAGTTCGCAGTTGCCGCCGCCGACGGCCGCCAGGTCGACGATCACCGACCCCGGTTTCATGGATTTCACCATCTCGGCGGTGATCAGCTTGGGCGAGGGTCTCCCGGGAATGGCCGCGGTCGTGATGATGATGTCCACCTCGCGCGCCTGGGAGGCGTACAGCTCGGCGGCGCGTGCCGCGTAGTCGGCGCCGACCTCCTTGGCGTAGCCATCGGAGCTGATCCCCTGGTCGGCCTGGTCGACGTGCAGGAAGGTGGCTCCCATGGAGGTGACCTGCTCCGCGGTCTCGGGCCGCACGTCGGTCGCCCGCACGACGGCGCCCAGCGAGCTGGCGGCGCCGATGGCGGCGAGCCCCGCCACACCGGTGCCGATCACGAACACGGTTGCGGGGGGCACCTTGCCGGCTGCGGTCACCTGGCCCGTGAAGAACCGCCCGAAGGCGTGGGCGGCCTCGACGACGGCCCGGTAACCGGAGATGTTGGCCAGGGAGCTGAGGGCGTCGAGGGCCTGGGCGCGGGAGGTGCGCGGCACCATGTCCATGCTCAGCGCATTGATGCCCTGGGCGGCGATCCTCCTGGTCAGGCTCGGATCCTGCCTGGGTGCCAGGAAGGAGATCAGCGTGGCTCCCGGGCGCATGTCCAGCAGCTGCGCGTCCGAGGGGGCCCCGACCGCGAGCACTATGTCGCGGTTCCAGGCGTTGTCGACGATCACCGCACCGACTTCACGGTAGGCGTCGTCGCTGAATGAGGCCCCGAGACCGGCCCCCGATTCCACGAAAACGTGGTAGCCGAGTTTCCGCAACTGGGCAACGGTTTTGGGAGTTGCTGCGACACGCGTGTCGCCGATCTCCCGTGGTACACCAACGTCCATGGGATCACGCTACCGTCCCTCGGTCTTCCTGTGCACCCGGGGTTTGGATGGCACCGTGTCCGGAAATGAAACGGGCGGCCGGCGAAACCGCCGACCGCCCAACGTCTGGACCGGACCGGGAACGCCTCTCGGCGAAAGGCCGCTCGCAGCGGCTAAAGGTGGAGCCCGGGGTTACCGCGATCCGGTTGGATCCATATTAGCGTGAACTTCGCGAATCACCAGAGTGTCCCGGCGTACCAGGACCTGGCGCATCCCTCCAGCTCCGCCGCCAACTGATCCCAACGGGGCCCGAGCCGTCTGCCAATGATCGCCGCCCGGGTGCACAGATCACCGAAGTCTCCCTCGTATTCCCCTGCGAGAACGCTGCGTACCTCCTCGGCGACGGGCCCCTCGGGGAGCTTCCGTTCGATTTGTCGCAACCGCCACAGCGACCCGGGCAGCGAAATCGCCGCCGTCCGTGACCAGAGTTCCAGAAGGTCCTCGATGCCCTCGGCCGCAATGTATTCAACCAGCCGGGCACGCACCGCGGGAACCGCCTTGTCCCCCACCAGGTGGACGAGCACAGCGGCGGTGTCGTGCGCCGCGCTGCTCTCGTCCGCCGGGTCCCCGGAACCATCAAACTCTTCAAGGACATCACTTGGTCGTCTCACCGGCTTGTGGAACTGACGCACTTTGTCTTCCCTCCCTGAATGAGTATTCATTCGGCACTCCTTGCAGGCTAGTCCTGACCCAGAACAATATGCAGTAACTCACGGTCAGAGCTTGGCTCGGCAAGCACCCGACGCAGTGATTGTATGCAGGTAACTTCTGACGTCCGCCACCCCATCGAACGGACCACCGCTCCCAGCTCAACCCCTTGTGGAGCCCGGAACACCCGGTCGAAGGAGGCTGCGAAAGCTGGCTGTCCCTGCTCCAGGGATGCGAATATCGTCCCTCCATGGTCGTCCAAAAGGACTACACGTAACCGCACCTCATGTCCAGCTTCGGGCGTGGCCAACGCCCCCAGGTCGTGCTGCAGGGTGAGATCGCCCAGCAGCAGCGTCGTCGGCGCCCCGGTGGCCAGGGCGATCCCGGTGGCCGTGGCAACCGTGCCGTCTATCCCGGCCAGCCCGCGGTTCGCCCAGCAGGGCCCGGGGTTCGGGTTGATCGGCGCGAGGTCCGCGTAGCGGATGCTGGAGCTGGCGCCGAACACCAGGTTCTCGCCCGGCCGCGAGGCCGCCACCACCTCCGCCGCCACGGCCTCCCCCGTCAGTTTCCGTGGTTCCTGCGGGGCCGCGCCCCCCGGCTGTCGCCAGCGGGCCAGCCAGGCGGGATCCCCGGGCGGCAGCAGGACACGGTCGACCACCCGCGCGGCGGCGTGCCCGGGATCGATCCAGTCGGCGTGCGGGGCGACGACGATCAGCTCCACGTCGCCGCGGCCCAGCAGTTCGGAAACGGGCCTGGACAGCGTGGGATGCCCGAAGACCACGACCCGTTCGATCTCGGGGCCGAGGACGGGCAGCAGCTCCCGGTAGCGGGGAACGGCGCCGCCGGTGCGGGCGTTGCTGGAGGGTTCGGCCAGCAGCGGGACCCCCGCCACCTCCGCGGTGGCCCTGGCCTCCGCACCCACGACGGGGGGCGCGTCCCCCGCGAGCACCACGGTGCGGGCCGGCCCCGTCACCTCGTACACCTCGGTGCCGGTGCTCGGGGCGAGGACCGGGCGCACCTCCTGGGGTTCGGGTGCGGGGGTGGCGGGATCAACGAGCGGGGTCTCGAACTCCACGTTGACCTGCACGGGTCCCGGGCGGCGGGTCCTGGTACCCGCGGCCAGGGCGCAGGCCCGGGTGATCGTCGCCCGCCAGGCCGGTTCGGTGCCCGTGCCGGAGGCCAGCCGCAGCACCCCGACCGCGGCCGGGCCGAGGATCCCCAGCTGGTCGCAGGTCTGGTTGGCTCCCGTGCCGACCAGGTGCGCGGGACGGTCGGCGGTCAGCAGCAGCAGCGGGATCCCGGATGCGCGCGCCTCCATGGCGGCGGGCACCAGGTTCCCCACGGCCGTCCCGGAGGTGGTGACCACCGCCACGACCCTGCCCGAGGCCTTCGCCATCCCGAGGGCGGTGAAGGCCGCGACGCGTTCGTCGATCCTGACGTGCAACCCCAGCAGCCCGGCGGTCTCGGCGGCGTGGAGGGCCAGGGAGATCGGGGCGTTGCGGGAACCGGGCGCCAGCAGCACGTCCCGGACCCCGGAGGCCAGCAGGGCCTCCACGATCACCTTTCCCAGCAGCGGGGAGTTCACGGCAGTTCCACCCCCGCGACCGCGGCCACCCGGTGCAACCTGTCCAGCCACCAGCTCTCGGTCCGCATGCCGGCGCGGCAGGCCTCCAGCAGATCGGCGTCGACGTGCGCGGGGCGCACCTCGATCCGGCCCGCGGCCGGCAGCAGCGGGTGCTCGGTGACGTCGCGGGCCAGGAGCCGGCCGGTTTCCAGGCCGCAGGCGAACGGCAGCTCCGGCAGCGCCGCGGCCAGTCGCAGCCCCGCCTCCAGCCCGACGGAGGTCTCCACGGCGCTGGAGACCACCACGGGAAGCCCAAGCCGGTCCGCCAGGTCGAGGCAGGCTGCGGCACCGCCGAGCGGCTGCACCTTCAGCACCACCACGTCGGCCGCGCCGAGATCCCGCACCCGCAGGGGATCGGAGGCCCGCCGGATGGATTCGTCGGCAGCGATCGCGACCAGGCCGTCCAGGCGGCGGCGCAGCTCGGCGAGCTCCTCCGCGCTGGAGCAGGGCTGCTCCACGTATTCGAGACCGAACTGGGCGAGTTCCCGGATCGCCTCCTCGGCCCGGGTGGGGCTCCAGGCCCCGTTGGCGTCGACGCGGATCGCCCCGCGGGGCAGGGCGGCACGGGCCGCCGCCACCCGGGCCACGTCGTCGTCGAGACTCTCACCGGGGGCCGCGACCTTGACCTTGAGGGTGCTGCACCCGGATTCCGCGGCCCGCCGCGCCACCTCACCGGGGCTGATGGCCGGGATGATGCCGTTGACGGCCACGCTGTCCCGCAGCGGCTCGGGATGACCCTCCCGGGCCACCGCGACGGCGGCCCTCAGCCAGGCGGCGGCCTCCTGGTCGCCGTACTCCCGGAAGGGACTCCACTCGGCCCAGCCCGCCTCACCCTCGAACAGGACCCCCTGCCGCCGGGTGACGCCCCGGAACGGAACCTGCAGGGGGATGTCGAAGACGATCACCGGCCGACCACCGCCCCCAGCAGCAACCCGGCGGCCATCGCCAGCTCCGTGAAGGACGTGGCCTGGAGCATCGCGATCAGGTCACGTCCGATGGCCCCACCCAGCAGCCGCGCGGCGGGACCGAGCACCAGGACGAAACCCAGCAGCCCCAGCCCCGCCCAGGGCGTGCTGAGCGCCATCACCCCCAGCACCGAGACCGCCCCCACCACCAGCAGCACCACGAAGAAAACCCGGGTTCCGGAATCACCCAGCCGGGTGGCCAGGGTGCGTTTGCCCACCTCGGCGTCGGCGGTGAGGTCGCGGAGGTTGTTGACCACCAGCAGGGCGCTGGCCAGGGCCCCGATCCCGACGGCCGCCACCCAGGAAGCCGGTGGGGCCGAGTCGAAGGTGACCAGGGTGGTGCCCACCGTCGCCACCAACCCGAAGAACAGGAAAACCATGACCTCTCCGAGGCCGTGATATCCGTAGGGCCGGGAACCGCCCGTGTAGTACCAGGCCGCGAGGATGCTGACGGCCCCGACCAACAGCAGCCACCAGTGTCCGCTGATCACGACGGTCGCGCCCCCCAGCACCGCCGCGACACCGAAACACAGGAAGGCGGCCCGTTTCACCGCTTCGGGGCGCGCCAGCCCGGAGGCGGTCAACCGGACGGGACCGACGCGCACGTCGTCGGTGCCGCGGATGCCGTCGGAGTAGTCGTTGGCGTAGTTGACCCCCACCTGGAGGGCCAGCGCCACCCCGAGACAGAGCAGGGGCAGCAGGATCAGGCGCCATGGGGGCGGTGCCGGGGTGGTTCCGAGACCTGCGGCCACTCCCGCCATGATGGGGGCGGCTGCGGCAGGAAGGGTCCGGGGCCGGGCACCGGCCACCCACGTGGAGAAGCTCATGATGGGGCCATGCTAATGGTTCTCGCCCGCGATGAGGCCATTGAGCGCCTCGCGGTCCGGTTTGCCGCCGGGGGTGCGCGGGATCGGGGTGACGACGAGCCGCTGCGGCAGCCACGCCCGGGGCAGCGCGCCTGCGAGGGCCTCGCGCCAGGCCCCGAGGTTCCCGTCCCCGGCGAACAGCACCACCAGATGCCCCCACTCCGCGTCCGGGACGGCCAGCACCGCGGTCTCCGGGTCGATGCGGGCCGCGGCGGCCCGCACCTCGGCCAGGTCGACGTTCACCCCGCCGGAGATGACCACGTCGTCGACGCGCCCGGTGATCACGAGCCTGCCTTCCTCCCAGCGTCCCCGGTCACGGGTGAGCAGCGTGTCCTCCTCCATGGCCTCGGCGGTCGCGGCGGGATCGTCCAGGTAGCCGTCGAACAGCGTCGGGCCACCAATTCCCACCCGGCCGTCGCGCAGCCCGATCCGGATGCCCGGCAACGGTTTGCCGTCCCAGACCACCCCGCCGCTGGTCTCCGACATGCCGTAGCTCTCGACGACGGCCAGTCCCGCGTCCCGGGCGCGTTCCCGCAGCTCGTTACCGAGGGGGGCGCCGCCGAGCAGGATCAGGTCGAAGGCTCGCAGCCGTTTCGTGACGGCGGCATCCCCCAGGGCGCGGTGCAGCTGGGTGGGCACCAGGCTGATGGCGTCGCCGTCACCGGTGGGGATGAGCCCCTTGAGGTCGGTGGGAACCACGGGTGTCCTCCGACCCGCCGCCGCTGAGCGCACCTGCACCATCAGCCCGGCCACGTAGCGCCCGGGCAGGGCCAGATGCCAGGTCAGGTCACCTCCCACGCGTTCCCGGGCCGCCTCCGCGGCCGCCCGCAGCGCATCCCTGGAGAGCACGACGCGTCGGGCCGACCCGGTCGTGCCGGAGGTCTGCACCACCGCCCCCACATTCCGCGGCAGCCGGGGGGCCGGGCCGTCCGCCAGCCACAGCGCCGCTCCCCCCTCCAGCATCCGGGCCACGTCCGTGCTCATCGTCACCGCCTTCGCTTCTCGGTAGCGACGCGACCCTAACACCGGGAGTGAAAAATGGATTCCGGGAGCTAGAATTGTCTTGTGCTCAGGGTGCTTTTACTCGTCGCAGTGGTGATGCTCACCATCTACTGCGTCGTCGAACTTGCACAGACCAAGGGAGCTCGCGTACGCGCCATGCCCCGGTGGCTGTGGTTGTTCGTCGTGATCTGCGTCCCGGTGGCTGGTCCGTTCGCCTGGTTGCTCGCGGGGCGCCCCACCTCTCGCCCCCGGTCGCGCCCTCTCGCCCCCGACGACGACGAGGACTTCCTGCGCGGCCTGCGCTGAAATCCACTTCGACTGCTTCTGCGGGGAGATCGCCCCGAAACGGAAAGGACACCCATGCTTGACGGCCCTGATGCCCTGAGCGCTTGGCTGAAATCAGCCGCCGCGGAGTTCGAGGCCCGCATCGACGAGCTGGACGGGCTGGACGCCGCCATCGGCGACGGCGATCACGGCACGAACATGGCACGCGGCATGGCGACCGCCGCCACGATCACCCCCGGCCCGGACACCACCACGCGCCAGTACCTCAACCAGGTGGGCATGGCCCTGGTCAGTTCCGTCGGTGGGGCCTCGGGGCCGCTGTACGGGACGTTCTTCCTGCGCGTCGGGCAGCTCTGGCAGTCCCCGTACACCGTCTCCAGCGTCTGTCAGGCGTTGAAGGCCGGACGCGACGGAATCGCATCTCGGGGCAGGGCGAAGGTGGGCGACAAGACCATGCTGGACGCCCTGTGTCCCGCCATCGACGTGCTCGAACACGCGAGCCTGGAACGCGACGAGGACCCCTCCACCAGCCTGGCCCGGGCCGCCGCCGCCGCGAAAGCGGGCGCCGAGGCCACCCGCGACATGCTGGCCCGCCGCGGCCGTGCGGCGCACTACGGGGAACGCTCCATCGGACACATCGACCCGGGGGCGGTGTCCATGGCCTTGATCCTCGACAGCGCATCCCGGCATCTCTGATCCCCGCCGACCCTCCCGTCACCGGTTCGCTGGCCTTGTGAATGGTTTGCTGGCCTTGTTCACGTTTGCCTGCGCTGTGAGGCCAGCGAACGTGAACAAGGCCAGCAAACCGGTCCCACGAGATTCTGGGGAGTGGTTCACCCGCCGACCCGCCGGGCCATCCCATCGATGATGAACTCGATCTTGCGGTCCAGGAAACCCCGGCCCGTCCAGCCCTCATTGGGCACGAGCTGATCCGGAAAATCCTTGGCGAGTTTCTCCCGGTTGAAGTTCTCGACGGCGGCTTCCAGCCCCGTCGCAACCGCACCATCCTTCCCCGGGAGGATCGCACGGTTCGCCTCGATCACCAGGCGGGTGCACAGCACGGTGTCGCCGATGAAATCCACCACGAAGGTGGCGTCATCCGGGCTGAACCCCCGTTCGACCAGCGCTTCGATGCAGGTTTTCATGCCCCGGGCGAAGTAGTGGTGTGCCCAGGTGACCACCAGGAAGGTCTCCGCGAGCCCGGGGTGCTTGTCCGCCAGATCCCACAACCACTCGGCCTGGTGTCGCAGCAGTTCTCGCCACCCGCCTTCGGGGACGGTGAAGTTGTTCTCCCGGGCCAACCGTTTCAGACAGTCACGCAGCAGGTCGTCCCGCGACGCGATGGTGCGGTACAGCGCCGGGGTGCCGACCCCCAGGAGTTTGGCCACCCCCGCGAGGGTGAAGTCACGGATCCCGATCTCCAACGCGGCCGTGACGACGTCGTCGTGGGTGAAGCCCGGTTTCGGACCGGTACGCCTCCCGTGTGATCTCATGCGGTTAACGTACTCGTTGCCCACGTCACAGCGTGGCGTTAAGGTGAACCTCATTGAACACTGAAGACCATTTCCCAATCTTTCGAGGTGTAACTCATGACGACGCAGGAACTTGAACGCGTCGAACCGGACCAGCAGGACGATCCGCTGGAGGAGAACAAACGGAAAGCGCAGGAGGGGCAGGCTGCGATCAAACGCCTGGCCGCCCCGGTGCGCGGACTGCAGCGGCTGGGGCAGGCGTTCGTGATCGCCTCGGCCATTCTCACGACCGCCCCCTACCTCGCCCTCGTCCAGCTCGGTGATCTCCTGCTGGCCGCCCACAGCTCCGGCACCGCCGTCGACGCCGACCGGGCCTGGTCGGCGATCGGACTGCTGATCGGCGCCTTCTCCGGCCAGCTGCTGCTGTATTTCGTCGGCCTGCTCATCACCCACGTCGCCGACCTGAGGCTGCGCGACCAGTTGCAGCGCGGCATCGCGCAGCGCCTGGCCCGGGCCCCGCTGTCGTGGTTCACCGAGTCGACCTCGGGCATGATCCGTAAGGGCGTCCAGGACGACACCCGCGCCGTCCACACCGTGATCGCCCACGGCCCCGTCGAGATCCTCAACGCGGTGGTGACCCCGCTGGCCCTCCTCTGTCTGGCGTTCTGGCTGGACTGGCGGCTGGGGTTGCTCAGCATCGCCACGATCCCGCTGCACATGGCCACCTACGCCGTCTCCATGAAGGGCATGCCGGAGAAGACCGCGGAGATGGACGCGAAACTGGCGAAGGTCTCCTCCACCATGGCCGAGTTCGTCGCCGGGATCTCGGTGGTCAAGGCCTTCGGGCGGGTCGGTAGGGCGCACTCCGCCTACGTGGATTCCGCCGACGAGTTCTCCCGGTTCTTCCGTGCCTGGGCGCTGCCCCTGGTATCGATCAGCTGCGTCTCCATGGCGTGGATCTCCATTCCGCTGCTGCTCGTGGTGAACCTGGGGGGCGGGGCCCTGCTGATCCAGGCCGGGGTGGTCACGTTGCCCAAGGTGCTAGCGGCCACGCTGATCGCGTTGGTGCTCCCCGGTGCCGTGCAGGTCGTCTCCTCGATCTCCTGGTCCTACCAAATGGCCGGGGCCGCGGCGATCCGGCTGTGCAACATCCTCGACACCCCCGTCCTGCCCTACCCCGAGACCTCGCAGGTCCCCCAAGGGTGCACCGTAGAACTCGATCACGTCACCTTCTCCTACGGTGAGACCCTCGCCGTCGACGACGTCAGTCTCACCCTGAAGGAGGGAACCGTGACGGCCCTGCTCGGCCCCTCGGGTTCCGGTAAGTCGACCCTGGCCACGCTGATCGCCCGTTTCGCCGATCCGGATTCCGGGAGCATCCGGCTCGGCGGCGTCGATCTGCGGCAGCTGACCGAGGAGACCCTCTACTCGAAGGTCTCGTTCGTGCTCCAGGACGCCCAGCTGCTGCGGGCCACCGTCCGCGACAACATCGCCCTGGGTCGTCCGGGGGCGGGGCTCGACGAGGTCCGGGAGGCCGCGAGAATGGCCAGGATCGACGACTTCGTGATGTCGCTTCCCGATGGCTATGACACCGTCATCGGCACCGACACCTCACTGTCCGGCGGCCAGGAGCAGCGGATCGCGATCGCCAGGGCGATCCTGGTCGACGCCCCCGTGCTGCTCCTCGACGAGGCCACCGCCTTCGCGGATCCCGAGTCCGAGGCCGAGATCCAGCAGGCCCTGAGCACCTTGGTGAAAGGCCGCACCGTGCTGGTGATCGCCCACCGGCCCGCCGCCATCCGGGGAGCCCACCGGATCGTGGTGATGGAACGAGGACGCATCCAGGCGCTCGGCTCCCACGAGGAGCTGCTCGACGAACCCCACTACCGGGCGCTGCTGCGCCAGAGCGGCGAGCTGCACACCGCCCCAGCCGAAGAGGACCACCGATGAGCGACATCAACCGCAACGCGTTGCTGCCCCGCTACCGCCGCCTCATGACACCATCCCAGTGGCGGCAGTTGTCCACGGGCCTCACCATTGGTGTGGCGGCCGGGACACTGACCGGGTTCGCGCTGCTGGCGCTGCTGCCGACCTCCGTAGCCCTGACGACGGGCTCCCCGAGCTGGGGGCTGGATTTCGGCGGCTGGCTGGTGGTTCTGCTCATCACCGCCGTCGGCACCCTCGCCATCGACTTCATAGGCACCCGCACCGGGTACCTGGGTGCGCTCGGTTTCATGCAGAGCGTCCATCACAGCATCGGCGACAAGGTCGCGAGGCTGCCCCTGTCCTGGTTCGATCCGTCGTCGGCGGGCTGGATGTCGCGGATGGCCAGCCAGGAGATGATGTCCCTGTCGCAGTCGGTGGCGCACTTCCTGTACAAGCTGCGGGTCGATGCGGCCGCCTGCGTCGTGATCGGGATCGGAGCCTGGTTCTGGGACTGGCGGCTCGGTCTGCTGCTGACCTGCGCGGCTCCCGTGCTGACCGTGGGCCTCATCATCGGACGGCGCATCCTGAACCACGGCAAGGCCATCGCCGAACCCTCCGAGGTCGAACTGGCGGCCCGCATCATCGAGTTCTCCCGCTGCCAAGGGGCGCTGCGTTCCTGCAACGCACCAAACCCACCGGGCCTCAGGACGGCATTCGAGAAAAACCACCGCGACTCGCGGCGCGCCTTCTGGTGGGAGGCCGTCGGCAACATGGTCAACGGCGCCTTCGCCCAACTCGTGGTGATCTCCATGATCGTCCTGTCCGCCACCCTGGCGCTGTCGTCGCAACTCGCCCCGCTGCAGGCGATCGTCACCATCGGCATGTGCCTGCGGTTCATGACGATGCTGAGCGACGTCGGGGCCATGATGATCGGTTTCGAGGAGCGCCGACAGATGATGAACCACATCGATCAGGTCATGGACTCCCCCGTGCTGCCCGAACCCGACACATCCCCCGATGTGCCCTCCGACGGCAGCGTCGAACTGGTCGACGTCGATTTCGGCTACCAGGCCGGCGTGCCGGTGCTGCGCGGGATCTCGATGACGGTGCCCAGCGGTTCGATGTGCGCCCTCGTCGGCCCCTCCGGCAGCGGCAAGACCACCATCGCCCGTCTGGTCGCACGGTTCTACGACGTCGACTCCGGGCAGCTCAAGGTTGGCGGGGTGGATGTGAAGCAGCTGACCACCGAGGACCTGATGTCGCAGCTGTCTATGGTTTTCCAGGACGTCTACCTTTTCGATGACACCCTGGAGGCCAACATCCGCCTGGGCCGCCAGGACGCCACCGACGACGAGGTGCGCCACGCCGCAGACCTCGCCGGGGTGACGGAGATCGTCGAACGGCTCCCCGGTGGCTGGGAGACCCGGGTCGGTGAGGGCGGCAGGGCCCTGTCCGGTGGTGAACGGCAGCGCGTCTCCATCGCCCGCGCCCTGCTGAAACGGGCACCCATCGTGCTCCTCGACGAGGCCACCAGCGCCTTGGACGCCGAGAACGAGGCGAACATCGTGGCCGCCTTGGAGGAACTGAGGCGCTCCTCCACCCTGATCGTCATCGCCCACAAGCTGGAAACCATCGCCGCCGCCGACCAGGTGGTGGTATTGGGGGCCGATGGCCGGATCGCGCAGCAGGGTCGGCACAATGACCTGGTGGGAATCGACGGCCCCTACCGCGACTTCTGGGAGTACCGCAGCAGCGCCAGCGGATGGTCCTTGGTCTGAACCCGAACCAAAGAAACCGAACAGCAACACGAGAAAGCAGGAATGATGAAACCTTGGAGATTGCGTCTGGGCGCCGTCATCGTGGCCGCCGCCCTGGGACTGACGGGATGCGCATCCGGTTCCGGTGGCAGCTCCCCGTCGGCCTCGGGCGCCTCCCAGCCGGTCAGGATCGGGGCGCTCTTCGCCCCGACCGATTCCCTCGACCCGGTAACCGCCACCTCACCGGGCTCGATGCTGCTGGCGTTCAACGTCTACGACTCCCTGGCGGTCATGACCAAGAAGGGGGCGACGCTGTCACTGGCCAAGTCCATCGAACCCAACGCCACCGCCGATGAGTGGACCGTCACGCTGCGCGACGGCCTGACCTACTCCGACGGCACCGCCGCCACCGGGCAGGACGTCCTGGATTCCCTCTCCCATTTCGCCCAGTCCCCCAGCTACGCCAGCCTGTACTCCGACATCGACTTCGAGGCCTCCAGCGCATCCGGGTCGACGGCGACGCTGAAGCTGAAGAAACCCGCCTCCGATTTCCTCGAATCCTCGCTGGGCATGTTCTCCTCCATCGCCCCGAAGGGCCAGTTCACCGGCATCGGCGCCGGCCCCTTCGTCGTCGACAAGGGGGATCCCAGCACCGGCTACCAGCTGCACGCCAACGACAAGTACTGGGACGGCACCCCGCCCATCCCACAGGTCACGATGGTGCCGATCCCCGACTCCACGGCCCAGGCCAACGCCCTGCGCACCGGCGAGATCGACCTTGCCACCGGCCTCAACTCGGCTGCCCTCACGACCCTGTCCGGGGCTCCCAACGTCAAGGTGGCCGAGCCCACCCTGGAGTCCGCCTCCGCCCTGGAGTTGGCCCTCAACACCCGCGTCGCGCCCTTCAACGACCCGGAGGCGCGACGGGCCGCGAAACTCACCGTGGACCGGGACAAGCTGGTCAACACCGTCCTCGGATCCACCGGTGAGGTCGCAAACGACATGCTCGGCAAGGGATACGACAACTACCCGGAGGACGTGGCCCAGACCGTGGCCAACAAGGAGGAGGCCAAGCGCATCTTCGCGGAGAAGGGAATCACGTCCTTCACGATCGTCGCGGCCGACGTCATGCCGGGCATGGTCGCCTCGGCCGAGTTGATGGCCCAGGAGTTCGCCGAGGTTGGGGTGCAGGTCACCGTCGACAAACGCGACCCGCAGACCTACTACAGCAACATGGAAGAACTGCACCAGGCGCAGGCGGCAACCGCCTACTGGATCAACCGCAATCCCATCACCGAGTTCCGCATCCAGGTCATACCCGACTATTCGTTCAACCTGTCCGGTTTCAGCTCCGAGACGATCCAGCAGAACCTGGCGAAGGCCACCTCCACCCTGGACGCGGCCGAACAGAAGAAGCTGGTGGGTGAGATCAACAAGGAGATCCACGACCAGGGCGGTGACCTGATCTGGGGCTTCCAGAAGCAGGTCGCCGCGTACCGGGCCGGGCTGGAGAACTTCACCACCGTCCAAGAGGTTCCCTGGCTGACGAAGGCCACCTTCAACCCGGTCGGCTGATCCGGCCTTGGGACGAACCATCGACGCGTCGCCGCAGCGACCCGCCTTCACCGGCTGGTTGCTGCGGCGGCTGGCGCGCTCCGCAGTCCAGTGCCTGGCGGCCTCGTTTCTGCTGTTCCTGTTGATCCAGGCCCTGCCCGGGGACGCGGCAACTGCGAGCGCCTCGAGGAAAGGGGCCGCCGCGGTGGAGGCGGCCAGGGCCCGGATGGGTCTGGACCGGCCCGTCCTGGAACGCTACCTGGAATGGGTGACGGGCATCCTGCGGGGGGATCCCGGGACCACGCTGATCACGTCCCGGCCCGTGGCGGAGACGATCGCGCAACCGGCCCTGGCGTCGTTGAGCCTGGCCGCGGTGGTGCTGCTGGGGTTGGTGCTGGTCACCCTGCCCGTCGCGGTCGTCACCGGAGCGCGTCCGAGACATCCGGTCAGCCGGTCCCTGGCGGGGATCTCGGTGGCCACCGCCGCGATACCGGAGTTCGTGGTGGCGATCGCACTGCTGGCCGTCCTGGCGGTGTGGACCCGCTGGCTGCCGGTGCTGTCGGTGCCCGGCGCGGGTCGCACGGTGTGGGAGAACCCCGTCTGCCTGGTGATGCCGGCGCTGTCGCTGTGGCTGGTGTGTTCCGCATCCCTGACCCGTCGCATCCAGGCCCTGGTGTCCGCCCACGCCGCGGCGCCCTACGTGCGCGAGGCAGAACTGGCGGGACTGACGCGGCGGCGGGTGCTGTCCGGGCACCTGCTGCCGTCGGTGGCTCCCGGCGTCCTGCAGCTGCTCGCGCAGACGATCCCCTACCTGCTGGGTGGGGCCGTGGTGGTCGAGACCGTGACCTCCTTCCCCGGCCTGGGGTTCGCGCTGGTGCGGGCCGTCGGGGACAGGGAGGTGCCGGTGGTGATGGCCGCGGGGGCGTTGATGATGGTGGTCGCGGTGGTGGCCTTCACCGTCGCGGATGCGCTTTCGGCGCGCCAGGAACGCATGGTTGCGGTGGTGTGAGGTGAGCATTTCAGCGAGGATCTGGGGCGGCATCACCCTGCTGGTGGTGCTTTTCACCATGGCCGCCCCGTGGTTGGCGCCGGCGACCGGGAATTCCGCGGCCACGACGTCCTTCGCCTATTCGGTGGGCGGTCCGGGCGGACTGGGACACGACTACCTGGGGCGGCCGGTGCTGCCCCAGCTCCTGGAGGGCGGCCGGGCGTTGCTGATCGCGGCCCTCCTGACCGCGGTGGTCTCGCAGGGCGTCGGGCTGGCCGCTGGTTTGTGGCTCGCCACCCGGGCCCGGGGGGCATGGTTCGCGCGGTTCGTCCTGGATGTCGTCCTGGTGACACCGATGATCGTGGCCTCGCTGGTGGTTTATCAGCGCGCCGGGGCGTCGCTGTACGCCACCATCCCGATCGCAACCGCCCTGACCCTGCCGTTCACGTCCCGCTACTACCGGGCGGCCGCGGAGCCACTGCTGGGGGCGGCGTTCTTCGAACAGGCCCGGGTGGCCGGCGACAGGACGTCGGTGGCGCTGGTCCGGGAAGTGGTGCCGGTGCTGCTGCGTCCCGTCCTGGCCGACCTGGGCTTGGCGACGATCACCGCCCTCTACCTGATGGCCACCATCTCCTTCCTGGGCACCACCGCCGCCGAATCCGGTTTCCTGTGGCCGACGATGGTGTCGCGGAACCTCGACGGTCTGGGGCTCAATCCGTGGGCGGTGCTGGCCCCGTTGGGTGCGATGGTGGCGTTGACGGTGCCCGTGAACCTGTTCGTCGATGCCCTCGGAGGTCGCCGTGACTGAACCAGCCGTGCAGGTCGACGACCTGCGGATCCGTTCGGCCGCCGGAACGATCCTGGATGGAACCGCCCTTGCCGTGGAGCGGGGCGAGCGGGTCGGGCTCGTAGGGGAATCCGGTTCCGGGAAGTCGACCCTGTCCCTGGCCCTGCTGGGTTCGATCGCGCCCGGTCTGGAACTGGCGGCGGGGAACGTGACGGTACTGGATGTGCCCGTCGTTGCCGATGGCCGGTTGGCCTCCCCCGGGGCCCTGCGAGGGCTGCGGCGTCGCGTCGCCCGGCTGGACCAGGACCCGGCCGGGGCGCTGACCCCGACCCGCCGCATCGGATACCTGATGACGGAGTTGTCGCGGGGTCCGCGTGAGGATGCGCAGCGACTCCGCGACGAGGCCCTGGAGGTCTTCGGGCTGCCGACGTCCCGCGACTTCCTGAATCGTTTCCCGGCGGAGCTGTCGGGAGGGCAGCGGCGGCGGGTGGCGCTGGCCCGCGCCCTGGCACGCCGCCCCGAGCTGCTGGTGCTCGACGAACCGACCGCCGGGCTCGACCCGTCGGCCGTCGACGCCGCCCTGGGTCTGGTGGAACGGCTCGTGGCGGAACTGGACGCGACCCTGCTGGTGATCACCCACGACCCCGCGGTGGCGGCGCGCCTGACCAGCCGGGTGGTGGAGATGCGCAACGGGCGTCTCGCCGACGGTGGCCCGGCGCGGGAGGTCGTGGCCGCGGACCGCCCGGGAGCGCCGCGGAACGATGGAACGCGAGGGGACGCGGAGCCCGTGCTGTGCGTGCGGTCCTTGACGGCGGGCGCGCCCGGGCTGGCCGATCCTCCCGTGACCGGCCTGGACCTGGACGTTCTCGAAGGGGAGGCGGTGGCGTTGACGGGACCGTCCGGGTCAGGCAAGTCGACGGTGGCGCGAACCCTCGTCGGGCTCTGGCCGAGGCGCGACGGCGAGGTGAGCGTGGCCGGGACGGCCCTGCCGGCGCGGCTGGACGACTGGCCTCGTTCGGCGCGCGGGACTATCGGGTGGGTGCCGCAGGATCCCGCGACCTCGGTGAACCCGGCGTGGTCGCTCGGGCGGTCCCTGGCACGCGCCCATGCCAGGGCAGTACGGCTCGGCGGGGCGGGAACGGGCGTCGAGGAGGCGGCCGAGCTGGTCGGGTTGCCACCCGGCTGGGAAACCCGTCACCCGAGGCAGCTGTCCGGAGGCCAGCTGCAGCGCTTCGCGATCGCCCGGGTATTGGTCTCCGGGGCGCGGCTGCTGGTGCTCGACGAGGTGACCTCCAGCCTGGACGCGACCACCCGCGACGCCATCTGCGAGGTCCTGGCCGAGGTCAGGAAACGCATCCCCATGCTGGTGATCACCCACGACCCGGCGGTGATCGCCCACTGCGACCGGGAGGTCAGGCTCAACGACTAGAGCCAACACGCGAACACCCCTCCCCCTGTACACGAAACACGGGGCGAAGCCCATCAGGTCGCGGCATGGCAGGACCCCCTCCCCCTGTACACGAATCGCGGAAGTTCGACGGTTCAACGTCGCCACACGACGTCGAACCGTTTTTCTTCCGCGAGTCGCGTACAAGGGAACGACAAGGAGACAGGCGAAACCACGAGGGAGCAGGAGATACCCACCCGATTCATGCCCCTGCCCCGTATCACCCACCCGCCTTGGTGCGGTAGCGCTGGCGCGGGCTTCGAGGAGGTTCCATCGCCTCAACCATCCCCTCCCCAATCAACTGATTGAGGGCCTGCTGGACGGCGGTCCGGCTGAATCCCGTCGCGGCCACCAGCTCGGTGGTTGTCGCCGAGGCCCGTTCCTCCAGTGCTTTCTCGATCCCCGCGCGGGCCGTGTTCCTGCGTTCCCCACGGGCCAGCCGACGCCGACGGAAGGTTACGGTGAAACTCACCAGGTCGTCGCGGACCTCGATCGGAGGCATGAGGGCCTTCTCAAGTTCCGCAGCCATCACCGCGAAACCGGTTCCCCGGTTCTCGGCGACGAGACCGCCATCGGGAAGCCGCACGTTCTCGAGCAGGGAGGCCAGCCGCTGGTTGCGGCTCGAGCTGATTCCCGCCGTCCCGAGCGTTCGCAGGGTCACCGCGCCGTACAACCCACCGGGGTTGATGACCTCGAGCCGGTCGACGTACATGTTGAGCTGCACCTGGGTGCCGCGCGCCATCGGAGAGTAGTCCCGGTGCATGAGCGCGTTGACCAGGGCCTCACGCACTGCGACCAGCGGGTAGTCGGGCAGCTCCCGGCGGTAGACGTCGTCGATCAGGGCTCCCTGCCGCATGTTCTTCTTGACCAGCGCCAGCCCCGCCTCGACCAGCTCGGGTATCGGGCCCGTCAGTGTGGCGCTGTCCAGCAGCCGCACCCCCGTTCCGATCTCGCCCTTCGTGGTTCCGGGAAACACCGCGAAGGTGACCGTGAGCCGGGGGAAGAACTCCTGCGGATACTCCCCCATGGCCAGGAGGCCAGCGAGGGTGGGATGCCCGTCGCGCACGACCCGGAGGCGCCTGAGCGCCGCGTCATCGCCCTGGGCGAAGGTCCGGGGACGGCTTTGGCGCTGCCCCTCCAGGTAGCTGGCGAGCGCATCGGCGTCCAGGTCCTCCGGGCGGGCCCCGGGCACGGGTTCCTCGTCCCAGGCCGGCTGGACGTGCTCCTCCACCAGCCGGTCGACCTCGTAGTGCTGCAGCCTCACGTCCCCGTCGCCGGTCCGCAGGTAGCTGCCCTGATAGCGTCCCCTGGAGGTCACGTGACAGGGTTTGTCGCGAGGCAGCATCTCGGGCACCGTGGCGACCACCACCACGTTCCCTTCGAAGGGCACCAACACAATGTCGGGGCGCACCGTCGGCGTCATTTGCTGGCAGCGGGACACCAACGCATCCCGCTGGGCCATCGCGTCGAAGCCAGGCACCGGCAGGAACCCCCCGCGTTCCTCCAGTCCCACCAGAATGGTGCCACCCGCCCCGTTGGAGAAGGCGCTCAGGGTCTCCAGCACCGCTTTCCCGATCCCGCTCTTGACCTCCACGCGCTGCTGATCCGCACCCACCAGGCGAAGTCGTTCCACGAGCTCGCGCAGCTCTTTCTCATCCATGCTTCCCTCCCAGCTTCCCACTTAACTTAACACCCTGGGAAGTTAAGTGGGAAGCTGCGGGAAGTCGGTTGAGCCGGACCGCACCGAAGGAGCATCCCGGACCGCCCCCTTTCCACCGTCCACCCTGCGCACGAATCGCGGAGGTTCGACGGTTCAACGTCGCCGCACGACGTCGAACCGTTTTTCTTCCGCGAGTCGCGCACGGGGAAAGGACTCGGGGGCCGGCTCAACCAGCTTCGGGGCGGGATGGCCTCGACACGACCCCGGCTCCGAGAAGATCCCCATTCGATCCGCAGAGCTTCCCACCCAACTTCCCACTTGGCTTACCATCCTGGGAAGTTAAGTGGGAAGTTGCGGGAAGCCGACTGCGACCCCGGCCGTCAGCGTTCCGCGGCAGGACCTAGATCACCAACGCTCGTTTGGTGGTGTGGAGTTGTCGGACGCCGAGCCTCACGGCCAGCGCGCCGGCCAGGAGCAGCGCCCCGGTGAACAGCCCCAAGCCGAGGAAGTTGACGCCCGCCAGGTCGAACACCGTCGGGTAGAGCCAGTGCAGCAGCGCCGTCGAGACGAGCCCCGCGACGAGCCCGAGCCCGAGCGGCACCGCCAGGACGGGGCCGATCACCCCGGACAGGACTCGCCGTGCCCAGCTCTCCGGCATCCCCATCGCGGTGAGGTTCCGGGCAAGGGGACGCAGCGCCTGGACCTCGCGTTGAAGGGTCCACACCAGCAGCGGGATGGCCAGCAACGCCACACCGGTGAAACCGATGGTCAGCCACAACGGGGCATCGGCGCCGGTTGCCGGTCGGTGCACGTTGACCAGCACGTCGCCGTGTCCCGAGGCGACGGGCCACTGCCCCATACCGGCTTCCTGCTCCAGGGTCATGCCGACGTATACCCGGTAGACACCGGCCCTTCCCTCGGCGACCGGCACGGTACTTTTCAACCCGAAGGCGTAGCCGGTGTTCAGCCGCCTCTCGGGACTGGGTTTGAACCCGACGACGCGGACCCGAATGGTCTGCGAAGGGTCGGTGAAATCCGTCAGGACGACGTCCTCGTCGGCCCCGCCCAGCTTGAGCAGGCCTCCGGAGGCCAGCACGGCCGCCTGTTCCGGGGTCAGTCCCAGGACGGCGGTGGCCTCCTCCACCGAATCGAACACCTGGACCGCGCCTTCCCCGTCGATCCCGTAGGAGGTGTCGTGGAGGGTGGCGGCCGGACGAACGGCGTTGTCCCGCTCGAACTGCGCGATCACATCCTCCGGGATCCGTTCCCCCGCGGGATCGGTGACCTGCAGCAGGACCATGCCCGGCGGGAGTTGCGGGGCCAGCAGCAGGATCTGCGCACTCATGGATGCGGAGATGTTGATGAACACGCTCAGCACCAGCCCGATCAGGAGGGTCGCCACCCCGCTGACCCCGGCCCACCGGGCCCCGTCCTCGCGGAGCAGCCGGGCGGCGAGGTCTTTCGGCGACGCAACTTTGCGTCCCAGGGCACCGCTGACCCGGGCGACCATGCCCGGGGCCAGGGCCACCGTGCCCAGAACGGTGAAGATCACACCCAGGCTCATGGGCCACAGCTTTCCCGCGGAGGTGACCAGCGACCAGATGGCGAATCCCCACAGCCCCAGCGCCGCCCAGCCCAGCGCGCCGGACATGGTGGCGGACAGCGGACGCGGAGCGCGTTCCGCGAGCCGGGCGCACACACGCTGGGAGGCGTTGAGCGCCAGGAAACCGAGCAGCGCCCCGCCTGCGGTCAGCAACGCCACCTGAACCAGCCAGGCAAGCGAGAACTCCCACGGCCCGAGCGGCAGGCCGCTGTTCGCCTGCTGGAGCAGGGGACGCAATGCCAGAGTCGCGAGCATCCCGAGCGCACAGGCGACGGCTGAGACGACAAACGTCCCGCCGAGCAGAGCGGCCAGGGCGGCCCGGAGCATCACGCCGGGGCGGATACCGGAGCGGACCAGGACCTGCTGGATTCCCCGGATCCACCGCGCCAGCATCCCCGAGAAGACGAAGGGAATGCCCACGAGCAGGGCGAAGACCAGCGAGTAGCCTCCCAGGAAACGTTGCGCGGAAACCTGTTGCTTCTCCAGCAGATCGGTGCGAAGCATGATGGAGGTCTCGTGGCCCGCACCGGTCTCCGTCTTCAACCTGAGCAGTTCATCGCGCGGGCCTTCGAGGTAGTAGTTGGCGCTGAGGACCTCGTTGCTGTTCCCCTTTCCGGCGCGCTCCCGCCAGGTACCGGGGGCGCAGGCCAGCCGGTTGCCGCTGAGGGAGTAGATCTCGCGGAACTTTCCTACGACGTTGACGGACCATTGCTGATGGGTGGAGGACCACTGCCCCACGGCGTCACCGCTCGCCACGCATTCGCCGGGGCGCGTCGGCCACATCCCGGACACCAGTTCATACCGGCCCCGGCTGGCGACAGAAGGCAGCGGCAGTTCGGTGTAGTCGAATCTGTGGGCCTCACCGTTCTGGGCGAGGTCCGCCTGTCCCGAGTACTCGACCGTAACCGTGGTCACGGTGGAGGTGGCGAGCAGGGCCGGGGGCTCGGGATAGGTTCCGACCTCCACCTGCCCCTCCTGCCACGTCTCCAGCACACCATCCGCCGAGCCGAGCAGCTTTTCAGCGGTCTGTTCGGGGCTGAGGGTGAGGGAGTCCAGGCTGCACCTGAAGATCCCGGCACCCAAACCGACGACGCACACCGCCGCGAGAAGTCCCCGGAACACCCGCGACCGGAGCAGCAGCGGTATCAGGTGTTTCATGACAGCCGACCATCCACAATCTCTAGTACACGATCGGCGTATCTCTCCGCGAGGGGGTCGTGGGTGGCGATGAGACACGCCACCCCGGCCCGCCGGGTGAGCTCCCTGATCTGCCCGAACAGAGCTGTCGAGGTCCCGCTGTCAAGCGCCCCCGTCGGCTCGTCGCAGAGCATGACCGGCCGCTGCCCCGCCAAGGCGCGGGCCACCCCCACCCGTTGCCGCTGTCCGCCCGACATGGCATCCGGCATCCGGTTCCACAACTCCCCGATACCGACGAAGTCAAGCAGCCGCCGAGATTCCGCCTCGGCATCCCGGCATCCCTGGGCCCGGAGCACGATCTGGAGGTTCTCGCTGGCCGTGAACTGGGCGACGAGGTTGTGTTCCTGGAAAACCAGACCCACCTGACGCAGCCGAAGATCCGTGCGTTCCCCCTCCGGCAACCCGACGATCTCGCGCCCCACCACCTGGACGGAACCGGCCTGCGGCACCTCGAGCCCGCCGATCACCGACAGCAGGGTGGACTTCCCGGAGCCACTGGCCCCGTAGAGACAGACCAGTTCCCCGGCCGCCACCTCCAGATCCACCCCGTCGAGCGCCCTCACGGCACCCGCCGGGGTGGGGTAGCTGAACTCCACCCCAACGACCCTCACGGGAACTTGCATCATCAGCCTAACCCCAGCCGGAATCTCGATGTGCGGCAGGGCCTGCCCACCGCCCTTGAGAACACACCACTCCATCCCCGGTAATCGGACCCGGTGCACAGGAGCAGCTGCTTCGCAACAGCCACGGGAGCCGCGGCCGCGACGATGCAACCATGAAGAGACCTCTTCATCTCCACCTCGGTTGTGTCATTGAAAGCTTCCTGCTCTCGCCGAGAAGCATATGGGCAGTTCCATTGGACCGCTACAGATTTCTCAGGTCGTCGTCTCGATCCAGTTCCATCCGGGAGAGCTGGTCAGCGGGCGGAGCGTTTGACGCCCCAGGTCCCGATGCCGAGCAGTCCCACTGCAGCCGCCAGATACAGGACGCGGAAGTCCAGATTGGCCACCAGAACAGCGCCGAGGATCATCGTGCCCAGCGCCGCTGCTGTCGCAAGGTCTGCCACCAGCAGAGCAGCCTTGCGTGGAAGCCGGTCCAGAGGCTCCCCCACAAAGATGCCGAGCAGCCGGGGCGCCATGACGGCAGCGGTGCACAGCCCGGCGAGGGAGTTGGAGCCGGTGAGTTGTTTGGCCCACACACCGAGCGCGAGCAACATCATGGACCCGGCAAGAACAGAACTTGCCTGACCGATCAGGAAAAGCCATACACGTCCACGCATAAATCAAAATCCCGTGCAGCTGAAAGCGAGGGACTGAACGCAGCATATCGAGCGGTGAGCCGATCTGATCGACTCGGACGGCAAGCCATGGAGCAGAGGGTGATTCAAGACATGTTGAGACTTATCCACAGCCTTCCTCAAACCCGCTCGGATATTTTGCCGGCGGCCCGCGGTTTGTGCATTGGTTTCTGCGAATCGTGGATGGCCTTGGCGGAACGTAGGTTTGGGACATGAGGATCGAGGACATTCGTGAGCTGTTGCGTCGCTACCCGGTGGTGGCGGAGGTTCCCTTGGAGCAGCCCGATGAGTTCACCCGGGCGGGCATGGTCCAGGTGAAGTTCCACGGCGGCAAGGAGGTCGGGATGGCCCTCGGCCTGTTCGACCAACGGCCGGGCGAGTCGCGCCAGGAATGGAAGGAGCGCCTCGATCACATCGTCAACAGCTGGGCGACCGAGGAGATCTCCGAGGTCGTTGACGTCGAACAGGCGGTCCCGGTGGTGCGCAGCATCGACTACTTCATGCCACGTGGTAGTTTCCGGACCCCGATGTGGGACCGGCTCACCGAGTTCATCGGCATGGGGTTGGCGATCGACACCCCCAGTCAGATCCAGTTCCTGAACAGCAGCGACCTCCCCGAGGATCGCAGCCCGGAGAACGTGGCCAGGCTTCGGGAACGGGCCTGCATCAATCTGGTGAACCTCTCGCAGCCGCCACTGGTCCAGGAACTTCCGCACGGCCCCGACGTGGTGACCTTCACCACCCCGCACGCCTACCAGGCGTCCTGGTTCGCGCACACCGAGGTGCTGGCCGACGCGCTGAACCACTACCAGCGCACCACGAACACCCCGTGGCTGGTGATCCCGGCCCTGCGTAAGGACCTGGTACTCATCAACTCGGCCTCACCCGGCTGGGCCGCCCTGCTGGATGACCTCGAACCCCTCGTCGATGATCGCGAGATCATTCATCCGGTCCCCCACATGCTGGTCGACGGCAGGTGGCGCGAGTACCTGCCCCCGGTCTCACCGGAACTCCAGCGCCGCCTGACGATGCTGAAACTCCGCGCCGAACGCAACGCCCACGAGAACTGCCGGGCGCAGCTGGAGGAGTTCTCCCCCGGGACGGTGGACCACATCGCCGGTTTCAACGTGGCTGTGAAGGACGACCGATTCATCACCTGGGCTGCCGTCTCCTGCGACTTGGAAACCACCAGCATTCCACGCGTGGACCAGGTGGGTTTCCACATCTCCAACACCCGGCTGTACATCGTGTGGTTCGAACATCTCATGGCGCGTCTGCCCCATCTGGTGGCCAGGCACGAGGACGCCATGCCGACCCGTTGGATCGTCTCGAAACCCTCCGAGAAGGACCTGAGGGTCATCGCCGACATGGCCATCGACCTCTGAACCGCTTTCCCACCGGCCACGCACGCTCCGCCCCACCGGGTGCGGGCCCCGTCGAGGAGCTGTTTCCGGAGTGGGATCACCGTCTCCTCGGGCAGGGCCGGCTGGCGGTCGCGGTCGGGGCGGTGATCAGTCGTTCTCCAGGCGCTCGGCGATGAGGTCCACCAGCACCCTGGCCACGTCGTCCTTGCTGCCGGAGGCCCGGGCCACCTCGCGACCCTGGACGTCCAGAACCACGACCGCATTGGGCACGTCACCGAACCCGAGGGCGGGACCGACGGCGTTGACGGCCAGCAGGTCGGCGCCCTTCCGCCACGCCTTCGCGACCCCGTGGCTCAGGACGTCGCCGTTCTCGTCGCCGGTCTCGGCCGCGAACCCGACCACCAGGGTCCGCCCGTCCTCGCCCCGGGGCGGGTCGGAGACCAGCCCGGCCAGGATGTCGGGGTTCTCCACCAGCGTGATCACGGGCGGCGGGACGATCCCCGTCTCGTCGTCATCCAGGCCGTGTTTCTTGATCTTCGCGGCCGAAACGGTGGCTGGCCGGTAATCCGCGACCGCGGCGGCCATGACGACGGCGTCGGCGTCGGTGCAGAGGTGCCGCACGACATCGTTGAGTTCCAGGGCCGTGTTCACCGGGATCACCTCGACGGAGGCCGGCAGCTGGGCCAGGATGCCGGCATCGACGTGCGCCGCGGCCAGGGTGACGCGCGCCCCGCGGACCGCTGCGGCCCGCGCGATGGCGCAGCCCTGCCGCCCGGAGGAACGGTTCCCGAGGAACCGCACCGGGTCGATCGGTTCGCGGGTGCCGCCCGCCGAGACCACCACGTGCCGACCCTCCAACCCGTTGGGCCTGCCCTCGGCATCCGAGCTCTCCAGCAGGGCCAGGGCCTCGGTGACGATCCGGTCGGTATCGGGCAGCCTCCCAACCCCGGAGTCCTTGCCGGTCAGGCGCCCGGAGTCGGGGGTGAGCACCGTCAAACCCCGGCGGCGCAACGTCGCGACGTTTTCCTGGGTGGCCGGGTTGAGCCACATCTGGGTGTGCATGGCGGGGGCCAGCAGCACGGGCGCAGTAGTGGTGAGGATCGTCGCGGTGAGCAGATCGTCGGCCCGTCCCGCCGCGACACGGGCCAGCAGATCCGCCGACGCGGGAGCGACCACCACGAGCTCCGCCCACTCCCCCACCGCGACGTGTTCGACAGCGGCCGGGTCGTCGAAGACCCCCGACGACACCGGACCCCCGGAGACGGCCGCCAACGCCGGAGCCCCGATGAACCGCAGCGCCGCCTCGGTGGGCACCGTCTTGACCTCGTGCCCGGCCTCCCGAAGTGTTCTGATGACGAAGGGGGCCTTGTAGGCGGCAATGGAACCGGAAACCCCGACGACGATGCGTCGCGGCCTGGCCGGTGTGGGCTCGGGTGTGTCTGACATGAAGCCATGATCCCACGTCCCCGGGCACGGGAAACGGGCCCGCCACCAGGTCGGCCCCGCCTGCGGCCAGCAGGTCACGTCCCCGGGCACGGGAAACGGGCCGCGGGTTTCCCGCGGCCCGTTTCGATCATCAGCTCACTCCACGACGTCGTCGTCGACCCAGTCGAAGGTCTTGGTGACGGCCTTCTTCCAGTTGCGGTACAGGCGATCGCGTTCGGCCTCGTCCATCTCCGCGCCCCAGCGCTTGTCCTCGGCCCAGTTGTCGATGACGTCCTGCTCACCGTTCCAGAACCCGACGGCGATGCCCGCCGCGTAGGCCGCGCCGAGCGCC
Organism: uncultured Propionibacteriaceae bacterium; assembly: GCA_937965785.1. Taxonomy (GTDB): domain Bacteria; phylum Actinomycetota; class Actinomycetes; order Propionibacteriales; family Propionibacteriaceae; genus Arachnia. Next base: position 58,589 of record CALCKT010000046.1, on the reverse strand, counting down.
GTGGTCTCAGCGACGACGGGACGCACCACGTCGACACCGAGCTGGTCGGCCTGGAACTGCATGAGGGTTTCGTTGGCGGTCATGCCGCCGTCGACCTTCAGCTCGGTCAGTTTCACACCCGAGTCGGCTTCCATGGCGTCCAGCACCTCGCGGGTCTGGAAGGCCGTGGCCTCCAGGACGGCGCGGGCGATGTGACCGCGGTTGACGTAGCGGGTGAGACCCACCAGCGCACCACGTGCGTCGGCCCGCCAGTAGGGGGCGAACAGACCCGAGAATGCGGGCACGATGTAGGCACCGCCGTTGTCGTCGACCGTCGCCGCGAGGGTCTCGACCTCGGGAGCAGAGTCAAACATCCGCAGGTTGTCGCGCAGCCACTGCACCAGCGACCCCGCCACCGCGATGGAACCCTCCAGCGCGTAGACGGGTTTCGCGTCGCCGATCTTGTAACACACCGTGGTCAGCAGGCCGTTCTTGGAGGGGACAATCTCCTCGCCGGTGTTCATGAGCATGAAACAGCCGGTGCCGTAGGTGTTCTTCGCCATGCCCTTCTCGAAACAGGCCTGCCCGAAGGTCGCGGCCTGCTGGTCACCGAGGATGCCTGCAACCGGAACACCGGCCAGAAGACCCTGCGGACGACACACGCCGTAGACCTCGGCCGACGACCTGATCTCCGGCAGCATCGACATCGGGATGCCCATGTCGGCAGCGATGGAGGGCTCCCAGTCGAGGGTCTTGAGGTTCATCAGCATGGTGCGGGAGGCGTTGGTGACGTCGGTGACGTGCGCGCCACCCTTCACACCCCCGGTGAGGTTCCACAGCACCCAGGTGTCCATGGTGCCCATCACCAGGTCGCCGGCCTCGGCGCGTTCCCTGGCGCCCTCGACGTTGTCGAGGATCCACTTGACCTTCGGTCCGGAGAAGTAGGTGGCCAGCGGCAATCCGACGATCTCCTTGTACCGGTCGGCCCCCTGCTCACCGCCGAGTTCCTCGACGATCTTCTGGGTGCGGGTGTCCTGCCAGACGATGGCGTTGTAGACGGGCTCACCGGTTTTCCTGTCCCACACGAGAGTGGTCTCGCGTTGGTTGGTGATACCGACCGCGGCCAGGTTCTCCTTGTTCAGCTGCGCCTTCGCGAGAGCCTGGGCGACGACCTCACGGACGTTGTCCCAGATTTCGGCGGCGTTGTGCTCCACCCAGCCGGCGCGGGGGAAGATCTGTTCGTGTTCCTTCTGCCCCACGGCGACGATGCGGCCTGCGTGGTCGAAGATGATCGCGCGCGACGAGGTGGTTCCCTGGTCAATGGCGAGCACGTATTTGGTGTCTGTCATGTGATGGCTCCTTCGTGAAACGCCGGTATCTTTTCGGGGCTGGGTTGGATCACTGCAGCGGGAAAACCAGCAGCGGGGCTGCCAGCAGACCACCCAGCAGGCCGCCGATCATGGGTCCGACGACCGGGACCCAGGAGTAGCTCCAGTCGGAATCGCCCTTGCCCTTGATGGGCAGGACGGCGTGCATGATGCGGGGGCACAGGTCCCTGGTGGGGTTGATGGCGTATCCGGTGGGGCCGCCGAGGCCGGTGCCGATGACGACGATCAACAGGGCGACGCCGAACGCGCCCAGCCAGCCGGTCTTTCCAGCGTTGTCGGTGTAGATGCCGCCAGCGATGACCACGAAAACCAGCACGAAGGTGCCGATGATCTCGGTGAGGAGATTGAACACCGGTTTGCGGATGGCAGGTGCCGTGCAGAACACAGCGAGTTTGGCACTCTGATCGGCCTCCTCGTCGAAGTGTTGCTTGTAGGCCACCCAGCACAGGAAGGCACCGATCAGCGAACCGACGAACTGGCCAGCGATGTAGGCCATCACCGTGCCGAAATCCATGGCGGGCTTTCCCTGGGCGACGTCATTGACGAGCAGACCGATGGTGACAGCCGGGTTCAGGTGGCCACCGGACTTGGCGGAGGCGATGACACCCACGAACACCGCGAGGCCCCACCCCCAGTTCACGAACAGAAAACCTGTTCCTTGTCCCTTGGACTTGGCCAGCGCGGTGTTTGCGACCACGCCGCAGCCAAGGAGGATCAGCAGCATCGAACCGACTGCTTCCGACAGGAAGATGGCGAACATCTCTAGAACTCCAGTTCTGACTACTTTGTCACGGGCGACGCCGGGGCGGCACCCTTGCAAGGACTGACGAGGCGGGACCTCGTCACCGTCCGAACCATTCGAACAGGCACAGCCAAGCGCTTCCACCGGGAAAAACGCAAGACCTGTGCACGTTCATGCACCACTTCTTGAGCACGGTGCACGAACCATCCGCTCGTGCACCCGGATCGCTCACGGTCGCAGGAAACCACCGGACAGACTGCTCCGCCCGGACCGGGATGAAAGGGCCAGCCAAACCAGGAATCGCCCCCATCCCCTGGGCACCGAGGCCGGGGAAAGCCGCCGCTGCCCCGCATCCCTCACCGGTCACGCACCCATTCGAAGACGTCAACGACCTCCCTGCGACCGCCGGGGTGGACCAGCAGGTGGAAGGTCGCGCGGGCCATGGCGTCGTGGATCGGCACCACCGCACGACCGGGCGGCCGGGCCGCGAAGAAGGGCGCATCGGTGACGAAATAGGGAAACGACGAGCTGCGCGTGAGCTGCTCGAAGACGGCGCGGTCCTCCTGCACGACGAACTCCGAGTTCGGGAAGTGTTCGTCGCACAGCCCACGCCAGAATCCGATGCCCTCGAAGAGCAGGAAGGTCTCGCCGTCGAGTTCGGCCGTTCCCACGCTCGGCCTCGTCGCGAGCGGATGCCCGAACGGTAGTGCGACGGAGAGGTTCTCCACCATGAGCGGGCACGAACGCGTCACCGGCTGGGCCGCGGGGTGCAGGGTGATGCCGAGATCGAGTTCCCCGCCGAGAACACCGGCCTCCACCTCGTCCTCGGGGAGCATCCGGGATGTCAGGACGAGCTCCGGGAAACGCTCCGTCATGAGCGCGGTCAGCCGCCACAACGGCGCAGGCGCGACAGTCCCCACCCGCAGCGCGCGGGTGCGGCGGGCCAGGTCCTCCAGGGCACCGCGCATCGCCTGCTCGTCGCGGAGAAGCTGGCGTGCGTGTTCGAGGGCGACACGGCCGGCGTCGTTGAGCACGAGACGGCGCCCGGCACGGTCGAAGAGTTGCAGGCCGAGTTCGGTCTCCAGGCGCCCCAGCGAGCGGGACAGGGCGGGTTGTGAGATGTGCAGGACGCGGGCGGCGGCGCTCATGGTTCCCTCGCGCGCAATGGCGTCGAGCTGTCTCAGCTGCTCCAGTTCCACACCCATCCCCTCCGTACCGTCGCGGTGTCGGTTCACATCCCGGCTCATGCGCTTCGCGCATCAACCAATTCGATATTTGCATTTTACAAAGCCGGATTTCCGGCGAGAATTGATGCAGCAGGGTCAGAATTCCCTACTACCCGATACCGGGAAAGTTGCCGCTCTTCGTCACCACATCCAAGGACTACTCCCAGCAGACCCGACCGCCTCACACCACCGGAAGGACACCACCATGCTCCACAAGACTCTCAACAATGGCGTCGAGATGCCCATGCTCGGCTACGGCGTCTTCCAGACCCCGCCCGAGGAGACCGAACGCTGCGTGGCCGAGGCCCTCGATGTCGGCTACCGGCTCATCGACACCGCCCAGGCCTACGACAACGAGGAGGGCGTCGGTGCCGCCGTGCGCGCCAGCGGCATTCCCCGCGAGGAGGTCTTCATCACCTCCAAGATCTGGGTGGCCAACATGAACTACGAGCGGGCGGCCGCCTCCATCGACGAGTCGCTGCGCAAACTGGACACCGACTACATCGATCTGATGCTCCTGCACCAGGCGATGGGTGACTACCCCGGCGCCTACCGCGCCATGGAGGACGCCTACAAGGCCGGCAAGCTGCGCGCCATCGGGGTATCCAACTTCTACCCCGAGCGTCTCATCGACGTGGCCCTGCTCGCCGAGATCCCGCCTGCGGTCAACCAGATCGAGACCCACCCCTTCCGCCAGCAGGACGCGGCCCACGAGGTGATGGCCGAGTTCGGCGTCGCCCACGAGGCCTGGGCGCCCTTCGCCGAAGGCCAGAACAACGTTTTCACCAACCCGGTGCTCACCGGGATCGGTGAGAAGTACGGCAAGAGGCCCGGGCAGGTGATCCTGCGGGCGCTGATGCAGAAGGATGTCATCGTCATCCCCAAGACGACTCACCGCAACCGCATGGAGGAGAACTTCGACGTCTTCGATTTCGAGCTGAACTCCGAGGACCTGGCGGCCTTCTCCGCACTCGACGACGGCAGTCTGCCGCGCATCTTCGACCACTACGACCCCAAGGCGGTCACGTGGATGCTGCGTGACTACGTCAAGAACAACCAGCTGGGCGGCGGAACGCTGTACTGAAAGCGCCGCTTCGTCCATGCGATCCGTGCTGACGCGCAGGGAACTCGGTCTCGCGACGGGAGGCACCGTGGCGGCCGCCATCCTCGCGGCCGTCACGGGCTGCTCCCCGGCCTCGGGCACGCAGCTCCCTGAGAACCCGGGCCCACGCACAGCAGGAGGTGAGGGAGTCGTGAACGGTGACACGCTCATCGCCGATGTCATCAACAACCCGCTGCTGGAGGACTACGGCCGTTTCCTGTTCCCCATCACCTTCAACCCACCCCGGCCCGGTGACACCCTGGCCGACGTGGCCGGCCTGCTCCCCTGGTACTCCTTCGTCAACGTGAACACCACGGTTGACGTCGTGGGCGACCTGCTCGGGCGCCGCGAGAAGGGTGAGGTCGTCTTCCACGACATCTACACCGAGGCGGAGAAGTCGGCAGATCCGACCCTGAAGGACACCGGCTTGTTCGTCTTCCCGGCGCAGCGCACGGTGACGGGTGAGCGTCCGCACGTGGCCGTGTGCAGCGCGGGCGGTGGTTTCGCCTACGTGGGTTCCATCCACGACTCGATGCCGCACGCCCTGTGGCTCTCGCGCCACGGCTACACGGCCTTCACGCTGCAATACCGCCCGAGTCTTCGGAACGGTTGCGCGGACCTGGCCCGCGCCGTCTCCTTCATTCACTCCCGCGCCGATGAGTTCGGCGTGGACCTCGCCTGCTACTCGCTGTGGGGCGGCTCCGCGGGAGCGCGCCTGGCCGCCTCCCTCGGCTCCCACAGCCCCTCCCGGTTCGGGGGCGATGACGTGCCCGGTCCGGGCGCTGTCGTCATGCAGTACACGGGGCTCTCGGAGATCTCCGGGACGGAACCGCCGACCTACGCCTGTGTCGGCACTGCGGACGGGATCGCTCCCTGGCGCACCATGCAGGCGCGCATCGACGCCATCGCGGCTGCGGGGACACCGTCGGAGTTCCACGCCTACGACGGTCTGCCCCACGGCTTCGGGCTCGGCGTCGGAACCGCCGCCGAGGGTTGGATCGAGGATGCCACCGCTTTTTGGCAGGCGCGGATCGACGCCGCCGTTCCGTGACCCGGAACCGGCCGGCACGCAACAGAACTGTTAGGGAAACGGAGATGACAATCACGAGACGCACCTTCACCGCTGGCATCGGCGCCCTCTTCGTTAGCCACACCGTCAGCGGATGCACCGACCCGGCCACGGGTTCCGGCGACCCCGGCGCCTCGAACACCGGTCCTTCCGGTGTCCGGGAACTCGTCACCATGGACCAGCCGGACTTCACCGGGGTGGACCTCGGCCATGTCAGCCCCGACCCGGCCGGCGTCGAAGCAACGGTCGCGACGGCGACGGTGGATCCGTCCCGCCGCCAGTGTCTGTTCCTGTGGGAGGAGGGCAATGCGCCCACCACCACGGGGCCCGGCGGCGGTGGCCACGACCCGGCGGGCTTCCGCCCCACAGTGACGAGCGTGCCCGCCGCAGGGAACACCACCGTCAAGGGGGCTGTGCTCCTGTGCGCGGGCGGGGCTTTCGCCCTGCGCGGGGACAACTCGGACTGTTATCCGACGGCCGCACGGCTGTCCGCGCTCGGCTACCACTGTTTCGTCGTCGACTACCGCGTGCGGCCCCACACGCAGGCCGAGGCCGGCTGCGACCTGGCCCGCGCCACCCGGTTCGTACGCGCCCACGCCGCCGACTACAGCCTGCCCAGCGCGCAGCACATCGCGCTGGGCGGCTACTCCGCCGGCGGCATCCTGTGCGGCGAGACGATCCTGAACTGGTCCGGAGCCACATCCCCGACCGAACTCGACGCCGACTACACACCGGACGCGCTCGACGCCGTGAGCGCCGATGCCGCCGCGACCGCGATGATCTATTCCTTTTACGGCCGCCTGTCCGTGGCGGAACTCGATCCGAACCGCCTCACCGGAGCCGCTCCGACCTACTACTGCTACGGCACCAAGGACCCCTTTTACGACCAGTTCGAGGCGCAGGTGGATGTGCTGGCGAGATCCGGTGTCACGCTGAGAGCCCGTGTGCTCGACGGCTGGCCGCACGGTTTCGGCGCCGAGGGCGGATGGATCGAGGAGTACGACGCCTTCCTTCAGCAGGCCTTCCCAACCACCTAACCACCCCGCACACAGCACACAAGGAGCGCATGAACATCACGAACACCGCCTCTGCACACATCATCCCCACCCGCGCCCTGGCGAACGGCGTCGAGATGCCGGTCCTCGGATACGGCGTCTTCCAGACCCCGCCGGAGGAGACCCTGCGCTGCGTGCACGAAGCTCTCGAGGTCGGCTACCGGATGATCGATACCGCCCAGTCCTACGCCAACGAGGAGGAGGTCGGCGCCGGCCTGAGAGACTCCGGTCTGGCCCGGGAGGACGTCTTCCTGACGACGAAGATCGCCCCGGTCAACCTCACCCAGGAGCGGGCCGCCGCCTCCATCGACGAGTCCCTCCGCCTGCTTGGCACGGACTACATCGATCTGATGCTCCTGCACCAGCCGATCGCCGACTTCCCCGGCGCGTACCGCGCCCTGGAGGAGGCCTACCGAGCAGGCAAGCTGCGCGCTATCGGCGTGTCCAACTTCTACCCGGACCGTCTGGCGGACATTGCCCTGCTCACCGAGGTCCCGCCGATGGTCAACCAGGTGGAAACCCATCCCTTCCGCCAGAACGCCGAGGCGCATGAGTTCATGACCTCGCTCGGCGTGGTCCACGAGGCCTGGGCGCCCTTCGCCGAGGGCAAGAACGGCATCTTCACCAACCCGGTGCTGACCGCTATCGGCGCGAAACACGGGAAAACCGCCGGGCAGGTGACGCTGCGCGCCCTGATCCAGCAGGACGTCATCGTCATCCCGAAGTCGGTGCGCCGGGCCCGCATGGAGGAGAACCTCGACGTGTTCGACTTCTCCCTCGACGAGGAGGACATGGCCGCCTTCGCCGCCCTGGATGACGGCTCCTTCCCGCGCATTTTCGATCACCGCGACCCGAAGATGATCGCTTGGCTGGTCAACGAACGCATCCGCAAGGCCGACCCATCCGGCGCGGCCCTCTACTGACACACCAGCGGTTCCCCGCCCACCGGAGGGGGCGACAACGGACCGAAGCTTCGTGGGGAACAATCCCCTGCGCATACCCGAGGGAAACAACCATTTCTCGTTCCGCGTACCGGGAAGCCATGACGGTTCGAATGGGAACGAAGAACCAATGAGAGCACAGGCGGACTGATCCTTAAGCACCCTGCCCCGAAAGCATCCGGACCACCACGCACCAGGCGTCATCGCCGAAGACTTTGGGTAACGTCCCAGAGCAACCCCGGGATGGTTCAACTCCACGCGAAACACACGGAACGCCTACTCGTTGCTTCCACCACAAGCAGCGGCCCCCATGATCGCATCCGCCTCACGGAAGCGATCCAGACAGGCGATCACTTGCGAGGTCCACGGTACAACCAATCCTTGGCGCCCCACACGATCCGGATCCAACCAATTTGTATTACGTAATACACTGTTGTCATGGGTAAGCGGATGATTCAGGGACGCGAGGTCTCGGATGCTCAGGTTCAGGCATGGGCAGATGAGGCCGAAGCGGGCTATGACGTTGAGGAGTTGCAGAAGCGTTGGGGACGCCCACCACGGGCGGGAAGCGCCTCCCGGGTGGTGCCGACGCGATTCTCCGACGAAGAGCTGGCCGAGTTGATGGCGCGCGCCGAGCGTGAGGGCCTGGACCGCTCCGCTGCGATCCGGGCTGCCGTGCGCGAGTGGGCTCGCGCGTGATCGTCGCCCTGTCCGCACGTAAACACGGGATCAGCGACGAGGACGCGATCACTGCCGCGCGGTCAGCGCTGGCAGGCGGACCACTGGATGACGAGAACCCGCAGCGTGAATTGAGGATCGGCTGGATACGGCAGGCCGCCTCCTGGAAATCGTCGTGTTGCTGTGGGATGACGGTGAAGTCGAGATCATTCACGCGATGAAAGCCAGAGCCGCGTATCGACGACTCGTGTCCTGAATAAGCCCGCCAAAGGCCTCCACCCTGCAACTCTGCCATGAACCAGAATTGGCCCTGGAGCTCACGTGTCGAGGTGAGCCAACAGCGTCGGAATGAACTCCTGGTATCGGTGGAAGACACCACCGTGGCCGGCGTCGGGGTAGATGACCACGGTGCTGTTGGGAATGCGCTGGTGCATGTCCTCGGACAGCGAGGTCGGAACCATGCGGTCGTGGTCGCCATTGGCGATGAGGGTGGGGCGGAAGTCCATCGGGTGGCGCTTTCTACCGTGGCGACGTTGTTCTCAGGCATGAATTGTGACCTCTTCCGGGATGGTGGTGACGAGGACCTTGCCGCGGGCTCCCCCGGCCAGCAGCTGATCGAGTGCCTCGGAAGTGTCGTCGAAGGGCAGGACCCGATCGACAGCGGGTTTGATGACGCCGTCATCGACGAGCCGGGCAATGATGCGCAGCGCCTCACCATCGGGTTCGATGAACAGGAACCGGTAGCGCGCGCCGAGTTTACGGGCCCGGCGACGCAACCGGAGGCTGAGGGCGGACAGGGCGAGTTTGACCAGCGAACCGGCCCCGGCCTGGTCGGCCAGTGCCGGGTCGGGCGTTCCGGCGATACCGATCAGGATCCCGTCTCGGCGCAGCACCTCAAGCGACCGGAAGCTCACCTCACCCCCCTGGGTGTCGACGACGATGTCAACGGGTGTGTTGGTCAGCTTCTCGACGAAGTCGTCGTTGCGGTAGTCGATGATGATGTCCGCGCCGAGCTCCTTGACAGTTTCAGCGCTGGCCGCCGAAACCGTGGTGGCGACAGTGGCCCCCAGGTGTTTGGCGAGTTGAATGACGGCCGAGCCGACACCGCCGGCGCCGCCGTGGACCAGGACCGTCTGACCCGGCTGAAGGTGACCGATCGTCACGAGCGCCTGCCAGGCGGTCAGCGCGACAACCGGCAATGCAGCTGCTCGAGCCAGCGGAATGCCGCGAGGCGCGGGCGCCAAGGTCTCGGCGTCGACCGCGACGATCTCGGCCCAGGTTCCCATGCCGACCACGCCGGTGTAGCCGTAGACCTGATCCCCGACGGCGAACTCCGTGACCTGATCCCCGACGGCAACCACCTCGCCGGAAAGCTCCCCGCCCATCACCTTCGGCAGGTCGAGACGAAAAACGGCCTTGAACTCACCGACACGGGTGCGTTCATCGGCGTGATTGACACCGGAGGCGACCATCCTCACGAGCACTTGGCGCGGACCGGGTTCGGGGACGGGCATGTCGACGGCGCGCAGTGATTGACCGTATCTCTCCAGAACAAAGGCTTTCATGGCGTCCTTCCTGTGCCGCGAAACCCGGCAACTGGTTGCAATGTGTTATCAGTTGAAAACCAGAGTAGAGTAGGCGGTAACAAAATGCAACTACCAGCGAGGATGCCCGATGATTCCCCAGCCCCGCTCACACTGTCCGATCAATCGGAGCCTCGAAATGCTCGGCGACCGGTGGAGCCTGCTGATCCTGCGTGACATCGTCCTGCACGACCGACGCTCCTTCCGTGACCTGCTCACCGGCAGCGAGGAGCGCATCAGCGCCCCCGTGCTCTCACGTCGACTGACCGATCTCGTCGCAGCAGGCTTCCTCACCAAGGACGAAGTCACTCGTGGCAAGCAGGGCAGGTACTCGCTGACCGAACAAGGCATGGCGACAGTGCCGCTGCTGATCGAACTCGGACGGCTCGGCGCACGAATCGACCCGACGACCGCACACAACGCACCCGACCTGGGCTCCGACCACGATGGCTTCGCCGAGCGACTCTCCGCACTTCGCAAAGCCCACATCGGAACGTGACCGAAGCTTTGTTCACCGCCGCCGTCTCACCCACCCCGCCATGACCGTCGTCGGTCACACATCAGGACCACGTTTCTTCGCCCTCTTGAAGTCCTTTCTGCACTCGCTCGAGAGGGCGGTCTTGAGCACGTGCAGTTCCAGGTCATTGCGCAGGCCAGCGACGCCCCGATGGCGCTTTGCGGTTCCTGCGGCGATCGCCGCAAGGCCTCCTCGTGGGCGCTCCGCTATCCGGCCTGCGCGGAGCGGTAGTACATGACCGCCACCTGGGTGCGGTTGCGCAGGCCCAGTTTGGCCAGGATCGAGCTGATGTGGTTGCGCACCGTGCCCTCGCTCATGAACAGCCTCGCCGCCACTTCGGCGTTGTCCAGCCCCTCGGCGACGGCCTCGACCACCTCGTACTCGCGGTCGGTCAGGGCCGCGAAGACGGTGCCCCTCAGGGGTTTGTTTTGAGGACCGTCAGGTTCCGGCCGGGCGCTCAGCCGCATGGTGGCGCTGCGTTCGAGCACCTCCCCCTCCAGCACGCACACCCCGGCCATCACCGATCGCAGCGCCGGGGCGATCTGGGCGACGTCCTGTTTGATGAGGTAGCCGCGCGAACCCATCCTGAGGGCCCGCACGATGTACTCGTCGTCGGAGAAGGTGGTCAGGAAGACGATGCGCGCAGCCACGTCCCCGGCCAGGATCCGTTCGGCCGCGCTGAGCCCATCGCCGCCGGGCATCTGGATGTCCATGAGCAGGATGTCGGGTTTCAGCTCCCGGTACTTCTCGATTGCCTCAGGGCCCGAACGACCCAGGCCGACGACCTCGACATCAGCCTCGACCGACAGGATCGTGGACAGCGACTGGGCGACGAGCGCGTCGTCGTCGACGATGAGGACCTTCATGACTTTCCTTCTCTGCCTGCCGCATCCTTGGGAATCGTGGCGAAGACCGTGAACCGCGGTCGCGGGGTGATCCGCACCCTACCGCCCAGGGCCTCGACCCGCTCGGTCATGGAACGCAGACCCAGGCCTGCATTCTTGTCGCCGTCCAAGAGCGGTTCGTCCTCGGGCGGGACGATGCCGTCGTTGTCGACCGTGACCTGCCAGAAAGCGGGATAGTCGGTGACCGCCACCCGCGCGGAGGCGGCTCGGCCGTGGCGGGCGGCATTGGTGAGTGCCTCGCGCACCACTGCGACGACGCAGCGCGCCACCGCCGGTGGGGGTTCGGTCTGCATGGAGCAGTCGACGTCCACCTTAGCGATGCCGCAGCGCGAGCCCAGCAGATTGAGGGAGGTTGCCAGTTCCTCGCCCTCCTCGGACAGGGCGTGGACGGATCGGCGCATGGAGTCGAGGGCCTCGCCGAGGTCCGAATCCAAGGTGGCGAGATCGGCGACGACGCCCGGTTCGTCGCGGTGGGTGACCTGAAAGGCCTTGACCCGCAGCAGGAGGCGGGTGAGGACGTGCCCGACGCCGTCGTGGATCTCGCGGGCGATCCGGGTGCGCTCTGACAGGGCGGCGGCACGCAGTTCGTGGTCCTGGGCCTGCAGCAGCCGGGCGTTTGCGTCCTGCAGCGCGAGGACCTTCTCCCGCAGGTCGTCGCGCATCGCGTGCAGGCGCACTCGCGTGGTCTCCTCCTCGGTGGTGCGCAGCGCCAGAAGGGCTGCGAGCGCGCAGATCACCGGGACGAGCGCCAGCACCGGCGTTCCCGGCACCCGCCCGGCCACGAACACCAGGAACGGTGCGCAGCCGATCGCAGCCACCACCCGCTGCCGCCGGGTCCCGAGGGCTGCGATGCGCGCCAGGTCGTGGACGGCCAGCGGCGCCCCCGCTACCGACGCCGTCGCGAGGGTTCCGAGCAGGAGGTAGCCGGCCGGAACGGCAACGACCCAGCGCCACCGGTCAGTAGCCATGCTCAATCCGCTCGTGGCCACGGCCAGGAGCAGCCAGATCACGGCGACCGCGTCCACCTCACCGGCGAGCAGGGCCAGCAGGACGCAGCCGCACAGGATCACGCCTTTGTCGACCAAGACCTTCACGCCCCGATTATCGGCGATCACCAGCACTCCCGGGCCCGGCGCTCCAGCCCGCACTCCTGTTTCCGGCGCCCGTGACAAAGCTCATGACAGATGTCATGGCTGCCCGCTCAGCTCATGACAGCAAGCACTTCTGCCGCGACCGGCGCGGCGGAAGCATGGGAGCCATGAGCCGGATGCACCGGCGGGAACCGAGGAGCTGAGATGGAACTCAAGGGGAGCATCCGGGACGCGGATCACGCCGTGGAGGTGGAGTCCCTGGTCAAACGCTATGGGGAACTCGTCGCGGTGGACGGCCTGTCCCTGAGAATTCCGCGCGGCCAGGTACTGGGGCTGCTCGGCCCCAACGGCTCGGGCAAGACGACGACGATCAGCTGCCTCCTCCAACTGCTCACCTACGACAAGGGGTCGATCCGGGTTTTCGGCCAGCCCATGACGCCCACCGCCTACGGACTCAAACGCCGCATCGGTGTGGTGCCCCAGGATGTCGCGGTTTTCGACGAGCTCACCGTGGCGGAGAACGTCAACGCCTTCTGTGCCCTGTACGTGCACGACCGCGCCACCCGCCGCCGCCTGGTCGACGAGGCGATCGCCTTCGTGGGCCTGGAGAAGTTCGTGAAATTCAAGCCCAAGAAACTCTCCGGCGGTCTGCTGCGCCGCCTCAACATCGCCTGCGGGATCGCCCACGGCCCCGACCTCATCATCCTGGACGAGCCCACGGTCGCCGTCGACCCGCAGAGCCGCAATGCGATCCTCGACGGCATCAAACACCTCAACGAGCAGGGCGCCACCATCATCTACACGAGCCACTACATGGAGGAGGTGGAGCAGCTGTGCCACCGGATCGTCATCATGGACCGCGGCAGGCAGGTCGCCTCCGGCACCTCCGACGAACTCAAGGCCATGATCGGCACCGGTGAGCGCATCCGGGTGGAGATCGCGGACCCGGTCCCGCTGGGTGAGGAGGCCCTTGAGGGTCTGCGCCGCCTGGAGCACGTGCGCACCGCCACCTACCAGGAACCGGAGGTCCTCGTCGAGTGCTCTCCCGGGGCACACAACCTCTCCGATGTCATGGGGGCGCTGGCCGCGGCGGGAGCCACCTGCGGCCGGGTGACCTCCGAGCCCCCGACCCTCAACGATGTCTTCCTGGAGATCACCGGGCGGGCCCTGCGGGACGAGGCGGCCTGAGATGCTGGCCGTTTTCTCCCACCAGGTGCTCAGGCTCCTGCGCGACAAGGCCCTGATCGTGTGGACGCTCGGTTTCCCGATCGTTTTGTCCGTCATCTTCATGGTGCAGTTCTCCAACCTGGAGGAGTCCTACGAGGCCAGCCCCATGAGCTTCGGCGTCGTCCAGGACGAGGCCTACCGGGCGGCCCCCGGCCTGGACGCCCTCGTGGAACGGATCTCCGCCGACGACGCCGACCCCCACCTCATCACCAGGGTCACCCACTCCACCGCATCCGAGGCCGAGGCCGCCGCGAAACGCGGGGACACCAACGGCTACCTCGCCGTCGAGAACGGCGAACCCGTGCTGCACGTGACCCAGAAGGGTGACGTGCAGGAGTCCCTGCGGGTTCTGCGGGTGGTCATGGACTCCTACACCCAGACCCGGGCCGAACACGAGGCCCTCATCGAGGCCGGAACACCACCTGGGCAGGTGATGTCCCTTCAGGCCGGGCACGGTTTCACCCAGCCGGTCTCGGTGACGCCGGCTCCCGTCAAACCCGCGACCCGCTACTACTTCGCGCTGCTGGCCTTCGCCAGCGGCATGGGCATGACCGTCGCGATGATCGCCGTGCAGGGCATCGTGGCCAACTCACCCCTGGGAGCACGGCAAACCATGGCAGGCCTGCCGCGGTGGAAGGTGCTGACGGCCACGCTCGCGGCCTCGTGGGCGTGTGTCCTGGCCTGCCTGCTCATCGCCTTCGCCTTCATCGCGACGGTGGTGGGGGTGGACTTCGGACCGCACCTGCCGCTGTGCCTGGTGGCGATCGGAGTGGCCAGCCTCATGTCGAGCGCGGCGGGTGCCGTGCTGGGAACGTTCGGGAAGCTGGGGGTCGGGATGGTCTCCGCGATCACCTGCCTGCTGTCGCTGTTCACCGGCCTGTACGGCACCGGGGCACAGGCCCTGGCCGACTCCGTCGAACGCAGTGCCCCGCTGCTGGCGCAACTCAACCCCCTGTGGCAGGCCTCCCGCTGCTTCTACGGACTGCTCTACTACGACTCCCTGGCGCCCTTCGCCCGCAGCTGCGCGGCCCTGCTGGGCATGACCTGCCTGTTCCTCACCATCGCCCTGATCCGTGCCAGGAGGATGAACCATGAGCACCTTTAAGACCTCGTTGAAAGTGGTGGCGGCCCATCGGGTCTACATCCTGGTCTATCTGGTGGCGCTGTCCCTGCTCGGCCTGCTCGCCGGAGCAACCCAGACCGGGAGTTCCTCCGACCAGGTTAGACAGGCCACTGCGAGTGTCGCCGTCATCGACCGCGACGGCTCCACGATCTCCCGCGGAGTCAAGGACTACGTCGAGTCCGTCGGCGAGGCGAGGCCACTGGAGGACTCCAGGCAGGCTTTCCAGGACGCCACCGCGCAGAACCGCATCAACTACATCCTCATCATCCCCGCCGGCTACGGGCAGCGGCTCCAGGAGGCCATCCGCCAGGGCACCGAACCGCCCCGGATGGACACGGTCATCGGATACGAATCGGCCGCGGGGTCGCTGATGAACGTGCGCACCGACTCCTACCTGGGGCAGGTCGCCGACTATCTCTCGACGCTCACCGACGACCCGGCCCGGGCCGTCTCCCTGGCCAGGGACACGATGAACCACTCCGCCCCGGCCGAGCGGGTCGCCCAGGACGCGACGCCCCTGTCGTACGGCCTCACCGTCTACGCCAAGTTCTCCATCTACCCGATCATGGCCTTCGCGGTCGTGACGATCTCGACGCTCATGGCGTCGCTGGGGCGCCGGGCAGTGCGTTCCCGTCTCACCGCGGCACCGGTGAGCAGCAGGTCCCGCAGCCTCGGGGTCATGGGAGCCTGCCTCGTCATCGGCCTGGTCGGGTGGCTGTGGATCTTCGGACTGGCCGTCGCAGCCTTCGGGACCGGTGCAGTGACGACGTCGGCGCCGCTGCTGGGGGTCGTCGGGGCGGCCCTGGGTGCCTACATGCTCGTGGCGGTCTCGCTCGGATTCCTCGTGGGGCAGATCGGCCTGGGCCAGAACGCGGCCAACGCGGTCGCCAACATCGGCGGCATGGCGCTGTCCTTCCTGGCCGGCTCCTGGGTTTCCATCGAGTGGATGCCCGACGCCGTCGTCCAGGCCGCCAGGCTCACGCCCGGCTACTGGGCGGCCCAGGCGATCTCAGGGGCTTTCACCGCCACCTCGTTGTCCGCCGAAGCCATCGGCCCCCTGCTCGCCGACTGCGGGATCTGCGCCCTGTTCGCCGTCGCGATCTTCGCCGTCGCCATGGCGGTGGGCCGCACCCGGGCGCGGTCATCGCTGTGAGGGGTCCTCATGCCCGGCGATAGCGGGGTTTCTACGACGCTTCGTGAAAATGTGGACCACAACTCCAGATTTTCACACTACGACGAGGAGGAAAACACGAACGCGGGCCGGCATTGATCACCGCCACTGGCGGTAAAATATGGCGGTAATCGTCTTCACGCCCCGGACGCGACGACATCGATACCTGAGGGGACGATCGCATGGTCTACGAGCCGCCGCTGAACCGCACCTCCGAGATTGACGGGTTGTGCATGGAGATCGCCGAACTCGTCGGGGCGCTCGGCCCCGCGTCGACCCTCGGTACGAACCCCGTGCTGCACCGCGAGCTGCGCATCACCACCATTCACGCCTCCCTCATGATCGAGGGGAACACGCTCTCACGCGAGGCCGTCACGGCCATCCTCGACGGCAAGCGCGTCCTCGGTCCCGCTGATCAGATCCTCGAGGTGACCAACGCTCGTCGCGCCTACCAGCTCATGGATGACCTGGACCCCCTCTCCCCGGACGATCTCCTGCGCGTCCACGGCGTCATGATGCGCGGGCTCATCGGCGACGCCGGACGGTACCGCTCCGGGAACGCGGGGGTTTTCGAGGGGAGCAGGCTCATACATGCGGGCACACCGGCCCGATACGTCCCCGAGGTCATGTCGGATCTGTTCGGCTGGATGGCCTCGACCGATCTCCACCCGCTGCTGGTCTCCTGCGTCTTCCACTACGAATTCGAGTTCATCCACCCCTTCTCGGACGGAAACGGGCGGACGGGACGCCTGTGGCACACACTGTTGCTGTCGCGGTGGCGGCCGGCGCTGGCGTGGCTGCCGGTCGAAAGCGTGATCCGGGACCGCCAGGAGAGCTACTACAGAGCCATCGCCCGCTCGAACGCGCAGGGCTCGGGTGAGGCCTTCGTAACCTTCATGCTCACGGTCATCCGTGACGCGCTCACTCCCTATACGACGACTCACTCGATTCGGGACCGCCGAGAACGTGCGCTGTCGTTCCTCGGCGCCAACCCGGATGCGACCATCGCGACGCTGGCCGAGCACCTGGGATGCTCGCGCAGGACGGCGGAGCGCCTGGTCGCCGGGCTGCGTCGGTCGGGACATTTGGCCCGGCACGGCAGCGCCCGGGCGGGAACATGGCGGATCATCGGCGACGCAGGCCCCACGTGAATGCCGGTCGGGGTCGCAGGGCCCGAAACGGGAAGGGCACGGCACCATCCGGATCCGTGAAACGCGGCAGATAGTCGTCGAGCCGCCCTTCCTCCCGTTTCTCTCGCCAGCAGCCGCCCCAACCCGGCAGTTGGCGCCAATGCAACCGTCCATATGGCGTCATTTCAACCATGCAAATGGCGTCATGTCGTCCGGGTGTTTGGCGGCTCTTCGTCGCCTGGGGGGGCATCCGGTCCGTGCTCCCCCAGGGCGCAGTCGCTGCGGCCTGAATCCCGCTCGGCGCCCAGCTCCCGTTCCGGGGGTGCCGCGCAACCGGGTTCCTGATCAGGGCACAGGAGCGTCCCGGACCCGGTTACACCCCCACTGCCCTTACCACGCGGCTGCGGAACTGGTCGGCGGTCAGGCGCCGGCGGGTTGCGATCGCCAGGTACGACAACCCGACGGCGATCGCCCCGAACAGCAGGGCCGCCCCGCCGAGCGCCACCAGGCCCGACCCGCTGGCCAGGAAGGTACGCACCAGCAGCAAACCGTTGTGCAGCGGCGAGATTCCCGCGACCCCCTGGACCCAGCCCGGTGTGGTGGAGGTCAGCCCGAGGGCGACGGTGATCACCAGGGCCAGCACCGAGATCCCGCGGCCCACGTTGCCGAACCAGCCGGTCAGGGCGTGGTTGACGACGGCGAAACTCACCCCGACCATCGCCAGCAGGGCGGCCGCGCCGATGGTGCGTCCCGGCGTCAGTTCGAGTGCCATGCCGACCGTGACGCCGAGCAGCAGGCCCTGGACCGCTCCGAGCGCGGCCGGGGGCCAGAGGGTGCGCAGCCACAGGGTCGCGCTGGTGCGGGAGGACGCGATCAGGTCGGAGGGAACGGGACGCGCGAAGCTCCACGACAGCAGCGACCCGAGCCACAGGGCCGCCACCGCGAGCAGCGCGGCCAGCGGCACCATCATCGCCTCGTAGACCTTCCCGTCCTTCAGCACGGGCGAGGCGACCACCTGCGACAACGTGTCGCGGTCGGAATCGCTGTAGCTGGGCAGCTTGTCCCCGGCCTCGGAGAGCTTGTCGTGGAAGGTCCCGAGCCCCTGCGACAGTTCCCGCGACCCCGCGCCGAGCCGCAGCAGCCCCGCGGCGAGCTGGGTTGCCCCGTCGGCGGCCTGGCCGACGCCGGTCACGTACCTGCCGGTGCCGTCGGCCAGCTGCCCGGCCCCGGAGGAGAGCTGCCCCACCCCCGAGGAGAGCTGCCCGGCCCCGTCGGCCAGCTTCGACGATCCGCTGGCGAGTTGATTCGCCCCCTCGGCCAGGCGGGCCGTCGCGGCCGGCAACGCGGAGGTCTGGTTCCGCAGCTGCCGCAAACCGCCCAGCAGCTGGGTTGCGCCGGTGCCGAGCTGTTCGGCGTTGGTGCGCAGCGGCTCGGCCTTGGTGAGGATGGTGTCGGCGCCCTCGCGGAGTTTCGTGACCCCGCCGGTCAGTTTCTGCGCCTGCTCGGTGATCTTCGACGGCAGCTGCTCCAGGGCGGTCAGGGGATCGGTTCCAGCGGGCACGATCTTGGCCATCGCGTCGCGCAGCTTGATGGCCGACTCGGTCATTCCCAATCCCATCCGCGAGAACCCGCGGGCGGTTTCCAGCAGGGTCTTTCCGGTCTTCGGGTCGGTTTGCTGCAGCACCCCGAGGGCTGCTTTCGCCCCCTGCTGGAAACCCTTGGTCAGGGCATCCCCGACCCCCTGCTGGTAGGCCTCTCGGAGCAGCTTGCAGGTTTCGGCGTCCTCGATCGGGCACTTCCAGTTCGCGACCAGCCGCTGGGCGAACTCCTTCAGTTCCGAAGGCGGCGGGGTCTCACCGGAGGCGTAACCGGCCAGGGTGGAGTCGAGCTTGTTCAGCTGTGCGTCGAAGGCCGCGAGTTTGGAACGCACCTCCTCGATGGTGATGTCGCTCGCCCCCGGGAAGTACTGTTTGAGGGCCTGCTGGGCCTCGCGCAGCGCCGGGACGAGCTGTCCGAGGGCCGCCTGGGCCTCCTTCATGGCCTCCGGGTCGAGCTGGGAGTTCAGGCTGGATTCGAGCTGTGCCAAGCCGTTTCGCAGTTCACCCACCCCGTCGAGGACACCGACGGTGCCCGAGGTGTATCCGGGAACCCCCTCCAGCAGTGGCGTGGCCCCGTCGGTGAGCTGGTTGACCCCGTCCGCGAGCCGCGGCGCCTGGGCGTTCAGCTGTGCGATGCCCCCCGCGAAGCTCCGGGTGCCGTTCGCGAGGTTCCCTGCCCCGCCCGCCAGGGTTCCCGCTGCGCCGCTGAGTTTCTGCGACCCCTCGGCCAGGGTGTTCGCGGCGCTGCCGAGTTTCTGCCCCTGGGTGGACAGCTCACCAAGCCCGTCGGCGAGCTTCCCGGAGTTCTCGGCGGCGGTGGTTGCGCCGTCGGCGAGCTGGGAGCCGGCCTCATTGAGTTTGCCCGCCCCGTCGACGACCTGCTTGAACTGCTCCCCCACCTTGTTGAAACCGATGTAGATGTTCTCCAGGTAGGCCTTGGTGAGGGTGGCGTTGATGGTGTCGGTGGCCAGGCCCGCGATGTCGTGTGCAAGGGCCGCGTCGGCGAAGGGCGCGTTCTTGGAAACCACGACGTCTATGGTGGCCTGTTTCGCGATGGCGGCGTCGTTGCTGCTGAAGGAGGTGGCGGCCTCGGAGAACCCCTCGGGGATGGTGACCACGGCGGAGTAGCGGCCGTCTTTCAACCCGGCCTCGGCGTCCTCGGCATCGGCGATGGTCCACGAGATGTTGGTTCCCTCCCGGGCCACCATCTCGGAGGCCAACTGCCGCCCCAGCGGCACGATCTGGCCGTTGACGGTCACCGCCTTGTCGTGGTTGACCACGGCGGCTTGGATTCCCTGGTTGTTGCTGCCGCGCACCAGCCCCAGCAGGGCGCCGACCGCGAGCAGCGGCACCAGGGCCAGCACGACGAGCCCCGGCCAACCGAGGCGATGTCCGGAATGAATGCTTTCAGGTCTCATCGGATGCTCCTGACGGGCTGGTCGACGACGAACACGCCGTCGACGGGAAGGGCTTCGAGGATCGATTCGCTGCTGGCGCACAGCACCAGCGCCGAGGTTCCATCGCCGCGGAACCGGTCGATCAGACCGGCCAGGCGTTCGTCACCGACATCGATGGTCTCCACCGAGTCGACGAAGACGACGCTGCCCGGGATGGGGCGCAGCGAGGACAGGGCGGTGGGGTCGTTGGTGAGGTCGGCGTAGCGGGTGCGGCGGTGCACGGCGGTGGCGGCTCCGGGCAGCAGCTCCCCCGCCACCCGGGCGCGCCCCGAGGTGATGCCGAGCCTGCCCGAAAGCGCCAGCGCCAACCCGGTCCTGGACGAGACGGGGCCCGCGACGCCGATCACGTTCCCGGCCTCCAGCACCAGGCTGGTGGGCGGCAGCAGTCCCTCGACCGCGACCTCCTCGGCGTAGAGCAGGTGGTCGCCGCCGGGCCACCGGGCCAGTTTCAGTTTCTCCGTGAGGACCTCGCCCTCGACATCGAAGGTGGGCAGCGCCTTGTCCAGCCAGCGCGGCAGCCACCAGGCCCGCTTCCCGAGCAGCGCCATCACCGCCGGCACCAGCGTCATGCGCACGCAGAAGGCGTCGATCGCCACCCCGACGGCGAGAGCGAAGGCGATCTGTTTGATGGAGCTGATGCCCTCCGGGACGAAGAACGCGAACACCGAGAACATGATCACGGCGGCGGCCACCACCACCGGCCCGGATGCGGCCATGCCGTCACGGATCGCGTCGACGGGTTTCTTGCCGTGCACGTACTCCTCGCGGATCCGGGAGACGAGGAACACCTCGTAGTCCATGGCCAGGCCGAACAGGATTCCCATCAGCAGGATTGGCAGGAAGGAGATCACGGGCATCCCGCGTTCCAGGTTCACCATTTCCTTCAGGTAGCCGTCGTTGAACACGAGTTTGGTGGCCCCGAAAGCGGCCCCGACCGACAGCAGGAAACCGAGGGTGGCCTTTACGGGCACCCACACCGACCGGAACACCGCGGCCAGCAGCACCAGCGACAACCCGACCACGAGTATCCCGAACGGCAGCAGCGCCCCCACGAGACGGGAGTTGACGTCGATCTGCATGGCGGTCATGCCCGTTACGGCGGTCTCGACGCCGTAGCGTTCCAGCCACTGGTCGTGCCGGTCGCGCAGGGTCTGGACGAGGTCTGCGGTGGCGGGGTCGTCGGAACCGGTGGTGGGCACCACCTGGAGCATCGCGACCTCCGCATTCTGGTTGGGGGTGGCCAGCGGCACCGCGGCGACACCGTCGATCGCCTCCACCTCCTCCTTGAGGTCGGCCACCAGTTTCAGCGGATCCTTGCTGGAGATGACGTCGGCGGTCAGCACCAGCGGGCCGTTGCGCCCCACCCCGAAGTGCTGCGAGATCAGGTCGTAGGTGACACGATCCGGAGCGCCCGCGGCGTGCTGCCCGGAGTTCGGCAGAGCGGTGCGCAAACCCAGGCCCGGGATCGTCAGCGCCCCGAGACCGGCCACCACGACCAGCAGCACCACGACGGGATGCCCGGTGGTGACGCGACCCCACCACGCGAACACGCCACCCCTGTGGGTTCCAGGGCGCCGGGGCCTCCTCGGCCGGGGCCGCAGCCGCTCCCCCAGCAGCCCCATCAGCGCGGGCAGCATCGTCAGCGCGATGAACACCGCCAGCACGATGGCCAGGGCAGCGAACGCACCCATCACGGTGAGGAACGGGATCCCCGAGACCCCGAGCCCGAGAAGGGCGATGAACACCGTCAGCCCGGCGAACACCACCGCCGAACCGGCGGTCCCGACGGCGCGGGCCGTCGATTCCTCCGCCGTCATGCCCTCGCCCAGCTGGTTGCGGTGGCGGGAGAGGATGAACAGGGCGTAGTCGATGCCGACCGCGAGCCCCAGCATCACCGCCAGCATCGGGGTGGTGGAGTTGATGCTGGCCAGGCGGGCGATGAGCAGCATGACGGCCATGGTCACCCCCACCCCCGTGACCGCGGTCAGCAGCGGCAGCCCCGAGGCCACCAGGGAACCGAGCACCAGCGCCAGCACCACCAGTGCGACCCCCAGGCCCGCGATCTCCGTGACGCTCATACTCGGCAGTTCGATGTTGAAGGCCTGGCCCCCCATGTCGAGGGTGGCGCCCTGCGGCAGCCGCTGGGACATGCGTTCGGCGACGGCGGTGAGTTGCGCGAGCTGCTCGTTGCTCGGGGCGCCCTTGACATCGATCAGGACCGTGACGATGGCGGCCCGGCCGTCGTCGGAGACCATTCCCGAGATCCGCTCGTCCCAAGGGGAGGTGGCCGAGTCCACGAAATCGATCGCATCCAGCTCGGTGACGGTGTCCTCGATGACGCCGCGGAAGTCGTCGACCCGGCCGCCCTCCGGGGCCACGAAGATCGCGGTGGCCTGGGTCATGGCGCCCTGCGGGAAGGTCATGTGCAGCTTGTCGAGGGCCACCTGGGAGGAGGAGCCGGGAATCTTGAACACGTCCGCGAAACTGCCCCGGAAGGCCAGGGCCGCACCACCCACGGCCAGGACGACGACCAGCCATGCGGCGAGAACCAGTTTCGCGTGTCTGAAACAGCAGCGACCGAGGGCGTAGAGCTGAGCGGACATCTTCCCCACTTCGATACAGTCATGAATCCTGACACAGAATACAAGACTGTATCGAGACTTCAAGCCCGGTGCCCCCGCCCGGGCCGGGGCACGAAACCACTAGACTGACGGGCATGACCGACCTGACGCCGCGCCGGGAGGCCACCGTGGGCCGGCTGGTGGAGGCAGCCATCACCCAGTTCGCGGCCCGGGGCATTGACGCGACCAGCGTGGAACAGCTGTGCGAGGCCGCGGGATTCACCAGGGGGGCCTTCTACTCCAATTTCACGTCCAAGGATGACCTGTGCATGGCCATCATCGAACGCTACCGCGACAACGTGCTCGCCAGCCTGTCCGAGACCATCGCGGAACTACCCCCGGATGCGGACGTCGAGACGGTGACCAGCACCACCCTGGAGCATTTCCTGAAGGTCCTCGCACCCAGCCGGGAGATGAAGGTCACCCTCACGGAGATCCGCCTGCGGGCGCTGCGCTCCCCCGGCCTGGTGACCCGGCTCGAACAGCTCAACGAGGAGACCCGCCCGGCCCTCGTCGGGTTCATCGAGAGCCTGGCGGCGAGGATGGACGTGAAGTTCGTGCTCCCCACCGAGCACATCCTCACCATCTTCGATGCGCTGTACTCCTACGAGATCCAAGGCTACAACGGGGACAGCGTCCGCCAGCTGCTCACCCCCCTGGCCATCTCCCTCATCCGCGAGAGCGAGAAACCCCAGTGATCACGTCACCGGGGAGATCGGGGTGGGCGGCGCCTCACCGCGAGGAAACCCGAAGCCTCAGCGACCTCAGCCGGGCGTAGTCCTCCTCCGAGGGGTGGGTGACGATCACCCGCGGCGGGTGCGTGCCGGGATGGGGTTTGACGAGGTGCGGAAGCTGCCCGACCACCTCGGCGTAGGGCACGTTCAGGACGCTGTGCCCGCGTTCGAAGGTGATCACGTCCACCACCGGAATGCTGGCACCGGGCACGTCCTCGGGGACGAAGGCCATCGAGAAGGGCTCATCGAAGGAGTAGAGGTCCTCGTAGTCGGACACGTAGTGGTCGTAATCCTTCCGGATCGCATCCTTGAGGACGTCGTAGACACGCCACTCCGCGTGTTGCCTGAGCTTTTGCAGTCGCCTCCCGAGCTGGGAGGTCCTCGGTGGCAGGCTCAGCTGCCAGCGCCGGTTGGCCACCACATGGGGCAACGGATGAATGCCGTCGCGGGCGAGGACGGCCTCCTCCAGGTCGTCGAGGAGGTCATCCCAGCGGTCCGTCGCGACGTTGACCAGGAAGACATCGTTACGACGGGCGGGGATAACCGCCCAGGTGGTACCCGTGCGCTCGCCGAGCCCGCCCAGGAGCTCCTCCATGGCCGCGGCATCCGCGAACCAGGCCGCCTCGTTCCCGGGCGGAGTGGTCAGGGTCAGCACATCGGGCCCGAGCCCCATCTCGGAGAAGGCCATGGCCTCCTCCATGAGGCGCAGGTTGCCGATGGCCCTGCCCTGGAGCTCGATGTCGTACTCCGCGATCCGGTCGCCCGGCAGATCCGATTCGGACACCACGCGGAGAGTGGTCGGTTCGTCGATGGCCAGCCCGAAACCGATGAACTCGGTTAGCCACCCCACCGCCGCCGGGGCCAGCTGCCCCTGTGGCACGAAGTAGTCGGCGCTGCGGACCAGCGGGACGACGGCCTCGAGGTCCTTCTCGCCCGCCTCACCGGAAGCGCTCATGACGTCCACCGCGCGGTGCACCCGGGCGATGCGGGCGGCCTCGGGCTCGCCGGCGTGAACCGGTTCGGCCAGGCGGGGGTCGATCCCGATCACCTGCTCGTCCTCCAGGCGCAACATCAGCATCCCCGAATCCGGCTCCCCCGGCTGCGGGGCATCCAGCACCTCGACCACCCCGGGATGCGTCGCGAGGATCCTGATCGCTTCTTCTCGACTCATGGGCCCGACCATACGTGCGGCGGACACACCATCGGATGATCGGCGTCAAAACTGGCCACCTGACCGACATGACCCAAACAATTACTTGCCACTTTAGAAACTACTTGTTAGTCTAGCTGTCAATTGTTGCCCGCCATCCCGGGAGGATGACATGACCGAACACCCGAACCCCACCTCCGAGGAGGCCGCAAACCTGTTGCGGCAGGCCGAGACCACCCTCACCCACACCCGGGGAAACGCGGGATGGCCGACGATAACCACCCAGATGAGCCTGGGTGCCGCCACCTCCGTGTACCTGCTGGCCAATCGCGACATCGATTTCGACCCCGTCTCCTTCATCGGCATGATGGTCTGGCTCCTGGCACCCCTGATCCTCGTGGTCACGTTCGCGAAGGTCGCCAAGAACGGTTTCGTGATTCGCTGGGGCATCTACATGGCGGTCTGGACCCTGTGCTGGATCATCTCCATGTTCTTCCCCACAGCCGCGGTCCGGGTGCCACTCGCGGCGGTGATAGCGGTCGCGTCCTTCGTCGGCGCCTTCGTGGAGGCACGCAGATGAGCACCGGACATCCCCGGCACAAGCTGGTGGACGAGTTCACCAACCCGGTTCGTTTCTCGCTGGTGGCAGGGCTGGCCGGGGTAGAGCAGATCGATTTCGCCACCCTGCGCAACCACCTCCAGGTCTCCGACTCCGTGCTCTCCCGCCAGGCCAGCCAGCTCGAGGGCCTCGGGATCGTCGCCGTCCGCAAGGGCTACATCGGGAAACGTCCCCGCACCTGGTTCAGCCTCACCCCGAAGGGCCGCAAGCTGTGGAAGTCCCACCTGGCGGCGCTGCAGGCCATCGCCGAGGGCTCCGCCCTGACCACCTCGGGGGAAGGTTCCTGAGAGGCCCGGCCCGATTTCCCGCGGCGCTTCGGCCAAGCGGGCAGACTGGGTGGCATGAACATCGAGAAACTGATCACGGAGGCCCCCGGGCAACCGGACTTCACCAACAACGCCTGGATCGTCGGCGATGACCGGGAAGTGATCGTCATCGATCCGGCCCACCAACCCGACCGCATCGCACTCGCCGTCGGCGACCGGAAGGTGAGGGCGGTGCTGCTGACCCACGGGCACTGGGACCACGTGACGGCAGCCCCGGCCTTCGCGGCCCTGATGGACGACCCTCCCATCCACCTGAACCCCGCGGACGAGTTCCTGTGGCGGGAAACCCACCCGCACGAGGCGTTCCGGCCCATCGCCGACGGCGACGAGTTCACGGTCGCCGGGGTCACGCTGCGGGCGGTCGTGACCCCGGGGCACACCCCGGGCGCGACGTGTTTCGTCACCGACGGGGTGGTCTTCACCGGCGACACCCTCTTCGAGGGCGGCCCGGGGGCCACCCGCTGGGACTACTCGGACTTCGACCGGATCATCGCCTCGATCCGGGAACACCTGCTCATCCTGCCCGACGACACCGTCGTCAACACGGGCCACGGCCCCTCCACAACCATCGGGAAGGAACGCCCGCACCTGGACGAGTGGATCGCCCGGGGATGGTGAGACCTGTCGCCTGGCCGCGTCCGATCCCGGAGGGGCACTCCTGGCGGGCGCTGGTCGGGGCGGGCTGGCCCGCCCACGTGCGGGTGCTGCATCCCGCGTCACGACGGACCGGCGGCGTGGAACACCTGGTGCGGTGGCAGGAGATCGCTCCGGAAGGAGTGTCAATCGCGACCGCTGGCTGGTCCGAGGTCTCCGGGGTCGGGCTGCACGAGGGAACCGCCGGTCCGGGATGGGACCACGAACCGGACATCGGCCCGAGTCCCCTGGTCCTGCCGGTGCTGCTCCGGCAGATGCTGCCCGGCGTCCCGGAAGGCCGCGTCTGGATTGGCGAATGGGACGGGTGGGGTGACCGGAAACGCCCTGCGGGTTCCCGGCCGCTCACGGTTCCGGGACGGAGATATCACATGACTGCGACATCACCGCGGAAGCTGCTGACGGGACTGAACCCCAACCGTCTCCCGGACGTCATCTGGGATGAAGCCGGAACCTTCATCATCCTGGCGGACATCGACCTGCCCAGCACCGTCGTCGGCTGCCACGAGGGAACCGCCGAGAGGCTCCTCCGGAACCCCGACCTGGAGGCCGTGCGGGTTGACGGCGGCGCGCCCGTCGTCGCCTGATCCCGCCCTGCGAGTGGTCGCGTTCTCAGTTCGCGCCGGGACCCGCCCCTGCCCCTGCAAGGAGCCGATGAGCCGGACCGCGCCCCGGCTCCGCCCGCGGGTTTTTCACAGCTGAATGGCCGCCAGGCGGGCGCGGTCCTCCGGGCCCGGACGCCCGATGATGAACCGGGGCGGGTAGGACTGCGGATGGGGACGCACCAGATAGGGCAGTTCCGCGACCAACTGTTCGAACAACACCCGGTGGACGGTGTTCCCGCCGTCCATGAAGTCCACCAGATCCACCTGGGGGATGCTGGTGGCTTCCAGGTCCAGGGGAACCTCCGAGAAGGTCACCACATCGTCGCCGGCGAACGTTCCCAGGAAGTCGCTCATGAGGTCCACCCGCGTCTCGCCGTGACGCTGCAGCGCGTCCCGGCACGCGCGGTGAACGACGTTCTCGGCGTTGAACTTGAGGGTTTGCAGGCGGCGACGCGTGGCGGGTTCCAGCTGCGGAACGCACTCCTGCCACCTGCCGTCGACGACGACGTGCGGAACCGGATGGACTCTCTCCCGGGCGTCGATCTTGGGTTCCAGCAGGTCCATGAGCTCTCCCCAGTGCCGGGTCGTGGAGTTGACCAGCCACAGGTCCTTGCGGAAGGCGGGGATGGCGACCCACGGGGTGCCCGTCTTCCCGGAGTAGTATTCCAGGGCTTTGGCAACGTAGGCGGGCTGGGCGAACCACGACACCTCGTAGGCGGGGGGATTCTTCACCGCGATGACATCGGAGTCGTATCCCACGTCCTGGACCAGGATGTCGTGGGCCAGGGCCCCGAAGTTCTCGAAGGCCCTGCTCAAGAACTGGAGGTCCTCGACGTCCGTTCGGGGCTGGGGCAGTTCATCCTCGGTGATGACCCGCATGCTGGAGGGCTCGTCGATGACGAGCCCGATGCCGATGAAGTCGGTGAGTTTCCCCACCAGCGCCACCCGCGCCCCGCCCCGGTCCATGAAATAGGAGGCGTCGCGCACGATGGGCACCACGTTCGTCAGGTCGAGCGGAGGGCGGTTGATGCTCTGCTGCCACATCTCCTCCAGATGCTGGTGCACCTGAGCAACGAGTTCCTGCTCCGGAATCCCGGTTCCGCCGGCCGGGAAAACGTCCGGGTTGATCCCCAGGCCCCTGCCGTCGTTCATCCGGAAGTAGACCACCCCGAGTTCCTTGAACCTCTCGGGCTGCGGCTGCGGCACCTCCGCGACCGCAGGGTGGAGGGAGACGATCCTGATGAGTTCTTCCGGCGTCATTCTCCGAGCCTAGAGGCTCCCGGGCTCATCCCGGCTGCGCAGCACTAAAACCGGAAAAAGACCCGTTTGGGCCCCGATTCCGGGTTGCGTGCTGCGCAGCCGGGAAACCTTCCGGAATCCCTCACCCACGCGGGGCGAACATGATCACCCCCGCCCCGATCAGGCAGATGCCGGCGCCGATGAGATCCCAGTGGTCGGGTCGGTAGCCGTCGGCGACGATCCCCCACGCGAGGGCCCCGGCTATGAACAGCCCCCCGTAGGCAGCCATGATCCGCCCGAACGACGACTCGCCCTGGAAGGTCACGATCAGCCCGTAGAGGGCCAGCACCAGGAACCCGCCGCCGGCCCAGAGCCAGCTGCGGTTGCCCCTGATTCCCTGCCACACCAGCCAGGTGCCGCCCAGCTCGGCGGCGGCGGCCAGGACGAACAGCACCACGGTACGAACGACACCCACGCCAGCACCCTACGCGAGCCCGCCCCACCAAGACGCAACGCTTCTGCACGCCGTCACCACCCACCAGGGTTCCAATCCCTAGACTGTCCCCAACCGAACCAGGAGACTGCGACATGAAGGTACTCATCACCGGCGGGGCCGGATACATCGGCAGCACCGTCGCCTCGGCCTGCGAGGACGCCGGCCACGACGTCATCATCCTCGACGACTTCTCCACCGGGCGCCGCGAGTTCATCGGCGAGCGCCCCCTCTATGAGGGAGACATCGCCGACGACTCCCTACTGGACCGGCTCTTCGGCGAGCAGCGGATCGACGCCGTCGTGCACTGCGCCGCGAAGATCATCGTGCCGGAATCCGTTTCCGAACCGCTGGCCTACTACGAGAACAACGTCGCCAAGACCGTCACCCTCTTGGCCGCCCTGCAGCGCAACGGCGTCGAGCGGTTCCTGTTCAGCTCCTCCGCATCCATCTACGCCCCCGACGAGAACTTCGTCGTCACCGAGGACTCGCCGCTGCAGCCCGGCTCCCCCTACGCGCGCACCAAGTTCATGGTGGAACTGATCCTCGAGGACTTCACGCGCGCCAGCGACGTGCGGGTCGCGTCGCTGCGCTACTTCAACCCCATCGGCACCGACCCGAAGCTGCGCAGTGGCCAGCAGCTGGAGAAACCCTCCCACGTGCTGGCGAAACTTCTGGAGGCCTGGGTGAACAAGGAGACCTTCACCGTCACCGGCGTCGACTGGCCCACCCGCGACGGCTCCGGTATCCGCGACTTCATCCACGTCTGGGACCTCGCCCGGGCTCACGTCGCCGCCCTGGAACACTTCGACGAGGCCACCGCCGCCGGCCCCTACCAGGTGTTCAACATCGGCACCGGCAACGGCGTCACCGTCAAGGAACTGGCGGCCTCCTTCGAGAAGATCACCGGCGACCCGCTGAAGGTGCGTTTCGGGGATCCCCGCCCCGGTGACGTCGCGGGCGTCTACACCGTCTCCACCAAGGCGAAGGATGTGCTCGGCTGGGAGGCGGAACTCACCGAGACCGACGCCGTGCGCGACGCCATCGCGTGGTTGCCCGTGCGCAAGGAGAAGCTGGGTTATTGAACGACTTCAGAACGGCTCGGTGGCCTCGGCCCAGAGCTGGCGGCGCTGTTTGGCGCGGCGACGGTCCAGCAGACTGGTTGCCACGCAGATGCCCGTCAGCAGGAGAATGGTCCAGAACAGTTTGCGGATCATGACGCCAAACCTACCTTCCCGGAAACAACTTCGAGACCGGAGTGGGGTTGGTTCGGGGTGATCCGCGACCACGGTCCGACGCCGCTGCGCCCCGCCCTTGAATAGGCTTGCCGACCATGATGGCCGATCTCTCCGAGACGCATCGCCGCCTGCTGCTGGACGCCGGGACGGCGTTGGGAACGTTCCTGCTCCTGGTGGTTCCCCTGGTTGCGCTGGGGATTCCCGAGGAGGCAGCCGTGATCGGCTGGTCGACGCTGATGGTCGCATCCTTGGCGTTCCGGCGCGTCAATCCGCTGCTGGCCGTGGTCGTGTGTGCGGTTGCGGGCACCGGCATGGTGCTGCAGGTCCCCTCCCCCGTGCCAGCGATGCTCGTGGTGCTGGTGATCGTCTTCTCCGCCGCCAAACACCTGAGCGTCACCGCAGGGCTGGTGGTAATTCCCCTGGGGATCGCCGCATCCATCCTCGGACCCTTGTCGTGGCTGGGCCGGATCCCGGAGGGCCAACAGTTCCTGGCGGGCGGGTTGCTGAGCCTGCTGTGTCTGTCGCTGATGGCCAATGCCTACCTGTTCGGCAGGCGGGTGGCGGTCCAGAACCAGGTGACCAAACTCGACGAGACCCTCGCGGAGGAACGTTTCCTGGCCGGGGCCCGCAACACCCGGGATGCGACGGAGCTGGCCGCCGACAGGGCCCGCACCGAGGTGGCCCGGGAACTGCACGACGTGGTGGCGCACTCGTTGTCGGTGATCGTCGTGCAGGCCGAGGGCGCGAAGGCCCTGGCCACCAAGAAACCCGAGGCTGCCGTCGAGGCGCTGAACGTGATCGCCCGCACGGGCCGCAGCTCGATCGGGGAGATGCGCCGGATCGTCTCCCTGCTCCGGGGCGAGTCGGATGCATCCTTCGGACCGACGCCTTCGCTGCCGCAGATCCCGGAGATGGTTACCAAGGCCGGTCCCAGGATCACCCTGGAGATGCCGGAGGAGCTGCCCCCCGTCCCGGACTCGCTGGGGTTGACCGCCTTCCGGGTGGTGCAGGAGTCGGTGACGAACTTCCTCAAACACGCTGGCCCGACCGCCCGGGCCACCGCGACGATCACCTGCGAACCGGAGGCCATCGACATTCGCGTCACCGACGACGGGGTCGGTGTCCAGGCCTCCACCGAGGGACGGGGAGCCGGGGTGCGGGGGATGCGCGAGCGCGTCGCGGCAATGGGCGGTACCTTCAAGGCAGGCCCACGCACCGGCGGCGGTTACGAGGTCAGGGCGAGACTGCCCCTGCCCTCCCAGCTGGGACGGGGCTGGCTGAAGTGAGGAGGAATGGATGATCAAGGTTCTGCTGGCCGACGACCAGTCTCTGGTGCGCAGCGGATTCCGCATGCTGATCGACTCCGCCGACGACATGGAAACCGTCGGCGAGGTCTCGAACGGGGCGGACGCGGTGATGGTGGTCAAGTCGCAGCCGGTTGACGTGGTGCTGATGGACATCCGCATGCCGATCATGGACGGCACCGAGGCCACCCGCCAGATCACGGAGCTCGGCGGGGAGACGAAGGTGCTGGTGCTGACCACCTTCGACCTGGACGAGTACGTCTTCGCGGCCCTGCGCAACGGGGCCTCCGGGTTCCTGCTGAAGGACGCCCTGCCAGACGACCTCCTGGGTGCGATCCGGACCGTCGCCGGCGGTGGGGCGGTGGTGGCGCCGACCGCCACGCGGCGCCTGCTGGATCACGTCGCCCCGAAACTGCCGGCCGGCAAACCCCGCGACGATTCCCGGCTGGACGGGCTGACCGAGCGGGAACGCGAGGTGCTGATGGAGGTGGCGCGGGGCGCCAACAACGCCGAGATCGGTTCCCGTCTCTACATGGCCGAGGGCACCGTCAAAACCCACATCGGCCGGCTGCTGGCCAAGCTCCAGGCCCGCGACCGCGTCGGGCTGGTGCTGATCGCCCACGAGTGCGGGCTGCTGGACTGAGTCCGGCTGGGGCCGGTTGAGCCGGATCGCGAGCACCCCTCCCCAAGCTGGTTGAGCCGGGTCGCGAGGAACGAGCGACCCGAGTCGAAACCCCTGACACCCGGTAGCCAGAACCCAACCCCAGTCACCATGGTTTCGACACGACCCACTCGCTGACGCTCACAGGCCGGCTCAACCAACTTCGCCATTCCCAAGCTGGTTGAGCCGGCCTGCTTCAGGAGAGCACGGGCTCGATCGGTGTGCGACCTCTCAGCCGACGATGTCCTCCGCGACCATTCGGGCGGCCGAGGCGGTGGCGTCGGTGGCCTGCTCCTCGGCGGCCAGTTCCGCGGCGATCCGCTCCCGGTAGTTCGACTTCTCCTGTTCCAGGCGGGCCTTGTCCCAGCCGAGGACGGACGCTGCGATCTCGGCCACCTCGTCGACGGCGGCGCCGCCACGGTCGCGGGCCTCGGAGTTGAGGCGCACCCGGGAGACGAGGATGTCCTCCAGGTGCAGGGCACCCTCGACTGCGCAGGCGCGGTGGACCTCGGCGCGCAGGAACTGCGGGGCCGCCTCAAGGGGTTTGCCGAGGCTCGGGTCCTCGTCGATCGCGGCGAACAGGTCGGGCAGTTCGGAGCCGTAGCGGCGCACCAGGTGATGCAGCCGGTCGGCGTCGAAGCCGTACTTCACGCCCAGACGGTGCGCCTGGTTCTCGACGGCGTCGAAACCTTCGGCACCCAGCAGCGGCAGCTGCGCCGTCACCGAGGGCCGCGCCTTCGCGAGGGACTTCCCCAGGGCGAAGTCGACGGCGTCCTCGGCCATCACCCGGTAGGTGGTGAGTTTGCCGCCGGCGATGGCCACCATGCCCGGGATCACCTCGGTGACGGTGTGTTCGCGCGAGACCTTCGTCGACTTCGACTCATCGAGCACCTTCGGCTGGAGCAGCGGCCGCAGCCCGGCGTAGGTTCCGATGATGTCGTCGCGGGTCAGCGGCGGGTCGAGGACCTCGTTGGCGTGATCCAGCACGTAGTCGATGTCCTCGGAGGTCGGCACGGGGTGTTCGAGTTGTTCGTGCCAGGCGGTGTCGGTGGTGCCGATCACCCAGTAGTGCTGCCACGGGATGATGAACAGCACCGACTTCTCGGTGCGCAGGAACAGGCCCGTGGTGGCCTTGAGACGTTCGCGCGGGATGACGATGTGGATTCCCTTGCTGGTGAGCACCTTCAACCCCCCGGTGCCGCCCGCGAGGTCCTGGGTCTGTTCGGTCCAAACGCCGGTGGCGTTGATGATCCGGTCGGCCTCGATGGTGAACTCGTTGCCGGTTTCCAGGTCGACGGCCTTGACCCCGCAGGCCCGGCCGCGCCCGTCCTTGAGGATCTCGGTGACCTTGACGCGGCTGGCGGCGACGGCCCCGTACTTGACTGCGGTGCGGATCAGCGTGATCACGAGGCGGGCGTCGTCGACGCGGGCGTCGTAGAACTCGATGGCACCGACGAGGGCGTCGCGTTTGATCTCCGGGAAGCGCCGTATCGCCCCGGCCTTGGAGAGATGACGCTGGATCGGCACGGTCTTGCGACCCTTGGAGCCGATGCGCGCGAGGGCGTCGTACATGCCGACACCGACCGCGGAGTAGGCGCGCTCGATGACGGGGGTCTTCAGCGGCCACAGGAAGGGCTGCGCCTCGACGAGGTGCGGGGCGATCGTGGTCAGCAGCCGGCCGCGTTCCCTGAGGGCCTCGGCCACCAGCTTGAAATCGAGGTTGTAGAGGTAGCGGAGCCCGCCGTGAACCAGCCGGGAGGACCGCGACGACGTGCCGGCGGCCCAGTCCTGGCCATCCACGACGGCGGTGCTCAAGCCGCGCGCCGCGGCGTCGAGAGCGATCCCCGCTCCGGTGACACCGCCACCGATGACGAGGACATCGAATTTCTGGGAGGTCATGGCCTCAAGGGATGTGGCGCGCTGTTCTTGGGACAGGACTGTCATTTGATGGCTCCTTCGCTCGGTGACCCCAGCCTCCCTCTTTGCACGAACGTTCACAACCCGATTGCACATTCGTGCACACCCGTTGTTTTCCTACACGGCGCGCGTGCAAGGACGCCGCTTACCCCGGATGCCCCGCGACCACTCGGCCGTCGCGCAGTTCAAGGACCTCGTCGGCACGCGAGATCAGCAGCGGGTCGTGGGTGGCCACCACGGTCGCGGTGCCGCGGATCCGGGTCAATTCGAGGATCAGGTCCATGATCCGCTCGGCCGTCTCGGAGTCGAGCTGCCCGGTCGGTTCGTCGGCGATGAGGACCTCGGGGCGCGCCACCAGGGCCCGCGCGATCCCGACCCGCTGCTGCTGCCCGCCGGACAGCTCCCCCGGCCGCTGCCCGGCGTGACGGGTCAGGCCCACCAGTTCGAGGACCTCCGCCACCCGCTCGTCGCGTTGCCCGCGTTCCATCCGGCGCAGCCGGAGCGGCACCTCGACGTTCTCGGCCGCGGACAGCACGGGGATCAGCCCGAAATTCTGGAAGACGTAGCCGATGCGGTCGCGTCTGGCGGCGGCCAGTTCGGCCTCGGACAGTTCCGACAGGACGTCGTCGCCGAGCAGCACCCGCCCGCTGGTGGGGCGGTCCAGGCCACCGAGGAGGTTCAGCAGCGTCGTCTTGCCGGAACCCGACGGGCCCCGCACCACGGTGAGACGCCCGGCCCTCACCTCGACGTCCACGCCTGCCAAGGCCTCCACCGCGGTCTGCCCCGAACCGTATCTGCGTCCCAGCCCCACGCCCCTGAGCACACTCATCGGTCCTCTCCTCGCCGCACGGTGATGTGGTCCTCCTCCCCGAGGATCCGCACCCGGTCCTTCAACCCGAGACGGATCACGTGTTCCTGCGGGATCTGGATGCGCCCTGCCCGGTCGATCACGGTGTACTCCTCGGCGAGGGTGCTCTCCCGGCCGTCCGGGCCGGTGATCCTGCGGCGGATCACCTCGGTGGAGGTGCGGCCGTCTCGGATGGCGACGGTGCGGCGCACATGGGAGCTGACGCCCCGGTCGTGGGTGACGATCAGCACCGTGGTGCCGAGGTTCTCCGCGGCCCGGCGCATCGCCTCGAGGACCTGCGCGGAGTTCTCCCGGTCCAGTTCCCCGGTCGGTTCGTCGGCGAGCAATACCCGGGGGTCGTTGGCCAGCGCCGCGGCGATGGCGACCCGTTGCTGCTGCCCGCCGGAGAGCTGCGCGGGACGCCGGTCGGCGCAGTCCGAAACGCCCAGCAGCCCCAGAAGTTCCCGCACCCGCCCGTCCCGTTCCCTGCGGCCCGCGATGACCATGGGCAGGGCGACGTTCTCGGCGGCGCTCAGGTAGGGCAGCAGGTTGCTGGAGGTCCGTTGCCGGACGAACCCGGCCACGTGCCGCTGGTAGTCGACCCGCTGGGCGCGGTTCATGGTGGTCAGCTCCACCCCGGCGACACGCGCCCGCCCTGCGGTGGGCCGGTCGTTGCCGGACAGGATCCCCAGCAGCGTCGACTTGCCCGACCCGGAGGCCCCCACCAACGCCACCACGTCGCCCTCGTCAATGCTCAGGTTGAGGCCCTGCAGCGCCTGCACCTCGATCCCGTCGGTCGAGTAGATGCGCACCAGGTCCTCGCACCAGATCTGTGGAATGTTCATCCTTCCTCCCCGATTCGCAGCACCCTGCTCAAACTGGCCCGCCCGGCCGCCCGGGCGCTCACCACGACCGCCGCCGCCGCGCCGCACACCAGCGCCGCCACCACCGCTGCCAGGGCAACCAGGTCCGGGTGCCAGGCGGGCCGGTGGTTTCCGGTGGTCAATCCGCTGAGGTCGAGGCAGGAAACCAGCAGCCATCCGGTTCCGAGCCCCAGGACAACCCCGAGGCTCAGCGCCACCCCGACCAGCGGCCCCAACTCCCAGGCGGTGATGCCCCGGGCCTGTTCACCGGTGGCGCCCATGGTGCGGAGCACCGCCAGCAGCCGCAGCCGGTCGGGACCACCCATCACCTGAACCAGCAGCACCGCCGCGACCGCGAAGACACCGGCCAGCGCACCGGAGACGGCGAAGATGCGTTGCAGCAACGACAGGGCCGGGTGATCCGCCACCGCGGTCAGGCCGTCGGCCGCGGTCAGCACCTGGGCGTAGGGTTCCAGCTCCTGCAGCTGGGCCGCGATGGACGCGGGATCGGTCCCGGGCCCGGTGGCCACCAGCAGGATCGCCGGGGAACCCGGGCTGCCCCGCCACTGGTCGGTCCTGGCCAGCGCCCAGTCGCCGGTCTCGCCGGCCCCGGGCAGCGCGGGCAGCGATCCGACCAGCCGCGCCCTGCCCAGCTCCGCCAGGCTCGCGGTGCCCCTCCCGATGCCCTCGCTGGTGAGCACCTTCGGTTCGCCGTCCTCCCAGAACTCCCGGGGCGGTTGCGTCTCGATGCCCTGGGCCCAGACCCGCGCGAGTTCGGGTTCGGCCAGCCACAACCTCACGTCGTGGCCCTTGAGGTCGCGCTGGTTCCCCGTGAAGAACAGCCTCCCGGCAGCCACCACCCCGTCGATGGCCCTCACCTTCGCCAGCAGGTCGTCGGTGATGCGCGGCCCCGACAGCTTCACGGCCGCCCCGACGTCCTGCCAGACCGCCGCCCGGGCGCCGTGGGAGACGGTGCCGAAAAGGCCGACGCCGGCCACCGCGACGGCGGCTCCGAGCACCACCGCCATGGCGGGAACCCCACCCGCCGCGGGGGCACGCAGCGCGCGGGTCGCCCCCAGGAACCCCGTCAGCCCCGGGCCTCGCCGGAACCACCGGACCAACCCGGTCAGGGGAAGCGGGTAGAACCGCAGCGCGACCACGCACCCGGCGGCCGCCAGGGCCAGCGGGGTGAGGGTCGCGAGCCAGTCGATTCCCGCCTCCGAGCCGGCGTCGCGGGTGAACAGCTGCCAGCAGGCCAGTGCGGCACCCGCCAGCACGGCCACCTCCGCGGCGATCCGCCAGCGCCCGCCGCCACTTACCGACAGGTCCCGGCGCCCCGTGGGGGTGGTGGCCTCGACGCCCAGCGCCAGCATCGCGGCGGGAAACAGCCCGGCCCAAATGGTGGGCAGCCACTGCCAGGCACCAACGTCGAAGGGCACCAGGAGGGTCGCTGCCAGGTGCCCCAGCAACGCGGCGGGCATCCCGGCCAGCAGCCCCCAGCCGGCCGCCCAGACGCGCAGCTGCCGCGGTGAGGCGCCACGGGACCGGGTGATGGCCAGCGTCGCCCGGTGTCGTTGCAGCACCATCCGGGCCGCCACCAGCATCAACGCCACCGCCACCCCGACGGGTCCCGCGACCACGACGGCAACCAGCGAGGCCGTGGTGCGTTGCTGTTTCACGATCTCGTCGAGCACCTCGGTAAGCCCTGTGCTGAACCGGGCCTCCTGGCGTTTCAGGGCGGGTTCCAGCGCGCCGGTCGGAACCACCTCACGGACATCGGACTGGAAACCGACGAGCTGGGTGCGCAGCTCGGACAGCGAGACCCGTCCCGCCGCCAGCGATGCGGCGTCGAGGGGATACCAGGCGAAGAAACCGACCCGGGTCCCGCTCTCGGCCGCGACGTTCAGCAGGTCCTCGGGGGCCATGAAGGCGGCGACGGTGGCGGCGGTGCCGCTGTTGGGATCCACCTCCTGTTCCAGCTGGAGGCTCGGGTCGAACCGCCAGCGCGGGGCGGCGGGGTCGGCGATGCGCACGGTGCCCACCAGGGCGATGCCCTCACCCAGCGCGTCACCCACCCGTTTGCCGATCCGGGCCGCGACGTCGTCGGGAAGCACCACCTCCACGTCCCCGGTCTGCGGCGACGCCCCGGGTTGCGGCCAGCGTCCCGAGACCAACTCGAGCTGGCTCGTCATCTCGGGGTTGGCGGTCAGGGTGACGCGAACCTGGTAGAACTCGGTGCCCTGCGGGATGAAAACGGACTGAGCCCCCAGATGGGCCAGTATCTGGGGCGACCCGAGCAGTCCGCGCAGCGGTTCGGGTTGCGCGGCGCGCAACCGGTTCAGGGAGTCGA
Source organism: uncultured Propionibacteriaceae bacterium (assembly GCA_937965785.1). Taxonomy (GTDB): domain Bacteria; phylum Actinomycetota; class Actinomycetes; order Propionibacteriales; family Propionibacteriaceae; genus Arachnia. The sequence goes on along the minus strand of CALCKT010000046.1, from coordinate 20,989 downwards.
ACCAGATGCCCCACGCCTCGTCGGTGCCGCTGCCACCCACCGCGACCTCGGTGTCCCACCGGGCGCGGAGATCGCCGCGGATGGCCGAGACCTCCCCCACCCGGGAGGCCAGGTATTCCGCGTCGGCCTGCGCCAGGGCGCGCGGCGCCAGGGTGACCAGCCCCGAAACCACGGCTGCGAACAGCGCCAGCAGCAAAGGCGCCCAGATCTCGGCGGTGAACATGCGGAGCGCCAGCCGGGAAAGTTTCATGTCGCCTCCTCCCGGAGGTGTCCGTCCCGGACCTGCCCGCGGATGACGCGGCCCAGCGCCCACGTCGTCACCGCGATCAGGAACGCGAAAACGGCCAGCAGCGCACCGGGCCAGGCGGGTTCGATGCGCTGCTCGATGGGCAGCGACACCGTCCCGGGCGCTACGACACCGCCGGCCAGACCGGCCATCAGGACCCGGCAGAGCAGCCAGGACGCACCGGCCCCGAACACGGCGGCGAAGACCACGACCCCGAGCAGTTCCAGGACCCGGCCGCGGACCTGGCTCCCGGCGTCGGCGCCGAGGGCGTGCAACACCACCACCTGGCCGCGGCGCATCCCGGCCTGGGTGAAGGCAACCGCCCCGATCCCCAGCACCGCCAGCACCACCGACCCCAGGGCCGCCGAACGGAACCGGGACGCGACCAGACGGCTGGGATCGTCGGGGGCGGCCTCCGCCGGTGTGACGGTCACCGCCGAGGTCCCGGGCATTCCGCGCAACCGGTCGGCGGCCTCCCGGGGGTCCTCCCCCACCGGGGACAGCCACAGCTGGGAGGGGGCGGGCAGCTCCGCTCCCCGGCTCTCCAGCGCCCGCCGGAGCGAACCGGCATCCGCCAGCAGGGCGTTCGACCGGGTCGTCCCGGGAACGGCCTCAACATTGGCGGCGACCACGGCCAGCAGATACCGGGAGAAGAGCTGGATCTGGAACTCATCACCCACCGCGAGCCCCGTCTCCTCGGCGAGCCGCGGGGTGATGGCAACCGGCAGGCGCTGTCCTGGCAGTTGCGCCCCCAGGCCTTCCGGCAGGCTCTGACCGGAGACCGCAGCCAGCCCGGGGATGTCGGCGGCGATGGCGGTCAGCGCGACCGGGCCGATCGAGGCCTCCGGGTAACGCCACACGGGGGTCGAGGGCTGGGAGGTCGACCGCCCCACATCCGCGTCGGCCTCCCGCAGGTCCGCCACCACGGGCGCCCCGGCGGCGAGGTTCCTGAGCCGTTGCTGCAGGGGCGGGGCGGTGCCGTCGTATCCCGCCGCCAGGAGGGTGGTTCCGACGGCCAGCACGGTGGCCACGGCCGCGACGGCGAAGGCCCCCAGGTTCCGCGCCACCTGGGCAGCGGCCAGCGCACCTGTGAGACCACGACCCCGCAGCAGCAACACCTCGGCGAGACGCGCCAGGGGGCCGAGCAGGGCCACCGCCACCAGGGCGGCCAGCAACAGGAGCAGCGCGGGGGCCGCGGTGGCCAGCCAGTCGGGAACGGGGCGTTCCCGGTCCCATCGGATCGTCGATCCGACGCGCAGCAACTGCGCCGAGGCCAGCCCCGCCCCTCCCGCGACCAACGCCAGCGACGTGGCGGCCACCGCCGTCCGCAACCTGCCCGCACGCAGCCGCGAGGTCTCGTCCCGGCCCGGCCCACGCAGCCGCCCGATCCCGGCCAGGGCCACACAACCCAGCACCAGCCCCAGGGTGGCGGCCCCACCCGCCAGCACCGGCGCCACCGGGACGCCGCCGAAAAGAGTCAGCACCACCCACGCCAAACCCGAACCGGCGAACGAACCCGCCAGGGCCACGACGCCCGCCTCCACCAGATTGGCGAACAGCACCTGACCTCCGGTGGCGCCGCGGCCCAGCAGCTGCAGCATCTCGGTTTCCCGGGTGATTGCAAGCAGCCTCGTCACCCGGGAAACGGCCAGCGCGGCGACGATGGCCAGCAACCCCGACGGAATCCAGGACAGGGCCCGCGCCACCGCGAGGTTCCGGGCAGCCGAGGTGGTGGTTTTCTCCAGGTCGCCCAGCACCTGCACACCCCGCACACCAACTTCGCTGGAACGCAGCTGCTGCCTCAGGGCGGTGGCACCCCGGGCGAGGGGATCGAGGTGTTCCGCCGTGATCCGGGCGGGCTCGGGCCGGATCGTCCACCTGGCGAAGGGTTCCGCCTCGGAGGCTCCTGCGATCACGACGGGATCGGCGACGACGTCGCGTGTCACCTCCACCGGCACGTCCCCGAAACACGATCCGATGATGCGCCGCACTGTCTCGTCCTGAACGGCCGGGTCGGCGGCCCGGCGGGTGACGATCTCGGCGCCGGCCGTCCCGTCGACGGTCAGCGCCCGGCGGGCAGCGGATCCCTCCTCGAAAGCCGCCCGGCCGAGCACCCCGGAAAGGACACCCGCAACGACCGCGGACAGCGCCAGGAGCACGGCCAGCAACCCCACGGACCCCCTTGCCCGTCGAGCAAGCCACCGCCACCGCGACAACATGACAGGACTATAGATGCACTCACCCACCACGTCGTCCCCATCGACGGAAGTCGTTCGCCGCCTGGCCGAAGCCGGCTCATGTGTGGACCGGTCCGGTCGCAAATCGCCACCGCCGATGTGATGTGCGAGACCCCGGATTCATCCCGGCGACCATTCCCGGAAAGGCGACCTGCTCTGGCTCGCCGTCACGCAACGGGTCCCCGCCATACTGGATTGGCTCCGCGGACGGTGACGGTCTCACCCACACCTGTGAGGGAGACGCGGGCCGTGCGATCAGGGAATTCCTGCACAGCGGGTGCGGGATTCCCGCTCCCGGCCGCACGGAATGCGCTCGCGGGCGAGAGCAGGACCGCCGGCGGGGTCTCCGGTGTGAACGACCCCGGCCGACGATGCAGGACCGGGGTGCCGGCGCGGCCGGTCAGCGGGCCGGGGTTCCCACCAGCGACTGGTAGGCCGTGTTGTATTCCCGCTCGTCCCCCCTCGCCTCATCCCGCACGGGCTCCTCGGGGGTGGGTTGGGGTGCCGGTTCGGGTTCGTCGCCGAACATGGAACGGCGTCCCTCGAAGGCCCTGCCGAGGGTGATCTGGTCGGCGTACTCGATGTCGCCGCCGACGGGCAGCCCGGATGCGGGCCGGGTGACGCGCACCCCGAAGTCGCGCATCATCCGTCCCAGGTAGGAGGCCGTGGCCTCGCCCTCGGTGTCGGGGTCGGTGGCGAGGATCACCTCGGTGACGGTCCCGTCGGCGAGGCGCTGGAACAGTTCCCGGGTGTGCAGGTCGCCGGGGCCGCGGCCGTCGATCGGAGAGATCGACCCACCCAGCACGTGGTAGGTGCCGCGGAACTCGCCGGTGCGTTCGATGGCGACCACGTCCTTCGACTCCTCCACCACGCACAGCAGCGACCGGTCGCGACGCGGGTCGCGGCACACCCGGCAGCGGGTTTCCTGCGACACGTTGAAACACACCTCGCAGAACCGCGCCGCCTCCTTGACGCGACGCAGCACGTCGGCGAGCTGGAAGACCTCCTCATCGGGCGCGTCGAGCAGGTGGAAGGCGATGCGCTGCGCGCCGCGCGGGCCGATACCGGGCAGGCGGCTCAGCTCATCGATCAGGTCCTGAATGGGGCCCTCGTACAACTCAGAAACCCATTCCCGGGATCTGGGGGGTGGCGGAGGCAGCCGCCGACTCCACCTGCTGGCGCGCCGACCGGAAAGCGGCGACGATCAACGCGGACAGGCTCTCGGTGTCCTCCGGGTCACAGGCGGCGGGCGCGATGGTCACGTCCAGCAGCTCACCCAACCCGTTGAGCTTCACCGTGACGAGATCGCCACCCGCGGCGGCCTCGAACTCCCTGGCGGCCAGGTTGTCGCGGGCAGCGAGCATCTGTTCCTGCATCTGCTGGGCCTGGGCCAGCAGCGCATTCATGTCGAATCCTTCGGTCATGGCGTCCTTCCGTCGCGCTCAATGATAAAAGGTCCCACGGACAAACGAGTTCTCCCGCGCGCCGATCGGGCCCCGAAGCTGGTCGAGCCGGGTCGCGAACACCCCTCCCCCAAAGCCGGTTGAGCCGGGTCGCGAACACCCCTCCCCCAAGCTGGTTGAACCGGGTCGCGAGGAACGAGCGACCCGAGTCGAAACCCCTGACGCTCGTGAAGTTCGGCTCAACCAACTTCAATTGGCCGGATCAACTAAGGGGCTCGTCGGGGATGATCTCGGCCCCCAGCACGTCGGCGAGGAGCTGGGCGGCCAGTTCATCGGCGTTCTCCAGGCTCTGGTCGTCCTCGGCGATCTCGGGTTCGGGATCAGGTTCCGGAGGTGTGGGTGGTGTCGGCTCGGGCCGGCGACGCGGCTGCCTGGGCTCCGGCGGGGGTTCCTGCCGCGGGTCCTCACGTTCCGGGGTTGGGGGCGCGGCCTGCTGCTCCGGCTGGGCGGGGCGTTCGTTGGCGCCGGACATCACGGCCTGGATGCGCACCTCGACGCCTATGACCGTGATGATGGCCTGGACAAGCAGGTCCCCAACCCCGGAGGAGGAGAAATTCTCCCTGGCCCCGGCGTCACTGAAACCGAGCAGCAGCTGCCCGTCGGTGACGTCCAGCACCTGCGCGTGCTTGCTGAGCATCATGTGGGCGAAACGGCGGCGACGTTTCACGTCCTCCAGGACGCTGGGCCACACCTGACGCAGCTCCGGCGTGGTCAGGGTGCGCCCACTCTGGGCCGGGTGCGGCGCCTCCGGCCCGGGCTGTGGGGGACGTTGGGGGGCGGGGGTCTGCGCGCCGGCGGGCGGCGCCCCGGCCGGGCGGCGCTGCGGCCTGCCGGGCTGGGATTGCCGGGGCGGCTGCGTGGGCTCCGACTGCGAGCGTTGCTGCTGGTGCGGCGCGGCGGGCTCGGGTCGCGGGGGCCGCTGCTCGGGCCGAGGGGCCTGTTCGGGGCGCGGCTCCGGGGCGGGCTGCCGAGGCGATGGCTGCCGGTCCTGCTGCGGGGGTCGCTGCTCCTGCGGCGCCGGCGCGGGTGCCCCGTCGCCGATCATCCCGACCCGCCGCTCCAACCGGTCCATCCGGGCGTGGAGGCCGCGTTCGTCGGTGTCGGCCCCGGGCAGCAGCACCCGGGCGCACATCAGCTCCAGGTGCAGGCGGGGCGCGGTGGTGCCGCGCATGGCCGTCAGACCGTCGGCGATCACCTCGGCGGCGCGGGTCAGCTCCCCCGCACCCATGCCCGCGACCTGCGTGGCGAGACGCTGCGCCTGGTCCGCGGAAACCTCCAGCATGCCGTTCTCGGCGGCCTGCGGCACCGCGGCGAGGATCACCAGGTCCCGCAACCGCCGCAACAGGTCCTCGGCGAACCGGCGGGGATCCTGGCCGATCTCGATGATCTTGTCGATGCTGCGGAACACCCCCGCCGCATCCCCCGCGGCGAAGGCGTCGACGATCTCGTCCAGCAGCGCGTCCGGGGTGAATCCGAGCAGCGCCGCCGCCTGGTCGTGGGAGACACCCTCCGGACCGGCGCCGCCGAGCAGCTGATCCAGCACCGACAGGGAATCGCGCACTGATCCGCCACCCGCGCGCACCACCAGCGGCAGGGCTGACGGCTCCACCACCACACCCTCCGTGGCGCAGATCCCGGAAAGGTATTCACCGAGCAGGCGCGGCGGCACCAGACGGAACGGGTAGTGGTGGGTGCGCGACCGGATGGTGCCGATGACCTTCTCCGGTTCCGTGGTGGCGAAGACGAACTTCGCGTGCGGCGGGGGTTCCTCGACCAGCTTCAGCAGCGCGTTGAAACCCGCGGTGGTGACCATGTGGGCCTCGTCGACGATGTAGATCTTGTAGCGGCTGTGCACCGGGGCGAAGAAGGCACGTTCCCTCAGGTCGCGGGCGTCCTCGACACCGCCGTGGCTGGCGGCGTCGATCTCGATCACGTCGATGCTGCCCGGCCCGCCGCGCGCCAGGTCCTGGCAGGAACGGCAGACCCCGCAGGGCGTGGACGTGGGGCCCTGTTCGCAGTTCAGGCAGCGCGCCAGGATGCGGGCGGAGGTGGTCTTGCCGCAGCCGCGCGGCCCGGAGAACAGGTAGGCGTGGTTGACGCGGTTGTTGTCCAGGGCCCGCATCAGGGGCACGGTGACGTGGTCCTGGCCGATCACCTCGGCGAACGAATCCGGGCGGTAACGCCGGTAGAGCGCCAGCGGTGGGGGCGCGACCTCGGCGCGTGCCCGCTGGTCGTCCGCGACCGGATGCGACGGCACCTCGGACGCGGGGGCCGCTGGTCCCTCGTCCCCGGGCTCGTCGAAGAGGCCCGGCCCCTCCTGCTCGAAGGCGGGCTCGTCGAGGTATCCCTCGTCCAGGGGTGCGTACTCGTCCTCGGGTTCGCCGTCGTACTCGTCTTCCACGCGCTCAACTGTATTGGAGGCCACCGACACTTTCCCGCCAGCCACATTCCTCACCCCAGGATCGGCGAGCCGGATCGGGGGGCACCGGCGAACAGTCCGTGTCGGAACCATCCGACGGCCGGGCAGCAGGCCTGGCCTGCGAGAGGACAAGGTCCCGCCCCGGGGATCTCCTCAACCCATTACGTTATTCAATAACAGTTAGCTGCTAACATATGAGGGTGAGATCCGTTCCCACCCAAACCCGGGCCCGGCTCCGGGAGACCGCCTTGGACCTGTTCCACCGACACGGCTATGCCCAAACCTCCGTCACGCAGATCGCGAGAGCCGCGGGGGTTTCCCACATGACCTTCTTCCGACACTTCCCCACCAAGGAATCCGTGGTCGTCGGCGACCTGTTCGACCCCCTCATCGCGACCTCGGCCGCCGCCCAGCCCAAAGAACTCCCGCCCCTGGAACGCGCCGTGCGCGGATTGCTCGCCGCCCTCGACGACCCCGCCGCCGAGGCCGAGCTGGGCTCACAGGAGTTCCGGGAACGCATCGAGCTGATCGCCACCACCGACTCGCTGCGGTCGGCAGCATGGGCCTCCGGGCAGGCCACCCGGGACGCGATCCGCGAAGCGCTGATGACGCAGGACACCAGACCTCGCGAGGCCTGCGTGGCAGCGGGGGCCGTGATCGGTGCCGCGACGTCCCTGCTCCTGGCCTGGGCGGATGAACCGGCGGGCGAACCGGCGGTCCAGGCCCTGCGGGAGGGTCTGGAGCTCCTGCTGGGAGAGACGCGGTGAGTCCCGCGCTGGCCCTCCGGGGCATCACCCGCGACCTGCGAGGCCGACGGGTTCTCGACAACCTGGATCTGGTCGTCAACCCCGGCGAGTGCTTGGCACTGGTGGGCCTGAACGGCGCCGGGAAGACGACCGCCCTGCGCGTCGCCCTGGGCATGCTGCGGCCCGGATCCGGGAGCGTCGAGGTCCTGGGGCACGACGCCCGGACCTTAGGCGGTGAACCGTGGGGCGCGGTCGGGCACCTGGTGGAGATCCCGTTCTCCTATCCCGAGCTGACGGCCCGGCAGAACATCCTCGCCTCCGTCGCACTGCACGGCCACGATCCCCGACACGTCGCGGATCACATCGCCGGACTCGCCGATCTTCTCGGGCTGGGCGACTGGCTGGATGTCTCGGCACGTCGCCTGTCGCTGGGTACCCGGCAGAAGGTCGGGTTGGTGGCGGCCATGGCCCACCGACCCCGGTTGCTGGTCCTCGACGAACCGACGAACGCCCTCGACCCGCTGGCCACCGCCGGGCTGCGCGGGATCATCGCGGATCTGACCCGTGACGGCGTGGCCGTTCTGGTGACGAGCCACCACTTCGACGAGCTGACGCGGATCGCGCATCGCGTCGACGTGCTGCACGCCGGTCGCGTCATCGACTCCCTCACCCCCACGGGACCCGATCTGGAGGCCAGGTTCTTCCGGACCGTACTGGCCGCCGAGGAACGCGAGGAGAAGGAGAGGAAACGATGATTCCCGGCCACCTGTTGGGCATCGAGGCCCGGAAACTCACACGGTCGACCGTGACCCGGGTGGCGACGGCAACGTCACTGGTCCTGGTGGTGGCCACCTCTGCGGGCGGGTATGCGGCCGCGACGATGGCCCCCGACACCCAGGTGGGCACGAAGGCGGCCGGGCTCATGACCACCGTGGGCTGGTCCGGTTTGACGGGGCTGGCGGCCATGGGAACCGGGGTCACCGTCCTGCTCGCCGCCGGGATCGTCGCGTCCTGGCTGGTGGGCCGGGAGTTCACCGACGGCACCGTGGTGGGTCTGTTCGCCCTCCCTGTCGGCCCGGGCACGATCGCTCTGGCGAAACTGCTCGTCATCACCGCATGGTCCGCGGCGCTGGCCGTCGCATCCGGCGCTCTGACGGCCCTCGTGGGCATCTGCCTGGGCCTGCCCGTCACCGGGGCTGCGGGCTGCGCGGGAACCATCACCCTGGTCGGTGTGCTCCTCGGGGCCGGCGCACTGCCCATGGCGTGGTTCGCGACCCTCGGACGCGGCTACCTGGCGGGGATCGCGGCCGCTCTAGGGATCGTGATCGTCACCAACCTGGCCACCGGTCTCGGCATCGGGGATCTCATCCCGTGGGCGACTCCCGTCCTGTGGGCCACCCCGGGCGGCAACACGCCGCCCCTCGCCCTACTGCTCCCACTGGCGGCGGGCCTCGCGGGGGCCATCCTCACGACGCGGTCCTGGGTTCGGCTGGAGCTGGGAAATCGCTGACCATCCCGCGGCAGAAGAAAAGGCCCCTCGCGCACCCGGAAGAGCTCACTTACCCTTGCTGCCTTCCGACCCTGGGGGAATTGGGCGAGGTACCGCCGCGCGAGGAACCATCCACAAGTGTACATGAGACAGCACCTCGGCAACGACCTCACAGACAAACCTCCACCCTTTGAAGTCGGTTGAGCCGGGTCGCGAGGAACGAGCAAGCCGAATCGAAACCACCCCACACCCGGCAGCCAGAACCCACCCAAGTTCCCCGGACACGCGCAAGAGGTTTCGACACGACCGGCTCGCAGAGCGAGCAGGCCGGCTCAACCAACTTCCACAAGAACAAAGCCGGTTGAGCCAGCACGTGAGCGAAGCGAACGGCTGAGTCGAAACCACCCCACACCCGACAGCCAGAACCCAACCACAAGCCCACAGACACCCTCACCATGGCTTCGACACGACCGGCTCGCTGACGCTCGACCCAATCAACTTCAGGGGGTCAAGACGTCCTGGGAACGGCGCCCTCTAGGCTCCTACCGTCGCCGTTTGAGGGGTTCTGGAATGAATGCTGTTGTCGCCGCCGTCCTCGTGATGCTGATTCTCGCCACCTTCCGGGTGCACGTCGTGCTGTCGCTGTTCCTGGGTGCGCTGGTGGGCGGCCTGCTCTCCGGGATCGGCCTGGAAGCGACGATGGTCGCCTTCCAGGAGGGTCTGGCCGGTGGTGCACGCATCGCTCTTTCCTACGCGCTGCTGGGGGCATTTGCCATGGCCGTAGCCCACTCCGGGTTGACGCAGCTGCTCGCCGATGCCCTCATCCGCCGGCTCGACGGTCAGAGCTCCGGACAGAGAACCGTCTTCTGGGTGAAGTGGGGCATGTTCGCGGGCATCGCGGCGATGGCTGTGATGAGCCAGAACCTGGTTCCCGTGCACATCGCTTTCATTCCGTTGCTGATCCCGCCGCTGCTGGCGATCATGACCCAGCTGCGACTCGACCGTCGCGCCGTGGCCTGCATCATCACCTTCGGCCTGGTCACCACCTACATGTACCTGCCGCTCGGGTTCGGGAAAATCTTCCTGGAGGACATCCTGCTGGGCAACATCACGAAGGCCGGGCTCGACGTCGACGGCGTCAACGTGATGGTGGCGATGGGCATTCCCGCGCTGGGCATGGTCGCAGGGCTGCTGATCGCGGTCCTGGTGACCTACCGCAAACCCCGCGACTACGACCCCGACGTGAAGGTCGACATCGCCGCCCCTGCGAAGGTGAGCAAACCGAAGGTGATCATCGCCGTGGTCGCGATTGGCGCCAGTTTCGTCATCCAGTCGTGGCTGACGATCACCAATTCCAAGGCCGATCCGCTCCTCGTCGGCGCCCTGGTGGGGCTGTTCGTCTTCATCGCGACGGGCGTGGTGCGACGCCTGGAGGCCGACGAGGTGTTCACCTCCGGGATGCGCATGATGGCGTTGATCGGTTTCATCATGATCACCGCGCAGGGTTTCGCTTCGGTGATGAAGGCCTCCGGGCAGGTCGAACCCCTCGTCCAGGCCACCGCCGGACTGTTCGGCGACAACAAGGCGATGGCGGCCTTCGCGATGCTCCTGGTCGGTCTGCTCGTGACGATGGGCATCGGGTCGTCGTTCTCCACCCTGCCGATCATCACCGCGATCTACGTCCCGCTGTGCGTGGCACTGGGTTTCTCACCCCTGGCCACCGTCTCCATCATCGGCACGGCGGGCGCGCTGGGCGACGCGGGTTCCCCCGCCTCCGACTCGACCCTCGGCCCCACCGCAGGCCTGAACGCCGACGGCCAGCACGACCACATGCGCGACACCGTCATCCCCACATTCCTGCACTTCAACCTGCCGCTGCTGGCCGCGGGCTGGGTTGCTGCCATGGTGCTCTGAAAAGGTTCCGCCTCGGCGCCTCACATCCGGAGGTGCCGCGTTCCGCCAGGCCTGCGCCGTCTGGTCTCGGATGAGCCGGTTTTCCGCCGCCGAGACCGGCCGAGTTTGCCCAGTCCCGGGTCCTCGGGTAGGGTTCCCCGCGGAGGATTCGCCTAGAGGCCTATGGCGCTCGCTTGGAAAGCGGGTTGGGTTCACGCCCTCACGAGTTCGAATCTCGTATCCTCCGCCACAAAGAGTAAGAGCGGCTTTGACTAGGGGGTTTACCTCTGGCTAGGGTCGTTTTTGCACATTTTAGCCCCCCTTGTTAACCCCCCATTGGTCCGGCAGACGATGGAGGTCCAGGTTTTGGGGGGTGAAACCTGCCTCCAGAGACTTGGGCATCAGCGGCCCTGTGTGCGACGCAGAGCCGCCATCAGAGCTGCCGCCTGGGATTCCTCGGGAGAGCGCCTCTCGGGGACTTCAGCGGCCTCTTGAAGGCTCGCTTCCTTGGTCAGAGCGGAACCGACAGCGGGCGCGGAGAATTGAGGAGCTGGAGCAGCTTGGTGAGCAGAGCCAGTGCCAGGGTGGCGTTGAATCAGCTCGGAGATGTCTCTGTCTGTCAGATGTGCGAAGCGCACCTTCACAGGCTCACCGTCCGCCCCCAAGGTGAACCCAATGCCTGCGGTGCGGTAGCCATTAGCTATGTTTGCTGGAGCAATCGTAGTTGAGTTGAAACCCCTCTTGGCTGCATCTGGCCCCAGGAACAGGTCGTTGTAGTAGGAAGAAGGCTGCCTGAGAACCACGGGATTGCCGATGTTTGGCCGCATCCATCCCAAGACAGCCTTGTCTGCGTTCTGGGTGGCTCCTACGATGAGGATGTTGAGAGACCGCCCCATCGCCATGATTTTTGTGAGTTGATTCAGGGTGGCAGTCTCACGATTGGTCTGCAAGTCTCCAATCAGGCTAAGCATCTCGTCAATGACCAGGAAGACCATGGGATGGGTCTTCGAGGGGGTCATGCTCCGTCCCAGCTCCCCTTTGGAGAGGTCGATGGGGTTGGCCTTGGAGCGCTTGTCGAGGATGCCTGCAACGTGCCCGATGAGCTGCACGGCATCTTCCATCGAGTACACCACTTCTTTAAACAGCCATGAGTCTTCATAAGGCCTAAGCTCAGACCGTTTTGGGTCAATCCCGTAGAACTCTGAAATTCCCTGCTCCACAAACTCTGCTTGTTGGAAGATTAGGCAGTTCAGCGGCGAGGATTTCCCGCTTCCTGTGGTACCCAGAACCAAGGTGTGATGGGTAGGTAGGCTGAAAGGCTCCCCACACTCTTCCAGCGCCACGGGTAGAGAGAACGGATTCTTTGGAGGATTAGCCCTGAGGAAGTCAACCCCGATTTTGGTCTGCATCAAGGTGTCGATAGGTGCCGTTCGGTGAGCCGCATAAGCTACTCCTCGACCCCCTCGGTGACCCGGAATAGGGTTGAGTTCCACCAGGTCCAGCTGAGATGATATCTTCCCTTCGATGCGGGCTACTTCCTCAGCCCCGTGTCCATGCAGGTCAATCGAAATCTGGAAGTGCTGCGAATCATCTCCGCCTCCATATCGGGGCTCCAGCGGCACCACTGTGATGCAGCGGGCCACCTCTCGAACCTGTGCATGAGCATCTAATTTCTTTCCCCTGGCCGCGCCGCGATTGGCCTTGATGCTGGCCTTGACCGCGCGGGGATAAGGACTGAGCCAGGCTGCCCCGAAGCTCATGACGCCCTTCGCCTTCTCTTCTTCCGTCAGCTCCTTCAGGAAGTTGCTGGCCGGGGCGAACAGCTCCCGAAGGCCCGAGTTGGCCAGAAGCATGCTCTGGGCTTTGAAGAGAGGTCTGCTCTGCATGGCAAACCAAGTCCCGGGATTGATGGTCCTGCGTCCCGCAAAGTTCCTCCAGCGGGCGGCCGCCTTGATGACCAGAGGCACCAAGATACGGATGGCAAGGATGGCCCCGGTAAGTGAGATGCCGATGGCCCAGAGGTTCGCGCCAATGTAAGCGTCGTAGAGCGAGTAGAGCTTATCCATTATGATGTTCCTCCAATCTGGTGCGGCTTGTCATGCGAGTTTGATGCGGCGATTGTCGCTGTAGGGGGTCCCATCCCGATGCTTCAGGGGCAAGATTAAAAGCTTCCCCGTGTTGATGAGGCCGAGATTTCCACTGATATCCACCTTCTTGAGTAGTGTGGGAATCTGGGTGCCGATGGTGAAATAGATTGCCCTACCGTAGGTCAGCCCTTCCTTCAGTTCGGCAGCCAAGGTGGCCAAGATGGCTTCATACTCCTTCCAGTTCTTCTTGCTTAGCTCCACTTCAATTAAGAGATTTTGAGAGCGAACCCCGCCCGCTGGCGCTGGCACCCTTGCGGCCAAGTCAGGCTGGTGCACCGCCTTCCTGATGCTCCCCTCGCGCTGCTTGAAACCCAAGGTCCAAAGCATGGGCTCAGCATCCACAACATCCTCGTAGACCAAGGTCCCTTGGGCCACCTGCTCAAATCGCGCCTTCATGGTGGCAGCGCGAAGGGGGCCGAATTCGCTCGGTTCACCCCTTTTCTTGGCCTCCCTCAGAGCTGATTTTACCGGCTCGAAGGCATTGCGCATTTCCTTTTCAGAAATGAGCGCATCCAGACTTAGGGGTGCAATCCCTAGCAGGTTCTTGAAGAAGCCAGCGGGGCTGTAGAGTTGGGCAGCCACTTGAGCAATAGCGGAAAGATGAGCTGCTCGGGTCTTGGCGACCCCCCGGAGCGTTTGCATGGCGCCAGTTTCGTACCCCTTGGAGCCCAGGGTTTCGATACCTTCGGTAGTGATGGAGAAATAGTTCTCCTGGGCTGCGGGGTCTCTGTGCCAGGTGAGCATCCCCATGCGCCTCAGCTTCTTCAAAGTCGCTTCCACACCTCCAATTGCCCTAAGGACACCAGCCTCATAGAAGGGGTTGGCCTGGCGCACCTGGAGCATACTCATCGCTTCCAATGTGGCTCCAGGAAACTTGGCCAGGAAGGCCATGAGTTCTAGGTTTCCAGGGGAGATTTCTGGTTGGCGACGGTTCTTGGATATGATTCGTCTGCTATGTGCAGCTTCTTTTTCAGGTAATTTCAGTAGTGTTGAGACCGGCTTTATCAAATCCATCTCTTCCGGAGAATCGTCTAGCAGTTCGGCCAATAAGTCGGTTGGTTCGAGCATGATTGCCTCCAATCTGACACTGAGGGGTGTTCCCGTTTTCTATATCGCCACACTTTCCCCTATCCCCCTCCCTATCCTCTTCTAATTCCCGCCTACTCCTACCCCAGAACATTATTATGAGCTGTTTTGCCTCGTAGATAAGAGGGTTTTTTGGCGACGGAAAAGCGAAAGATGTTCTGCTTAGACAAAGTCTTCAGCAGAACCCACGTAATCCTTCCTTGGATTCCCTCCAATGGCCCAGCAGTTGGCCGCCAAGAATGACCCAAGTATGACGACAGCGCGTCCAGTGTCGATGGCCCTGTGGGCATTGCGTCTACGCCCGAGGTTTTCAGGTCTCCTCTCCCTGCCGCCTCACCCTCCCAACCCTCACCACGACTAGAGCCATTTAGATATTCATACCAATGCTTTCCCGCCAGGACGCATTGACCCCCAGAGGAATCGACTTCTCCGGGGGTCATTTTTATTGTTCAGATATTAGTAGCGACTCCGGCGGACGAGAGAATGTTGAAAGCAGCAAAGAATGAATAGAGCGCCAGGGTCAACCCCTGGGCGCTTTTTGGGCGCCACCAGGTTTCGGGCCATCCGCGTGTTAGGGCCTTCGGGCAGATGGACGCTGGCAGTGGGGCACAGATATCTCTGTCTCAGGCATTCCCAAGATTGACCAAGCGGTGAACCATGGCACCGTCTCGGACTAGACCATGATGGCAGGGTATAAAAGATGCTCACTTCGGTGAGTGGGTCCTAATTCCCTACGGATGCCAAGCATGGCATTCAGGTCGAGGGATACCTGGACCCTTCCCTATGGGGCCGCACTTGACTTGGATGCGGACATATTTGGAACGCTAACCAGCACTTAGGGAAATCGCGGGTACCGGAGGCCCAGGGAATCTCTGGGGTGTCGTCAGGAGGGTGGGCGGCCATCCAAGTCCCTCACTTCAGGGTGGGGTCATAGATACCTCTATGTCTTCTTTCCTTCTGCACCCACGTCTCCCTAGTCTTGGTGTGCGCTCATCTACTCTCGTGCCGAATGAGTTCTATCGTGAGGGACAGAGCATATTGGAATTAGGAGAACTTCCAGTTCTGCCTGCGCACGTAGTCAAGAAACGTTATTGTGGAGACATTGAATTCGGCAGCCACGTTAGGAATCTTTTGGTTATGGTCAGCAGTTCCAGGGCCCTTCTTAGTCTCCTCGGTCACGATAGTCGCTCTTTCCGCCTTCGCGTGCGCAATGATAAATGGGTCTGCCTCATTTACCTGGCCTTGTACCCATCCGGGGTGCGCTGATGCAATCTCCGCGACTGTCATGAGCTCGACGTCAGTTACTGGGCAGACAAACCCGGGAAGATTCTTTGCCCAGGTGTGGAGTTCGTCGCCGCCTCGGTGCACCTCGCGAAGGATTGCCTCACATATACAGCTATTTCCTGCTGCGACCGCACCTTCCAGTCGGTCCCACATAGCTGGGAAGATGTCTCGTGGATAGCGTCGAACGAGGCCGACAAGGATGTTTGTATCCAGGGTGAATTTCACCGCGCGCCGCCGGTACGGTAGTATTCTTGCAGCATTTGCTCGACAGTTGGAAGTCGCGCGTTTAGGAGATACGTGGCGTCAACAAGGTCGACCCGCCCGTCTTCAAGAGCTCCTGCAACAACGCCAATAAAGGTGCTTCCCAGGTCTCTGTAGCGAAGCTTCCATTGGGGCACGAAACCACTCTTCTTCTTGGTCGTTTCCCGCGCACGCTCCCAAGCATCATCGCTGGCCATTCTGACTTCCTCTAGGCTCGCGTCATCGATGAGCCCGAATCGGCGAAGTCTCACCGCCACGGCCAAAGTGCTCACGCGGAAATGTGCGGCAAGTTCTTCGATAAACGCTTTGACATCGGCATAATCACGCGCAAGCGTCAGGAACTCGTCGCGAGGCATCAGGAACTCAGCGGCGAAGTTGTTAGCCAGGGCTTCTTCAAAGACCCTGTCCTGTAGAGTGCATAGGCCGCTAGTACGATTTATCAGGTGCGCGACCTCATGGAACAATGTAAAGGTTTTCCCTGCTGGGCTGTCGGCTCCGTTAACCACAATTACAGGCAGATGCTCATGGTGTAAGGAAAACCCTCGAAAGCTTGTAAGGGAGATTCCCGTCGTCTGCAAGACTAGAAGGCCATGAGTTTCTAGAAGCAACCTCCAGTCGCTGAACACAGACGCGTTTGGGCCAGACTTAGGCACATAGTTCTGAGTCAGTCCCAGCTCTTCTCGAAACTCCCTTGCTTGGCTGGCGAGGTTATCCCAACGAATCGGCCCCACTGGAAGACGGAGTACCTGCCTGTCGGCGAGTTCGAGCATAGCGTTGCGGTGCTGTTCAGCTCTGCGCATCTCTTTGGCCAAGTCGGATGTCAAAGTCTCGCCTGGGCGGCCACGAAAGTCGGCTGTCGCAGGCACATCCGGAACACTTGGAGGCGGCGCGAAGAAGAATCCTAGGGCACGGTCCAGCTTCTTTGCCATGAGCGTGAGCTGTCGAAACGTTGGAAGCGCGTCCCCACCCTCGAAGTCCACGATGCGCTCGGGCTTCACGTTCAGTGCCCTTGCTAGGTCCGATACGCTCACCTGGCCAACTTGTCTTGCCCACTTGAGGGCAACCGGGTTGATAGGCGCCCTGGCCGCCATCCTGCTACCCTCCATCCTCCGTCGGCTCTGCCCATCTTAGAGCAAGACACCGACCCTTCTGAGTCGAGGGGTGACCATCGAGCTTAGATGGGTTGCCCGGAGCCCATCTGGCGTCCGCACTTCGCCCGTCCAGTTGGTCTCTACCGCAGCTGCGAGTCGTCTCTTTTCTCATGACCTTGCGAGACAGCGCACGTTTGTGTTGACCAAGGTGGAGGTTCCAGTCTCGGCGCGAGAGAAGCCGTCTCATATCCCCGTCTCAACAGATATTGATTCCAACTCGTGAGACGCACGGGTATTTGAGACAGGAGATTAGTGATGGCGATTCTTGGCTACGCGAGGGTTTCGACGTCCACCCAAGCCCGTGAGGGCTATTCGTTACAGGACCAAAAAGACCGCCTGAAGACAGCTGGAGCTACGAGAGTGTTTGATGATGCCCTGAGTGGCAAGGACCGTCAGAGGCCCGGATTGGAGGCTTTGTTGGGACATCTGCGCCCCGATGATGTCGTACTCTTAGTGAAGCTTGACAGACTGGGACGCTCGCTGTCCGACCTCTCAAGTTTATTGAGGGAAATTGAGGAAACTGGGGCGACTCTCCGAACCTTGGACGGCTTGGACACCGGCACGGCTCAAGGGAGACTGCTCTTTGGGGTCCTAGCTAGCATTGCAGAGTTTGAGAGGGAGATGATTCTGGAGCGGACAGCTATCGGCCGAGCCAGAGCTGCGGAGCTTGGGAAGACTGGGGGCAGACCGAGCGTCGTCAATGAGGCGCTGGTTCGCAGAGCAGCAGAGTTGCATGGCAATCCCTCCCTTACTGCGGGTGAGGCTGCCCGTGCTCTGGGGGTATCCCGAGCAACCTTCTATCGTCTGCTCAGGGCGTCTGGTGGCAAGCCAAATGATTGCCCCTTTGACTCCAGATGAGTGGCAGTGGAGTCCTTGGGTCCTGTGCCCAGGCCTGGACAATGCTGGGATGCTGGCTGCTCTTTTGCCGTGCAGATACTGAGGGGGCTTCTCCAGAGGAGGCCGAGCTGCCCCATGGCCTTACCCACCTCCGCCCTCCGTGATGCCGCCTGGCCGGACCATGCAGCCAGCCCAAAACCCCTGAAAGAACCTGGGGTTCTGGACCGGTTGTCACTGAGTGCAGGTCAGCGTTTGCGGTTCTGGTGGTGTTCCTTGTCCTTGTCCAAGCAGATGGTGATGCCGGTGCCGTCCATGCCTAAGATGTGCCATCGGGCGCCCCTAGTCAGCTCGCTGAAGTCTTTGAGAAACCTCAGTCCAGCTTCCCCGTAGAGCACCCAAGGAAACATCAAAGTTACCTCTGGTCTTCTTAGGTCCCCGGAGTTGCCGCCTTCAAGCTGCCCGGGGTCACACGGGATGGCCCTGGCCACCGCCGACCTAACCTCTTCCATCCAAACCATGACGCGGGCTTCGGCCTTACCAGCAGATATCCCCATGCCCCAGGCGAAGACCACCAAGACCAAGGTAATGAAGATGGTGGGGGTGGTGGCCCTGGTGGCTCCGGTGATGATGGCCAAGACCCAAGCCGCTCCTGCGCCGATAGCCCAAACTTTGCCTGAGGTTGTCTGCCTTGCCGCCAGGATGGCCCTGGGAAGGATGCTGAAAGCAGATACAGGAGTGAAGGTAACCCACTTCATAGTGGAGGCCGCCAGGGTGAAGCCCCAGAAGAGCGTGAAGAAGACCCAGCCGGGAAGGAAGGAACCGTTCTGGGTTGCGAGTTGCATGGCCACCGCCACCACCAGCCCGAGGAGCGCGAAGAGGATGAAAAAGAGGGCTACTAGCCGCCTCGTTCCCCGTCGCGGGTCCTCTCCGGTGGCTATGCCCGCCGCCAAACCGCCTGCGAATGCTCCCAATGACATGACTATCCCTTCAAGTATTGCCGCTTTAGAGCGGCATCCACGCTAGGATAGCACATGCTTGCCGCCCTAGAGCGGTAGAACGTGCCGCTTCAAGGCGTCAGACTTAGGGGATGCCTACTTCGCTCCCCTTGGATACCGAAACGTTGAGGAGAGTCATGGGGTTCCGGGAGCAGATGGGGAGGCGAATCCGCGAGAGACGGCTAGCGCTGGGGCTGAGCCAGGAGAGTCTCGCAGCAGCGGCGGGCTGGGGTCGCCATCACTTGTCGAGGGTCGAGCTGGGTCAGGTCTCCACCGCTGCCGAGCGGCTAATCACCATGGCCGAAGCGCTGGGCTGCTCCATCCACGAACTCGTGCCGGACCTCCCTGACCTTGAGGAGCGCACAGAGAGCGATTCTGAGTCTTCCTGAGCCCTGCCCCTGATGTTCTGCCTAGGATGAGCACTTTTTGAGAAATCTTCTCAGAAACTGCGAAAGTGACCCTGAATGGGGCCGGTAGAACCTGCCGCATCCCGGGGTGTTCCAGGATGCGATTTCAGGTATCGGGCTGGGGTGGCTACTTGCCCCTCGGGAAGTAGTTCAAAGCATCAATACCCTGCTTCTGATGCCACTCGACGGAACTCTGATTCAAAGGCCAGATTGAGGCTAGGTTGATGGGCTCATTCAAGTGCTCAACTCGGAATGCTTCTGGCATCCAGAGCTGGTTCATGGCATGTACTGCTCGAGCATGGGGTGTGGCATCCCTTGGCAGGGCATAGTCGGTTTCCCGGTCAGCCCTCCAAAGACTCCAAAGCGGTGCCATGCCCGCGTAATCTGCCAGCGTATCCGGGAGGGGCTCCTGAGGTGGCTCTGCGGGCCTGCCGAAAATGGCTCCGAGGAACTCCATCGCTTCCTTCTTTTGGCCTGCGCTCGGGTGGGTGTAGACCGCTTGGAGCGTGTTTCGCCTGTCGACCGCGTGACCCGTAATGGCCGAAATCACAACCGCCGGGAAGTTTCGACGGCCCAGCTCAGTGGCGCAGACATGTCGCAAGTCGTGTTCCCGCACCTGCTCGCCATCTCCATATTTTTCCAAGAGGCGCTTCCAGGCGGCATTAACATTCTGGCGGCGGAGCGGTCCCCCCTTGCTGCTGGCGTAAAGGTAGGTGCTCTGCTCAAAGAGCGGGGAAAACATCGCCCCAGATGGCCCCATGTTCGGCCGGTCCCAGCGCTGTGCATGGGCTTCCATCTTCCGCCGAAGCTCCCCAATGGTTCCGGCTTGCTCAGCCAGCTTCACGAGGTGGATAGCCCGCCGGAGATAGAGGGCATCCAAGTGAGGTGCTGACACCATCGGAAGGGGGAGTCTCCTGGGCTCAGAGTTCTTCTTGAGGGGCTGCAAGCTGAGGTCCTCAGCCAACTGCCTGTCAACCGTAATGACTGGCTGCGGTAGGCGGTTCTTCCCATGGCGCAACGCGGTCGCAATGGAGCAGTGACGGATGGCCAGTCTCTCCGAGGTTCTGAGGCCAAACCCCAGCAGAAAGCTTGTCAAGTAGGCCTTATAGGGGATTTCCTGCATCAGCAGGGTGATGAATCGCGCCGCCCCTTCCCTGGCCGCGAACTGCGCTCCAACGGCTTTGGACAGCTTCTTGGTGCGCTCGATGGACGCCATGGGGTCGATGACCAGCTTCCCTTCGGCCAACTGCTTGTGGAAGGCCTGCGCCAGGAGCCCTTCTATCGTGGTTAGCGGGGTGGTCCCAAGGAGAAGAGTACCGTCCTTCCCCTTCTTTGCCCGCAGTTGGTCGAGAAACCTTTCGATGTCTTTAGGGGAAATGGCATCCATCGGCATCTTGGCCAAGGCGCTAGGCATGATGTGGTTTCGGAGCAAACCCCGGTAGCGGGGGTACGTACCCCCGCTGAGCTTGCCAGCCTTGTGCCGGGTCTCGATGAGGGACTCCACGGCCTCTCCAAGGGGCTTCAGTACGCCCTGAGGTGTCGCGGAGTCCTTTGGTGCCAGAAGAACATCGATGAAGGAGGCTCCCAGCGCTGCCTCGGCACTGGCCCGCAGCTTGGCGGCTTCCTCCTGCTGACCAAGAGCCTCCAGCTTGAGCACCAACCGGGCCACAGCCATGGGGATGGTGGTGCCCTTGGCCTTGACCCTCGACCCCCCAGTGCCTCCGGGCCAGCTCACTGCTCGAAAACTCCGCGTTCCTTGGGAAGTTTTTGGGCGTTCGATGGTGCAGGATAGCCCCCAGCTGCTCTTCCTTGGCATGGGACCATGGTAGACCCTGTTAGCCCCCTTTGTTAACCCCCCTACTGCCCATTACCCGATTCTCATAGTTCTCAAATATCCTTGTCAAAGCAGGTTCACGCCCTCACGAGTTCGAATCTCGTATCCTCCGCCACAAGCCATATCGCTCGAACCCCCGGCGTTCACACCGGGGGTTCGGTCTTTCCCGGAGAAGTACCCTCCCCACCCCGGCTCATCGGCCCTCCCGCCCTCACGGTCCGCCGGCCTTCCCACAAACCGCCAGCCCACCCGACACAAACGCCAGCCTTATGGTCATCCGCTGGCCTTCCCACACAAACGCCAGCCTTATGGTCATCCGCCAGCGCTACAGCGCAAGCATTCGACAACAAGACAAGCGTCGCCCACACTCCACCCCGGTTCGCCAGCCTTCCCGCAAACCGCCAGCCTTATGGTCATCCGCTGGCCTTCCCACACAAACGCCAGCCTTATGGTC
>CALCKT010000045.1 GCA_937965785.1 uncultured Propionibacteriaceae bacterium | reverse complement strand
ATCAGCGCTTGGAGTACTGCGGGGCCTTGCGGGCCTTCTTGAGGCCGGCCTTCTTGCGTTCCTTGACGCGGGCGTCGCGGGTCAGCATCCCGGCCTTCTTCAGGGCGGGGCGGCTGGCCTCGGTGTCGATTTCGTTCAGCGCCCGGGCGATGCCGAGACGCAGCGCACCGGCCTGCCCGGTGACGCCGCCGCCCTCGATGCGGGCGATGACGTCGTAGGAGCCGGTGACCCCGGCGGTGGCGAACGGATCGGACACCAGCTGCTGGTGGACCTTGTTCGGGAAGTAGTCCTCGAGGGTGCGGCCGTTTATGGCCCACTGCCCGGAGCCCGGGACGATGCGCACGCGGGCGACGGCCTCCTTGCGGCGGCCGGTGGCGGCTCCCGGCGCGATGATGGCGGCCCGGGCGGTCTCACCGGCGGCGGTCCCGGGGGTGGAGTCGGAACGGTAGGCGATCTCTCGGTCCTGCTCGTCGACGAACGGCTTGATCTCGTCAGCGGTCTCCTCGACCGCGGTGGTGGTCTCAGTCATCGAACTTCCTAGGCTCACTGGGCAATCTGGGTGATCTCAAAGGGCTGCGGCTTCTGCGCGGCATGCGGGTGCTCCGGCCCGGAGTACACCTTGAGCTTGCCGATGAGCCGGCGGCTCAGCTTGTTCTTGGGCAGCATGCCCCAGACGGCGCGTTCCACGGCCTTGCGGGGGTTCTTCTCCAGCAGCTCACCGATGGAGACGGCCTTGAGGCCACCGGGTCGGCCGGAGTGGGAGTAGCGCATGTCGTCGGTGCGCTTGTTGCCCGTGAGGGCGATCTTGGAAGCGTTGACCACGATCACGAAGTCGCCACCGTCGATGTGCGGCGCGTAGGTCGGCTTGTGCTTGCCGCGCAGCAGCGTGGCGACCTGGGAGGCCAGCCGACCGAGGATGACGTCTTCAGCATCGATCACATGCCAGTTCCGGGCGATCTCGCCAGGCTTTGGGGTGTACGTGGACACAGCAACTTCCATTCGTTATCAAACACTTGAGAGGTCACACACGCGCAGCCGCCCGACCCTCGGGTCGACGGCACGGCGCGCAACAGCTGCCTAGTCTATGTGCAGGAAACTGATTCGGTCAAAACCCACGCCCCGGGTTTTCTCCCGCGTGTTCTCGTTCAAAGGCGAGCAGGGCCCGTTTCACGTCCAGTCCGTGGGCGTAGCCGCCGAGACCCCCATCGCCGCGAATCACCCGGTGACAAGGAACCACGATCGCCACCGCGTTGCGGGCGCAGGCACCTGCCGCGGCGCGCGCGGCGGCCGGACGCCCGGCCATGGCCGCCAGTTCCGAGTAGGAGACCGTGTCCCCCGGCGGAATCCTCCGCATCGCCTCCCGGACCGCGGTGTGGAACTCACCGCCGGGCTGAGCCACCGGGATTTCGTCCAGCGCCAGGAGGTCGCCGTCGGCGTAGGCGCGCAGCGCATGCAGGATCGGGTGGTTCCCGGGCACCGCGGACAGTCCCTGGGTTGAAACGCCGTGACGGCAGCTGGTCAATTCGTCGTCCTCGATGATGATCGTCCACTCCCCTCCTGGCAGGGTGAGGATGGCTTCGTGTTTCACAGGTAACTCTCCTTGGTCCACAGGTGCATGACGGCGCGTGAGCGCCAGGGCCGCCAGGCCTCCGCTCTCGCGAGCACCTGACGGGAGGTCGCGAGACCGAGGGCGCGTTGGAGCACCAGGTCCCCGGACGGGCAGGCGTCCGGATCCCCCAGTCCGCGCATGGCGATGAACTCGGTGGTCCATGCCCCGATTCCCCGGATTCCCAACAACCTGCTGCGCGTCTCACCCCGGTCGACCCACGGATCAACGCGGAGCCCACCCGCCAGTTCGACCGCCAGGGCGTGCAGCGTCGCGGCCTTGGAGCGGGTCAGCCTCAACGACTCCCGAATCCCATTCTCCCCCGCCTCGGCCACCGCCGCGGGCTCGGGCGGCAGCCGCCACTGCTCCCCCAGCCCCGGTGCGGGCCTGCCGTATGACGTTACGAAACGTTCCTGCACGGTGCGGGCGGCAGCGAGCGAGATCTGCTGGCCCAGCACGGTGAAGAAGGCGAACTCCGCCCCGTCGACCACCCCGGGGACCCGCAATCCGGGCCTTTCCGCCACCAGCGGGGCCAGCTGCGGATCGCGACCCAGCAGGGCATCGGCGGTCGTGGTGTCGGCGTCCAGGGCCAACCAGCGACGCACCGCACCCAGGGTGGGGGCCAGGGCGCCGAGCGCGGGCAGGTCCAGCTCCGCCCTGCCCATCACGTCGGTTCGCGCAAGCGCAGCACCCGCCGGGGTGTTCACCAGGCGCGTCAACGTCCCGGACTCGAACTTCTCCACCCCCGGCACCGCGTGTGCCGCGAGCGCGGCCCGCATGGCGGTGCCCGCCTGCGCCCCCGGGGCGGGCAGCCGCACCGTCAGCCGGAACCGCCCGCTCCTGCCGCGCGCAGTTTCGGGTTCGGGGTGGCGTCGCAGCCCTCTGGGGCTGGTTCCGAACTCGGCGCGCATGACGTCGTTGAACTGGCGGATGCTCCCGAAACCAGCCGCGAAGGCTATCTCACCCAGTTTCCAGTCGGTGTGGTCCATGAGCATCCGGGCGGTGTGGGCCCTGCGGGTCCGGTTGACCTGGTGAACCGTGGCCCCCACTTCTTCCCGGAAGATCCGGTTCAACTGCCGCACACCGACCCCGAGCCGTTCGCCCAGCCCGGTCACACCGAGATCGTCAACCACCCCGTCACGGATGGCCTGCACGACGCGGCCAACCAGGTCCTCCCGTCGGCTCCAGCCCATCTCGCCGGGAAGGCGATCTGGCCGGCATCTCCTGCACGCCCTGAAACCGGAGGCCACCGCGGCGGCCGCGGTCGCGAAGAATCGACAGTTCTCCCGGCGGGGAAGCCGGGCGGGGCAGGAGGGACGGCAGTAGATGCCCGTTGATGTCACGGCCAGCACGAAGTGCCCGTCCCAGGCGTGTTCTCGTCCCGCACACGCCTCGTAGCAGGAGTCCTCATCGAGGGGAAGCGTGTTCATGTCGTACAAGTCTGCTGGATTCCCGATCAATTTTTCTGGCGGGATCAAGACATCTCGGTGCCATTCCCAAGACCCAACCTTGATGCGCCCCGACAAGGCACTAGTGTTCTTGTATGGCCTCAAAGTCGAGTACTCACGTAGCAATCAGTTCTCCCGAACAAATCCGTAATGTCATCCTCGTCGGTGCCAGCGGGTCGGGAAAGACCACCCTCTTCGAGCACCTCCTGCGCGCCAGGGTGGAGGGATATCGCGGTGAGAAGGACACCCCCGAGCGAGCGGCCTCCCTCACCCTGGCCTCCATCCCCGCCAGGGACGTGCAGATCAACCTCCTGGACGCCCCCGGTCACCCCGAGTACGTCGGGGAGTTGCGCGCCGGTTTGCGGGCAGCCGACGCGGCGGTGTTCGTGATCCCCGCCGGCGAGGAGATCCAGCCGGCCACCATCGCATTGTGGGAGGAATGCCAGAAGGCAGGCCTGCCCCGCATCATCGCCATCACGAAACTGGACCAGGGCCGCGCCGACTTCCTCACCATGGTTGAGATCTGCCGCGACGCCTTCGGTGAAGGTGTCGTCGCGGCACTGCTGCCGATCCGCGAGGGCGACCGTTCCACCGGCAACATCTCCCTGCTGAACAAACGAATCCACGACTACTCCTCCGGCACCCGCATCTCCCGCGACGCCGACGAGGAGGAGAACGCCTACATCGAGGAGCAGCGCGCGCCGTTGCTGGAGGCGATCATCACCGAGCTCCAGGACGAGGACCTGATGGAGCGCTACCTCGAGGGCGAGGAGATCGCCGTCGCCGAGGTCTACGAGGTGTTGAACAAGGCGATCATCAGCGCCCGGTTCTTCCCGGTCCTACCCGCCCACACCACCAGCAACGTCGGCACCGAGGAGTTGCTGCGCTGGATCGAGAAGGGTTTCCCCGCCGCCAACACCACCACCGTCCCCGACATCGTCACCCTCGACGGCGAAACCCTGCCGCGTGCCACCTGCGACCCGGATGGCCCGCTGGTGGCGCAGGTGATCCGCACCACCAGCGACCAGTACTCGGGTCGCCTGTCGCTGGTGCGGGTGTTCTCCGGGACCCTGCGCACCGACGACGCCGTCCACGTCTCCGGCAGGCGCGAGCTGTTCGGTGAGGACGAGGACCCGTCCCACCCCGACCACGACGAGAGCGACAAGGTGGGTCAGCTCTCCGGGCCGATCGGCCTGGAACTGGTGGGCAAGGACAAGGCCATCGCGGGCGAGATCGTCTACGTGGCTCGCCTGTCCAAGGCCGAGACCGGGGATTCCCTGTCCGCCACGGAACGCCCGGGCGCGATCCGGCCCTGGCGGGTTCCGCAGGCGCTGTTGCCCGTCGCCATCGAGGCCGACACCCGGGGCGACGAGGACAAGCTCGGAGGGGCGCTGCAGCGGCTGGCCGTCGAGGACGTCACCGTCCGCCTGGAGCGGAACCCCGAAACCGACCAGCAGTTGCTGTGGACGATGGGCCAGGCCCACAAGGAGCTGCTGCTGGCGCGGTTGAAGCAGCGCTACGGCCTCAACATCCACGAGGTGCCCGTGAAGGTGCCGCTGCGGGAAACCTTCACCGCCCCCGCCAAGGCCCAGGGACGCCACGTGAAACAGTCGGGTGGACACGGCCAGTACGCGGTCTGCGAGATCGAGGTCACCCCCCTCGAACGCGGGGCGGGCTACGAATTCATCGACAAGGTGGTGGGCGGTGCCGTGCCGCGCCAGTTCATCGGCTCGGTGGACAAGGGAATCCAGTCCCAGATGGCCAAGGGCACCCTGTTCGGTTTCCCGATGGTGGACATCGCCGTCACCCTCTACGACGGCAAGGCCCACTCCGTCGACTCCTCCGACATGGCCTTCCAGACCGCGGGTGCCCTGGCGCTGCGCGAGGCCGCGACGGAGAACAACATCGGTGTGCTGGAACCGGTGGACCGGGTGCGGATCACCGTCGGGGAGGCCTTCCTGGGCCCGGTCCTGACGGACCTGGCGGGTCGCCGCGGGCAGGTGCTCGGCAGCGACGCCGACGCCGAGCGCCACGCCATCATCGACGCGCTGGTGCCGCAGCTGGAGTTGATCAACTACCCCATCGACCTGCGCGGCCTGGCGCAGGGCACGGGCAGCTTCACCCGGGAGTTCAACAGCTATGAGCTGATGCCGCGGGAACTCTGGCCGAAGGAATAACGCCAAGGAAAAAGGACGATCAACCGCCGCTGGCAGTCCCAGCGGCGGTTGATCATTTTCGAGGACTTCTCAGATGGAGTGCAGCGGACGGTCCCAGGGGGCCAGGTTGCCGCGGTCCACGATCTGCTTGCCGAAGGGCGAGCAGGTGACGGGGATCATCTTCAGCGACACGACCGCGTTTACGATGCCGACGATGGTCACGGCCTGGGCGATCGCGGCGACGACGTGTCCGAGAGCCAACCACCAGCCGCAGAAAACGAACCAGATGAGGTTCATGATGCCGGAACCCATTCCGGCGTTCGGGCGCCGGACCACGGCCTTGCCGAAGGGCCAGGCGACGTAGGCGGCCATCCGGAACGCGGCAACACCGAACGGGATGGTTATGACGAACACGCAGGCGATGATCCCCGCAATCGTGTAGCCGATCGCCAGCCAGATGCCTGCGAGTAGGAACCAGATCAGATTCAGCAGGGTACGCATGGGTTCAGCATAGATACCGGTGGGTTCCCGGTGCCTCAGGTATCCCCCTGATGCCCTCCCCGATCCGGTTGCGACCGGCGCGAGACGAAGGTGTAGCTGTCCGGGTCGAAACCGACGCCCCCGCCGAATGCGGCCTCCAGGGTGCCGTCGTGGGCCAGTTCGTGGGGGGTTCCGACGCGCATTCCGTTTTCCGGCCCGACCACCCAGAGCCGGTCGGCGTGCCGGGCCGCCACCTCCACGTCGTGGGTGCACACCGCCACCGCGATCCCGCGGTCGTGTGCCAGGTCCTGCAGCAGCTCGAAGACACGGATCCGTCCGGGCGGGTCGAGGAAGGCGGTGGGTTCGTCGAGCAGCAGCAGCCGGGGGGCCTGCGCGATGGCGCGGGCGATCATCACCCGCTGCCGCTGCCCGTCGGAAAGTTCCCACAGCATCCGTTTCGTCAGCTCTCCCGCCCCGACGGCCTCAAGGGCGGTGGTGACGGCCTCACGGTCCGAGGCCCCGAGCCGCCCCGACCATCCGGTGTGGGGGTGCCTGCCGAGAGCGACCACGTCTGCGACGGTCAAACGTCCCGGTGCGACCCGGTCGGTGAGCACCACCGCGACCTGCTGGGCCACTTCGTCGCGCCGCATCCGCCCGAGGTCCCGGCCCAGCAGCCTCACGCTCCCGGCCAGCGGCGGCTGCAGCCCGCTGAGGGTGCGCAGCAGGGTGGATTTCCCGGCCCCGTTGGGTCCGACCAGTCCGATGAGACGGCCCTTCTCGAGGCTGGTGTCGAGCCCCGCCAGGACCACCTTCCTGCTCCGCCGGGTGCGATACCCGACGGTGAGCCCGGCCAGTTCCAGGACGTTCACAGCGCGAGCCTCCGGCGTTGCATCAGGATCCAGACCACCACGGGCGCCCCGAAGGCGGCGTTGATCGCGTTCAGGGGCAGCACCGAGTCACCGGGAAGCCCCGCGATGATGTCGGCGGTCAGCGCGAGCAGCGCCCCCGTCAGGGCGGTGGCGGGAATCAGGACACGGTGATCGGATGTGTTGAACGTGCCCCTGGCCAGGTGTGGGACTGCGATCCCGAGGAACTGGATGGGGCCACAGAAAGCGGTCACGGTTCCCGCCAGCACCGAGCTCAGCGCTATCAACGCCATGCGCACCGCCTTGAGGTTCAGACCCACGCTCTGCGCGTAGCGTTCCCCCAGCAGCAGCGCGTTGAGGGGTTTCAACAACGCCAGAGAAACCACCAGCCCCAATCCGATCACCGCGGAGATCAGCGGAAGATTCGCCCAGGTCACCCCGCCGTAGCTGCCGAACCCCCATCGCGAATAGGCGGCGATCAGCTGGGGGGTGGAGAAGGACATCATGATGCTCACCCCGGCCGAGACCAGGTAGCCGATCATCACCCCGATCAGCAACAGGGTCACCGAGGAACGCACCACCTGTCCCAACACCAGCACCAGCGCCATCACCAGCCCGGAGCCGATGGCGGATGCGACGACGACCGCCAGGTCACCACCGAACCCGAGTCCCGCGGTCAGGGCGGCGGCCCCACTGCCCCCGACCACGAGGATCACCGCCGCCACCCCCAGCGAGGAGCCGGCGGAGACGCCGAGGATGAACGGATCGGCCAGGGGGTTGCGGAACAGCGTCTGCATGGCCAGTCCCGTAACCCCGAGCGCGGCCCCCGCCAGGCAGGCAGTGATGGTGCGGGGCAGCCGGACGGAACCGACGATCAGCTGGGCGATGGGCCGGGTGGGTTGCCCCGTCAGCACCGCCCAGACCTCCTCAAGGGTGATCTGGGCGGGGCCGAGCACCAGGCCCGCGGCCACCGCCGCGGTCAGCGCGCAGACGAGGACCGCGAACCCGAGTGGGTGCCGCATCAGGCGGGAAGCTGCTCGTAGAAGGTGTAGTCCTGGTCGGCGAACAGCTCGGGGTGGGCGGCCTTGGCGAGGTCACGCAGAACCAGGTCGGGGCGCACCACGCCCTGCTCCCAGTAGTCGTTCCCGCCCGCGGCGTTGATGCGCTTGGTGGGGTTGTAGACCCGCCCGTCCTGGGCCGCCTTGATCGTCACCAGGCGTGGATCGTCGGCGCCGATCGCGGAGATGGTGGGCCATTTCTTCGTCGTGTCGGCGTTGAACCAGATGTCGGCCCGGGCGCCGGCCTCCAGCATCGTCTCGATCGCCGTCGGGATACTGCCGTTGGATTCGTCTTCGCCGAAGGCGTAGGTCATGCCGGCGTCGGCGAGGAAGGCGGCCACGTAGCTGCGCCCCCCTGGACGGGCCCACTCCCCGTTGAAGGGGGCGCCGGTGATGGCGGTGGGCCGTTCGGTGGTCTGCTGGACCTTGTCCTTCACCGCCGTGTAGTCGGATTCGATCTTCTGGAAGACCTGGTTGGCGGTGCCCTCGGTGTTGGTGAACAGGGCCGTGAACTTCAACCACTCCGACCGGCCGAGCGGGGTGTTCTCCAACCATTCGGAGTTGCCCACCACGGGTACCTTCAGCTCCCGGATCTTGTCGTAGGCCGGGTCGGGGAAACCGCTGGAGAAGAACAGATCGGGGGTGGCGGCCGCGAGGGTTTCGACGTTGATGCCACCGGATTCATTGCCGAAACCGACGATCTTGCCCTCGGCGATGAGCTTTGCGATGGGTTCGGACCAGACCCACTTCGGTGACTGCACCGCCGCCAGGGAGTCGGTGGCACCCAGCAGTTCGAAGGCGGGCAGCTGCGTGGTGGAGGAGGTCGCGGCTCGGCGCACCGGAATGGAGATGCGTTGCGCGTTGGCCAGTTCGGAGGGCAGCTCGGGGTTGGCCCCGCACTGCACGAGGACGTAGGTCTCCGGCGAGGCACCCTGCAGGGGTTCCTTGACCGTCACGGTCTTGTAGGAACCGTGGTATTCCACCGTTACCCCGGTGGCGTGGGAGAAGCTCGTCTTCTCGGGAAAGTAGTCGGCGTTCGCGTCGTACTGGGTGACGCAGCCGTCGCTCCCGACTCCGGCAGGGGAGCTTGAGGCATCTGTGCTCGACTGTGACATCTGGCCACAGGCCGCCAAAGGTAACAGGGCGAAGGCGGCAAGGGCTGCGAGGGTGCGGGTGAGTTCCACGTTGATCACCAATCCTGGATGTCGCGTCCTTTTTGGGATGGTCTTCGCCGGCAGTTCCTGACTTCCCGTTTTCGAGGGTCACAGTGGCGCGTCCGTTCCGGATTTCCACCGGATTCCTGCGCGACGAGACTATGAGAAAACTTACCGCCGAACATTTGCCACATCGACGGCGGGTCCCGTTAACCCGGTTATCATCGCGGGGTGAAACCGCCTCGTCCCCAGCGCACCATCGTCAGTTTCGTGCGCCGCAACACCCGGATGAACGATTCGCAGCGGGCGGCCTGGGATCGTCACCGGGACCGTTTCCTCATCGACGTGCCCGCCGCGGAGATGGACACCTCCGTAGCCGACGACGCCCACGTCGACTGGGATGCAGTCTTCGGCAGGCGGGCCCCGCGGATCGTGGAGATCGGATCGGGCAACGGGGATTCGCTGGTGCCCATGGCAGCGGCCCGCCCCGAGAGCGACTTCATCGCCTTCGAGGTGTTCCCACCCGGTATTGCCTCCACCATGGGGCGTCTGGGTCGCGAAGGGGTGGGCAACGTGCGCATCGTGCCGGCCAACGGCGCACAGGGACTGGCGGTGCTGTTCGACGACGACTCCCTGACGGAGCTGTGGACCTTCTTCGCCGACCCGTGGCGCAAGACCCGGCACCACAAACGCCGCCTGGTCAGCAAGGATTTCGCCGACCTGGTGGCGTTGAAACTCCGGCCCGGTGGGTTGTGGCGGCTCGCCACGGACTGGGAGGACTACGCCTTCTGGCAGAAGGAGACGCTCGACGCCCATCCGCGGTTCGAGAATCTCCACGACGGTTGGGCGCCGCGGTACGAGGCGCGCCCGGTCACGAAGTACGAGGCCAAGGGCCTGGCGCAGGGCCGCAAGGTCTACGACCTGACCTACCGGCGGTTGCCGTGACCCGGCTGCGCATCGACCTGGCCTACGACGGCGGGGCTTTCCACGGCTGGGCCTCCCAGCCGGGGTTGCGGACGGTGCAGGGGGTGCTGGAGGAGTCACTGGGCAGGCTGCTTCGCCTCGACCCGGCCCCCACGCTCACCGTCGCGGGCCGCACCGACGCCGGGGTGCACGCCCGCGGCCAGGTGTGCCACGTCGACGTCGAGGACCCGGCCCTGTCCCCCACCGACCTGCTGCGCAGGCTGCGCCGGATCTGCCCCGAAGACATCGCCATCCGCGACGTGACCGAGGCCCCCGACGGCTTCGACGCCCGTTTCTCCGCGGTCTGGCGGCGCTACTGCTATCGCCTGATCGACTCCGCGCAGGTGCCGGACCCCCTGTTGCGCAACCACGTGGTCCAGCTGCGGCACCCGCTGTGCCTGGACACCACACAGGAAGCGACGCAGCTTTTGACGGGGCTGCGGGATTTCGCCCCGTTCTGCAAGGCCCGTGAGGGCGCCACCACCATCCGCGACCTGCGGGAGTTCACCGTCACGCGGCGCGGCGACGGGGTGGTGGAGGTGCACCTGCTGGCCGATGCCTTCTGCCACTCGATGGTGCGGGCCCTGGTTGGGGCGCTGACCGTGGTCGGCGCGGGACGCCGGGACCTGGCGTGGCTGGCGAAGGTCGCAGGCAGCGACCGCCGCTGCGGAGAGGTACCTTTGATGCCCGCCCACGGCCTGGTGCTGGAGGAGGTCGGCTATCCCGCCGAGGATCAGCTCGCCGCACGCGCCCGCGAGGCCCGCGCCCGCCGAAGCCTGGAGGAGACATGAGTCACTACTTCACCAACGACCCCTCCCCCATGATCACCCGCGAGATCACCGCCACGGTGTTCGGACGCGAACTCGTCTTCACCACCGCGAACGGGGTGTTCTCCGGCACCCGGCTGGATCTGGGCACCTCGGTGCTGCTGCGCACCGTCGCCCCGCCGGAACAGGGGCGGGTTCTCGACCTGGGGTGCGGGTTCGGGCCGATAGCGGTGGGGATCGCCGCGGCCAGCCCCGGGGTGCAGGTGGATGCGGTCGACGTCAATGAACGGGCCCTGGCCCTGACCCGGATGAACGCGGAACGCGCCCGGGTGGCGGACCGGGTGCGGACCTTCTCGCCCGAGGACGCCGTCTACGACGAGATCTGGTCCAACCCGCCGATCCGCATCGGGAAGAAGGCCCTGCACGAGCTTCTGCTCACCTGGCTGCCCCGGCTGAAACCCGACGGGGTCGCGTATCTGGTGGTGAGCAAGAATCTCGGCGCGGACTCCCTCGCGACCTGGCTCATCGAGCAGGGCTGGCCGACGGAGAAACTGGCCTCGGCGAAAGGGTTTCGGGTGTTGAAGGTCCGGCGCGACGGCGACTCGCCCGCCTGACTCCGCCGCAGGTCCCGAAAGGCTGCATAGGATGGGGAGAACCGTCGCGGCCCGGCCGCATGTCCCGAACCGAGGAGTCTCGATGACCTACGTCCTGCCCGATCTCGATTACGACTACGGAGCGCTGGCCCCGCACATCGCACCGGAGATCATGGAACTGCACCACAGCAAGCACCACGCCGCCTACGTCGCGGGAGCGAACACGGCCCTGGAGCAGCTGGCCGAGGCCCGCGAGTCCGGAAATTTCGGGGCCATCAACAAGCTGGAGAAGGATCTGGCCTTCCACCTGGGCGGTCACATCAACCATTCCACGTTCTGGAAGAACATGTCGCCGGAGGGTGGCGGCCGTCCCGACGGCGAGCTGGCCGCGGCCATTGACGAGTACTTCGGTGGTTTCGACGGTTTCCAGAAGCAGTTCAACGCCACTGCCAACGGCATCCAGGGCTCCGGCTGGTCCATGCTGGTCTTCGACATCCTCGGGCGGCGCCTCAACATCAACCAGCTGTACGACCAGCAGGGCAACCTCCCGGCGGGCCAGATCCCGCTGCTGCAGCTCGACATGTGGGAGCACGCCTTCTACCTGCAGTACAAGAACGT
>CALCKT010000044.1 GCA_937965785.1 uncultured Propionibacteriaceae bacterium | reverse complement strand
TCGGGTCATACAGGGCGGCGTACTTGATGCGCAACGCCTCCGCCGCGAGCCGGAATTCGTCCGGGTCTCCGTCGAACGCCGGGGCGGATTCGAGATCACTCACCGGTTCGAGATCGGCCGCGTCGCCCTCCGTGACCATACGGCCGCCACTGGCTCCGGACTCGTCCCGGTAGAAGACCTCCACCAGCGTCGGATCTATGACCTCGACGGTGAGCACGGTGACCGTCTGCCCCGGAACCAGGCCGCGGACTCGCTGCCCCGCACGCAGGGCGGCCAGACCGGATGTGGTCTCTGCCCCGGTCACAGAACCCCTCCCTCCGGTTCCTCCCGCCGACGATCGTGCGCGGGGAATCCATCATCGGGGTGACCAGCGCACACCCCCGAATAGTAGCGGGTGGCGGCTGGGCAGGTCGATGCGGCCTTCCCCTTTTGGATGAAGACTGTCTTTACGTCTCTAGAATAACACAGAATCAATAGCCGAAAAAACCTTGAATTAGACCATGAGTATTATTCACAACTATCCTTAAGTGCGTTCCGACTAGGAGGTTTGTCGATGGATGGGTCGCCTGTGAATAAGTCTCCATGAAATAAAGTAAAAAATCACACGCCAAGCAACAAAATATCCAGAGATGCGGGGTCATGAACTTCACCAATAATTTTCTATAGCTATTGACTTTTATTAGCGATTATTCCTGATCGCACCCCGGATCATAAGTTTTCCCCGCAAAACTATTTTCCCGCGAAATGAAATTCACATATTCACCAATATCCATAGCTGCCACGGTTCCGAGTCCTTGGAGGCGGCTGAAAAGCTTAAAAAGGAAAAACAAGAGAGCGGTATTGGAATCGCTATATTCCAGCTTGGATGAGTCGCTATAGGGATTGTTGAACGACCGGGCACCTAACGCACACCCGATATCGATCCGAAAATCGCCAGTAAGACGCATGATGGATTCCACGGCCACTTTACCATCTAAATCAACCCAGCCACTCCTCGTGGTGAGCAGACCTCCGAGAATATGTATAGGTTTCTTAGGAGCGAATACACCTCCAGCATGAGGGATTGTGATGGACGTGCGATGAAGACAGCGAACACTTGCAATCTTTCTTCCGGCATAATCCATGAAACGCTTATTAGCTTCTTGCTTAACCTCAAATACCGCATATACAGCCTCAACAGGAACGAGCAGGTCGCTATCACTGATGCGGACAAGTAAAGGAGTATACTGCGAATCATAGATAAGCAAGTCAATCTGATCGCTTATTTCTCCAGAAGAATCTATCGCGAATCCCTTTGTAACACCATATCGGCTGGGGAGAAAGTCTTTAAGAACAGCAGCCCATTTCGCTTCTGAGGCTTCACCAATAGAACCCCCGTGCCGAATAGAAGCGGGCGCTATCCCTAAGTCTGCAATTAGACTATTCTGTTTTTGCAAAAAAGCTGAACGTATTATGTTTTTGTCTACCATGAAGATTTTCCCAACCCTTACATAGAGAGGATTATCCGCAGGCGATATATCGGTCGGCAAATCCCCTAATCAGAGCGCCTTTAAAGATAGCAAAAAATAAGCCTTATGGCATGTTATCAAGATGGACCAACAAACACAAGTTCAATCAACAGAACTTCCAACAAAAAGGATCACGAGCCAGCCACTGCACTTTGATCAGACCATCAATTTTCAAACCGCCCGTGGAGCTAAGGGGATTCGAACCCCTGGCCTCTTCCATGCCATGGAAGCGCGCTACCAACTGCGCCATAGCCCCGTGTCTCGCGACTCCTTGAACTTACCGGAGCCGCGGGCGGTGCGCAAGCCGCGGGTCAGGGAAGCTGTCTCGCCGGGGTGTTGTAGGCGGCGAGTCTGGGCTTTTCTCCCCCGATCACCAGCGAGTAGGTGATGTTGCCCGGGATGCTGAGGATGTCGTCGATGCCCATGAAGGCGCTGACCACCTTGGACAGCAGCAGGCCATGGGTGACGATCAGCACCTGCTGTCCCTTGTGTCTTTCCGCGATCTCCCGCACCGACTCCAGGGCCCGGGCGGTCATCTCCGCCAAGGTTTCGCCCGTCGCCGAACGTTGGAAATCGATCCCTTGGGTGTAGAAATCCATGAAGCCGGGAAACACGCGGACCACCTCGGCGGTGGTCATACCACTCCAGCTGCCGATGTTGATCTCCTGCAGCCGGGCATCCGGCACCACATCGAGCCCGTGGGGTTCCGCGACCCTGTGGGCGGTGCAGAGGGCCCGTTTCAGGTCGGATGTGTAGCAGGCCTCGAAATCCCAGTCCGCGAAGAACCGGGCCGCCTCCCCGGCCTGCCTCTCCCCCACCTCGTCGAGTTCGACATCCGCTTGTCCCTGCAGTTTTCCGAGCTCGTTCCATTCCGTGCGACCGTGCCGCAGGAACACGAGTTTTGTGTGCGTCACTGCTCTTCGTCGTCCTGCGGCACCGGCACCTCGTGCACGTCGAGCGGGATCTGCGGGCAGTCCTTCCACAACCGTTCCAGGTTGTAGAGGCTGCGTTCCTCGGTGCGCTGCACGTGCACCACGAAATCGATGTAGTCCAGCAGCACCCAGCGGTTCTCCCGGTCACCCTCGCGGCGCACTGGTTTCAGCTGGGCCTGTTTGATGAGCTGCTCCTCCACGGCATCGACAACCGCCCCGACCTGGCGTTCGTTCCTGGCGCTGATGATCAGGAACACATCGGTGATGGTCAGCTGCTGGCTGACGTCGAAGGCGACGATGTTGGTGCCGAGTTTCCCGGCCGCCGCATCCGCGGCAATGGTCACGTGTGTGATCACGGACTCAGATGTTGTCAACTGGAACTCCTGTCTCAGGATGCGGGTAGAGACCACGTTTCGCGATGTACTGCACGATGCCGTCCGGCACCAGGTACCAGATCGGTTCGGCACGCTGCACACGCGCACGACAGTCGGTGGAGGAAATGGCCAAGGCCGGGACCTCCAGCAGCGTCACCTTATCCGATGGCAGATGCGCCAGGTCGTCCTCCGTCATGGGAACCCCCGGCCGGGTCACCCCGACGAAGTGCGCCAGATCGAACAGCTGCTCCGCACCGCGCCAGGTGAGGATCTGCCGCACCGCATCCGCACCGGTGATGAAGAACAGGTCCACGTCGTCGCCGCGTTCCTCGCGAAGATCCCTCAGGGTGTCGACGGTGTAGGTGTTGCCGGGACGGTCGATGTCCACGCGACTCACGGAGAACCGGGGATTGGACGCAGTGGCGATCACGGTCATCAGGTACCGGTCCTCCGCCTGGGTCACGTTCCGGTGGGTTTTCTGCCACGGCACACCCGTGGGCACGAAGACCACCTCGTCGAGGGAGAACTTCGACGCCACCTCACTGGCGGCCACGAGGTGCCCGTGATGGATCGGGTCGAAAGTGCCGCCCATCACCCCGAGCCGGTAATGCCGTTCCCGTCCCTGCCGGGCCGCCGCCAATTCCGTGGTGCTCATCGCTTCCCCGTTTCCTCACCGCTGCCGACCCCCAACCACCATCCCAGAGCCCCGAGCGCCAAGATCACCCCCATGATCGCGAGGGCCAGCACGGAGACGTCGGCCTCGGTCGGTGTTTCCAGCAAAACCATGCAGTGCATGCTATCCGGTCAGCAACCTCCGTAGAGGTCGGCGGACCAGTCGCGGACTGCCATCCCCACCACAGGAGTTGAACCTTTCGGAGATTCCGGCTCCCAATCCGAAAAGAAAATCATCTCCCTTTCACCAGAACGAATGACTCCCGCCTCAAAGGGACCACCATTTCCGTTTTTCGTCTCAAACCGGAGATCGGGATGCCGGCGTCGCACCTCATCAAAGGTCATACCGATTTTCACCCCACCATAAGTGGCCAGATTTGATGTGTCCCCTTGGTATGCGAGTTTTCCACCCACGTATATCTCAGCCAGCGGGGAGTCGGCCTTGATCCCTCCAGGCTCATACTTGAGCTGAAAGTAAACGCCCTGTGCGGCCAGTTCGGGGACGGTCTTGAAAGGCGCCTCACAAGGATCAGTGGTGGGAACCATGGCCCCTCGCTCAACCATGTTGGTGTCGCCTATCTTGTAGGGCCCGAGTCCCTCGAAGGACATGACCATCGCTCCGGAAACCGGCGCACAACGACACAGGAACACCACCCGGATCCTGCCCTCGGCATCGGCGCCCAAACGCCAGTAGAGGCCTGTTTGAGTGGCTGGATAGACGCGGATGCTGTCCGTGCCCTCGTTCTCCTCCGCGATGGGGGAGCCCAGCAGTTCATCGGCCTTGGAGACCGGATCGCCGATGGCAACCCCATCGACGGTGGGTGTGGGTTTGCCGCCCTCACCGGAGCTGATCGCCACCAGTTCGCTGCCCTTGAACAACCATTCGCAGTCACGCCACACAATTACGACGACGGTCTGCCCGTTCCACTGCCGCGACGATCCCGAGGACAGCGCCGGGAAATCGGAATGGTTTCCCGAAATCGTTTCGTATGTGTCCCCCACCCCTATTCCATGGGCACCGGACGGGGACAGTTCCGCCAACGCCTTCGTCTCATCCAGCGCCGCCAAGGTCCGGGAGGCCAACTGTTTCCCGTTGTCCGCGGTGGTGTAATAACCGCCAGTGGCACGGGCAACACAACGCACGTCCTCCTCGTCGGTGCGCAGGCTTACGACAGAGATGCTCAATCCGGGATTGGCGGCCTTCAGTTCCTTCGCCACGTCGCAGGGAGGAGCGGATTCACAGGTGTTCCTGCCGTCGGAAACCAACACGATTCGTCCGGGCTGCCCGCCCAGCTGAGCCGCCGCCTCGCGCAGCGCAGGCCCGATGGGAGTCCAACCTCCCGCGACCAGCGCATCCACCTTCGTCTTGAGTGCCGCGGCGTCGACGGGGGCCATCGCCTCCACCACCTCGACGTCGGCGCATCCCTGTTCAGCGTTCACGTCGTCACCGTGCATCTTCGTGCCGTAACCCACCAGCGCCGCAGATGTGCCCGCGGGAAGTGCCCCGAACAGGCCGGTGACCGCCTGCTGGGCCGCCGCCATCCGGGTGATCCCCTCCGCAGCGTCGTCGTGGGTCATGGAACCCGAGGCGTCCAGTACGGCCACCACCGGCAGTGATGTCCGGGCCCCATTCGATTCCGTCATCACCGGTGTTCCGCTTCTGTCCTCGGAGGCCGCGCCGCTCTCCCCCGCCTGTGGTGAGCTGCACCCACCCACCAGGAGAGCCATAGCCAGCAGCCCTCCTATCCACTGGTTCCTCACAGTCCCTCCTCGTGCTCCTAGTCTCAGGTCCGCACCTGGCCGTCGCCGTTCACGATGTATTTCGTAGAGGTCAGTTCCGCCAGACCCATCGGGCCCCTCGCGTGAAGTTTCTGGGTGGAGATTCCGATCTCGGCTCCGAAACCGAACTGGCCCCCGTCGACGAACCTGCTGGAGGCGTTCACGAGCACCGCAGCGGCGTCGATCTCGGTGACGAACCGGTCGGCCGCGGCCCGGGACTCGGTGATGACGGTCTCGGAATGACCGGTGGTGTGGTGGCGGATGTGGGTGATGGCCTCGTCGATGTCAGCGACGATCCTGACCGCCAGGTCCAGCGACAGGTATTCCGCATCGAACTCGTCCTCACCGGCAGGGACCACGTCGTCGGCGAACGCCACCACATCGGGGGTTCCGTGGATCGTCACACCAGCGTTGCGAAGCGCATCGAGAGCGACGGGAAGGAAGGCACCGGCGATGTCGCGGTGCACCAGCAGCGTCTCTACGGCATTGCAGACGCTGGGTCGCTGGGTTTTCGCGTTCAGCAGCACTGCGACGGCCTTGCCGATGTCGGCGGAGGCATCCACGTAGAGGTGACAGTTCCCGGTGCCGGTCTCGATCACCGGCACCTTCGCCCCCTCGACCACGGCGTTGATCAGCCCGGCCCCGCCTCGCGGGATCAGCACATCCACCAGGCCTCGGGCGGCCATCATCTCTCCCGTGACCTCGCGTCCCCCCTCCACCAGGGCGACGGCGTCGGTGTTCACCCCGGCGTTCCTCAGCCCTTCACGCAGGGCCTCGACGCAGACCCGGTTCGACTCGATGGCCGAACTGGAGCCGCGCAGCAGGGCCGCGTTGCCTGACTTGAGACACAACCCGGCCGCGTCCGCCGTGACGTTCGGGCGGTTCTCGTAGATGATCCCCACCACCCCGAAGGGCACCCGCACCTGCCGCACCTCGACGCCGTTGCCGAGCCGCCAGCCCCGCACCAGGTCACCCACCGGGTCGGGCAGCGCCGCCACGTCGCGCAGCCCGTCGACCATTCCCCGCACCCGGTCACCGTCCAGACGCAGCCGGTCGATCACGGCCTCGGGTGTTCCCGCCGCCCGGGCCGCATCGACATCGATGGCGTTGGCCGCCAGCAGCTCCTTCTCGGCGGCCGCCACGGCGTCGGCCATCGCGTGCAGGGCGCGGTCCTTCTCGTCCCGGGTCAGGGTGGCCAGTTGCCGACTCGCCTCACGGGCTGCCAAGGCTTGGGATCGGAACTCCATGACGGGAGTATAGGAGGCACATACGGCATCCGTGCCCTGTTCCACCCACCGGTTTGCTGGCCTTGTTCCCGTTTTGCTGGGCCTATTCATGTTTGCCTGCGCTGTGAGGCCAGCAAACCTCAACAAGCCCAGCAAACCGGATTCAAGGCCAGCAAACCGGGAACAAGGCCAGCAAAGCAATCGACTGGTGGGGCAGGAATCAGGGAATCAGGGGTCAGGGAGTCAGGGGATCTCGATCATCAGGTCGCGGTGCACGGCCAGACCTCCGAGGTCCATCCGCCGCCGTAGTTCCGTCGCGGAGCAGTCCACCAGTCCACGTGCCAGCAGGGTTCCGCCGGGCCCGGTGATGTCGACGGGATCGCCAGCCTCGAAATCACCCGTGACGTCGTCGATCCCCACCGCCAGCAGCGAGGCGTGTCCATTCCCGACGGCCCGGGCGGCGCCGGCGTCGATCCTCAGCTCCCCGCTCACCTCGGCGGCATGTGCCAGCCACAGCAGCCTGCGGGGTCGTCGCCGCCCGGCGGCCTCGAACAGGGTGCCCACCTCCTCCCCCTCCAGGGCCGCCAGGAGCTGGTCGGCGTGGGCCAGCACCACGGAAACCCCGCCCGAGGTCGCGATCCGGGCGGCCTCCACCTTGGTGCGCATCCCGCCGGTCCCGACCCGGGAACCCACCCGGGATGTGTCGGCCACCAGCTCCGTGAAATCACGGACCCGGGGTATCAACCGGGCCCCGGGTTCCTCCGGGTGTGCGGTGTAGAGGCCGTCCACGTCGCTCAGGATCACCAGCGCATCGGCCCGTACCAGGTGGGCGGTCAACGCCGCCAGGCGGTCGTTGTCGCCGAACCGGATCTCCCCGGTCGCGACGGTGTCGTTCTCGTTGATCACGGGTATCGCCCCCAGCCTGAACAACCGTGAAATCGTGTTCAGGGCGTTTCGGTAGCTGCGCCCGTCCTGCAGGTCACCGGCGGTCAGCAGCACCTGCGCCACCATCTGGTGGTGGGCCGCGAAAGCCTCCGCGTAGCGCCGGATCAGGATGCCCTGCCCGACCGCAGCCGCCGCCTGCTGGGTCTCGAGATCCCTGGGCCGCGCAGGGAGCCCCAACGGTCCCAGCGCCGCCGCGATGGCCCCGGAGGTCACCAGCACCAGACGCCTGTCGCGCGCCTGGAGAGAGGCCAGTTCCGCTGCGAGCGTCTCGATACGCACCGGGTCCAAGTGGCCATCGGAATCGGTCAGCGACGACGACCCGATCTTCACCACCAGGCGTTTCGCCCCGGTGATCTCAGTCCTCATCGACGACCTCGCCGGCCTTCCGGGCGTGGTACTCGGCATCGATCCGGCGCCGCCGGGCCACGGCGGGCCGTTCGCTCTCCAGCCGGGGATCCTCACCCCGCCGGGAGAGGATCTCGGCCCCGGTCTCGACCTGCGGGGCGAAGTCGAACACCACCGCGTCTTCGCCGCCGATGGCCACCGCATCACCCTCCCGGGCCCCGAGTTCCAGGAGTTTCTCCTCCACCCCGAGCCGGTTCAACCGGTCCGCCAGGTAACCGACCGCCTCGGCGTTGTTGAAGTCGGTCTGGCGGATCCAGCGTTCCGGTTTCGCCCCACGCACCCGCCACAGGAAACCACCCTCCCCGTCGCCCTGCTTCACGATCGTGAAGGAGTCGTCGGCGGAGATACGCCCCACCGGTTTGGGCCGCAGGACCTTCCTCGGCGGCTCCTCCGTCGCCCTGGCGGCGCGGTGAGCCTCAACGATCCGGGCCATGGCGAACTTCAACGCGTTCAACCCCTCACCGGTCTTGGTGCTCACCTCGAAAACCCGATAGCCGCGTTTCTCCAGTTCGGGCCGGGCGAGTTCCGCCAATTCGGGGGCGTCGGGCAGGTCCAGTTTGTTCAGCACCACCAGGCGTTCGCGATCCTCCAGACCGCCGTGGGCCGCCAGTTCGCCCTCTATCACGTCCAGGTCGGCGACGGGTTCGCGGCCCGGTTCCCAGGTGCCCAGGTCGATGACGTGCACGATGGCCTGGCAGCGTTCGATGTGCCGCAGGAAATCGAATCCCAGGCCCTTCCCGAGAGAGGCCCCCTCGATGAGACCCGGAACGTCGGCAACGGTGTAGGTGATCTCTCCAGCCACCACGACCCCCAGGTTCGGCACCAAGGTGGTGAAGGGGTAGTCGGCGATCTTCGGCCGGGCCCTGGAGATCGCTGCGATCAGCGACGACTTCCCCGCCGATGGGAACCCGACCAGACCGATGTCGGCCAGCACCTTCAATTCGAGCTGGATCAGTCGGGACTCGCCGTCCTCACCGAGAAGCGCGAAACCGGGCGCCTTGCGGGCGGAGGTCGCGAGCGCCTCGTTGCCGAGCCCACCCTTGCCGCCGACGGCAACGACGTATTCCTCACCGGATCCGGTGAGATCGGCCAGGTGCTCGCCCGTGGTCGCATCGGAGACGACCGTCCCGGCAGGTACCGCCAGGACCACGTCCTCACCCTTGGCGCCGTGCTGGTGGTCGCCGCGGCCGGGCTGCCCGTTCATGGCCCGGCGCACCGACTGGCGGTGGTACTCCACCAACGAATTGAGGTTGTCGACCACCCGGAGGATCACCGATCCCCCGTCGCCGCCGTTGCCGCCGTCGGGTCCGCCGAGGGGCTTGAACTTCTCGCGATGCACCGAGGCGCAGCCGTGACCGCCGTTGCCTGCCTGCACGGTCAGTTTCACGCGATCCACAAATGAGGGAATTGCCACGGCTAGAAGTATCTCAAAGTGCTTCGGAAACCGAAGAGCGACGGGCCCGCCTCGCAAGGAGGAGGGCCCGTCGCCCGGATGTCAGCTGTTGGCTCAGGCCTCGACCGGAGCCACGTTGACGACGCGGCGGCCGCGCTTGACGCCGAAGTTCACCTTGCCGGCGGCCAGCGCGAAAAGGGTGTCGTCGCCACCACGACCCACGTTGTCGCCGGGGTGGAAGTGGGTGCCGTGCTGGCGGACGATGATCTCGCCCGCGCCGACGACCTGACCGCCGAAACGCTTCACACCGAGGCGCTGGGCGTTGGAATCACGACCGTTTCGCGTCGAGGACGCGCCCTTCTTGTGTGCCATCTCTGCTCCTGCCTCAGTTCTTGATGTCGGTGATCTTGACCTGGGTGTACCGCTGGCGGTGCCCCTGGCGTTTCTTGTATCCGGTCTTGTTCTTGTACTTCAGGATCCGGATCTTGGGGCCCTTGGTCTCCGCAAGCACCTCGGCGGTCACGGAGACCTTGCCGAGGGCCTTGGCGTCGGAGGTCACGGTGCCGCCATCGACCAGCAGCAGCGGCTGCAGGTTGATGGTCTCGCCGACCCCTTCGGACACCAGGTCGATGTCGAGGATGTCGCCAACAGCCACCTTGTGCTGGCGTCCGCCACTGCGCACGATCGCGTACACGCCTGACCTACCTTCTTCTTCTAATGCCTTGGGATTCTCCCGTGACGCCCGTGGGGCTCAGCAGGAGACGTCGTCCGGCCACGCAGAAGGGCGCGGCCTGACAACCGAGGAACAACTTTACGGTCACCGCCCCGCCGGGTCAAACCAACAGACTGCAATTCTTCACCTGAAGTTTCCGCAACCGACCACAGGTCCCCGGGCATGCGCGAGATGGTTTCGACACGGGCCGCTCCTTCGTCGCAGCCCGGGCTCAACCAGCTTCGGGAGAGGGTCGCCGCAGCCGGTTCAACCGGCTTTGGGAGAACTGTTACCCGTTCTTCCTGCGGCGACGTCCGGACCTGCGTTCGCCGCCATCGGCCGGGGCCTGCGAGTCGACGGGGTTGTCGAAACGCAGATAACCGGAGCCGTGGCAGTGATCGCACTCCTCCGTGAAGGCCTCCGCCAGTCCGGTTCCGATGCGTTTGCGGGTCAGCTGCACCAGCCCCAGGCTGGTGACCTCCGCCACCTGGTGCCTGGTGCGGTCGCGGCCCAGGCACTCGACGAGGCGTCGCAGCAGCAGTTCACGGTTGCTGGGCAGCACCATGTCGATGAAGTCGATTACGACGATGCCACCGAGGTCGCGCAGCCTCAACTGCCTGACGATCTCCTCGGCCGCCTCCAGGTTGTTGCTGGTGACCGTGGCCTCAAGGTTGCCACCAGAACCCGTGAACCGGCCCGTGTTGACGTCGATGACGGTCATCGCCTCGGTGCGGTCGATCACCAGCGACCCTCCGGAGGGCAGGAAGACCTTGCGGTCGAGGGCCTTGGCGATCTGCTCGTCGATGCGGTACTGCGTGAACAGGTCGTGGCCATCCTCACCCGGTTCGAACCGTTCGATGCGATCCGCCAGGTGGGGGGCGACGTGCCCGACATAGGCCGCGATCGCCTCGTGGGCGTCATCACCCTGGACGGTCAGCTTCGCGAAATCCTCGGTGAACAGGTCGCGGACGATGCGCAACGTCAGGTCGGGTTCGGAGTAGAGGGCCTCGGGCGCCTTGCCCGCCTTCACCTTCTTCTCGATGACCTCCCACTGGGCCTTGAGCCGGTTGACGTCGCGCACCAGTTCCTCGGCGGCCACCCCCTCGGCCGCGGTGCGAACGATCACGGATTCGTTGTCGCCGATCAGTTCGCCGAGGATCCGCCTCAGCCGGGTGCGTTCCACGTCCGGGAGTTTGCGTGAGATCCCGGACAGGTGCCCGCCCGGCGAGTACACGATGTAGCGGCCCGGCAGGGAGATGTGCCCGGTGAGGCGCGCCCCCTTCGCCCCGACGGGATCCTTGGTGACCTGAACGAGCACCGCCTGCCCGGACTTGAACACCTTCTCCACCTTGCGGTCCTCGGCGGTTACCCCGTAGGAGTCCCAGTCCACCTCACCCGCGTAGAGAACGGCGTTGCGCCCCCGCCCGATGTCGATGAACGCAGCCTCCATGCTGGGAAGCACGTTCTGCACGCGCCCCAGGTAGACGTTGCCGATCAGGGACGTGGCGGATGCGCGATCCACGTAGTGCTCGACGAGGATCCCGTCCTCGACCACGGCGAGCTGGGTGTAGTCCTCCCGCTGGCGGATCACGAGTTTCCGGTCCACGGATTCGCGGCGCGCCAGGAACTCGGCCT
This sequence comes from uncultured Propionibacteriaceae bacterium, assembly GCA_937965785.1. Classification (GTDB taxonomy): domain Bacteria; phylum Actinomycetota; class Actinomycetes; order Propionibacteriales; family Propionibacteriaceae; genus Arachnia. The sequence goes on along the minus strand of CALCKT010000044.1, from coordinate 20,124 downwards.
CGGAGAGGATCGGGGCGCGTCGACGACCCGCGGCACGGTTCTCCTTGCGGCGCTGCCGTTTGGCCTCCATGCGGGTGGAGCCCTCGATCCCGGTCACCTCGTCCCCGGTACCGCCCTTGGATTCGGAGCCGCTGGAACGACGACGGCGGCGACGGCGACGGCGGGTCCCGGTCTCCTCGTCGGATTCGCCATCCCCCTCGGCATTCTCCTCCTGCCCGGAGGTCTCGTCCTGCCCGGCGTTCTCGTCCTGCCCGGAGGTCTCGTTCTTCTCGGCCGAGTCGTCGCCGGATTCCCCGTCGGATGATTCGTCGTCGGTGTCCTCACCGGTCGTCTCATCGGCATTGGAGCCGCGACGACGACGCCTGCCACCGCGGCGACGACGCCGCCTGCCGGGACGTTCCTCCTCGGCCTCGGGGCTGGCCTCCGCCGCATCCTCCGGCTCCTCCTCGGAACCGGACTCGGCTTCGGCGGGGGTCGCGGAATCCTCGGCGATGGCGTTGGCCAGTTTCGCCAAGGATTCGGTGCGTCCCTCGGCGGTGATGGCGAACGGATCCTTCATCGTGGCGCGGCGGGCCTTGGCGGCCTCCTCCGCGATGCGCAGCGCGGCCGCTATCCCGTCCTCCGCGGTCTCCTGCCCATCCTGCCCGTCGGCGTCAGCCTGCCCGGCGGGTTCGGTCTTCTCCGTCTTGGTGGCCCCTGCAGCCCGGGTGGCGCGACGCCGCCGCTGCTTGGGCGCGGGTTCAGGTGCCGGCTCCTCCCCAGCGGGTTCCGGTTCGGGCCGGATCTCGGCCTCGGGGGTCTCAACCAGAGTGGTCTGTGGCTGATCCGGCCCACCCGCAGCCCGGGTGGCGCGACGCCGCCGCTGCTTGGGTGCGGGTTCGGGCGCCGGCTCCTCCCCAGCGGGTTCCGGTTCGGGCCGGATCTCGACCTCGGGGGTCTCAACCAGAGTGGTCTGTGGCTGATCCGGCCCACCCGCAGCCCGGGTGGCGCGACGCCGCCGCTGCTTGGGTGCGGGTTCGGGCGCCGGCTCCTCCCCAGCGGGTTCCGGTTCGGGCCGGATCTCGACCTCGGGGGTCTCAACCGGAGTGGTCTGTGGCTGATCCGGCCCACCCGCAGCCCGGGTGGCGCGGCGCCGCCGCTGCCTCGGGGCCGGTTCCCGGATCGGCTCCGGTTCGCTGGTCCCGGCGGGCTCCGGGGTGGCGGCAGCGGTGGTCACGGGCGTTTCCACGGGAATGTCCACCTCGACGGGCGGACCGGCGGGACGGGAAGCCGCGCGGCGGCGCCGCTGCCTCGGAGCGGGTTCCGGCTGCGGTTCAGCGACCGTCTCGGGCCGGGTTTCGGATTCGGCGGGGGGTTCCGTCCCGGAGGTCTCCTCTTCGGGGGTTTCCACCTCGGGTTGCGGTGCGCGGGCCTCAAGCAGCGCGGTCACCGCGTCGGCCACCACCACGGCGGATGCGCTGCGCAGCTCGTATCCGAGCTGCCCGAGCTCGGCCAGCAGCTCCCTGCTGGTGATCCCGAGGTGCTTGGCGACCTGGTGGACGCGGGGACGCGCGGGCAGCTCGGAAGCAGCGGATTCCTGACTGGTTTCGGTCATGTGCGACTCCTTCAGGCGCATTGGCGCCAGCTTCGGCGTGGCTCGCCACGCCTCTCAAGACTTCAAGGTCAACCGGAAGCATCGGGGCCTCCGCGGTCGAGTTCATCGTCGCGGTGTTCAGCCCCGGGCTGCCTCTCGGCGGCACCGGCGGTGCTTGACCTGGTGATCATTGTTCCACAACTTGCGCAAGCCATGGGTGCCATTCCCACCCCACCCGGAATTTGGGCGGCGATGAAGGCCCCGTTCCACTCACTGACGTTGTTCTTGTCCGTCTTCCTGACGGCGACGGGTTGCTCCGCCGATGCTCCCGAACCGAACCCCGGCGTTCCTCCCGGCTCACCGGTGGATTCCGAGGCGACCCCGGATGCGAACGCCGAGGCCCTCACCCGCGTGTTCGAACAGGCCGATGCGCTGGATGGGGTCAACACGAGGTGCTGGCCCGCTGGGCTTCCGACACCGCAGCGAACCACCGCGAGGAGACACGCCACGGCCCGTCCACGGGACTTTTGGTGGTGGTTCGAAGGTCACGATGGCATAGTGGAATCCTGTCGCGACACCGTTTCCGAAGGAGCTGAAATGACCGCGAAGCCCCCCACCGTCGTGTTCGCCGGAGACTCCATCACGGACACCGGAAAGGATCGGGCGAACGGCTCCCTGGGCACCGGCTACGTGGCCAAGCTGGCGGAGGGGCCCCTGAGCTTCGCGCGGGTGGTCAACGCGGGTGTCAGCGGCGACCGCATGGTGGACCTGGAGACGCGTTTCGAGGGCGACGTGCTGGCCGAGAACCCCGACCTGGTGAGCATCTTCATCGGCATCAACGACACCTGGCGGGCGGTCACCGGGGAGGCGGCCTCACCGCTGGGGGATTTCGAGGCCGCCTACCGGCGCCTGATCGAGAGCCTCGACGGGACACCCACTGTGCTGATGGTGCCGTTCGTGGCGCCCGTCACCCCCGATCAGGAGGGTTGGCTCTCGGACCTGCGTCCGCGACAGGACCTGGTGCACCGCCTGGCCGCGGAGTACGGCTGCGCCGTCGTCGATCTCGGTTTGATGATCCGCGAGTACTCGTCGGAGTACGAGAACGAGGAGATGGCCGAGGACGGCGTCCACCCCACCGACCTGGGGCACAAGCTGATCGCCGAGGCCTGGGAACGCGAGGCCCGCACCCGTTTCGAGGCGCTGCGCCCGTAGCGGCGAAACCCCTCCCCCGGGTCCTGCCGCGCACGGGTCACGAATCGGTTTCCTGCTCCCTGGCGAGCAGGCCCCGGGCCTCGCCCGCGACGATCAACGATCCCGCCACCAGTACCCCGGCTGTCGGTCCGGCGGCATCGGCCAGCAGCGTCGCCAGTTCCAGCGCGTCCGCCACGCCAGGGGCCCTGTGCACCTTCCCCGCGGGCCAGATCTCCTCCGCCGTGCGTGCCAGTTCGTCGACGGGCAGGGAACGCGAGGTGCCCCGGGCGCGGGTCACCACCACCTGGTCCATGGCGGAGGCGAAAATCTCCAGCACCCCGGCGGTGTCCTTGTCGGCCATCATCCCGACCACACCGATCAACGGCTGGAAGGCGAACGCCTCCCGGCACGTTTCGATGGTGACCCGCGCGGCCTGCGGGTTGTGGGCGGTGTCGACGACGATCGCCGGCGAGGTGCGCACCAGTTCGAGCCTGGCCGGGGCCACCACCGAGGCGAGCCCCTCCTCGATGATCCCGGGTTCAAGGGGTTGACCACCCAGGAAGGCCTCGACGGCCGCCACTGCGAGCGCGGCGTTGCGGGCCATGTGGGCTCCGTGCAGGGGAAGGAAGATGTCCCCCACCGGTCCGCCCTCGGACTGGATCCGGATCACCTGCCCGCCCACCGCGGGACGGCGTTCCAGCAGCCCGAAGTCCGGGCCCTCCGCCTTGACCACCGCTCCGACCTCGACTGCACGGGCCAACAGCACCCGGGCCGCCGCGGGTTCCTGCCCGGCCAGCACCGCCGTCGCGCCCGGCTTGATGATGCCCGCCTTCTCGGAAGCCACCTTCTCCAGTGAGTCCCCGAGGATGTGGGTGTGGTCGAGGCCGATGGGTGCCACGACCGAGACCTGCGGGGTGGCGACGGATGTGGCGTCCCAGCTGCCGCCGAGCCCGACCTCGACCACGGCGACGTCCACGGGGGCGTCGGCGAAGGCCGCGTAGGCCATGCCGGTGATGACCTCGAAGAAGGTCATGTCGATTCCGTCCAGTTTCCGTTCATCCACCATCCGGACGAAGGGTTCGATCTCGCCCCAAACCTCGGCGAACCTCTCCTCCGAGATCGGTTCCCCGTCTATGGAGATCCTCTCCCGGGCGTCGCTGAGGTGGGGGCTGGAGAACCTTCCCGTTCGCAGCCCAGCGGCACGCAGCAGCGCTTCGATCATGATGCAGGTCGATCCCTTGCCATTGGTTCCCGCCACCTGGATCACGGGGGTGGCCCGTTCGGGATTGCCCAGCAGGTCCATCAGGGCTGCGATGCGGTTCAGGGCCGGACCGACGCGGTGTTCAGGCCAGCGGGAAGTGAGTTCGGCTACGAGGGTGGCGTGTTCCATGATGAGGACATCCTAGTGACGCGGTTACTATGTTCTGCGTGATGAGCAGATACCCCGAACCCTCCGTGCGCCACTGGCCGGACTGGGTGGGATTGGTGGCCCGTCTGATACCCGGTGTCGTCTTCCTCTACGCAGGCATCGTGAAAATCGGGAATGTGGAGGATTTCGCCTTCGACATTCGCGCCTATCAGCTGGTCGGCTGGGATCTGTCCCGGATGCTGTCGTACATCCTTCCGGTGGTCGAGGTCGCCGCCGGGGTGCTGCTCATCGTGGGGCTGCTCACCCGCTGGGCGTCGCTGGTCACCGCGTTGCTGCTGATCGCCTTCATGGGCGGCGTCATCTGGGTCTGGAGCCAGGGAATCAGCATCGACTGCGGCTGTTTCGGACATGGCGGCGAGGTGGCGCCGGAGAACACCCAGTACCCCCAGAAACTGGCCGAGAACCTGGCGATGACCGCGCTGTGCGGCTGGCTGGTCGTGCGGCCGCGTTCCCTTTTCAGCCTGGATCAGGCACTTTTCGGCTCACCTGTTCGTTTCAGCGAGGAGAGCCACGATGACATCGCCGAAATGGCGGAAACCGAGGAGTGAATTCTAAACCCATGGCCAACAACTCGAACCTGAGCAAACGTGCTGCTCTCAGGAAGCAACAGGAGCTGGAAGCGCGCCGCAAACGCAATGCCCGGATGCTGGGCGTCGGTATGGGCGTGCTGGCCCTCGTGGTGGTGATACTCATTGCCGTCGTCATCATGAACGCGGTTGGCAGCAAGGCCCCGGCCGCCGAACAACTCACCCCCCCGAACGCCACCGAGGGACACGGCATCGCCATCAAGAGCAAGAACACCCAGCCCGCGGGTGACGCTCCGAACGTGGTGGTCTACGAGGACTACCAGTGCCCCGCCTGCAAGGCCTACGAGGCCCGGTACGGCAGCGCTTTCCTGCAGCTCGTCGACGAGGGCAAGATCACCTTCGAGGTTCGGACCGCGTATTTCCTCAACGAGGTCAACAAAACCACGAACAAGAAATCCTCCGAACGCGCCGCGCTGGCTGCGGCCGCCGCCGACGCGGTGGGCAAGTACCGCGAATACCACCAGGCGGTCTACGAAAACCAGCCCAGCCACGAGGGGGACGGCTACACCGACCAGCAGCTCCGGGTCGACTTCGCGGCCAAGGCGGGAATCGAGGGAGACGATCTGGCAACCTTCCAGAAGCTCTACGACACCAAGGCCTACGCCGATTTCGCGAAGAAATCCTACGAGTCCATGAGCGAGGCCGGGATCACCGGCACCCCCGCGTACGTCGTCAACGGCAAGAAGGTCAATCTCGACAACCTGACCTCGAATGATCCGCAAACCGTGCTGACCGCCATCCAGTCCGCCGCTTCGGGTTCCAACTGATCAACGACCCGATGTGTCCGGGCCGCCGGGAGATCCCGGCGGCCCGGACATGTCACGGGGTGTGACTTTTACCTCATCCGCCGCGCACAACTACGATTCCCTGTCATGACTGATCCTGCTTACAACTCCGGCCTGCCCACCAAACCCGCCCTCGAAGGTCTCGAGAGCAAATGGGGGCAGGTGTGGCGCGAGGCCGGCACCTACGCGTTCCGGCGTCCCGCTTCCCGTGAGCAGGTGTTCTCCATCGACACCCCGCCGCCCACGGTCTCCGGGTCGCTGCACGTGGGCCACGTCTTCAGCTACACCCACACCGACACCATTGCCCGCTACCAGCGGATGCGCGGCAAGGAGGTGTTCTACCCGATGGGATGGGACGACAACGGCCTTCCCACCGAACGCCGCGTCCAGAACTACTACGGTGTGCGCTGCGACCCGTCGCTTCCCTACGACGAGGACTTCACTCCCCCGGCCAAGCCGGATCCGAAACGCCAGGTGCCCATCTCGCGCCGCAACTTCATCGAGCTGTGCGAGGAACTGACCGCCATCGACGAGAAGGTCTTCGAGGATCTGTGGCGGTATCTCGGTTTGTCCATCGACTGGGACACCCTCTACACCACGATCTCCCCGGCCACGCAGGCCGTGGCCCAGCGGGCCTTCGTGCGCAACCTCGCCCGCGGCGAGGCCTACCTGAGTTTCGCCCCCACCATGTGGGACGTCACCTTCCAGACGGCGGTGGCGCAGGCGGAGCTGGAATCCCGGGAACACCCGGGCGCCTACCACCGTGTGGCCTTCCACGGTTCCGACGGGCCGGTGTTCATCGAAACCACGCGCCCCGAGCTGCTGCCCAGCGTCTGCGCCCTGATCGCGCATCCCGATGACGAGCGCTACCAGCACCTGTTCGGGACCACCGTCACGTCCCCGGTCTTCGGGGTGGAGATCCCGGTCCTGGCGCACACCGCCGCCGAACCCGACAAGGGCGCCGGCATCGCGATGTGCTGCACCTTCGGTGACCTGACCGACGTGCAGTGGTGGCGGGAACTCGATCTGCCGACCCGCACCGTCATAGGCCGCGACGGCCGCCTGCAGCGGGAGGTCCCCGAGTGGCTCACCAACGCCGAGCCCTGGGCCGGGCTGGCCGGCAAAACGGTCTTCTCCGCCCGGGCCGCCGTCGTGGAGCTGCTGCGCGCATCCGGTGACCTCGACGGGGAACCGAAACCCATCTCCCGGCCCGTGAACTTCTACGAGAAGGGTGACAAACCGCTGGAGATCGTCGCCACCCGCCAGTGGTACCTGTCCAATGGTGGCCGTGACGAACAGCTGAAGGCCGACCTGCTGAAGCGCGGTGAGGAGCTGGCCTGGACCCCGGAGCACATGCGCCACCGCTACGAAAACTGGGTGGGTGGTCTGAACGGCGACTGGTTGATCTCCCGGCAGCGGTTCTTCGGAGTGCCCTTCCCGGTCTGGTATCCGCTCGACGCCGACGGTGAACCGCGCTACGACCAGATGATCGTCGCCGACGAGGCCAGCCTGCCCGTCGACCCCGTCACCGTGTGCCCGCCCGGCTACGAGGAGTCGCAGCGCGGGATTCCGGGCGGGTTCATCGCCGACCCCGACGTGATGGACACCTGGGCGACCTCCTCGCTGACCCCGCAGATCGCGTCCGGGTGGGAACGTGACGAGGAACTGTTCGGCCTCACCTTCCCGATGGACATCGCCCCCCAGGGTCACGACATCATCCGCACCTGGTTGTTCTCCCGGATCGTGCGCGCCAATTTCGAGAACCACTCACTGCCGTGGCGGCGCACCACCATCTCGGGTTTCGTCACCGACCCGGACCGCAAGAAGATGTCCAAGTCCAAGGGCAACGTGGTGGTTCCTTCCGACATCCTGGAGCGTTTCGGCTCCGACGCGGTCAGGTGGCGCGCCGCCATGGCCCGGCCCGGTATGGATTCGCCGTTCGACCAGTCGCAGATGAAGGTGGGGCGACGGCTGGCCATGAAGATCCTGAACGCGGGCAAGTTCGTTCTCGGCCTGGCCCCCGAGACCGGGGATCCCGCCGCCATCACCAACCCGGTCGACAGGGCGCTGCTGGCGTCGCTGTCGGATGTGGTCACCGCCTGCACGGATGCGTTCGACGCCTTCGACTACACCCAGGCCCTCGAGGCCGCGGAAACCTTCTTCTGGTCCTTCTGCGACGACTACCTGGAGCTGGTCAAGGAACGCGCCTACGGCTCCCAGGGTCCTGAGGCACAGGCCTCCGCGCAGTCGGCGCTGGCCATTGCCCTCGACGTGCAGCTGCGGCTGTTCGCCCCGTTCCTGCCGTTCGTGACGGAGGAAACCTGGTCCTGGACCCACGGCTCCTCCATCCACCGCTCCCCCTGGCCCACCACCGGGGAGCTGGCGATCGACGGCGACCGGCAGCTGCTGGCCGATGTCGCATCGGTGCTGATCGCGATTCGCGGCGCCAAATCGAACGCGAAGGTTTCCATGAAAACCCCGGTCCGGAAGGCCAGCTTCCTGGGTGACCACGCAGCCCTGGAACGCCTGAAGAGCATCGAGGCGGATCTTCGTGCCGTCGGTCACATCACGGGCGAGGTGGTGTGGAAGATCGCCGAGGCTCCCCTGACCGTCGAGGCGGAACTGGAGGAACCCCCCGCCGCCTGAAATCAACCCGGAAGGGGGTCATCGCCGGTGAAACGGCGATGACCCCCTTCTGGTTGCCGGTTCAGCCGGTGAAGGCCGCCGGGGGCAGCTCCGGGGGCGCCATCGCGGGTTTCTCCTCCAGGCGGGCCAGGGCCTCGTCGACGGCGACGTCAAGTTGCAGATCCGCGCCGTTCTCCCAGTCGGATGGTCCCAGGGGAACCTCGATGTCGGGGTCGGTTCCGTGGTTCTCCACCCCGAAACCGTGCCGGTGGAAGGCGAAGGCGTAGCGGGGCTGGGTCACGCTGGTGCCGTCGATCAGCTCGAATCGCCCGTCGATCCCGATCACCCCACCCCAGCTGCGCTCCCCCACCACGGGACCGAGCCCGAGGTTCTGGGCGGCGGCGGTGATGATGTCGCCGTCGGATCCCGCGTAGGGATTGGTGATGAACACCACCGGTCCGCGCATGCCCTGTATCGGATACGGTTCCGGTGCATCCATGTGCCGGGCGTAGCCCCAGCCGACGACGGTCCGCGTCAACCGTTCCAGCACCAGCGACGACGTGTGTCCGCCGCCGTTGTACCGCACGTCCACCACCACCGCCTCGCAGCGGGAGGCCTGATCGATGAGCCGGTGGAACTCGGCCCAGCCCTCGGCCATCATGTTCGGGACGTGCACGTAGCCGACCCGTCCCCGTGAGCGTTCCCTGACCCGCTCGGCCCGGGAGGCCACCCATTCGTGGTAGCGCAACCCGGCCTCGCTGGCCACGGGAACCACCGCCACTCTTCGTTTCGAATCTCCCCGGGCCAGGGTCAGTTCGACGGCGGTGCCCGCCGCCCCCAGCAGCAACGCATTGATGTCGGGAACTCCCGCAGTGGGTTTCCCGTCGACGGCCACGATCACGTCCCCCGCCCGGGCGGCCACCCCCGCTGCGCGCAGCGGGGAACGGGCCTTGGGGTCGGAGGATTCGCCGTCGAGGATGCGGTTTATGACGACCTCGCCCTTCTCGTTGCGTCCCAGCTCCGCTCCCAACCAGGCCACCTTCTCCTCCCCGTGCCCGCCGGTGGGGGTGACGTAGGCGTGGGAGGTGTTGAGTTCCGCGTTCGTCTCCACGAGCACGTCGATGAGGTCGTCATGGGTGGCGATCCTTTCCAGCAGCGGCCGGTAGCCCGCGCACACCGCGTCCCAGTCGATGCCGTTCATGTCCTCACGCCAGTAGTGGTCGCGCATCAGCCGGGCGTTCTCGTCGAACATCTGCCGCCACTCGTCGCGCGGGAGCAGCTGGCGGCGCAGCCGGTTCAGGTTCACGGGGATGCGGTCCTCGTCCTCGGCTCGCGCATCGGCCGGCTGCACCCACAGATCGTCACCGTTGCGAACCACCAGTTGTTTGCCGTCCCCGCTGACCGCGGCGTCGTCGCAGGCGTCGACCACCACGGTCAGTTTGCGTTTGGCGAGGTCGTAGGCCTCGATGCTGTCCTTCGTTTCCTGGCCCGGCAGCTGCCCGGCGCCGAGCACCCCGGTGTGCGGGGCGAGACGTCGCCACAAAAGCCCCTCAGCGGTGGCGCAGAGCCCGTCGTAGCGGCCTGCCGGCACGGGCAGCGGAACCATCCGCTCCTCCGCGCCATCGATGTCAAGGACGACATCCGCCTCCGGTTTCTCGTCCTTCGCCTCCGATTCCGGTTTCCCGGTCTCGCTGATGGCCCAGCCGTCGGCGGACGGCCCGAACGGAACGGGATCCTCCGCGCTCAGGGGAATCACGTAGGGACGCACGGTGTTGGTGAAACCGAGATCGAAATTGATCTCGTCGTAGGCGGGATCGATGGTCCGGCTGGACAGGAAGTACAGGTAGCGGCCGTCGAGACTGAACGTGGGTGAGAAATCGTTGAACTGTCCACGGGTCAGTTCGAAGGGCCGGTCCTTTGTGAGGTCATGTCCGACGAGCCGCCCCAACGTGCCCTCGTTCCCGATCGTCTCCCGCCACACCAGGTAGCGCCCGCCGGGGCTGAAGGCCAGGCCGGTCGCCTCCCCTTGCCGCGACCTCCCGACTTTCCTGACCGTGTTCTCGGTGACGTTCACCACGAGCACCGCACCGTCGTGGGAGGCCACGGCCACCTCGGAACCCTCCGGGTTCGCCGCGAGCGCAAGTACCCGCCCCAACCGGCCGTGCCCGATCCGACGGGGATCGTCCTGGCCGTCGAAGGACGCGACCTCCAGGCAATCCTCGCCCTCCGCGTCGGTGGCCCAGATGCCCTTCCCCGTGTTACCGAGCGGGATCGCCTCCCGGATCCGCACGCCGGGACGAGCGCTCAGGGCACGGGCCGGACCGGAGCGGTGGGTCAGGAACCACGCCTGTCCCCGCCACTCCACGAGGGAACCGTCACCGCCGTGATCCGGTGCCACGGACTCCAACCGGTCCAGCGCCCCGACGGTGACGGGAAGCGGTTCACCCAGTGCGAGATCGACCGGGATCTCCCGCGGCTCGGAGTCCAGGGAGTCGAGAACATGCAGCCTCCCGCGGGCATGGAAGACAACCCGCCTGCCATCCGTCGTGGCATCCCGGCAGTAACCGTCGGTGAATGTGTGCGCGGTGTGGGCCCGCAGGTCGCTGCCGTCCGGTTCCACGCTCCACACCTGGGCCTGTTCCCCCGGCTTCTCCGGGAGCTGCGCGCCGAGATCCGAGGTGAAGACGATGCGCTCCCCAACCCAGCAGGGACCGGCCAGGCTCGCGGTCTCCCCGGGAAGCAGCCGCGCCCAATCGCCCTGCCGGACATCGGAAACCCAGACCCGGTTGACCATGCCACCCCGGTAACGCTTCCACTGTTCCGGTCCGCGGAAATTCGGGGAGGCCAACACCACCCGGCCGTCCGGGTTCCGGTCGGCGGCCGAGGCGGGTCCCCACGGCAGCCGTTCCAGCTCACCGTCCAAGGAAACCGAGTACAGCCAGGAAAGCGCCCGCAGGGCCTCGTTGTGCATGGCGGCCACCAGCACGTGGTCCTCGTCCAGCCAGCCGCACACCTGCATGCGGGAAGCGCTCAACCACGTGAGGCGGCGCCGCCCGCCCTCCAGGTCAAGAACGTGAAGATCCTGGTTGCCCAGGTCGCCGGCCACGAACCCCACCCGTTTCCCCGAGGGTGAGAAACGGGGGCTGCGCGCTGGAACATGTTCGGAGGTCAGGCGGTGAGCCCGACCTCCCGAGATCGTCGTCAACCAGAGATCATCATCGGCGACAAAGACCACCTGGTCCTCATTGAGATGTGGATAGCGCAGATAACCAGGATTCATGGCGTCAAACCTACCCGAAGAAGCGCCGGGAAATGTCAGGCCGACAAGTCCCGGCGCCTAGCCACACGGGAGGAGGCCACCAACTCAGGTTGCGCTTTTCCGAGAACCGCCTCGCGGGTCACGACGACCTGCGCCACGTCCTCCGCGGAGGGCACCTCGAACATCACGTCGAGCAGCAGCTCCTCGAGGATCGCCCGCAGGCCACGGGCCCCGGTGCCACGTTCCAGGGCCAGCTCCGCGATGGCGTCGATGGCCTCGTCGGTGAAGTCCAGCTGCACCCCGTCGAGCTCGAAGAGGCGGGCGAACTGTTTGGTCAGGGCGTTGCGGGGCTCGACGAGGATCCGGTTCAGGGCCTCGCGGTCCAGCGGCGAGACCGTCGAGATCATGGGCAGACGCCCGATGAACTCCGGGATCAGGCCAAATTTGTGCAGGTCCTCAGGACGGACCTCGGAGAAGGGATCGGTCACTTCCTTCCGGGCCGTGGTATCGACGCTGAAACCAAGGGGCCGCTTCCCGATGCGGGAATTGATGATTTCGTCGAGGCCCGCAAAGGCCCCACCGACAATGAACAACACCTTGGTGGTGTCGATCTGGAGGAAATCTTGGTGTGGATGCTTGCGTCCACCCTGAGGAGGAACCGAGGCGACGGTTCCCTCGAGGATTTTCAACAGCGCCTGTTGAACCCCCTCACCGGAAACATCGCGGGTTATCGATGGATTTTCGGATTTGCGCGCCACCTTGTCGATCTCATCTATGTAGATGATCCCGGTCTCGGCTTTCTTGATGTCGAAATCGGCCGCCTGGATGAGCTTCAGAAGGATGTTCTCGACATCCTCGCCCACGTAGCCGGCCTCGGTGAGGGCAGTCGCATCGGCCATTGCGAAGGGAACGTTGAGCATCTTCGCCAAGGTCTGGGCGAGATAGGTCTTACCGCAACCGGTGGGTCCGATCAGCAGAATGTTCGACTTCCCCACCTCCACGGGTTCTTCGCCCTGACGCGCACGGCCGATGCGGGTCTGCTCGGAGGTGATGCGCTTGTAGTGGTTGTAGACGGCGACCGCGAGCGCTTTCTTGGCCGCGTCCTGTCCGATCACGTACTGGTCGAGGAAATCGCGAATCTCCTTGGGCTTGGGAAGTTCTTCCTGCAACCCGAAGGTCTCGACCCTGGGAAATTCTTCCTCGATGATCTCGTTGCACAACCCGATGCACTCATCGCAGATGTAGACGCCGTCACCCGCGATGAGGCGCTTGACCTGTTTCTGCGACTTGGTGCAGAAGTTGCACTTGAAGACCTCGCTGGTCTCACCGATCCGTGGCACCGGAAACTCCACTCTGTCCGTCAATTAACGACTGGCTACAACCTTACTCGCCAGGGTGTCATTCCGTGACGCAACACCCTGACGAGCCCCGAGGTTCAGGCCCCGACGTCCTTGAGGGAGGTCAGGATGTCGTCGACGATTCCATATTCAACCGCCTCCTGGGCGGTCAGGTACTTGTCGCGTTCGATGTCGCGGCTGACCTTCGTTACGGCCTGCCCGGTGTCAGCGGCGAGCATGTTCTCCATCAGCTCGCGGATGCGCATTATCTCCTTGGCCTGGATCTCCAGGTCGGAGCTCTGGCCGTAGCCCCCCTCGGTGGCGGGCTGGTGGATGAGGATGCGGCTGTTGGGAAGCGCCAGGCGCTTGCCCTTGGTGCCCGCCGCGAGCAGGAGCGCGGCGGCGGAGGCGGCCTGCCCGAGGCAGACGGTCTGGATGTCCGGCTTGATGTAGCGCATGGTGTCGTAGATGGCGGTGAGGGCCGTGAACGAGCCACCGGGCGAGTTGATGTAGATGGAGATCTGCCGTTCCGCGTCCATCGACTGGAGACACAGCAGCTGGGCCATCACCGCGTTGGCGATTTCGTCGCTGATCGGCGTGCCGAGGAAGATGATCCGGTCCTCGAACAGCTTCGTGTAGGGATCGACGCGACGCACGCCGTAGCTGGTGCGTTCCTCCCACTGGGGAATGTAGTAGTTGCTGGTCACTTGTTGGGAGCCTCCGAGTTGATCTGGGACGCACGCTCGTAGACGTGGTCGATGAAACCGTATTCAAGAGCCTGCTCGGCCGTGAACCAGCGATCCCGGTCCGAGTCGGCCTCGATCTGCTCCACGCTCTGGCCGGTGTGCTGCGCGATGAGCTGGGCCATGGTCTTCTTGATGTGCAGCGACTGTTCCGCCTGGATCCGGATGTCGGAGGCGGTGCCACCCAGCCCACCGGAGGGCTGGTGCATCATGATGCGGCTGTGCGGCAGGGCGTAACGCTTGCCGGGGGTGCCCGCCGAGAGCAGGAACTGTCCCATGGAGGCCGCGAGTCCCATCGCCACCGTGGCGACATCGTTGCTGATCCACTGCATGGTGTCGAAGATGGCCATGCCGGAGTCGACGGACCCACCGGGGCTGTTGATGTAGAGGTAGATGTCGGAGTTTGGGTCCTCGGCGTTCAGCAGCAGCATCTGGGCGCAGATCGCGTTCGCGTTCTCGTCGCGCACCTCGGAACCCAGAAAGATGATGCGGTTGGCCAGCAGGGAGGAGTAGACGTTGTCCGTCATCCCCAGACCCGGAGCCTGCGGGGCCGCCATTGAGATGTCGTTTCGCTTGTCGGTCACGCCATACAACGTACCGACTCCGGGCGATTTTCCAAGGATGGCCCGCCCTGATCACTCAGTAGCGACGCCTGTTCTTTTCACTCAGCAGCGACATCCGCCCTGGAATCGTCGCAATCATCGGTTTCTCCGGGCTCGTCGGCCTCCCCTGGATCGCCGTCCGCCACGGATTCCTCGCAGTCGCTGGTGTCCACGGAATCGGGACTCGAGGAGATCAGGGCGCCCACCCAGCGGGCTCTCGGGTCGTTGTCGAGCAGGAGGGATTTCACCATGAGCGTCAACGGCAGGGCCAGGAGGGCGCCGAGGGCCCCGAAGACCGCGGTCCACAGCAGCAGCGACACGAAGGAGACCACCGGGGTGATGCCGACGGCGTCACCGGTGAACTTCGGCTGGATCACCGACTGGATCACGAAGTTCAGGACGCAGTAGGCGATTACCACGATCAACGCCTCGGTGGGTCCCTTCTCCAGAAGAGCCAGCAGCGCGGGCGGGATCAGCCCGATGAAGAAACCGACGTTGGGAATGTAGTTGGTGATGAAACTCAGCACCACCCACACCAGCGGGAGCGACACCCCCACGATCACGAGGACGATACCGTCCAGGATTGCGACTATGAGACCGAACAGGCTGGTCACCAGCCAGTACCGGCGGATGCCCAGGGCGAACCCCTCCAGGGAACTCGTGAAACTGGGATGCAGCCTGTCGGTGATGGCCAGTCGTTTGGCCATCGAGGGCAGGTCGGCCACCAGGAAGGCCAGGCAGATCAGTATCACGGTCATGGTGCCCGTCGCGCTCGACGCCTGGCTGACGACGTTGCCCACGAGATCGAGCACGTTCGACGGCGAAACCGATTTGAGCTGTTCCAGCAGCGCTGCCTCGTCGAAACCCAGCGTGCCCAGCCACGCGATCAGCTGCTTGTAAAGCTGGGTGAACTGAGGTCCGTAGGAGGTGAGCGAGGCCACCATGGAGGTGCCCGCCCATACGATGCTCCCGGTGGCGAGCACCAGGACCAGCAGCAGCATCACCCCCGTGATCAGGGCCGCCAACGCACGGGGGACACGATGCTTCTCGAGCCACCGGTACACCGGGTAGGCGGTGATCACCAGGTTGATGGCGAGGAATGTGGGGGCCAGTACCGAGCTGAACTCCTTGAACAGGCCGAAGGTCAGCGCGACGGCGCCAAGAACCACGACGGCCATGACGAACAAGGGGAGTCTGCCCGTCCCGGGCTTCTCGGTGGCCCCCACCAGATCACTCCGACTTCTCGGCCTCGGAGGACTCCTCAGACCCGGCTTCCTCGGTTCCGGAGGCTTCCGTTTCCTCCTCGGCTTCGGGGGCCTGCGGGGTCATCTCGACGGGTTCCCCCTCGGAATCGGTCACCTTCGCGGCCTCACAGATGGCGGCGAGCGCCTTACCGCGACGAATCTCCTGCTGCCACTCGAACATGTGGTTGTGTTCCATCATGTGGTTGACCACTTCCTGCGGCGTGGTGCGCTGCTCGGTGGCCCTGCGGAGGATCAGCTCGGTGAACTCCTGCTGGGAGACGGGAACCTCGTTTTCGTCGACGTACTTGTCGAGGAGCAGCTGGGCACGCAGCGCCTGGGTGGAACGCTCATCCACCTGCGCCCAGAACGCGTCGGCGTCCTCCGCGTCCTCGTCCTCGGCCTGCTCCAAGTAGGTTTCAACGGTCAGTCCGGCCCGCGCCAGCTGATCGGAGACCTGGTTGCGGCGGGCCTCGAGTTCACGGGCCAGCACGGCAACCGGCACCTCGAAGTCGACCTGCGCGAGGGCGGCCTCCAGGATCTTGTCCCGGGCCTCGGCGATCTGCTCGGCCTTGGCCTGGGCCAGGACCGCCTTGGACAGGTCCTCGCGCATCTCCTCGACGGTGTCGAACTCGGAGATCAGCTGGGCGAACTCGTCATCCAGCGCGGGCAGTTCCTCCTCGGCCACCTGCGTGACGGTGACCGTGATGTCAGCCTCCTGGCCACGGAAGGGCCCACCGATCAGGGTGGACGCGAAGGTCTTCGACTCCCCCGCCTTGAGACCACGAACGGCCTCGTCGAGTCCGTCGAGCATCCCGGCCTCCTCACCGACGGTGAGGGTGACACCGGTGGCGGACGCCTCCGGCAGCTCCTCCCCGTTCTGGGAAGCGGTCAGGTCGATGGTGAGGACGTCACCCTCCTGGGCTTCACGGTCGAGCTCCGTGGTGGTGGCGAACCGCTTGCGGAGCAGCGCGATGCGCTCCTCCACCTCGTCGTCGAGCGACGGCAGGGCGTCGACCGTGGTCTCGATGGCCGTGAAGTCCGGAAGGTCGAATTCGGGTCGGATGTCGACCTCTGCCGTGAACTCGACGAGTTCGCCGTCCTCCAGTTTGGTGATCTCAATCTCGGGCTGGGCGAGCGGCACCACTTTGGCCTCGACCATGGCCGCCTCGTACGCGGGCTGGATGGCCTCGTTGATGGCCTCCTGGAGGACCACTCCCCGACCGAAACGCTGGTCGATGACGACAGCAGGCACCTTGCCCTTGCGGAATCCTGGGATGCTGACCTGCTCTGCGATCTCCTTGTAGGCCTTGTCGAGATGGGGCTTGAGATCAGCGAAGGGGATCTCTACGGTTAGCTTGACCCTCGTGGGGCTCAGCTGCTCTACGGTGCTGGGCACGAATCGACTCCTGAACTTGAAATGGTCGCCGCAAGTTTAACCAAGGGCGTCCGGGCCGACCAACCGTGACGTGCGCACCTGCCGGATTGTCAGGGCCAGCCCCTACGATTGCTCCATGCCGAATCCCCTCATCGACTCGTTGCTGCAGGTCCTGTCCGACCGGCCCGATGATGTTCCGTTGCGCCTCCACGTGGTGGAGCTTCTGATAGCCGACGGCCGGGGCTCGGAGGCCGTCCAGCACTGCGCCGTCGCCTTGCAGCAGGACCCCTCGAATCAGCAGGCCCACGCGCTGCTCGGCCAGGCCTTCCCCACCCCGGCAACCCCGTCCCCCACCCAGGAAACAACTGCGGCACCGATGCCACCCGCACCGGAACCGACCTACCAACCCCGGGAAACCCCCGCGGCCCCGGCATCGCCACCCACCCCGGACCAAGAGGATCAGGCCATCCCTGCGGAACCGGGCCAGGACACGGGAACGGAGCATCCCGCGGAACCGAACCAAGAAACGGGAACGGGGCAGCCGGCGGAACCGAACCAGGACACGGGGAACCCGGCAACGGAACCGGAACCGGGACAGGCGGGTTTCAGCTGGTCACGGGCGGAAGAGCAATTCGAGGACGGCCCGGCGCCGCGTTTCGTGGCGGATTCCGGATCCGGGGAACCGGCACTGGAACGGGTCCACGAGGACGACGGGGCGCGCCCCGAGGACGTCTGGGAAATTGAGAGAACGACCCTCACCCTCGCCGATGTCGGCGGCATGGAACACGTCAAGGAACGCCTGGAGGTCTCCTTCCTGGCCCCCATGCGCAACCCTGAGATGCGGAAACTCTTCGGCAAGAGCCTGCGGGGAGGCCTGCTGCTGTACGGACCCCCGGGATGCGGCAAAACCTTCATCGCCCGCGCCGTGGCGGGAGAGATGGGGGCCTCGTTCATGAACGTGACCCTCTCGGACGTGCTCGACATGTTCCTGGGGCAGTCGGAGGGCAAACTGCATGACCTGTTCCAGGCGGCCAGGCGCGCCGCTCCGGTGGTGCTGTTCCTCGATGAGCTGGACGCCATAGGGGCGAAACGCACGCTCACGCGTTTCAGCGGCATGCGCAACGTGATCAACCAGCTTCTGCAGGAACTCGACGGCGTCAACACCAACAACGAGGGATTGTTCACGCTCGCGGCGACGAACGCGCCGTGGGACGTGGATTCGGCTCTGCGCAGACCGGGTCGCCTGGACCGCACCGTCCTGGTGCTGCCGCCCGACGAGCCCGCCAGAATGGCCATCCTGAAACACGATCTGGTTCGCCGCCCCGTCGAGGGCATCAACCTGGCCAAGTTGGCCCGGGACACGGACGGATTCACGGGAGCCGACCTCAGTCATCTGTGTGAGAGCGCAGCCGAACTGGCGATGATCGACTCAGTCCGCTCCGGCAGGCCGCGCATGATCGGCATGAAAGATTTCACCATGGCCCTCAAACAGGTCCAGCCCTCCGCCAGGGCCTGGTTCGAGACGGCCCGCAATGTCGTCACCTACGCCGATCCGAACGGTGAATACGCCGACCTCACCGCCTACATGAGGAAGAAGCGCCTGCTGTGACCGGATCCCAGCAGCAGGTGAGGCGCGCCGATGAGCTGATCACCCTGGGCCGCCACGAACAGGCACTGGCACTGCTGTACCCCATGCTGGGTGACGGCGAGGAGGACCAGGCGATGGTGCACTACCACATATCCAAGGCCCACATAGTGAGAAATGAACTGGAGCAGGCCGAATCCCATGCCCGGTCGGCGCTGGCCCTGGAGCCGGAGGACGTCTTCTCCCTGAGGTTGCTGGCCATCGCCCTGCACAGCCAGAAGAAATACCCCGAGGCCTTGAAGCTGCTGCAGGAAGCGATCCGCTTGGACCCAGAGGATTCGTACAGCCATGTGCGGCTTTCCTTCACCTACTCGGAGCTGATGTGGTTCACCATGGCCCGCTACGAGGCGGAAAAGGCCGTGGAGCTGGGACCGGATGATCCGAGCAGCTACATGGCCCTCGGCTTCGCACTGTTCGAGACGAACCCCAAGGAAGCGGAACAGGCCTACCGGAAAGTGCTGGAGCTGGAACCCAGCCACGTGGACGCCAAGCACAACCTCGCGATTCTGGCCCAGAACCAGGGGAACCTTGAGAAGGGAAGCTCCGGACTGGCGCAGGTGCTCGCCGAGGCGCCGAGCAACAGGGGTTCGGCCATGGTGTTGCACGGCTGGGTGTCGCAAGCCATCTGGACGGCGACGTTGACGCTGTTCGTGGGTGGCTTCTTTGCTGCTCTGCTCAGTGCCGAGAGCCCGATTCCCGGGTTCGTCATTTCCCTTCTGATGCTGGTGTTCATCACCTTCAAGACCTATCCGCATCTCAGGGCCATCCACAAGGGTGCGGGAAGCCGGTTCCTGCGGAGCTTCTTCAGGCAGGAACGACAGGTGACGGTCTGGGCCTGCCTCATCGTGCTCGCCTGGCTCGTCCAGTTCTGCAGCTTCCTGCTCGGCCTGATCTTTCCCGGGAGCAAAGCGCAGTTGTTCGCCCATGCCGCGCTGCCCATGGTGGTAGCGGGTATCGTGCTCGGTGTGAAGTACGCGCTCCGGCGCACCAATACCTGACTTCCCTGCTCCTCACACCTCCGAGCTGGGGATCTGTCGAGGAAGCTGCTAGACTCTCCGACGCTTCGCGGATGTAGCTCAATGGTAGAGCCCCAGTCTTCCAAACTGGCTACGCGGGTTCGATTCCCGTCATCCGCTCCAAGGACCTCCGGATCGGCTCACCCCGGAAGGCCCCTGCCCGGATCGCAGACACGGCCTTCGAAACATCAGTTGGGTACCGTGGATGCATGAGAACCCTTCTGAGACTCGTGGTGGGAGCGATCGCCACCGCAGCCGCCGTCTGGCTCATCCCGGGCATCCGGGTGGTTGCCGAGTCCGATCAGCAGTACGTCCTGATCCTGCTCGGCGTGGCGGCCATCATGGGGGTGGTGAACGCCGTCGTCAAACCGTTCACCCAGGTGCTGTCCTTCTGTCTAGTGCTGCTCACCTTCGGGTTGTTCCTGCTGGTGATCAACGCCGCCATGCTGCTGCTGACCGCCTGGGTGGCGCAGAAGTTCGGCATCGGTTTCTTCGTCGACGGGTTCTGGCCGGCGCTGTGGGGAAGCATCATCATAAGCGTCGTCAGCTCCCTGCTGGGTGGCGCCTACGGATCCGAGAAGGTCTGAGGGGTTCCCCGTTGGGCACCTGCGAGGGCTTGCAGTAGACTGCGCGGGTCCCCTCAAAAGGGCACCCGGGACGTAGCGTAGTGGCTAGCGCGCCTGCTTTGGGAGCAGGAGATCGCAGGTTCGAGT
>CALCKT010000043.1 GCA_937965785.1 uncultured Propionibacteriaceae bacterium | reverse complement strand
CGACCACCTCGCAGGTCTCCTCGACGAGGTGGGTCAGCAGCGAGGAGTGCGTCTGTTCCCTGTCCCAAGGGCATTCGACGCGCAGCCGCGCCATCACCTCGTTCAGGCGGATCAGCTGCTCACCGACCTCCGGCATCAGCTCTTCGCCTCTACCGAGATCGAACCCCCCCTGAGGTTGATGCCATGCTCCGGATCCCATGACCCGTAGCGGGGGTTGAGCTCCACGGACGGGAGGGCTGCCTTCACGCTGTCCAGGTCCAGGGTCTTTTGGCCGAGCTCCACCCTGAAACTGTTCTTGAAGGCCTTCTCGCACGGGGTTCCCACCAGCGGGGCGAGCTGAGGGTCAGCCTTCATCGCTTGGAGCGCAGCATCGTCGAAGGATTTTCCGAGACGCTGAGCGGCACCTTCGAAGATCTCCCCGAAGACCATGAGGAAAACGACCCTCGACCGATTGGGTTTGAGTCCTGCCGCTTTGCAGGAATCCACGATCTCGGTGAGCTCCGCATCCGAGATGACCCTGTCCCCCACGATCGCTGCTGTCGACGGGCTGTGCGCGCAACCGGTGAGGGCGGCGACCGCAACGAGCGGAACGGCGATGCGAGCGGCGAGTTTCATGGAAGATCCTCCTGAAGACGGCTTTGTCCCGAAGCATACCCACGACCGGCGGGCCGGACCCGGAGCGCCGCCGACACGGAACCGCCCCGACGGATGTACCCGTCGGGGCGGTCGGGGTCTCGGGAGAACTTGACGTCGACCGTTTCAGCCTCGGGCGCAGTTGCTTCCTTGGTGACGTGCGGAAACGAACCCTTACCCGCGGTGTACACATGATCTATGATCAGCTTCGGTTGGAAGCTGACGTGGAAGTCCTTGGCCTCTTGGGGAACCTTGAATACCGCACGATTTCTGTAGCCAGTGTCCACGATCTCGACCGCCGAGTCCCCGCTCGTCACCTTCCACGTCGCAGCCCAGTCAACCTTGGTGTTGCTGAAGAGCCCTTGCGTCTCGAATTTGATGTTCTCCAGGCTCAACACCAGCCACGCCTGACCACTGGGAGCCCACCCGAGCGTGGATTCGAAAGGAGTCAAGTAAGCGGCGGTTACCCGCCCGTCGTAGCTGCTTTTCACCGAGGCGTTCTTGTCGTACGCATCCGGCATTTCCTCCGGGGTGATTGACACGAATTCCTTGGCGCCCCACGTGGTGGACACATCCGCCTTCGTCTTGCCGCCCTGGTACAGCATCAAAGAGTGATCGGCCTGGGTCGCCCCGCCCACCAGTGGGGCTTTCTCCGCCTGGCCATCAGTGGTGGCCACCAGCTGCGCCCCGTCGAGGGATGCCGTTGAAACCACCAGCAGGTACTGACCAGTCTTCACCTCACCGCACTTGACGTGCGCGCACCTGAAGGAGGCCCCTCCCTTGCCATCGCTGAACTTCTTGCTGCCGTCCTTCAGGGTGAGTTGGGTCTGTCCGGCCTCCACCGTCAGGGCCGCCGTGGCGTCCCGGGGCCGCGAGACGTCGGGACTCAAATCCGCGGACTGGAACTCCGGTGCGATGTCCTCAGCCCCTGAGACCTCCACCTTCCAGATCCCCAGGCTCTGCCCCTCGGCAGGGCGGTAATTTGTGTCTGAAGTTGATCCGAGAGCTGCCATCGCCGCACTCGGAATGACCTGGGCATCGGCTTTCGCGGTGACGGTGAGGGTGCCGGCCGGTTCCTTCAGCACCGCCGGGGTTTCGAGGTCCGCAAACGTCATCGCGGATACGGAATCCGCCGGGATCAGGACCGCGAACTCCTTCTGATCGGTCATGGGGCCAAGAGGCGCCTCCAGCTTCCCCGGGTCCCCCGGCGAGGCGTTGTCGGGGCGGAACAACTTGCCGCTCGGGTCTCCCTGACCGGACATGTACGGATCCCGCAGCTGCGTCCCGTTTGCCGCCGTGGTCGTGCCGAACCCCATCCGGAACCACGACCCCGAACCACCGAAGCTCTTCGCCGGCCCACAGTAAAGGTTGTCGCCTATCTCGCCGTTGCCCGTGTCCTCGAAGAAACACTTGCCGTCCTCCGCGACGGCGAGGGTGTCTGCCTCAGCGCCCCTCGCCGCTTCCTTGAACTTCGCATCCGCTTTCTCCAGGAACTCCTTGGCATTGGGTATGTCCGCTCCCTCGAGCCTGGGTGTCGTCCCGCAGCCCGCCAGGCCGAGCAGCAACGCGACAGCGACCACACCGAACTTCTTCGTCCGTTTCATTTCTCCTCCGTCCACCGGCTGCCACCATGGCGGCCAGGACATCGATCTCGTTTCCAGCACCCTAACGGCTCCTGGAGGCACGCGGCAGGGTTTTCGGAAAAACGGGGTAGCGACGGACGCGGGGGCCTCAGCCGATCACCCTGTCCAGCAGCGACATCGCCCAGGCGACCGCGTCGCCGTCGGGTTTGGGTACCAGCAGCTGAGAGGTCGCATGCTTGTACACCGACCCCGGGTAGAGGCGTTGCAGCCGCACCTTGCGCGACTCGGGGAGGTTCACCGGTTCGATCCGGACGTTTTTCCCCTGCGCGACGATGTCGACCACACCCAGTTCCCGGGCGCGATTGCGCAGCACCGCGACCGCGAGGAGCTGTTCGACGGGCAGCGGCGGTTCGCCGTAGCGGTCGGTCAGTTCGGAACGCACCGCCTCGACGTCACCGGCCGACCGGATCTCCGCGATCTGCTTGTACATCTCCAGCCTCAGTCGTTCGGAGGGTACGTACTCATCGGGCAGGTGGGCGTCGACGGGCAGTTCGATGCGCAGCGCCGGTTCCGGGGTGGTGTCCTCGCCGCGGTACTGGGCCACGGCCTCCCCCACCAGCCGCAGGTACATGTCGAAACCGACATCGGCGATGTGCCCGGACTGTTCCCCACCGAGGAGGTTTCCGGCGCCGCGCAGCTCCAGGTCGCGCATGGCGATGGACATGCCCGCACCCAGGTCGGTGTGGGAGGCCATCGTCGTGAGGCGTTCGTGGGCGGTCTGGGTGAGGGTTTTGTCCGCCGGGTACAGGAAGTAGGCGTAGCCGCGTTCCGAGGAACGCCCCACCCGGCCCCTGAGCTGGTGCAGCTGCGAGAGCCCGAGCACGTCGGCGCGGTCGATGATGAGGGTGTTGGCGGTCTGGATGTTGAGGCCCGCCTCGACGATGGTGGTGCACACCAGCACGTCGGCGCGGCGCTCCCAGAAATCGAGCATCACCTGTTCCAGTTTCGATTCCCCCATCTGGCCGTGAGCGGTGGCCACGCGGGCCTCCGGCACCAGGTCGCGCAGTTCAGCGGCCACCTTGTCGATGCTCTCGACGCGGTTGTGGACGAAGAACACCTGCCCTTCCCGGGCCAGTTCGCGCCGGATGGCGGCCCGAACCTGCCCCTTGTCGTAGGGGCCGACGAGGGTCAGCACGGGGTGGCGTTCCTCGGGTGGGGTGGCGATCACGCTCATCTCCCGGATGCCGGTGATCGCGATCTCCAGGGTGCGCGGGATGGGGGTGGCCGACATCGACAGCACGTCGACGTTGACCCGCAGCTCCTTGAGGCGTTCCTTGTGTTCGACGCCGAAACGCTGCTCCTCGTCGATGATCACCAGACCGAGGTCCTTGAACGCGACCTCCTTGGCCAGCAGCCGGTGGGTGCCGATCACGAGGTCGACGCGGCCGCTGGCGAGACCCTCGAGGACCTTCCTCGATTCGGCGTCGGTCTGGAACCGGCTCAGCTGCGCCATGTGGACGGGGAAACCCGCGAACCGGGAGGCGAAGGTCTGGTGGTGCTGGCTGACGAGCAGCGTGGTGGGCACCAGCACCGCCACCTGTTTTCCGTCCTGGATGGCCTTGAAGGCGGCCCTGACCGCGATCTCGGTCTTGCCGAACCCGACGTCACCGCAGATCAGGCGGTCCATGGGGACCACCTTCTCCATGTCTGCCTTGACCTCCTGGATCGCCGCGAGCTGGTCGGGGGTCTCGACGAAACTGAAGGCGTCCTCCAGTTCCCGCTGCCAGGACGTGTCGGGCCCGAAGGCGTGGCCCTTGGTGGCCTGTCTGGCGGCGTAGAGCTTGATGAGCTCGGAGGAGATCTCCTTGACGGCCTTGCGTGCCCTGGATTTGCGTTTCGCCCAGTCGGCGCCGCCCATCTTGTCCAAGGCGGGGGTCTCCGAGCCGACGTAGCGGGTCAGCTGGTCGAGCTGGTCCATCGGCACGAACAGCCGGTCACCGGGCTGGCCGCGTTTGCTGGCGGCGTACTCGATTACGAGGTAGTCGCGCACCGCCCCCTGGACGGTGCGCTGCACCAGTTCCACGAACCGCCCGACCCCGTGCACCTCGTGGACGATCGGGTCGCCGGCCTTGAGTTCGAGGGGCTGGATGGTGTTGCGACGGCGACTCGGCAGCTTCCGCGCCCCCCGCTCGGTGCTCTGCTGACCCGAAAGTTCGGCGGCGGTCAGCAGTTCGAGTTTCGCGGTTCCCGCTCGCCAGCCGCGCCTGAAGGGTCCGACGATCACGTGCACGGTCCCGGCCGCGGGTTCGGTGTCGAGTTCGGAGACCCGCGCGGTGATGTCGTGTTCTGCCAGCAGTTCGGTCATGCGGTTGGCCAGGCCCCTGCCCTCGACGCCGATCAGGAGCCGCCAGCCGTCGCGGAGCCGGGCCTGGACGTGGGCGACGGCGGCGTCCACATCGCCGCGGAAATCATCGGTGGGGGTGATCCCGAGTCGCCGGGAGTGCACGGAACCGGCGTCGAGATTGGTATCAGGCGCCTCCTCCGCGGTGAACGGGCTGAGGCTCCACCACTTGTGTCCCAGCGCCATGGTGTGTTCCCGGACCTCGCCGAGGGCCCGGTAGGAGGATGCCCCCAGGTCGATGGGTGAGGTGCCGCCGCTGGCCGCGGCCGCCCAGCTGGCGTTCAGGAACTCCTCGCTGGTGGCGACCAGTTCGACGGCCCGGGCGCGCACCAGCTCGGGGGCGGCCACCAGCACCAGGGAACGCGGCGGCAGCACGTCGGTCAGCAGCTCCAGGCCGTCCACCAGGACGGGAATGAGGGCTTCCATGCCCTCGACGGCGTGCCCCTCGGCCAGGCGGGAGAGCATGTCGGACAGCTGCGGGTGATCGCGCTGGAGGGCCGCGGCGCGCCGCCTGACGGCGTCGGTGAGCAGCAACTCCCGGCAGGGTTCGGCCGTGACCCGCTGCAGCTGCTCGCCGGTGGAGCGCTGGTCGGCCACCGAGAAGGGCCGGATCTCGGTCACCTCGTCGCCGAAGAAGTCGATGCGCACGGGCTGTTCGGCGGTGGGCGGGAAGACGTCGACGATGCCGCCGCGCACCGCGAACTCGCCGCGCCGCTCCACCAGGTCGACGCGGTTGTAGGCAGCATCCACCAGCGATTTCAGCAGGTCGGTGAGGTCGCACTCCCGGCCGGCCTCGACGGTGACGGGCCGCATCGAGGCCAGGTCCTTGACCTGCGGTTGGAGCAGGGCCCGCACAGGAGCCACCACCACTCGCGGTGGCGCATCGGATACGAGCCGCCGCAGCACCGCCAGGCGCCTGCCGACGGTGTCGGCTCGGGGCGAGAGGCGTTCGTGGGGCAGGGTTTCCCAGGCCGGGTAGTAGGCGACGGCCTCCTCCCCCAGCAGCCCGGAGATCTCGGCCGCGATGGCCTCGGCCTCCCGGAAGGTGGAGGTGACCAGCAGCATCGTGCGCCCGGACTCGGAGGCGAGCATCGCCGTCGCGGTGGCGAAGAAGGATGTGGCGCAGGTGACATCGCGCGCCTCGGCGCCCGCAACCTGGGAGTCGCGCAGGGTGGCCCGGACGGCCGGGTCTGCCTCGAGGGCGGGAAGAAGTCCGGGAAATCTCACCGGGTCATCTTGTCACGAATGCCCCCGAAATCCCGGTCTCCCATTGACGCGATGCGCCACCGCATCATGATGCTACTCTCGATGCATGAGGACGACCGTTACCATTGCCGATGACGTCCGTGCCGAGATCGAGAGGATGCGCGCCGAGCAGGGCATCGGTCCGAGCGAGGCACTGAACACCTTGGCCCGCAGGGGCATGATGCGCTCTTCCGCGTCTCCCATCACCCTCCCAGCCCCGGTCGCAATGGGGGCCCGCTTCGACCTCACCAACATCGGCGAGGTTCTGGAGATTCTCGATTCGCAGGAGCCCGGGTCGTGATCGTCGATGCCAATGTGCTGCTCTACGCCACCAATGAGGAAGCGCCCCATCATCCGACAGCACGCCGCTGGTTGACGGAGGCACTCTCAGGGGAGCAGAGGATCGGTATCCCGTGGCAGAGCGTCGGCGCGTTCGCCAGAATTTCGACACACCCGAGAGTGTTTCAGCGTCCGTTGAGTCCCACGGAGGTCGAGGAGAACATCGACGCGTGGTTCGCGAGCGATGTTGCTTGGATTCCTCCCACAACCGTGCACTCGGTCCGGATCTACAACCGACTTGCAGAGCGCCACCACGTCACAGGAAATCTGGTCCCCGACGCGCAGCTAGCAGCGCTGGCGATCGAACACGGAGTTGCGGTTGTCTCTTTTGACAGCGACTTCGCCCGGTTTCCTGAGGTGACGTGGGTGAATCCTCTCAGAACATGATGGTGCCCGGAGGTTCCGCGTCCTCTGCGTCTTCAGTTGTTGAAGCGGTTCTGTGCCGCCACGAGACCCTCCGTCACCAGGGTCTCGACCGCGTCGGCCGCTACCGCGGCGTCGAGCCGCATGGCATCCAGGTCCGCGAGGCGCATCCGGGATAGCACGTAGTCGGAGGCGGGTTGGCGTCCCGGGGGGCGGCCGATGCCCACCCGCACGCGGTGGAAGTCGCCGGTGCCGAGGTGGGCGCGGATGGATTTGAGTCCGTTGTGGCCGTTGTCACCGCCGCCGAGTTTGAGGCGCAGGCGGGTCGGTTCCAGGTCGAGTTCGTCGTGGATGACGATCACGTTGGCGGGGGGGATCTTGTGGAACTTGGCGACGGCGGCGACCGCGATCCCCGAGTCGTTCATGTAGGTGGTGGGTTTCACCAGCACCAGCCGGTGTTCGCCGGGGAGCTGTCCCGTGGCGACCTCGGCCCGTTGCCCGCGGGCGATGCTGAACCGCGCCCCGAGGCGGGAGGCCAGGTCGTCGACCACCCAGAACCCGACGTTGTGCCGGGTCGGGGCGTAGGCCGGGCCCGGGTTCCCGAGCCCGGCCACGAGATGAAGCGAGGGGCTCACTCGCCCTTGACCGGCATCAGGTCGACGTGTTCCAGGAAGCCGGTGATCGGGTCGCGCTGCACCTGCTTCGGGGCGACCACCACGGCATCGGCACCGTCGATGCTGATCTCGAAGGTGACCCCGGGTTCGCGGAGCAGCAGGAAGGTTTCCTGGCCGGGCAGGGAGATGTGGACGGGCTCGATGCCGGGCCCGTAGATGACGGCGGGGACGCGTTCGGCGCGACGCAGTTTGCGGGCCGCGCCCTTGCCGAACTCGGTGCGGGCGGTGGCTTCCAGCTTGTGGGGGGCCATTTCTACCTCCTGAGGTGTGGATGGGATGCACGCCTGCAGGGGTTGCTAGTCGATAACGGACGTCGGGTCCCTCGCCAGGCAGCTCGCACAGCCTACCTCAGGTTCAGCAGCACCCCAGAACACGAACCCCGGACCGGACAACCGGAACCCAACCCCAACACCCCGAACAAAGTCACCAAAGTTTCGACACGACTAGCTCGCAGAGCGAGCAGGCCGGCTCAACCAACTGCCCCTCCCCAAGCTGGTTGAGCCGGGACGCGAGGAACGAGCGGCCCGAGTCGAAACCACCCCTTTGAAGCTGGTTGAGCCAGCACGTGAGCGCCAGCGAACGGCTGAGTCGAAACCACTACTCACACCCGGCGGGTAGAACCCATCTCCAACACCCCGGACAAGGTCACCAAGGTTTCGACACGACCAGCTCGCAGAGCGAGCAGGCCGGCTCAACCAACTGCCCCTCCCCAAGCTGGTTGAGCCGGGACGCGAGGAACGAGCGGCCCGAGTCGAAACCACCCCTTCGAAGCCGGTTGAGCCAGCTTCAAGGTGATGGGCCTTGTGCCGGTCATCCGCCGGGACAGGGCGATCCGCACGCGTTTGGTTCACGACGCGGAAAAGTTACACTTTCAACGACCCCTCAGGTTTTCACGGGTCCTTCAACAGCTTCCCCACAGATTCGTCGCAAGGATATACCGGTATGACCTCATCCCGACCACTGTCGCGCGCCGCGCAGCGGGCCCCCGCCCAGCCGCGCGGGCAGCGCCTGCGTCTTTGGCGCGCCCTGCTGGCCGGGTCGGCCTGGGTGGGCACGGCCTTCTCGGTCATCCCCCACCTGATCGATGGCGCCGGGCAGCGGTTCACCGGCCTCTCCGATGTGCTGGGTGGGCTCGGGGTCGTGGCCGGCCTGGTCGCGATGAACTCGATGCTGTTCATGCTGCTGCTGGCCGCCCGGGTTCCCGTGATCGACCGGGTGCTCGGGCAGGTCAGGGCAGTCCGGTGGTACCGGCTGCTGGGGCGGGTCACCGTGCTCGGGGTGCTGACCCACGTCGCCCTGATCATCACCGGAACCGGATGGACCAATCGCGACGACCTCGCCGGTGCCGTCGGCTCGCTGTGGTCGGGGAACCTGCCGCTGGCCTTCGCCTCCGCCGCCCTGCTGTTGTTGACGACGATCGCATCGGTGTTGGCGGTGTGCCGAGGGCTGCGCCGCGAGGTGCGACACCTTCTCAACATCCTCTCCTACGCCGCGGTGCTCCTGGCGATCCCCCACATGCTCCGCCTCGACCCGGTTTTCCTGCCCGGCAGGGCGCAGCGCATCTACTGGGGCGTCCTGCTGGTCCTCGTCGGCGCCTGCCTGCTCTGGTACCGGCTCCTGACTCCACTCCTCCGTTCCTGGCGGCATCGGTTGAAACTGGCAAACACCGTGCACCTGACCCCCGACCTCCTCCACCTGGAGTTCACCGGAAGGCACCTGGACAGGTTGATGGCCCGGGCTGGCCAGTGCTTCGCCTGGCGCCTGCTGACCCCTCAGCTGTGGACCCGGACCCACCGGTTCTTCCTGTCCGCGGCGCCGACGAGGGATCGGTTGCGCATCACCGTCCGGATCACCGATGAGCACACTGCTGAGCTGGCGGCGGCCAGGCCCGGCACGAGGGTCATCTTCGCCGGCCCCTATGGTGCCTTCACCGACGCATCCCGGACCCGGGACGGTCTGGTGCTGATCGGCGCCGGAACCGATCTCGCACCGATCCGGTCGCTGCTGGAGGCCACCACCGCGCACCCGGCGGACACCGTCGTGATCCTCCGCGCATCCGCCCCCGAGGAGCTGTTCCTCCTCGACGAGTTCCAGCAGCTGTGCGACGATCGCGGCATCGTCCTGCACCTGATGACCGGCCCGCGCCACGAGGGCCGCTGGGTGAGCATCGGATACGCCGGCCACGACCTGTCCACGCTGGCACCGGACCTGGAGAACTCCGACGTGTTCGTTTGTGGCCCGGGCGGGTTCGTCGATTCCGTCCTGGCCGAGGCCCGCGACCTGGGGGTCGCCCCCGAGCAGTGCCACGAGGAGAGACTCGTCCCGTGAGGTCCCGGCTCCACCGTGGCGACGGCATCCGCTTCCCGGGGGCCTGGGACCGGAGGCCCTGAAGATCCGTCCGCCGGGGATCGTTGCTGTTGATTCAGATGCTCTCCGGCGGGGTCACCCGCGCCCCGAGGTCATTGATGAACTCCACCTGCGGGCCCTGCTCCGTGACCATGAAGGAGGTCATGGACGCCGGCGCGAGGTTGAGGCGCCGCGCGGGGAGCAGGTCGATCCCGAGCACCAGCGAGATGCAGCTCATGATCGGCCCCCAGTGGGTGACCACCACCGTGGTGCCGCTGAACCCCATGAGTTTCTCGAATGCGGGACGCACCCTGGTGTGCAGGTCGATGTGGGATTCACCGCCGGGCACCCGGAAGGTCTCGTCACCCCAGAACCGGAGGAGTTCGTCGGGTTTCTCGCCGCGCAGTTCGTCACCGGTGAGGCCATCCCACTCCCCGAAGGCGAGTTCGTCCCAGACCCGTCTGGGGGTGACCCCGGTCCCGAACAGCTCGGCCACGGGAGCGGCGGTTTCCTTGGCGCGCCGCAGGGACGAAGACACCACGCGCACCTCCGGCGCGTCCCCGATGAAGGCCCCGATGCGGGCTGCGAGGTCACGGGCCTGGGCGCGTCCCTCGGCGTTGAGCGCCGGGTCGGCTCCTCCGCGCCCGTCCCACCGACCAGAAGCGGTGAAATCGGTGACACCATGCCTGCAGAGAACAACGCGACTTCCAGTCAGCAGCATGAACAGAAGGCTAGTGGCAGCGGGGCTCTGCTGCCAGCGGCCGCTCCGCCAGATGGGTTCACGGGACCGTTCCGGGGCCCGGTCGCGGCACAATGCCCCCATGGATCTGCCCGGTTTCACACGCGCCTCCCGCGCCTGGTTCCGTCGCCCCGTTCTCGAACTCGCGCCGCTGCTGCTCGGCTGCGCACTGGCCCGGAGCACCGGCGAGGGCACCGTCGCGGTCCGCATCACGGAGGTGGAGGCCTACGCCGGGCCCGCCGATCCCGGGTCGCACGCTTTCCGGGGCCGCACCGCCCGCAACGCCACCATGTTCGGGGAGCCCGGGCACCTGTACTGCTATTTCAGCTATGGGATGCACCACAACCTCAACGTGGTGTGCGACGAGGCGGGTGTCCCGACGGGTTGCCTGCTGCGGGCCGGCGAGGTCATCGAGGGAGCGGACCTGGCGCGCACCCGGCGGGCGGCGAGGCCCCGTTCGACTCCCCTGCCGGAGCATCACCTGGCCCGCGGCCCCGGAAACCTGGGGCAGGCGCTCGGGTCGTCGCGCGAAACCGACGGCGCCGACCTGCTGGGCGAGGAGTGGTCGTGGTGGCTGCCCGATGTTCCGCCCGGTGAGTGGTCGACGGGTCCCCGGGTGGGGGTTTCGGGCCCGGGCGGTGACGCCGAACGCCATCCGTGGCGTTTCTGGCTGCCCGGCGAACCCAGCGTCTCCGCCTACCGTCCGGGGACATCCGGACGTCGTTCCGGCTGAGGTCAGTGGTCCTGCCGCTGGTAGAAACGGATGGTCACCAGCAGCGACAGCGCCCAGGCCACCAAACCGGCGATCAGCAGCAGCCACGGCCACCCCGCCAGGACCCAACCGGGTAGTGGGGACATCAGCTGTGCCAGCAGGTAGCCTCCCACGCCCGCGACCACCGCGACAACGACCAACACGGCCACCGCTCTGGCATCCGTGAAGCGAACCAGAACAGGAACCATGACCGCGAAAATGACGAGCACGATTCCCACCGCCGCCGACGCCGCTGCCCACCAGTCACCGCCGGCCCTCAGCCCCAGGAATTCCCCGAGGAGCAGCGCCAGAACCGCCACGATCTCGGCAGCCACCAGGTAGGCCAGCGACACCAGGTAGTGCGAGATCATCACCGTCCTGCGCCGCAGGGGCAGGGTGTCGTACAGCAGATCGGCATCCTCCGTTCCGTCGAGGCCGAATTTTCCGTAGAAAACGGACACCGTCGTCATGAACGCAATGAAGACGATGGCCAACGCCCAGTCCATCAAGTTTTTGAAAATACCGAGGAAAACCCAGACCAGGACCCCTATCACCATAAGAAACAGAGAGTCCGACATGCGCTTCACATCCAGCCTGATGGCGTTTTTGAGTTCACGCATTTTTCCCTCCTTTCGCGCGGGCAGACGGCGGCACTGCAATGAATCTCCCGCAGGACCCCATCGGTCAGTGATCCTGTCGCTCGTAGATGCGGATGGACACCGGAAGCGACACGGCATACGCCACCAGACCCGCCAGCAGCAGCACCCACAGCCCTTCAAGAGGCAGCCATCCGGTCAGCAGCGGGGGTGACGCACCCGGGGAAGCCGTTTGCACCATCGCATGGACCCCGAGCGCGGTGACCGCCAGAATGGAGAAGATGACGATTCCCCCGTTCCTGCCCCCGAATCTGACGACGAGAGGAGCCGCGATCGCGAAACCGAAAAGAGCCGTGACCAGCGACGCCAGCACCGCGACCGGCCAGTCGGCTCCGACGTTCACCCCGGCCATCGGCATGGCCAGCATCATCGCCGCCACTGCGATCTCGAAAAGGAAGGACAGGACCAGCAGGACCAGGTAGCCCGAGATGATCACCGTTCGGCGCCGCAGCGGCAGGATGTCGTAGAGGATATCCACCCCGTCCACTCTCCCGACCTGAAACAGCACGAGCATCAGCACGACCAGGAAAAGGGAAAGAAGAGGGACAGAGATCGAGAAGGACGGTTTCCCCTCGTCCAGTATCCCGTGCAGAAGCCCGGGAATGACCCAGAAGAATGCCATGAGTCCCCCGAAGAGGAAAACCCCGCGCAGACGATGTAGATCGATCCTCAGCGCGGATCCGAGTTCACGCATCTTTCCGCTCCCTCGCGAGGTGCACCAGCAGGTCCTCGACGGACGGAGTATCCGCCACGACACCGGGGCCGCACAACCCCAGGTCGGCTGCCGCGAGCAGCCCTTCCCAGCCGACGGAGTGCTGTCTGAGACCGCGGATCCGGGTGCGCAACTCGCCGGTGAGATCGGCGGCACCACCGCGAATCATCACCCACGCCTCAAGCAGGTCGTCGCGGGGACCGGAAACGGCCACCTCACCGGCGTCGAGAACCGTGACGAGATCAGCGATACGGTCCAGGTCGGTGGTGATGTGGGTGGAGAACAAAACCGAGTGCCGTTCGTCGGTCATGAACTCGGACAGCTTGTCCAACAGTTCGCTGCGGGCCAGGGGATCGAGACCACTGGTCGGTTCGTCGAGCACCAGCAGTTCGGCCCCGTGCGCCAGCGCGACCGCCATCTGCATCTTCATACCCATGCCCCGGGAGAATTCCCTCACCTTCAGCCGCTGCGAGACCCCCGCCCACTCGGCCAGTTCATTGAAGACTTTCTGGTCCCAGTCCGGGTAGAACGGGCCGAGCAGCCGGGAAAGGTCTCGGACCTGCCAGCCAGAGTGCCAGCACGGTTGGTCGAGGACCACACCGACGCGAGTCTTGTCGATAAGGCGTACCACACCCTCCAGTGGACGCACCGCACCCAGAGCAATCTTGATGGCGGTGGTCTTGCCCGCCCCGTTGGCCCCGACCAGACCCATCACGTAGCCACGAGGAACGTCCAGGTCGATGGGACCGAGGCGGAACTCCTTGTACTGCTTGGTGATTCCCGTAAGCGTGAGGAGACTGTCGCTGGTCATGCGTCCTCCCTTTGGGTGAGAGCGAGTTCGAGGATGGAGCGGATCTCGTCGTCGTCGACATCGGCCAGCCGGGCCACGGACACGCCGTTCGCGAAGTGGGTCTCCACCTCGCGGAGCACCTGCTCGCGAACGAGTTCGGCATCGCGCGGCAGGACGAAGTACCCCTTTCCGGGCACGTTGGCGACGAGCCCGTCGGCCACCAGTTCCGCGTAGGCCCGGGTGGTGGTGATGACGGAGACCCTGAGGTCGCGGGCGAGGGCCCGGATGGATGGCAGCGCATCCCCCTCGGAGACCTCGCCCCGCAGGATTGCCGCCTTGATCTGGTCCTCAATCTGGACATAGATCGGGATCCCCGCGGTGTTCGACAACACGACGTCCACCACACCCTCCCTTCTGTATATATGCAGCATATACAGTAAGTACGGCGGGTGCAAGCGCGGAACGAAGCCAGCAACCGTTTCAGCGAACAAGGGCTACCGACGGAACAGGATCCGATTCGGGCAGCCCACACACGCTGACGTAAGCCGGGGTCGATCCACCCGCTTCCGCACCGGCTGTCGTCGGAACGGCCTGCCCGTCGGCGGCCTTGGCAGACGCTGAAGCGCCTCCTGAAAGCACAGGACCGGACAGGAAGGCCCGTGGTGGGTTTCGCGATCTTCACAATCCCCTCCCGCCGTTCCCGTAACGGCCGAGTGGCTGATGCCGATCCCGCGGGATTCGGCATCAGCCACTCGGTCTTCCCAGCCAGCGGACGCTACTCGGCCGCGAGGGCCTCCGTCGGGGTGGCGTTCGCCGCGCGCCTGCCGGGCAGCACCGACGCGAGGGCCGCCGCGACCACACAGACCAGGATCAGACCACCCGTGTAGAGCAGGTCGACGGAGAACACCGCCTCGGGCCGGGAGGTTTCGTCCATCATCCCGAGCGATGTGACCACACCCAGCCAACCGAAGAACGAACCCGCCGCGACACCCATCACGATGCCCACCACGGCCAGCAGCATCGCCTCGGCCAGCAGCATCAGCCGGAGCGACCTGCGCTGCATGCCAAGGGCCCGCAGCAGCGCCGATTCACGTTGCCGCTCGATCACCGACAGGCCCAGGGTGTTGCCGACACCGACCAGGGCGATCACCACGGCGACACCGAGCAACGCGGTCAACACCGTGAGGAGAACGTTCACGATCTGCTCCAGTATCCCCGCCATGGTGGCGCCACCGCCGATCTCGACATCAGAGGACAGGGGAGAAATCACCTTCATCACCTGGTTCAGGGCGGTGCTGGAGGTCCGATCCGTCAACTTGATCCAGGCCTCCCGGATCTCGCTCTGCCCGGACAGTTTCTCGAAGGTTGCCTCGGAGACCACTGCCGCGTTGTAGGGAACCGACTTCGAGGAGCGCACCTCCAACTGCCCCGCGCCCGGCAGATCCACCCGACTGGGCAGGTCGGCCGCGATTTCCGCACTGACCAGGAACACCCCGTCCGGGGCATTCATCCGGTCCGGGAGACCGAGCTCAGCGCGGGCGACGTTCACGTTGCGGACGGAAAACTCCATACGGCCCAGGTCGACCTGTTTGCTGGGGATCTCCACCACCTTCGCGACCCCCTCGTTCCTGCGGAGCTCCTCCACCACACCGGATTTGAGGGGACCGTCGAAGTCCCGCACGCTGACATCCACCGGGTAGCGCTGGTTGATGTCGGAAAGAGCCGAGGTGCGCATGGTGGAAACGGCCACCTGGAGCGTGACCACGAGTCCCACCGCGAGCATCAGGGCCACCGCCGTGGCCGAGGCGCGACGGGGATTCCTGACGGAGTTGCTGGTTGCCAGCTTGACCGTGGAACCCATGAACCCCAGGAGCCACCCGAACAGGCGCAACAGCACCGGCACGTAGAACGGTGCCGCCAGCAGGATCGCCAAGGAGAGGAACCCGCCGCCGCCGATGGCCCAGAGCAATCCTCTGGCCGGATCGGCGAAGGCCTGGAAAACCAGGCTGCCCCCCAGGAGCAGGAACAGGCAACAGAACACCCCACGGGTGATGCTCAACCGTTTGACGCGGGCAGCGCTGGGCACCACCTGCAGGGCCTCGAGGGGGCTGACCCGGGTGGCCGCCAGCGAGGGGCCGATCATCGAGAGCACGGTTATCAGCACACCGGCGAGGACGGCGATCCCCAGCTCACCGAGCGGGAACACCAGACCCCAGTAGATGGCACCCGTCCAGAGACCCGCCACCGCTGCGACACCGGCCCCGATGCCCACGCCGATCAGCGAACCGACGAGCCCCAGCAGAACGGCCTCCGCGAAGAGTCTTCCCGCGACCTGCCCCGTCGACGCGCCGACGGCCCGCAGCAGACCGATCTGGCGTCGGCGTTGGGTGACCAGGATCGTGAAGGTGTTGGCGATGATGATCATGCCGACGACCGCGGAGATCGCGGCGAATACCAGCAGAAGGTTGCGGAAGACGTCGAACCCACCCGTGAGCTGCTTCATCTGATCGTTACGGTAGTCGTCCGTGGTACTGACCTTGAAGTTGCCCGATCCGAACGGTTCGAGAGCCCGCTGGATGGATGCGACGGCCGCCGCCGGGGCCTGAGCCTTGACAACCCACATGGACGCCTGCCGCTCCGGCCCGAAACCGGCGATGTAGGAGGTCGTCGTGTAGAGCGAGGGCGCGTCGTTGGTGATGCCAACGACCCGGTAACTGTTGCTCTGCTCATCCCTCGAGAAGCCCATGGCGACCTTGTCCCCGACCTTCACGTGGAGTTTCTCCGCCCCCGCCCTGGACAGGGTGATCTCTTCCTCCCCGGAAGGCCAGGAACCCTCGGCGAGGGAGGCCCAGCGGAACTCGGCCGAGGGAAGCACGACTGCATTGGTGTAAACCGAGAAATTCTCGTGGGTCAGCGGAAAGAGCGCCACCACGGAGGCCTCCGCCTGTGTCACCCCGGAGGCCCCCTGAATGGCCTTGAGCACCTCATCCGGTTTGCTCTGATCATTCGCACCGACCTGCTCGACCACCACGTCGGACTTCGAGGTCGCGATCACCCCGGACCGCGTCATCGAGTTCTCCTCGGTGCGCACCCCGATCATGATCGCCGAGATGAATCCGACGCTGATCGCAATGGCCAGCAGCGTCGCGACGAACCGGCCCGGGTGCAGCCGGATCTCGTTGATTGCGTCTCGTAGCATCACGCCCCCAGACGCCCGAGGCTGGCGAGCATGATCTCGGCGGAGGGCCGGGCCACGTCGTCGACGATGCTCCCGTCGGAGAGCACCAGGGCCCGGTCCGCGTATCCCGCGGCCTTCGGGTCGTGGGTGACCATGATGATGGTCTGT
The DNA here is from genome assembly GCA_937965785.1 of uncultured Propionibacteriaceae bacterium. GTDB lineage: Bacteria > Actinomycetota > Actinomycetes > Propionibacteriales > Propionibacteriaceae > Arachnia. The sequence continues at coordinate 149,831 of CALCKT010000043.1, read as the reverse complement.
CCCTGTTCGCGGGAGCATCGCTGCAGGTATTGCAGGAGGGCGGTGCCGGTGCGGGAGTCGAGGGCGCCCGTCGGTTCGTCGGCGAATATCACCTGCGGGCTGGTGACCAGCGCCCGCGCGATCGCGACCCGCTGCTGCTGCCCCCCGGAGAGCTGGCTCGGGCGGTGGGTGAGGCGATCGGTGAGCCCCAGGGAGTCGACGATCCCCCTGAACACCTCACGGTCCGGTTTGCGACCCGCCAATTCAAGCGGCAGCAGGATGTTCTGCTCCGCGGTGAGCGTGGGAAGCAGGTTGAAGGACTGGAACACGAACCCGATCTTGTCCCGCCGGATCCTGGTGACCTGCCGTTCGGGCAGGCGGGACAGGTCCTGATCGCCCACCCAGGCCGATCCGCTGGTGGCACGATCCAGCCCGGCCATGCAGTGCATCAGAGTCGATTTTCCGGAGCCGGACGGCCCCATGATGGCCGTGAACGATCCGGCCTCGATGGCGAGGGTCACGTCGTTGACGGCGACTACGGGCCGGGACCCACCCTCCCCGAACACCTTCGTCAGATTCTGGGCGCCACAGGCGGGGACCACTGCGGGTGGAGCGATGCTCACGTCGATACCTTCCTCGATTCTTGAACTGACGAATCCAAACTATCCTTCCCCCACCAGCAGAACATCGTCCCGGGGAATGCGGTTCGCAGGCCTCCCCCAGACCACGGTGCCACGGTTCCCCGGAGGCCAACTAGGGGTACCACCCTGACCCCGGCGACGAGACCAGCGACGCTCGCCGGCAAAGCCTCCGGTGTGGACAAAACATCAATCACATGTCACCCGGACAGGGGCGTATAATCACCTTTGACCTGCCGCGATTTTGCAGTTTGGCCCCGGATGCAGTTAACTATCGGAAAAATCACTAGTTAACCGGGGTTAAGATCTGATCATGACCAGTGCCACCCACCTCGTAGGCACCCGCTGGGAGCACATCGCGCGGCGATCCATGGAGAATATCGTCGGCTGCCCCTTGCCGGGTTGGAACCTCTGCGCAGCCTCCTCCATCGTGATGGAGATCGATTCCGGGCAACCATTGCCCAGCGGGAACCAGCCCATGATGTGGTTGGTGCTGAACGGGGCCATCGCATCCATGGTCACCTTCAAGGGCAAATCCCACATCGCCAGTTACATGCAGCAGGGGGATGTCTTCCTCAACGCAAACCCCCGCGAGTTCAGCGAGTTGCTGGGTCTTCCCACGAACTACCAATTCATGGATTCCCCGCTGGCCCTCTCACGCAAGCGCGCATTGGCGAAAGAGAATTCAAACATCGTCGGCACCCCGATCCGGCTTCTCTCCGCCCTGGCGAAGCGCCATCCCGAGTGGTACCGCTTCTCCACCGTCGTCCTGCTACGTCTGGTGGCCTATCACACGCATCGCGAGTACCAGTTCCTGACCATGAACACCGAGGAACGCTACCTCGCCTTCCTACAGGAATATCCCCGCTTGGCGGCGCGGATGTCGCAGCGCGAGGTGGCCCAGTACCTCGGTCTGACCCCCGTGGGCCTGAACCGCGTGGTATCCCGGTTGCGCCAGCGCGGGGCCATTCCCCGGCCTGCATCACGGAAACACACGGCCTGATCACACCGCCCGTCCCGGCCGGTGCCTGACCGGCCGGGACGGGCGGATTCAGGACATCAGAACCCCAGCGAGTTCAGCGTGTGGCGGATGGCGTCGGCGGATTCGTGCATGCAGCCGAGCTCACCGTCGGTCAGGGGTTGCCTCAGGGCATGACCGGCACCGTGGCGGTCGACGATGGTGGGAACGGAGAGACAGACATCCTTGATGCCGTACCAGTCCTCCACGAGACTCGAGATCGGCAGCACCCGGTGTTCGTCACGCAGCACCGATTCGATGATCCGGGTGGCGGCCAGCCCGATGGCGTAGTTGGTGGCACCCTTTCCCGCGATCACCTCGTAGGCGGCGTTCACCACCTGATCCGCGATCGCGTCGCGGGTGGATTCGTCCAGCTTCCCGGTCTGGCGTTCCCAGTCCAGCAGCGGGACACCACCGATGGTGGCGGCGCTCCACAGCGGGATCTCGGAGTCACCGTGCTCACCAGCGATGTACGCGTGCACGTTCACCACCGCGACCTCGCAGGCCTCCGCGACGAGGTACCGCAACCGGGAGGAGTCCAGCACGGTGCCCGACCCGAACAGCTGGTTGCGGGGCAGGCCACTGATCTTCAGCGCCGCATAGGTTGTGACATCCACCGGGTTGGTCACCATGAGGAAGATCGCATCGGGGGAGCGTTCCACCAGCGGGGGAATCACCTTTTTCATCAGGTTCACGGTGGAGGCCGCGAGATCCATCCGGGTTTCCCCCGGTTTCTGTTTCGCCCCCGCAGTGATCACAACCACATCGGAACCCCGGGTGATTTCGGGATCATCCGATCCCTCTATCCTCGCCTGCGGCATGAACTGGCTGCCGTGGGCCAGGTCGAGGGCCTCGGCACGGACCTTCGCCGCGTTGATGTCGTACAACACGACGTGCCGGGCAACTCCCCGGATCAGGCTGGCGTAGGCCAGCGAGGAACCCACCGCCCCGGCGCCGATGATTGACAGCTTGTTGACCCCACGAACACTCATTTGTACACCTGTCCTTCAAACAGAGAAGTCACCGATCCGTCACGGAAAACGGCGTTGATGGCCCTCGCGATCAGCGGGGCGATCGACAGCACCGTCAGATTGTTGACCGGCTCGGCGGTCCGGATCGGCAGCGTGTTCGTCACGATTATCTCCGCCAGACCCGACTTGTTCAGCCGCTCCACCGCAGGCCCCGAGAAAACGGCATGGGTGGCGGCGCAGATGACCTTGCTGGCCCCCCGTTCCTGCAACGCGAGCGCCGCCTGGGTGATGGTTCCAGCAGTGTCGATCATGTCGTCGACGAGAATGCAGGTCTTGCCCCGCACATCACCGACCACTTCATGCACGGCGACCGTGTTGGCCTTCTCGTGGTCGCGGCGCTTGTGGATGATTGCGAGCGGGCAGCCGAGCTCGTCGGTCCACATGTCGGCCAGCCGGACCCGTCCCGCGTCGGGCGAGACGACGCACATCTCGGAGGTGTCGTAGTGCGCCCGGACGTAGTCGCTCAGCACCGGAAGTCCCCAGAGGTGATCCACCGGGCCGTCAAAAAACCCCTGGATCTGCGAGGCGTGGAGATCCACCGACATGATCCGGTCGGCCCCCGCGGCCTTGTAGAGATCGGCCACCAGCCGGGCCGAGATGGGTTCCCGGCCGAGGTGTTTCTTGTCCTGACGCGCATACGGGTAGAAGGGCGCAACCACGGTGATGCGTTTCGCGGAGGCCCGTTTCAGGGCGTCCACCATGATCAGCTGCTCCATGATCCACTCATTGACGGGCGCGGTGTGCGACTGGATCACGAAGGCGTCGCAGCCACGCACCGACTCCTCGAAACGCACATAGATCTCGGAGTTGGCGTAGGCGAGGGCGCGGGTGGGAACCAGGTTCGTCTCAAGCGTGGCCGCGATCTCCTCCGCCAGTTCCGGGAATGCCCTGCCCGAGAAGAGCATCAGGTGTTTGTTGTTCGCGGTCTCGTTCCTCATGCGGAGTCGTTTCATTCCTTCTTCTTGGCTCTCGACTCGGTGACGGCTGGGTGTACTTTGCCGTCGCTCTCGGCGGCGGCCCGCGCGGCCTTCGATCCCGGGCGGCGCTTGGCCTGCCAGTCGTTGACGTTGCGTTGCCGCCCCCTGGCCACGGCGAGCCCCCCCGCGGGGACGTCGTCGGTGACCGTCGACCCGGCGGCCACGAATGCCCCGTCGGAGATGTCGACGGGCGCCACCAGCACGGAGTTCGATCCGATGAATGCCGCGTTTCCGACGTGGATGGTGGATTTGTTGACGCCGTCGTAGTTGGCGAAGATCGTGCCCGCCCCGATATTGGCCCCGTCGCCGATGATCGCATCGCCGACATAGCTGAGGTGCGGAACCTTCGACCCTTCCCCGATGACCGCGTTCTTGGTCTCGACGAAGGCGCCGATCTTCCCGCCGGGACCGAGCTGGGTTCCGGGACGCAGGTAGGAGAACGGGCCCACGTTGGCCCCGTCGCCGATTATCGCGAAGGACCCGTGGGAACGGACCACGGTGGCGTTCTCCCCCACCTCGACGTCCTGGAGGGTGGTGTCCGGGCCGATCACGGCACCGGATGCGATGGTGGTGGCGCCCTGGAGGATCACTCCGGGCATCAAGGTGACGTCCCGGCTGAGGTCGACGTCGACATCGACCCACGTGTTGCGCGGGTCGATGACGGTCACGCCTTCCCGCATCCAGCGTTCCAGGATGCGGCGGTTCAGTTCCTGGCCCATCCGGGCCAGCTGGACGCGGTCGTTGACACCCTCGGTCTGCCACACGTCGTCTATGATCAGCGCGCCGACGGGACGGTCGAGGTCGTGGGCGTAGCGGAGGACATCGGTGAGGTACTGCTCGCCCTGCGCATTGTCGGTACCCAGCTGGGCCAGGCCGTTGCGCAGGACGGCGGCGTCGAAGACGTAGATGCCGGAGTTGATCTCGCGGATCAGGAGCTGCTCGTCGGATGCGTCCCGGTGCTCGACGATTCCGGTGACCTTTCCGCCGGTGCGCACGATCCGCCCGTAGCCCGCCGGGTCCTCCACCTCCGCGGTCAGCACCGTGACGGCATTGCTCTCGGCGCGGTGGATGGAGACGAGTTTGCGGAGGGTCTTGCCGGTGAGCAGTGGCACGTCACCGTAGGTGACGACCACCTCCCCCTCGATGTCCGGCAGCTGCCCCAGCCCGCAGTCGACCGCATGGCCGGTTCCCAGCTGCTGTTCCTGAACCGCCGTGGTCACGTTCTGGCTGAGCGACTCGAGGTGTTCCAGGACCTCGACGCGCTGGTGCCCCACCACGACCACGAGGTGATGCGGGTTGAGTGCCGCTGCCGCTGAGACGGCGTAGCTGAGCATCGACTTGCCGCACAGCTCGTGGAGCAGTTTGGAACGACGTGACTTCATTCGTGTTCCGCCGCCTGCGGCCAGCACGATGACCGCTGCGACGGGAGCCAGATCGCTGTCAGGGATGGTCAAGGTGGTTTCCTTCCCTTGGTTCACCGGGGCCTCCCCGGACTCACGGTATGAAACTACCAGCCATGGGCCCTGCTGGCCCACCGCTGTACAAACCGATCCGCCGAAACGGTCAGGTCCGCTGACCTGCTGCGTCGATATCTTGAGGTTCATGGTGAGATTCGACACGGAACCCTTGGTATCGCCGCTCACCCCTCAGGAAACCAACGCCCTGAAGCTGCGCCGCAGACGCGGCGATTTCGGTTCCCCGGCATCTCCCTGGGTCAAGGTGATGGGGGTCATCGTGTTCGTGCTCATGTTCGCGGCCACGGCCCCAGAGCTCTGGGAGGCCCTGGTGAACAGGGATCCGCACGGAAACCTGATGTGGTTCCTGTTGCTGTTGCCCATCCTGATCATCCTTGCCGTTCTCCTCCTGGGGATCAGGAAATACCTGCGGCAGCGGCGATCCTGGTTGTTGCTCGCCCGTTTCGCCGACGCCAACGGGCTGCAGTTCGGGATCCGCTCTGCCAAACCCAACTACCCGGGGCTGCTTTTCCACGAAGGGCATTCCCGGGCCTCGACCCTTCATCTGTTCTCCTCGGCCGGGGTGCTGGCCGATGTCGGCGGCTACGAGTACGTCACCGGCAACGGCAAGGAAAGGTCCATCCACCGCTGGCGTTTCGCCGCGTTCCGGCTGCCGCATCCCGTCCCGCACCTGCTGCTCGACGCCAAGGCGAACAACAAGTGGAAGCTGACAAACCTCCCCAAGGCCTTCGCGTCCTCGCAGCGAATCAGCCTGGGGGAACCCTTCGACAGCCACTATCAGCTCTACGCCCCCGAAAGCTACGGCCGCGACGCCTTCCAGCTGCTGCCACCCAACGTCATGGAAGCACTGCTGAACGCGCCCGTCGTATACGACATAGAAATGGTCGACGACTGGCTGTTCTGCTACACCCAATCCCAGCAGGACCTGACACACCCGGACACCTGGCGCCTGCTGGAGACCATCGCGAACGGCGTGCTGGGTTCGCTCACCCCGGTCGTGAACCGCTACAGCGATCCACGTGCACTGGCCGGGGCTGCCGGAAACACCAGCTACGGGCCGGGAACCCCGGCGCCGGTGGCGCCGCTGGGCAGGCGTCTCCGGAGCATGACGAACCCGGTGTTGATCCTCCTGCTCATCGGGTTCGTCGGGCTCATCGGGTTCTTCCTGTTCTACCAGATGGTCTACGTGTTCACCAGGTAACGGCGGAGCCGATTCGGGCCGGGGCCGGCCTCACCACTTGAGCCTTCGTCTGGTTAGTCTGAGGGCCATGGTGAGATTCAACACGGACCCCTTGGTGATGCCCCTCACCCCGCAGGAGCTACAGGTCCTGAAACAGCGCCGCAAAAACGGCGAGTTCGGACCCCGCGGGGCACCCGGGTGGCTTGCCTTGCTCATCTTCGTGGCCGCCTTCGCCTTGGTCACCTTCCACTTCTTCAACGTCTTGCGAATCTCCGGATTCTCGAATCAGTTCCTGCTCTTCGCGTTCTTTTTCTGTGCCGTCTTCGTCACGGTTGTCGTCTTTTCCGTCAAGAGACTTTTGAAGTCTCACCGGCGCCGGATGGACTGGGCCCTGCTGGCGCGTTTCGCCGACGCCAACGGGATGCAGTTCAGAATCCGCTCGGCCAACCCCAACTACCCGGGGCTGCTTTTCAACAAGGGAAATTCCCGGGCCTCCACCTTCCATCTGTTCTCCCTGACCGGGTTACTGGCCGACGCCGGCCGCTACCAATACACCACGGGCTCAGGCAAGGACAGCACCACCTACTACTGGCGCTTCGCCGCGTTCCGGCTGCCGCATCCCGTCCCGCACCTGCTGCTTGATGCCAAGGCGAACAACGGCAGGTGGGGAACGAATCTGCCGGAGACCTTCGCATCCTCGCAGCGCATCAGTCTGGGGGAACCCTTCGACAGCCACTATCAGCTCTACGCCCCCGAAAGCTACGGCCGCGACGCCTTCCAGCTGCTGCCACCCAACGTCATGGAAGCACTGCTGAACGCGCCCGTCGTATACGACATAGAAATGGTCGACGACTGGCTGTTCTGCTACACCCAATCCCAGCAGGACCTGACACACCCGGACACCTGGCGCCTGCTGGAGACCATCGCGAACGGCGTGCTGGGTTCGCTCACCCCGGTCGTGAACCGCTACAGCGATCCACGTGCACTGGCCGGGGCTGCCGGGAACACCAGCTACGGGCCGGGAACCCCCGTTCAGGTCGCGCCGCAGGGCAAACGGCTGCAGCGCGAGGTGAGAATCTCGGACTTCATCTGGCTCGCCATCATCGTGGCCTGCATGATCCTGTTCAGGCATTTCGTGCTCCCCGGGTAGGAGTCGAACCTACTTCGCTAATCCTGATTCAAAGTCAGGCGGGCCCTGCCGGAAGACCAACCGGGGAACGACCCGGAACCCGGGCCGGTTCGCAAGTCTAACGGAAAGAACCGGTCCTTGGGTTTTCCACAGTCCCGGGGCGGCGTCGCGTTTCCGGAGGATCCGGCACCGGTGTGTCCATGATTGCTGGTGAAGGACTGATCCGAGGAGGAAGCATGGAGCGTTGTTTCGGGGCGGGGAATCCGCTGTACGAGCAGTACCACGACACCGAGTGGGGACGCCCCCTCCCCGATGACCCGGAGGAGTCGCTGCTGCTCGAGCGACTGGTGCTGGAGGGTTTCCAATCGGGGTTGAACTGGATCATGATCCTGCGCAAACGCGAAGCGTTCCGGGCGGCCTTCGCGGGTTTCGACCCGGAAACGGTGGCGGGTTTCGGCGAGGAGGACGTCGCCCGCCTGATGGCGGACCCCGGGATCATCCGCAACGAGATGAAGATCCGGGCGGCCATCGCGAACGCCAGGGCGCTGGTCGCCCTGCATGTCGCGGGCGGGCGGTTGGCGGACATCTTCGCCGAACACGTCCCCCCTCCCGCGCTGGTCCCACCCGAGAACCGCGACGAGATACCGGCCCGGACCCCGGAAAGCGAGGCCCTCAGCCACCGGTTGAAGAACCTGGGGTTCCGTTTCGTCGGCCCGGTGACGCTGTACTCCACCATGCAGGCCATCGGGCTGGTCAACGACCACCTTGCATCGTGCTGGGTACGTGGAACCGGGACGGAGGCATGAAAACCGGTTGTCCCGGACCCTTGTTTGGGTATCGTCCCACGGATGCGGGAAACTGGAACCATGCCAACGCCCGCCAGTACCCGCGCCCGTCGTTCGCGGGTGCGCCTGAGTTCGGCGGAGCGGCGCGAGCAGCTGCTCACCATCTCCCGGGAGGTGTTCGCGGAGCGGGGGTTCGAGGGCACGTCCGTGGAGGAGATCGCCGCCCGGGCCGGGGTGTCAAAACCCGTGGTCTACGAGCACTTCGGGGGCAAGGACGGCGCCTATCAGGCGGTGGTGGAACGCGAGACCACCACGCTGCACGCGGAGATCCGGGCCGCCCTGAACAAACCCGGTGCGGGACCCCGGGAAACCCTCGAGCGCGGTGCCCTGGCTCTCCTCGATTACATCAACCGCTGCCCGGACGGTTTCCGCATCCTCTCACGTGACTCGTCGCTGGCGAACCCCACCGGTTCCTTCGCCTCCATCCTCAGCGAGATCGCCATCCAGGTGGAGGAGATCCTGGGAGCCGAGTTCGCCCGTCTGGGGCGCGACCCGGGGTACGCGCACCTGTACGCCCAGGCCCTGGTGGGTTTGGTGGCCATGACGGGCCAGCAGTGGCTGAACGACCGCAAACCGGAGCGGCTGGTGGTGGCCCGGCACCTGATCAATCTGGCCTGGAACGGAATGGCCAACCTGAAGGCCGACCCCAGGCTCCTCGTCGAACTCAAGGACGAGCGGCGGCGAGCCCATCTCCCACCCTCCGGATGAACACCTGCGGACGCGCATGAGCTGGGCGGGTGCGAAACTTCTCGCGTCAGCACAGTCATGAGCAGACGGAGCGAAGAGGAAAAAGAATGAGTGTTCCGGGTCCGGGTGGGCAGTGGCAGCCGAATCAGCAGCCGATCTGGGGACAGCAGCCGACGCCCCGGCAGGGCTGGGCGCCGGTGTCCACAAATCCCTACTGGAACACTCCGGGGCAGCAGGGTTTCGGTTTCCAGTACAGCCCCCAACCGCCGAAACGGCAGGGCGGGGCAGGGGTTCCGGTGGCGTTCGGCATCGTGATCGGGTTGGTCGTGCTGGTTCCCCTGCTGGCGGTACTTGCGGGTTCCTTCGGTTCCAAGAATCAGACCACATCCGAACCCGCCGCGACGACGTCGCACAGGACTTCTTCCCAGCCGAGGGAATCAACTTCGAAACCGACACCCGCCGAGGAGACCACGACCTCCTCCCCCAGCCCGACGACCCGGCGCAGCAGCGTCCCGCCCAAGCAGACCCCATCGCCCGAACCGACAACACCCTCCCCCGAACCGACGCCCACTTCCGCCCCTCGCAGGCCGGGACAGAACGGCTGGAAGGTGCCCGATGGAAACCTGGATTCCCTCCCCAGCCCCGATTCCAACGACCCGGCGTGGAAGACGGTTCAGCGGGCACCCATCTACAATCTTGCCTGGCCCGACGTGACCGGATGCCCCGAACCAAGCCACGCAAGCTCCATGGCCGAGATGAAACAGCAGATCGAAGCCGCGGTGGAGTGCACACACAGGGCGTGGATTCCCGTTTTCAAACAGCTCGGCTACCCCACCCATTCCCTTCCCATCAACTACTACGAGGGGGGCACGGCGACCACTCCTTGCGGCACCCTGCAGGCGCCCGCCGTGTACTGCAGCGCGAACGGGGGAAGCCTGTACTTCGGCGGCAGGCTGCTGCGTGAAAACTCCACTAGCGTCATCTGGATCAAGCTCATGGTCTTCCACGAGTACGGGCACCACATCCAGGCCCAGAGCAAACTGTTCAACGCCAAGGCCAAACTTCCCAGCGGGAACGAGACGGAACGCCGGATGGAGATCCAGGCCGAGTGCTACGCCACCGGAATGATCCGCAGCGACGATTCCTTCGCGCTCACCGAGAAGAACTACCAGGTCCTCCGCAAGGCGCTGCAGAGCTTCATCGACGACGGCATCCACGGCAGCCCGGAGTCGCTGCTGTACTGGGGCATGCGGGGTTTCCACTCCGAGTCCATCGGCGGGTGCAACACCTGGGTGGTGGGTTCGGAGAAGGTCAGGTGAAACAACCCGGGAGAACCTCGAAGCCGCGAACTCCTCACGCGCCCTCGTCAAGGTTGAGGAGCTGATCGCAGCCGTCCATTACGAAGGGATCGTGGGTCGCGATCACGACGCAGGCCCCTTGGTCGGCGATGGCGCGGATGTGCCCCATTACGATTCCGGCGTTGGTGGGGTCGAGTGCGCCGGTGGGTTCGTCGGCGAGGATCAGTTTGGCGGCCTTCACCATGATGCGGGCCAGGGCAACGCGTTGTTGTTCACCGCCGGAGAGCGTGGCGACCCTCGTGTTCAACCGGTCGGCAAGCCCGACGGATTCCAGGGCCTCCCGCATGCGGCCGGTGTCCTTCCTGCCCCGCATCGCAACCGCGAGGTTCTCCTTGACCGTCGCGTCCTCCATCAGGGCGTAGTTCTGGAACAGATAGCCCAGTGTGTCCCGCCGGAAGAGCCGGCGCCTGGTGGATCCCATGTCGAGGAGTTCGACGCCTTCGAAGGAGATCCTTCCGCCGTCGGGGGCCGTCAACAACCCGATGCAGTTCAGCAGGGTTGACTTGCCGGATCCGCTGGCGCCGATCAGGCCGGTCAGGGTGCCCCGCTCCGCCCTGAGATCGATGTTCTCCCACAGCACCCGGGGCCCGAAGGACTTCTTCAAGGAGGAAACGACCAACACCATGCTCAGGCCTCACTGATTCCATTTCTGACGATGTTCCGGTGCGCGATCAGGAGCGTGAGAGCGAACCCGCCCGTGGCGACCAGCGACACCAGCAGGGCCGGGAGCATGTCGAGGACCTGGAGGGCCGGGGCCTGCAGGGTGGGGTCACCCGCAAAAAGCACCTCGAATTCCGCTCGTCTCCGCATCACCTCATAGGGAGCCCAGGCCAGGACCGCCAACAGGATGATCCCCTCCAGCGCGATCAGAACCCGGTAGTTCGACCACATGCTCCAGCCGTGCAGATGCCGGACAAGGATGCGGGAGGCGTGCAATCTGGTGTAGGCCCCGGCCACCGCCACTCCGGCCAGAACCGCCACCACCCCCGCCGTCGCGGCACCGAAGGCCGCGATCCTCAACTCGTTTCTCTTGTCCGCCATGATGGTCCCGGCCCGTTCCACGACGGGGGTGACGCTCAACACGAAACGGCCGAGCTCGGGATTGTTCATGACATCGGCACGGATCCCATCCGTTCCGAAAACCAACAGCTGCCCATCTCCCGCCGTGCCGGCATAGGGCCCGAAAACCCCGGGAGGAACAACTACCACGACCGGATCGCTCAGCAGCGAGGAACTCGTCGTCGTCAACGACTCCCCCGCCACCTCCGGTGGCATGGAGAAGGTGTTCAGCACCTGGCCCGCCCCGACGGGAACGACCTTCACCGGAAGATCGCCTGCGTCCTGCCGGATCATTCCCTCGAACAGGGCCTCCACTTGTTTCTCGACCCGGTCACGCAGATCCCACAACCCGGGGCCGATCAGGATCGTGATCCCGTCACCGAGGCTGCCCGCCGTGGCCCTGGTTCCATCGGCCAGCATCACCCGTTGTTCCTCGAGATAGCGGTGATTGACCCAGAGCGATTCAACGGACATTCCGTCATCGGGGATCTCCGCCAGCGCCTGGCGTTTCGCCAGCAGCAGGTCCCCTGCCCTGTCCTTGGAAGCCAGCCAGGACCTGATGACCTCCACCAGCCGGTTCTCGTCCTCGTGGTTGTAGACGTTGCCGGAAACCACCACGGATGCATCACCCAGTTCCAGCAGGGGACGTGTCGCCTCCTCACGGCTCCTCGCGTCCGCCGAGAGAGCCACGACACCGGCCACCAGGCCGAGCGCCAGGGCGACGGAGACGCATCGCAGGAAATACGCCACCGCCAACACGGGCCGCCCGGGAATCTCCCCCTTGATGGCTCCGAGAATGTCGGTGCCGTGCGTGATCCACAGGAAGAACAACAACGAAACCAGCGCCCCGGAGAACAGGAGGGCGGCCATCAGGGCGGTCTGCGCCGCCAGCTCACCGGCCCCCACTCCCCCAAACGAGATGGCGGCCCAGCCAACCCCCACCGCCATCGTCACCGCCCCACCCAGGAGCCACCCCAGGAACAGGGGCCCGATCTCGCTCAACCAGCTGGCCCACACCTCCCCGCCGTGTAGGCGTCTGATGGCGTACCGCCGCGTCCGTGACACGACGGAGGCGGCCGTCGCGCCTGCCAGGAGCAGCGCGGTCACCCAGATGACCTCACTGGACCCGGAAGCCAGTTTCCTGATGTCGGGATATCCCGCGGGCTCGAGTTGGTGGGCCTCGGCGCCGTGCTCACGCAGGACATCGGCCACAGCACCGCCACCGGCCTCTCCCAGCACGATCCACCACCCGACCGGGCCGCGCATCCCGATTTCCGGCATCGGCTTGAGTTCGGTGCGCATGGCGTACCCGAAATCCATGACCGGATCCGAGGCCACGAACTCATCAGCGCCGGCTCCGGTCAGATAGATGGTCCTGCCCGTGCGATTGTGCTCCAGGGAAGGCACCACCTGTCCGATCAGGATTCCCTTCTCACGGGCCAGTTCCCCGAGGTCGCGCCGCAGCTCATCCACCGAGGCATCCCCCGCCCATCGTGTCACCTGGATGTGGGCACGAGCGGCCAAGGGGGACACCGCGCTACCGGCCTCAACCGACTGGTAGGCCAGCAGGAAGGCGATGATCCACGACGCGACCAACAGGAGCCGCAGCAGCTTCCGCAGCACTTCTCACACCCCGGGCCCGGATCCCACCGGACCGGCGACCCCGGCCATCCCACCCGAAACCGCGACCTCGGTCCTCGTCGTCCTCATCATTTACCCCTTTCAACAGGGCGGCCGTTCCGGGGCCGATGGTGGAAGCCCCGATACTCTCTTCATTGAACGGACATCTGTAATTGTGACAGGCGATCCGGGACGGGCGGTGGCGGGAGCCGCTTCAATCCTGCGCGGCCGCGAGGAGTCGCCGCAGCATCCCGGCCAGGGCTCGGCGTTCCGTCTCCGGCCACCCGGCCAGCAGCGACTCCTCCAGTTCGACCAGCGCCCCGAGGGCCTCGTCGACGGCCCGGCGGCCTGCGGCGGTGAGCTCGACGAGGGCGGCGCGGCCGTCGCTCGGGTCGGAGTGGCGGGTGACCAGGCCCCGGGCACGGAGCCGGTCGACCCGGTTGGTCATGGTCCCGGATGTGACGTGGGTCTGCTGCAGCAACTGGCCCGGGGAGAGCCGGTAGGGCCGTCCGGCGCGCCGCAGGGCCGCCAGGACGTCGAACTCCCAGACCTCCAGTCCGTGTTCGGCGAAACAGCGTTTGCGTTCCCCGTTCAGGAGGGCCGCCAACCGGTGGATCCGCGACCACACCCCCATGGGGGAGGTGGCGAGATCGGGGCGTTCCCGGTGCCACGCGGCCATCACCTCGTCGACCTCGTCCATCCCAGCTCCCTCAGTTCACGATCCGCGCGCCCGGCACCGGCCCGTGGGCGCGGCGCACGGCACGGACCCGGGAGGACAACGCCAGCCGACCGGAGATCGCATCGGCCGCGGCCGGGGTGTCGGTCAGGAAGGCGATGGTGGGGCCGGAACCGCTCACCAAGGCGCCGGCCGCGCCCGCCTCGCGTCCCATCGCCAGGACATCGGCCAGCTCGGGGTGGAGGTTTACGGCCGCCCGCTGCAGGTCGTTTCCAAGCAGCGAACCCACCCGGTGAACATCACCAGCGGCCAGGGCGGCCAGCAGACCGGGGTCGATTTCGGTGGGCCGGGGCGGGCTGATGCGGTCGAACTCCCGGAACACCGCCGGGGTGGACAGGCCGTGGTGGCTCAGCGCCAGCACCCATTGGAGGCTGCCGCGCACCGGCACGGGCTTCAGTTTCTCCCCCCGCCCGGTGCCGACAGCGGTGCCGCCGTGCAGCAGGAAGGGCACATCGGCGCCGAGCCGGGCCGCGAGAGCGTGGAGCTGCCCCGTATCCAGGCCCGTCCCCCACAACCGGTTGCAGGCGACCAGGGTGGCGGCGGCGTCGGCCGATCCCCCGGCCATGCCTCCCGCGACGGGGATGCGTTTGTGGACCCGGATCTCCGCCCCGAGGTTTCCCGTCCCGCAGGTCTCGGCCAGCAGCCGGGCCGCGCGAACCACGAGGTTGGTGTCGTCGGCGGGCAGACCGGAGGCGCCCTCGCCCCGGAAACCCACCCGGAACACCCCGGCCTCGGCGGGTCGCGCCACCAGGTTGTCGAACAGCGACACCGCCTGGAACAGGGTTCCGAGGGCGTGATAGCCCTCGTCGTCGGTGGCTCCGACGTTCAGCACCAGGTTCACCTTGGCCGGCACCCGCACCCGCACTTCCTTCACGGGCTCAACCTACCTGCTGCCTGCTCGCGATGGCGGCGAATTCCGTGATGCCCAGGGCCTCGCCCCGGGCCTGTGGATCGATGCCCGCCGATTCAATGGCCTCGGAGGCCGCAGCCGAGGAACCGAACATCCCTGACAGCGCCGCCCGCAGCATTTTGCGGCGCGACGCGAAGGCCGCGTCGATCACGGCGAAGGTCCGTTCCCGGGTGGCGGTGGTCGCGGGTGGGTCGCGGCGTTCCAGCCGCACCAGCCCCGAGTCGACGTTCGGCACGGGCCAGAACACCTTCGGGGGCACGGTGCCGACCCGCTTCGCCGAGGCCCACCACGCCAGTTTCGCGCTGGGGGCCCCGTAGACCTTCGAACCGGGTTGCGCCGCGAGCCGGTCGGCAACCTCCAGCTGCACCATCACCAAACCCCGCTGCCACGACGGGAAACTCTCCAGGAGATGCATCAGCACCGGCACCGACACGTTGTACGGCAGGTTCGCGACCACCGCGGTCGGCGGCCGGCCCGGCAGTTCCGTGACGGTCATGGCGTCGGCGGCCACCACGTTCAGGCGCGCCGCCACGTCCCGGCCCAGCCGTTGCGCGACGGTGGTCCCCAGCCTTCCTGCGAGGCGTTCATCGATCTCGATGGCGCTCACCTCGCTCGCCACCTCCAGCAGACCGAGGGTCAGCGACCCCAGCCCGGGCCCGATCTCCAACACCACGTCGTCGGGTCCGATCCCGGACAGCGAGACGATGCGCCGCACCGTGTTGGCGTCGATGACGAAGTTCTGGCCGCGCTGTTTGGTGGGGCGGAGCTCCAGTTCGGCGGCGATGCGCCGCACCGATGCGGGATCCAGCAGACCGGTATCAGTCATCGCCACCCCAGCGGGTCGCGTAGGCGGCCTCGGTGTTGGCCGTCACCCGGCGGCAGAAATCTGCCAGGCCGATGCCGAGCAGGCCGGCCAGGAAGACGACGGTGTGGGGCAGCAGGTAGGGGGCGTTGGGTTTGCCGCGCTGCGGTTTCGGCGTGAGGTAGGGGGCGTCGGTCTCGACGAGGATGCGTTCCAGGGGCGTCACCTTCACCGCCTCCCGCAGCGCCCCGGCCGACCCGAAGGTCACCACCCCCGGGTAGGACAACCAGAAACCACGATCCGCGCATTCGCGGGCGAAGTCCGCGTCCCCGGAGAAGCAGTGCATCACGACCCGCTCGGGAAGTTCCACGGAATCGAGGACCTTCAGAATGTCCGCATGGGCGTCGCGGTCGTGGATGACGAGGGTGAGGTTCCTCTCCCGGGCCAGTGCGATGTGGAACCGGAAACTGTGGGCCTGCACCTGTTGGGCCTCCGCATCACGGGTGCGGTAATAGTCCAGACCGGTTTCACCGACCGCCACCACCCCGGGCAGCGCGGCCAGGGCGGGCAGCTCCGCGAGCTCGGCGTCGAGGGCCGCCAGACCGTCGCGCTGGAAGAGCCGGGCGGCGTCGTTGGGGTGGATGGCGACGGCGGCCCGGACCCTGGGGTCGGTTGCCGCCAGCTGCGCCGCGGCGCGCGAGGACGGCACGTCGCAGCCGACGTCCACCACCCCGGTCACCCCGACCAGGCCCGCGGCATCGAGTGAATCCGAGACACCGAGACCGGAGTACTCGGTGGTGGATCCCAGATGGGTGTGATTGTCGATGACATGCGCGGGAAGCATGTCAGGCGCAGCCGGCAGATGTTCTGGAAGGGTCATTGTTCCTTCTTCCTGGCCGCCAGCGCGGCCTCGTAGAGTTCCTTGCGTGGGACCCCGAGCAGGTCGGCGACGACACGCACGGCCCGGGACAGTTTCTCACCATCCGCGATCCGGGAGGCCACCAGCTCCAGGGCCTCGCCCGTCCCGACCCGGACCGGTTCCGCCCCGGCGACGACGACGGTGACCTCGCCGCGCACCCCGCCGGCGGCCCACCCGGCCAGCCCGGCCAGGTCGTCCCGGACGATTTCCTCGTGGGGTTTCGTCAATTCCCGGCAGATCACGGCCCGCCGATCCGCGCCGAGCACATCGACGGCGTCGAGCAGCCATTCGTGGAGCCGGTGCGGGGCCTCGAAGAAGATCATGGTGCGTTCCTCGGCCGCCAGTCCCGCCAGCCGGGCGCGCCTCTCCCCCGTCTTCCGGGGCAGGAAACCCTCGAAACAGAACCGGTCGCTGGGCAGACCGGAGACCGCCAGTGCCGTCAGCACCGCCGATGGCCCGGGAACCGCGGTGACCGGCAGGTCGCGTTCAACACAGGCCACCACGAGGCGGTACCCGGGGTCGCTGACCGACGGCATGCCAGCGTCGGTGACCAGCACCACGTCCTGCCCGTCGGCCACCGCCTCGACCAGTTCGGCGGTGCGGGAGGTCTCGTTGCCCTCGAAACAGGACAACACCCTGGCGGTGGTGGTCACATCGATGCGGCGCAGCAGCGTGGCCAGGCGGCGGGTGTCCTCGGCGGCGATCACATCGGCGCTCGCCAGGGCCTCCCGCAGCGCCGGGCTGGCGTGGGTGTGCGAACCGATGGGGGTGGCCGCCAGCACCAGCCGGCCTCGCGTGGGTTCCATGCCGGCCAGCCTAGGCCCTGTTGCGGAAGTCACGCCCGGTTGCGGCGATGCCGGCCGGCGGTTCGCTGCACCCCCCTCCCCTAGACTGTCCGCGTGGTGAGGACTATCGAGGCGCTTGAGGACGGTCGGCTCCAGGACCGGCTGGCCGGTTGGTTGGTAGCCGTGGGTCTCGCGGTCTTCGCTTTCCTGATCCGCGTGCGGAACCTCGAGTTCCCGGGGAAGATCGTCTTCGACGAGACCTACTACGCGAAGGACGCCTGGGGGCTGCTGCACTCCGGATACGAAAGGCAGTGGCTGGACAACAAGCAGTTCAACACGGACTCCAGGATCGCGGACGGTGACCTGAGTGGTTTCACCGACAACCCGGCCTACGTGGTGCATCCGCCGCTGGGCAAGTGGCTGATCGCTGTCGGCGAACACTTCTTCGGGATGACCCCCTTCGGGTGGCGGATCTCGGCCTGCGTCTTCGGGGCGCTGCTGGTGTTGCTGACGGTGCGGCTGGCGCGCCGCCTGTCGCGTTCCACGCTGGTCGGAGGCATCGCCGGGTTGCTGATCACCTTCGACGGTCTGGCCTTCACCATGAGCCGGATCGCGCTGCTGGACATCTTCCAGGCCGTCTTCGTGCTGGCCGCCGTTGCCGCGCTGGTCGCGGATCGCGACTGGTTCCGGCTGCGGCTGGCCGGTCACCTGCGCAGAAACAACCTGGACTCCCTGGACGGCGACTACGGGCCGCTGGTCCTGTTCAGGCCCTGGCGGCTCGTCGCCGGGGTGATGTTCGGCGCGGCCTGCGCGGTGAAGTGGAATTCCGTCTACGCGGTGGCGGTGTTCGGGATCCTGACCGTGGCCTGGGACATCGGGGCCCGCAGGCTTGCCGGTGCGGGCCGGCGACTCGAGGTCACCTGGCTCACCTGGAGCGTGGCGGCGGTTTTCATGCTCTGCGCCACGGTCATCGTCGGTTCCCGTGCCGGTTACGTGCAGGGCGCCCTGCTGGTCGGTGCCGTCGGAGGCCTGATCCTCTACGCCCACGTCCTGGGCCTGTGGAGGTCGCTGTTCGGGGACGCCCCCATGGCCTTCCTGTCGACGGTGGTGCTGGCGGTTCCCGTCTACATCGCCTCGTGGACGGGCTGGTTGACCACCTCGGGTGGTTACCTGCGTGACTGGGGGACCAAGAACCCGGACAATCCCGTCGTGAAACTGCTCGGAGCCGACCTCGGGGCGTTGTGGAACTACCACGTCTCCGCTTTCTCGTTCCACACGGGCAACACCATGATGGTCGATGCGGAACACCCCTACGAGGCCCATCCGCTGGGTTGGTTGGTGATGGTGCGGCCGATCGGTATCGACGCCCAGAACGACATCCAGCCGGGTGATCAGGGTTGCGAGGCCGTCGGCACCACCTGCCTGCGGGTGATCTCCGGTATTGGCACCCCGGTGCTGTGGTGGATGGCCTGCGCCGCGCTGGTCGCGGGCATCTGGTGGTGGCTGGGTCGCCGTGACTGGCGGTTCGCCGTTCCCGTCCTGGGTGTGCTGGCGGTGTGGCTGCCTTGGTTCCAGTTCGCGGCCCGCCCGTTGTTCTTCTTCTACGCCATCGTGCTGCTGCCCTTCTACGTGACGGGGCTGGCGATGGCGCTGGGCAAGATCCTGGGCCCCGCGAAACACCCGAAACGCCGGGCACGGGCCTTGGTGGTGGGTTCAGCGGTCGGCCTGGTGGTCCTGCACTTCATGTTCATCTACCCGATCCTCACCGACGGCCTGCTGACCCGCCCCGAGTGGCTGATGCGCATGTGGTTCGGCACCTGGATCTGACACGCCGGTCGTCGGGGCGAGCGGCTTCGGGGTCAGTTCTTCCGCTGGTGCTTCGGGCGTTCGAGGAAACAGGCGATGACGGCCACCGTGAAAATCGAGGCCACGGGCAGCAGCAGAGTCCCCGACATGGCTGCAGCGACGCCGTCGGGGGTTTGCGGCGAAGTGGCCAGCAGGGTGCTCATCACGGTTGCGACGACGGCACTGCCAAGCACCGAGCCCATCTGCCGGGTGGCGTTGTAGACCCCAGACCCGGCACCGGCATGGGTCGCGGGCAGGTTCGCCGTCGCGGCGGTGGACAGCGGCCCGAACACCATGCTGCTGGCCACGCCGGTGAAGGTCAGCAGGACGATCGGCACCCACACCGGTGTCGTGGTGTCGAGGAAACGCCCGGCCGCCAGCAACGAGGAGGCCCACACCAGTCCCCCGGTGACGGTCAGGTAGCGGGGATGCACCCGGTTGACCAGTTGCCCGCTCCATTTCGCCACGATCAGAGTGACCACCGCGGCGGGTGCGTTCACCAGGGCAGCGAGCAGCGGGCTCATCCCGCGGGCCTGCTGGGCCCAGATCATCAGCGGGTAAGGGGTGGCGACACCGGTCATCCCGACCAGGGCGATGGCCAGGTTCGCGACGGAGAAGTTCCGGTCCCTGAACAGTTTCAAGGGCATCAGTGGCTCGTTCGGGTTGAGCCACTGCCACACCACGAAGGCAACGAGGAAACAGACCCCGACCACCAGCAGCGACCAGACGGAGACGGGACCCGCGATCACCCCCCAGTCGTGGGTGCTGGCTTCCTGCAGACCGAAGACGATGCAGAACAACCCGATGCCGGAGAGCACCACCCCTGCCCAGTCGAAACGGTGCGCGTGCTGTTCCAGGTTCGGGACGAGACGCTGCGCCGCGACGTAGCCTGCCACCCCGATGGGGATGTTGATGAAGAAGATCCACTCCCAGCCGAGCAACCCGATCAGCAAACCACCCAGCATCGGGCCGATGAGCATCGCCAGCCCGGCCGTCGCACCCCAAACGGCCATCGCCATCCCACGCTGGTGTGGCGGGAAGACGCGGGTGATGATGGTCATGGTCTGCGGGGTCATCAACGCGGCGCCCAGCCCCTGCACCACCCGGGCGGCGATGAGCAGCTCGACGGTGGTGGTGAGGCCACATCCCAGGGATGCGAGGGTGAAGACCACCAACCCGATCAGGTAGACCCGTTTCGGCCCGAACCGGTCGCCGAGGCGTCCGGTGATCAGCAGCGGCACCGCGTAGGCCAGCAGGTAGGCGCTCGTCACCCACACCACAGAGGTGACGTTCGCGTTCAGTTCGCGCATGATCGTCGGGGCGGCGACGGTGACGATGGTGCTGTCGACGAGGATCATGAAGAACCCCACCACCATTGCCCACAGCGACCGCCAGGCCATGGGTTGCTCGTCGGGTACGGGTTGGCTCATGGGGCTCCTAGGGTCGCTTCGATTCCGCTGAGGACAGTATCGGGGGCGACTGAAATCCCCCGGCGGCCAGCCACATACCGGTCAAGGTGTCGCGGCGAGACGATCCGGTGTTCTCAACGACGCCGCAGCAGCCGGCCCACACCGGCCCGCACCTTCGAGCCCCACGGCAGCGACACGCTGCGGGCCGCGTCGACCCCGAGCAGCAGGGCCGCCAGGTAGCAGCCCGAAGCGGTGCCGTTCATCAGCTCACCCCGGCCGTTGCCGCGGGTGTAGAAACCGCCCGGTATCGCGGAGGCCCCGACGACCGGGCGGCCGTGGTCGCTGGGGTCGATGATGAGCTGGCCCGGGGTCACGTCGCGGGCCCCGAACTCGGTTGCGGCCCAGTTCTTGAGCGCCGCCGCGGCCTCGGTCACCTGGACGCGGGCGCATTTCGGGCCGAGCAGCAGCACCTCGTCACCGATGGGACGGATCAGCCAGGTGGGCGGGCCGGCCAACAACGTCACCTTCCCGGGCACGTCGACGCCCCGCAACCGCAGGGTCGGCACGTACTGCGGCCGTCCCACACCCGCCACCGACCCCCACGGGCTCACCGCGAGGGTGTCGACGACGGCGTGCGCGGTGAGGACCTCCAGGTCCCGTGACCACGCCAGGTTCCGCCGGAAAGCCACCTGGGTTGCCCCGTCGAGGCGTTTGATCCGGGTGACGGTGACGTCGTGAAGGATCCTGGCACCGGCGGATTCGGCCTGCTCCTCCAAAATGGCGGCGTAGTCGGCCGGGTCGACCAGCAGCGCTGGGGAACGCAGCCCCGCCGCCGCCCGGCTGCTCGCTTCGGCGGGCAGCAGCGAGACCTCCGCCCCGCCGCCACCGATCAGCTCCAGCACCCGGTTCAGTTCCCGGTCCAGGGCGACACCCAGGGAGTGGTCGTGAAGTTCCACCTCGGTCAGTTCCAGCGCGCCGGCGGCCGCGACCCCCCGGATCTCCTCCAGCCCCGCCAGGTTGCGTCTCACGTGTTCCCGCGCCGCCTCGTCGCCATAGGCACCGGCCATGTTCGCCACGGTGCTGGCATGTGCGCAGGCCGCTACCCCGTGACCGATGGCCGCGGTCACGTGTGCCTGGTTCGGGTCGAGAACCGCCACGGAAAAACCCTCCGCGGCCAGGCGTCGGGCCGCGGTCAACCCCGCGACACTGGCCCCGATCACAACCACATCCAGCACCATGACCCAACCCTAGCCGGGTCCCGAAGCCCTTCCCCGGATCCCCGCCCACGATCACCACGGTTTTCGACACGACCCACTCGCTGACGCTCGCAGGCCGGCTCAACCAACTTCCACCCCCGACGCTGGTTGAGCCGGGGAGCGAGGAACGAGCGACCCGAGTCGAAACCACCCGGCACCCGAACAACAAACCCAACCCCGACACCCCCGACACCCTCACCCTGGTTTCGACACGCCCCACTCGCTGACGCTCGCAGGTCGGCTCAACCAGCTTGACTCAGAATGGCCCGACACGACCCACTCGCTGACGCTCGCAGGCCGGCTCAACCAGCTTCGGGGAAAACCCTCCGAATTGTTCATGAATGGTGGCGCCACTTGTTTTCCACCCCGGCAAGGGCAGTAACATGCCCGCGACGAAAGGACTGGGCAATGTTCGGCTGGAAGCTGCACAACAACGGAATCCTCATTCCCGGGGCGGTGGTTGCCCCGACCGAACGGCTCGGTTGGGGACGCACGATCGGGCTCGGAGCCCAGCACGTCGTGGCGATGTTCGGCGCCACTTTCGTGTTCCCGCTTCTGATGGGACTCAACCCGCAGCTCGCGGTGATGATGAGCGGTATCGCGACGTTGATCTTCCTGCTCGTCGTGAAACACCGCGTGCCGAGCTATCTCGGGTCGTCGGCCTCCTTCGTGGGTGTCGCGACTGCGATCTACTCGGCGGGCGGCAACCCGGCCACCCTTTCGGGTGCGCTCTTCGTGGTCGGGTTGGCCCTGTTCATGGTGGGTCTGATCATCCACTTCGCGGGTTCCCGGGTGATCCACAAGACCCTGCCACCCGTGGTGACCGGTGCGGTCGTGATGCTGATCGGCTTCAACCTGGCCCCGGTGGTCGCGAACGTTTACTGGCCGCAGGATCCGTGGCTGGCGTTCATCGTCATGCTCATCGTGATCGCGCTCAGCGTGGGGTTGCGCGGTTTCCTCGGGCGCATCGCCATCTTCCTGTCGCTGGTGGCCGGCTACCTCCTGAGCTGGGTTTTCGACCTGGCTTTCGGGCCGATGCGCAGCGCCGCCGCCGACGGCACCGTCACCGAGAAAATGCGCGTCGACTGGTCTGCCGTCGAGGCCGCCAACTGGTTCGGCCTGCCGCCCGTCACCGACCTGACCACCTGGCGTTTCGGCGGCGCGGGCAACGTCGTCGGTTTCCACCTTCCGCAGTTCTCGCTGGGGGCCATCATCATCGCCCTGCCGGTGGTGATCGCGCTGATCGCCGAGAACGCCGGTCACGTCAAGGCCGTGGCGGAGATGACGGGCGAGAACCTGGACCCGATGATGGGACGCGCGATCGCCGCCGACGGTGGCGGTTCGATGCTCGCGACCCTCGTGGGTGCCGGGCCGACCACCACCTATGCGGAGAACATCGGGGTGATGGCCGCCACCCGCGTCTACTCGACGGCCGCCTACGTGGTTGCCTCCCTGGTCGCGATCTGTTTCGGCCTGTCACCGAAGTTCGGGGCGGTGATCTCCGCCACCCCCGGTGCTGTGCTGGGCGGGATCTGCGTGGTGCTGTACGGGATGATCGGCCTGCTGGGCGCGAAGATCTGGAAGGAGAACCACGTCGACTTCGGCAATCCCATCAACCTGATCCCGGCTGCCGCGGGCATCATCATCGGCATCGGCGACGTGAAACTCCCGATCACCGAGGGGTTCACCCTGGGTGGTATCGCGCTCGGCACCATCGTGACCGTGGCCGTCTACCACATCGCCCACGCCATCGCCCCGCACGAACTCCGGAAGGCCGCCGACGGGGCATCGCTGATCTACGACGCGCCCGGGATCTACTCCGAGGATGCACCCGAGGTTGCAACCGCGGACGACCATCCCGCCGACCAGCGATAACATTCGCGACATGACTTCGCTGATCCACGCTGACGAGGCCGGGTTCTTCGGGAACCACGGCGGTCGTTTCCTGCCCCCGCAGCTCGAAGCTCCCATCGCCGAGGTGGCAGCTGCCTACGCGGAGGCCCGCCAGGACCCCGGTTTCCAGGCCGACTACGAGGCCCTGCTGGCCGATTACGTCGGTCGCCCGTCGCCGCTGTTCCTGGCGGCCGGGCTGACCAGGCACCTCGGCGGAGCGAAGATCTACCTCAAACGTGAGGACCTCAACCACACCGGAGCCCACAAGATCAACCACTGCCTGGGCGAGGGGCTGCTGGCCAAGCGGATGGGCAAGAAGAAGCTGATCGCGGAAACCGGCGCGGGGCAGCACGGCGTGGCGCTGGCGACGGCGGCGGCCCTGCTGGGCCTGGAGTGCGAGATCCACATGGGCGCCGTCGACGTGGCCAAGCAGCATCCCAACGTGGTGCGGATGGAGATGCTGGGCGCGAAGGTGGTGTCGGTCACCTCGGGTGGGCAGACCCTCAAGGAGGCCGTCGACTCGGCCTTCTCGGTTTTCGCCACCGACTACGCCGATACCTTCTTCGCCATCGGCTCTGCTGTCGGCCCGGACCCGTACCCGTCGATGGTGCGGGACTTCCAGTCGATCGTCGGCCGCGAGGCCCGCCGTCAGGTGCTGGAGAAGGAGGGGCGCCTGCCGGATGCGCTGGTGGCCGCCGTCGGCGGTGGCTCGAACGCCCTGGGATTGTTCACCGCCTTCCTGGAGGACGAGCCGGTGAAGATGTTCGGCGTCGAACCCGCGGGCCGCAACCTCGACGTACCCGGCCAGCACGCCGCGACGATCACCCTCGGTACCCCGGGGATGCTGCACGGCATGCGCACGCTGCTGCTGCAGGACGAGGACGGCAACCCCTCGGAGGTGCACTCCATCGCTTCCGGGCTGGACTACCCGGGGGTCGGTCCGCAGCACGCCTTCCTGCGGGAGATGGGTCGCGTCGAGTACGTCACCGCCTCCGACGACGAGACCATCGCCGCCTTCAAGCTGCTGTGCCGCACCGAGGGCATCATCCCCGCCCTGGAGTCGTCTCACGCCCTGGCGCACGCCATCCGGCTGGCGCCGACGATGAGCCCCGATGAGGTGCTGATCGTGAACCTGTCGGGCCGCGGGGACAAGGACGTCGACTACGTCGCCGAGTACCTGGCCGGGTGAGGGGCCTCAACCCCTCCGGTTGCTCTCGGCAGTTCGATCGTGACCTCACAGCCCGGCGGCCGGTTCCGCAGGTAAACGGTGCCCCAATGGGCCGCGACTATGGTGCGGACGATCGGCAGGCCGAGACCGTTTCCCGATCCCACGCCGGGGGTGCGGGCCCGGTCGCCGCGCCAACCGGCGGTGAAGGACTTCTCCAGGGCCTCCGGGCTCAACCCGCCGCAGCCGTCGCGGACCTGCACCCGCACGGTGTCGTCGCCGCCGCTGACGACCACGGTCACCTCGGTTCCGGGACGGGTGTAGGCGATGGCGTTTCCGATGATGTTCTGCAGCGCCCTTGACAGCAGTCCCGCGTCTCCCGTGACGTCGCTGGAGTCCCCCTCGACGGAACCCGTGAGGCGCACGTCGCGGCGCAGGGCGAGCGGGGTGAGGTTGCCGACGAGGTCGGAGACCAGGTCGCTGACGGTCACCGTCTCGGAGTTCAGCTCCAGGGTGCCGGACTGCAGCCCGGCCAGCGCCAGGACGTCGTCGACCATGGCGGCGGTGCGTTCGGCCTCCGCGACGATGGCGCGGTGGTAGCTGGCGGGGTCCGGGGCGATGCCGTCCTCCAGCGCCTCGCCCATCGCCCTGATACCGGCGAGCGGGGTGCGCAGGTCGTGGGACAGCCACGCGATGAGTTCCCGCCTGCCCTGCTCCACCTCGCGCCGGCGGCGTTCCTGTTCCAGCGCCGCCGCGGCCTCCGCGATCACCCGCTGGCTGCGCAACGCCACCAGCACGCCCGCCAGCAGGGCCGCGGGAACGGTGGCGGCCAGCAGCAGCAGCGGCACCCCCACCGATTCAATGAGCATCAGCCGCACCCCGACCAGCATCCCGACCCCAACGGTCACGACGACGGTGATTGGGCTCAGCAGGGCGGCCCAGCGAACGGAACGCCTCGCCACGCTCAGGGTCATGGCGGTGCAGCCCAGACCCACCAGCAGGGTGACGGCGGCGACGATCAGCAGCTGCCCGGTCACGAGGCCTCCCACCGGTATCCGCGACCCCACACCGTCACCAGCCGGGTGGGGTGCTGCGGGTCGGTCTCCACCTTCCCACGCAGCCGCCGCACGTGCACCGTCACCGTGGATGCGTCGCCGACGTCCCAGCCCCACACCACGCGCATCAGTTCCTCACGGGAGAAGACCTTCTCGGGATGGGTTACCAGGTGGGCGAGCAGGTCGAACTCGCGGAGCGTGAGCGTCAACGTCTCGCCCGCGAGGGTGGCTTTCCGGGCGGTGAGGTCGAGGGTGAGGTCGCCGTCGGTGATGATCTCCCGTTCGGGCCGGGGTTGCTGTCGTCGCAGCACCGCGTTGACCCTCAACACGAGTTCGCGGGGGCTGAACGGTTTGGCCAGGTAGTCGTCGGCGCCGAGTTCTAGGCCCAGCACCCGGTCGGCCTCCGAGCCCTTGGCGGTGAGCATGATCACCGGTGCGACCACCCCGCGGGAGCGGATCCGCCGGAACACCTCGAGGCCGTCGATACCGGGCAGCATGAGGTCCAGGATCACCAGGTCGCAGCCGTCGGCGAGTTCCAGGGCGCTGATCCCGTCGGATACCTCGGTGATGCTGTGCCCGGCCGCACGCAGGTAGTCGGAGACCACACCGCGCACGGTCGGATCGTCGTCGACGAGCAGGATGTTTCCCATGGGCTCAGGGTAGGGCTGCTCATCCGAATGTGAATGCATTGGCGCTCACGCCTTTGTCGAAGGTCAGGGTGACGGTGGTTCCCCGGGTGGCCTCGGGCAGCCGCACCAGCCGGTACAGGCGGGCACCGGAGATCGTCACCTCCTCGCCCTGCACGTCGGCCCCACCGGGTGGACCGCCGCCCTCGACCTGGACGCGCACCTTCGCCCCTGCGGGACCGTCCATCACCAGGAACATCTCACGCCCGGCGAAGCGATAGTTCAGTTGCGCCCCGTCCCGGGCGGCGGTGATCGATTCGTCGCCGGCCGTCCAGCTCCCGGACAGGCTCCACCGATTGGTGGCACCGGGTGCGGGGTTCTGGCCGTAGTCGCGTTCCCCGGTCTCCAACCGGGTTTCGTTACCGGAGGCGCGCCGGGTACCGAGGTAGGTTTCCGGTGACTGTCCCCGCGTGGGCTGCGTGGTTTCCCCGGTGACCCCGGCCTTGTCCCCGGTTTCGCCGAGCAGGTCGCGGATCTGTTTCTCCGCCTCGTCATAGTTGCCCTCGCCGAAGTGCGTCCAGCGAATGTCGCCGTCCTTGTCGATCAGGTATTTCGCGGGCCAGTACCGGTTGTGGTAGGCACGCCAGGTGGCGAAGTCGTTGTCCAGGGCCACTGGGTACTTGATGCCCGCGTCACGCACCGCCTTCTCGACGTTCTCCGGCACTTTTTCGAAGGTGAACTCGGGCGCGTGCACGCCGATGATCTCCAGTCCGGCGGCACGGTAGCGGTCGTACCAGGCATTCAGGTAGGGCTGGGTGCGCATGCAGTTGATGCAGCTGTAGGTCCAGAAGTCAACCAGCACGACCTTGCCCCTGAGGTCGGCCAGGGTGGTGGGGTTGCTGTTGACCCAGTGGGAGATACCGGCCAGTTCCGGGGCCGGGCCGAGCTGCCGTTGTTCGGCATTGCCCGCCACCCCGGGGGCCGCGTTGCTCTGGGGGATGAGTCCCTGTTCGAAGGCCGTGAGCGCGGGAAACTTGTCGACGGCCCAGGTCTGGAGTGCCTTGTCCAGGCCCGTGGAAACGAACAGACCCACGACGATGAACAGTGCCGCGATGGCACGCTGGAACCAGCCGCGCGGGTTCGAGGCCCAGCCGAGCCGATCGACGAGCCTGCGGCCCGCCAGGGAGATACCCAGCAGCGCCCCCGCCATGCCCGCACAGTAAATACCCAGGTAGATCATGCCTGCGACGGGACTGGCGGGCAGTACCGTCGCGATGACCCACGCGTAGGTTGGCGAGCAGCTGCTGAACACCGGCCCGAGTGCGGCGCCGGTCAGGAGTGCCCCCGCGGTTTCGCCACGCTGGTTGCGGGCCTTCCCGAGGAGGCCGTGGGCAGCCTCCAGCTTGGTCCACCGGGCTACCCGGGCCCACAAACCGGGGAAGAGCATCGCGACCCCCAGCAGGATCACCAGCACGCCCGACCCGATGGCCCAGACGCGCGGATCGATGCTGAGGAAGGCGGTGCTGGCTTTCAGCAGCAGCGTGAAAACCAGCAGCGACACGACGAGCGAGGCCGCGATCAGGTAGGGGCGGCGCCTGGAACCGTGTCCCAGGCTTCCGCCGACGATGACCGGCAGGAACGGCAACACGCACGGCGCCAGCACCGTCAGGACACCTGCGACCAGGGAGAGCAGAGCGGTGACGATCATGAACTCAGCCCTGGAGTTCCTTGAGCAGGGCATCCACCGAAGTGCTGACCCATTGGCGTGTCTTCTCGCCGTTGGTGTCTATCTGCACGAAGGTGTGTTGCGTCGTCACCCCGTAGCGTTGCCGCAGATCGGTGTGCTGGTCGTAGTCGACGCTCACCACGGTGGTCTTCGCGGGGATCTTCCCGGGATCGGAGGTCAGCGCCTCGTTGATGGCCCGGCAGTCGGGGCACCACTTGGCGTTGAAGAACAGCACTACTTTCGAGTCGGCGTACTTGTCCTTGGAGGCCTGGTACTGGTCGTAGGTGATGTAGGACTGGGACGCCGCATCACCGTGCGACATGGCCGAGGAGGGAGACTTCGCGGAAGACATGGCATCGGGGGACGAGTTCGCTTGGGAGCAGCCGCCGAGCACGATGACGGCTGACAGGGCCAGGGGCAGGAGGTATTTCTTCATACCGGGGAGTCTTCCGCCGTCGGGATGACGGGGAACAGGAAGAAATCCTTACGGAAATGTGACGTTCCGCGGATTCACAGCAATCGGTGACAGTCCTGAAGTGGACACCGGAGCGCGGCCCATGGGAACATACCGGCCCCATCGCAAGTCCGGTGCATCAGCAGCATCGGGCGTCAAAGTCCCAGAAAGCCCGCATGCAGACCGCAACCTCCCTCACTCCCGAGGAACTGAGTGATTTCCTCCTAAACGTGGCGACCGTGCGCCCCGTGTTCATCTGGGGTCCGCCGGGTATCGGCAAATCCGCCCTGGTCGAGAAGTTCGCGGCGAGCGTCGGCCTGGAATGTGTGTCGCTGCTGGGCAGTCAACTGGCCCCTGAGGATCTCATCGGTGTGCCGCAGATCACCGACGGCATCACCCGGTTCCGCCCACCCGCCATGATCGCCCGCGAAGAACCGTACTGCCTGTTCCTGGATGAACTCAACGCCTGTTCACAGGACGTCCAGAAGGCTTTCTACAGTCTCATTCACGACCGTCGTGTCGGCGAGTACGAGCTACCCGAGGGATCCATCGTCATCGGGGCCGGTAACCGGGCGCAGGACTCGGCCATCGTCAAACCCATGTCGTCGGCGCTTCTGAACCGCATGATCCACGTCCACATGCGGGTCTCTGCCAGTCAATGGCTGGCGTGGGCCACGGAAGCCGGGCTGCATCCGCTGGTGATCGACTACCTGACGCAACGCCCTGACCATCTGTGGAGCCAACCGCCGCGCCACGAAGAACCGTTCTCCACCCCTCGGTCGTGGCACATGCTCAGCGACGCGTTGCACAATTTCCCCGGTGATGTCCCGGCGCACATGGTGGAGGTCATCGCCAGTGGTTGCCTGACCCCGAGGCACGCCGCACAGTTCAAGGCGTTCGGGAAACTGGCCGCCGACCGGCACCGCCTCGACGCCATCCTCAAGGGCGACGCCCGCTGGCCCGCCGACCCCGCGGACCGCGACCTGCTGTACTTCCTGGCGCAGGCCTTCCGGGCGCGACTGCTGAAGCAGCTGCCTCCGGAGAAGAACCGCAGCACCGGTGATACCCAACACCTGGTGCACACCTCCAAGGCGATGCTCAAGAACCTGGCGCAGATCAGCCTGGAAATGGCGCAGGTCGTCGTCGCGGAGGAGAACGGAGAGACCCTGCCCGCCTGGTACATGGTGGAGGTGGTCCGTGACCTGCCCCGACTCGTGGAACGCCGCACACCGTGAGCCGTGCGAGGTCGAGGCCGAATCCGGCCGCCGAAGCCCACTGGGAGGGTGGCGAGCTGCTGCGACAGCATCCCGTGTTCAGTCGGCTCTCAGGACATGTGGCCTGGGTGTACGACGACCGTTCCGCCTGTCCCGGTGACGGCTGGTCGGTGGTGTTTCGTGACGACCTGGTCCACCTCCACCCGAAGCGGCTCGCCCTGCCCGAGGAATGGGTGTACGTGAGGGCCCGCGCCCTGCTGCTGTACGCCATGGAGCTGTGGAAACGCGACCACGGCGACTGGGATGCGTGGAGCGCGGCCTGTGACGTGGTCACCGCTCGTTTCGTGCAGAGTCTCGCGTTGGGTCGCCCTCCGGTGGAGATGACACTTCCGGGCGGGTTGCCGCAGTGGAACGAGGAACGCTGGTACCGCCAGTTCTGCGAGGAGGGAATTCCCTCGTGGGCGATGGCCCTACGACTGCCGGGACCATGTCGCCCGACGATGGAAAACCCCGGCAAGTGGGGTCCGGAGCCCCACTACCAGAACTGGTCCTGGCCAGAACAGTTCGCGATCGGGATCGCCGAATCCGTCACACAGTCCATGGAGATGGCCGCCGGGCTGCGCGACGAATTCGACGCGAAACCGGTTGATCACCCGGACTCGCTGAGCGCCACGACCCGCCGCGCACGCGACTGGTTCATCAGCAGTTTTCCCCTTCTCGGCAGCATGGTGGCGACGTTCGAGATCGTGGAGAAGGCGGAGGTCTGCCATCGCGAGAAAATCTCCGTCGCCGCCGTCGATGAAGACCTGCGCACCATCTACCTGAATCCCGCCGCCGGGCTGAACGAGCAGGAGAAGCGTTTCGTTCTCGCCCACGAGGTTTTGCACGTCGCCCTGCGGCACAGATCACGTTCCCGGGGACGCGACCACGGCCTGTGGAACGCCGCCTGCGATTTCGTCATCAACGATTGGCTGATCCAGATGCAGGTCGGCACGGCCCCGGCCATTGGTCTGCTGTACGACCCGGCGCTGCGGGGCATGTCGGCGGAGGAGGTCTACGATCGCATCGCCAACGACATCCGGAGGCTGCGGAAACTCTGTTCCTTCGCGGGTGGGCAGGGCGACATGCTGACCCGCCGGCTGAATCCGAACGGGATTTCCTGCACCGACCTGGACGATTTCTGCCGGGAGCAGCTCGGCAAGGGTCTGTTGCTGCACCAGCAGCAACACAGAGGCCTGATACCCGCGGGCCTGTTGGAGGAGATCAATGCGGTCCTGCAACCGCCCATCCCGTGGGAGGTGAAACTGGCCCGTTGGTTCGACAACCACTTCCCGCCGGTCGAGACCCATCGGGTTTGGACGCGGCTGAGCCGCCGCCAGGCCAGCACCCCCGACATTCCCCGCCCGCACATCGCCCCCGACCCGCGGCAGCGCGACGGCCGCACCTTCGGGGTCGTCCTCGACACGTCGGGGTCCATGGATCGTCACACCCTCGCCAAGGCGCTCGGGGCCATCGCCAGCTATGCCGAGGCCAAGGAGGTCCCGGCCGTGCGGGTGGTGTGCTGTGACGCCGCCCCCTACGACCTGGGATACATGCCGCCCGGGGACATCGCGGGTCGTGTGCAGGTCAGGGG
Organism: uncultured Propionibacteriaceae bacterium; assembly: GCA_937965785.1. Lineage (GTDB taxonomy): Bacteria > Actinomycetota > Actinomycetes > Propionibacteriales > Propionibacteriaceae > Arachnia. The sequence continues at coordinate 118,407 of CALCKT010000043.1, read as the reverse complement.
GCGCGGCGGGACGGTGCTGCAGCCGGGCGTTCACCTGCTGGAGAGTGCCCCGGACTTCCCGAAGGACGGCCCGCTGCTTGTCATCACCGACGGCTACTGCGACCCGTTGTCCATCACCCGCGAGCACGCCTTCCTGCTGCCCAAAGGGCACCGCCTGCCCTTCCCCCACCGGGGCGAGACCTTCGAGATGGACTGAGGGTTTCGCTCTTCCCCGGACCCGGTCACGCCCCGGGAACAACGACCATGCCGGTCAGGAACTGCGCGCCCGACGGCACCGGGTGCACCGGTGGCACGCGCACCTGCACCATCACCGACACCTGAGCGGCCGTCGCGATCCGCTCGTTCTACTCGTCGTGCTGGACGACCTCGAATCCCAACAGCTCGATGGACATTCCGCGGCGTTCGTCATCGGCGTGGGCGCTCGTGTCACGGCCGGCCACCCAGGCGTCGTAGTGTTCGCGGGTGTCCCAGCGGGTGACGACGAAGTAACGGTCCTCACCGAACCGGGGGCGCAACAACTCGAAACCCTCGAACCCCTCGGCCGCATCCACCGAGCGCCTGCGGGCGGCGAATCGTTTCTCAACCTCCGGTCCCGCCCCCTCGGGAATCTTCAGGGCGGTGATGTTCACAAACGTCATGGCATCCTCCTGGACTATCGGTTAGGTAATCCTAATTCGCTGTCCCGTCATTCCGGGTCCCGGCAGGAAGGTGGGCGAGCGGAACGCTCACCCACCTCTTTTCCTCCTCACCCTCGCCCCGGCTCTGAAGGGTGCCGAACCTGGCGACCCGGTCCGGCAGGGTCTGGGCCGAGGCCCGGGGCGGCACCCAGGTGGCCGAAATCCCGCAGGCGTCGGCCATCTTGGCCAACACCCTGCCCGGGAGCGTGACCGTCCGGGACCTGGCCGATTCCCCGATGGTGATCGCCCGTCGGGCGGCCCGGAGGGCTTTCAGCACACGTTGCGGGGCGACCCGGTCGGCCCGCTCGACGATCACCCACCCGAGACCTTCCGGACCGAACTCGCCGAACATCTCCGCGAACGCCTCACGGGTGGTGGCGACCACCGGGACCGCCAGGAAGAAGAGCTGCCAGGCGGCCCGTATCTTCTCGGGTTCCAGGTTCTCCGGGACCCTCCCGGCGACGACATCGACGGCGGTCCCCAACGCACCCACCATGCGAACGGCGGTCCCGGACAAGAAGTCCTCGTGGAGCCGCATCGCGGCCAGGAAGAGTTCGGAGCGGGCGGTTTCCAGTTCGGCCTCCAGCCACGGGGCGTTGAGTTCGCGCCTCTGGCCCACCCATTCTTCGTCGGGGTAGTTCTCGCCGAGTCGTCTCCGGTTCTTCTTGATCTCGCGGCGCAGCTGATCCAGTTCGGCCCCGATGCCCTCCAGCTCCGGCCCCATCTCGACCTGCTCCATCCGCAGTTTCTCGAAACGGGCCCGGATTTCCTCGCCGCGTTCGAGTCTGCGCTGGTACTCCTGCTCCGCCTCCTGAAGTTCGACTGCCGCCACGTCACGCTGCTTCCGCCACTCCCGGGCGGAGCTGCCGAGGGTGAGCACGAACTCGGTCGCCCCGGGTTTGAAGGCGAGCGTCCTGTAGTGCTCGGTGGTGGTTTCCGAGACCCTTCGTTCGGCCTGTTCCTTCGCCTCGGCGTTGGCCGTCAGCTCGGATTCGACTGCGGCGAGTTCCTTCGCCACCTCCGGGATGCGTTTCCGCAGAAGGTGTTCGCGTTCCACGAGTTCTTGGTGGTTCAGCATCGCGTCGCGGGCATCGGCCATCGCACGGGTCAGGCGTTTCACCTTCTTCTCGGCCTGGTGGAAGTTGTGCTTGGCCAGCCACCAGCTCTGGTGGGAGGCCTTGCCGTCGCGCCAGTCCCGTAATCTGCCGAGCATCCTGACGCAACCGGCCTCCCCGTCGCCGGGGCCCGGTTTGTCGAACCAGTACTCGGATCTGAACGCCTCCCGGGTTTTCCTGTTCCCCAGCCAGGCCGCGACCATTCCCCAGGCTCCCCCGGGCCCTTGGACCTCACAGGGTTTTTCCCCGCCACGGATCGCGGTCGCTATGTCGGCGAAATAATTCGCCGATTCCCGCCACGGCCGCCCCAAGGCCTCCCGGCCCGTGAGTTCCGCGGCGAATCCCGCGGCGGTCTTGTCGTTTTCGGAGATCACCACCGTCTCGAATCCGCAGAACTCCTCACGCAGCTGCAGGACCACGCGTTGGAATCCCTTGGCGTCCTTCCAGCTGTGTTCCTCAGCGGTGAACGCCTCCATCGGGTGCGACAGCGACGCCAGGCGCCGGGCGCGTTCGACGATGTTGCCGGCCAGGATGTCGCGCAGCACGACGGTTCCGCCCTCACCGGGTGCCGCATTGATGCCCATGAGTCCCTGTCCGGGCGCCAGGTCGTCCAGGGCGCGGTTCGTCACGAACTGCTGCCTCAGGGTCGGCGACTGCTCCGGGTCGCGGGGCCAGCGTCCGGCGGGAAGCCGTTCCGGAAGGGTCAGGGCATCCAGCGCATCGGGATGATCGGCGATGTCCACCCGCCCGGTCTCGTCGAGTTCGTCGTCACGGGTCAGGTAGGCGCTCAGCGCGGCTCCCAGCCGCTCGTCGGCCTCCAGTTCCGCGATCACGGCGTCCAGTTCCGTGCGGAAACAGCTGTTCAGGAAGTCGGGGTCCGGGTTTTCCTCGCTGCGCCGGTCGTCCACCCACTGGCTTCTCACGATGATCCGGTCCATGGACAGATCGCGGACGCCCTCAATACCCCAGGTTTTCTGGACGATGCGCAGCAGTTCCCGCAGGGAGTCGGCGTCCTGGGGCGGCGGCAGTTCCCCCTCGATACTCGCCCGCCTGGCCCGTTCAAAGGAGCTTATGCTCTCCCCCAGCCGGGCCTGCGCGGCACCGAACTCGTCGACCCATTCGGCCCCTGGGAGCTGCCCGTGGGCGATTCTCCCGACGGCCCAGAGCGATGACGACAGCACCGCGGAGTCCGGGATGATCCGCCCGTCCTCGTCCAGCACAAGACCGACGCAGGCGCCCCTGCCCGCGGGCCGCTCGGCGCGGCCGGAGCCGTCCCCCGAGATCTTGCGGAGCCAGTCGTAGGTGTCCTTGAACCGGTACACGCCCAGGAAGACGAGATGTCGCCAGGCCCCGGGGCCCCTACCCCTTGAGGAGGAGAGGGTTTCCCACGGCAGCGGACTGGATGGTTTCCAATCGATCACCTGTTCGTTCCCGGACCCATCGGCCAGGGATGTCGGCCTGGGCATCGACTGCGGGCTGAAAAACTCCAGCAGCCGCCAGAACGCGAGGATCCGGCGGCGCTCGTCATCAAGAAGGCCCGGCATGCCCACCATCTTGCCGTCCCGTTTAGTCAAACGCACTCGGCTTTCTGCCCGACGGCATACGGGATCAATCCGGCCGGGCGATCCGGCGGGCGTGGGACACACCTTCGTGAAGGCGCTGATGGCCGACATACGGGATCAATCCGGCCGGGCGATCCGGCGGGCCGCCCGCACCACCGATTCCCTACGTCTGGCACGCTCCGCCTCGGTGTCGGGGCCGGTCAGCATGCGGGCCACCTGCGGCACGGAGGGCCACCACCCAGCGAGCGACAGAATCAGGAAGATCATGTGATCCGCATCGATCTCCTCGGTGACGCCGCCTGCCCGCTGCCCTGCCTCGACGGCGGCCGTCTTGTCCCTGTACAGCCCCAGTCGCCGCTCGTCGTCGGGGTTCCCCGCGTCGAAGGCGAGCCCTTCCCAGCGCAGCAGACGTTCAAGCTCCGGATGTTCCAGGTGATAGTCGTAGACCCGGCCCGCGTACTCCCCGACATCCTCGGCGGCGAAGGACTCCACCGGCACCACATCCTCTAGGACGCGGCACAGGAACTCGACCCCAAACCACTCTCGATGTTCGTCGAGGAAACGGATCATCTCGGTCGGGACGCCGGGACGTTGCCCGGTATCGACCTCGCGGCGGCGATGCCACACGCGCAGCGTCTCCGGACTCACACCAAGCAGGCCCGCGACGCGTCGGACCGCGGTCATCAGGTTCGGATGCTCACCAGAGGCTCGGACCTGGTCAAGCATCCACAGCACACGCTCACGCATCTCGGGAGAGCACTTCTGGTTCATCGTGGACCGTCCTTACTTCAAGAACAGAACGAAACCCAGGCCGATTCAATATTCGGTGGCGGCTTACCTTGGCCATCACCAAAATGCAGGTCGACCCCGCGTGGAGTGCTGCCCACCACGGCTCGGCCACCAAGAGATCATCTCAGCAGCCGCTTGACGATGCGTGTCTTATAGCCATCGCCTTGGGGCGGGTAGACCAGCGGCATTTCCTGTCTGGGCAGGTGAGACAACACTGACTTCGCATGCGTGAACGTGTCGAAGCTGTGGCGCCCATGGTACGCCCCCATACCGGAGTTCCCCACGCCACCGAACGGTAGGCCGGGGTGCGAGAACTGCATGATGGTGTCGTTGACGCATCCTCCGCCGAAAGAAATCCGGCGAAGAATCTGACGAATCAACGAACGATCGGAGGCGAAGATGTACAGCGCCAACGGTTTCTCGCCCCTATTGACAGCATCGATCACATCATGCTGGAATTCGGAGCGCTGGTAGCTGAGGACTGGCAGAATCGGACCAAAGATCTCGCCTTCCATCACCTGATCCCCCCAGTCCACGTGGTCAAGGATGGTCGGAGCGATATACAGCTCATCCCTGTTGGACACACCCCCGTGCACTATCTTGCTCCTCACGGACATCAGTAGGCTATCAAGCCGATCCCAGTGAACCGAGGTCGCGATGCGGCCATAATCGGGACAAGTCGAGGGATCGTTGCCATAGAACTGTGCTATCGCTCGACGCAGTTGCTCAACAAGCTCGTCATGAACCGCGTCCTCGACCAAGACGTAGTCCGGTGCTCCGCAGTTCTGGCCGGCGTTCAGGAACTTCCCCCAGACGATCTTGCGAGCAGCGGCTGGCAGATTCGCGGTGTGATCCACGATGGCTGGAGCCTTGCCGCCGAGTTCGAGCGTCACTGGAGTCAGGTTGCGCCCTGCGGCCTCGGCGATCACCTTCCCGACCTGGGCACTACCGGTGAAGAAGATGTAGTCAAACTGGTTCTCCAGCAGGTCGGCTATCACTTCCTTACCGCCCTCCACCGCAACGACATATTCCGGGGGAAAGGTCTCAGCCAGCAGCTGGGAAAGGACAGATGCGGTGTACGGGGCCTGTTCGGAGGGCTTGACTATGCACGTATTCCCTCCCGCGATCGCCCCGATGAGCGGCTCAATGACCAGCTGGAAGGGATAATTGAACGGGCCGATCACCAAGGTGACACCGTATGGTTCCCGATAGATTCTGTTCACGGAAGGGAAAACGAACAGCGACTGCCCAGCACGCCTAGGCCTGCTCCATCGAGCAACGCTACGAGCAGCTTTGCGAATACTGCGCAAGGAGAAACCGATCTCCGTCGAGTACGCCTCGAAGGCCCCTTTCCCAAGGTCCTTCCTGAGAGCAGCAGCAATGTCATCGGAGCGTCTGTCAACGGCGGAGTAAAGTTGTTCCAGCTGCTGCCTTCGGAAGCTAATATCCAAGGTGTCTCCGCGAGCAAAGTAGGATCTCTGCTCCGCGACAAGATGCGACGCGTTCATTATGACTCCAATCACATGACCTGACTCAGTACTCAAAAAAATATTGATCGAGACGGATTTTACTCTTTTCCGGCACATTCCGGGACCACGTCAGCCACGCTCATGCCGGAACTTCCGGTGCATCATCACGACCGATAACGACCGAGACGCTCTGGCCGCCGAAGGCATTCGAATTGATCATCGCGGTGCGCACATCACATTGCCGAGGCGCCCCAGCGACAACATTCAGACCGAGCGAAGGGTCCGGAACGCAGAATTATACTCCACATGTTCAATTAAACCTGTTTTTCATCGCTGCCCACGAAATATGCGGCACTCCACAAACACCCGGGGAGCACCAGAGCTTCCGGGCTGTCACAACCTTGCCCCGGCCAGCGCCACAAGGCGGATCCGCTCAGATCCACCTGCCAAACCGATAATTGCGATGTGAAATACCGCACGACAGGCCTCGGTGAACTTTTGCTCTCGTCACATTACCCCACCGACGCCATCCGCCAGTAGTACATATCAGCCAACGATCATCCCACAAAGAGTTCCGCGGGTGGTTGCCTCGTCGCAGCCCTGCCCACTTCCGCCTCCATCGCGCCAGAGGGGCTGTTGGACGGATGCAATGCGTCTCAGACCAGTGCCCTCAACCGGGCGAGGCGCTCTCGGGAGACCGCCCCCGGGGCCGCGGTCCAGGCGATGATCTGCACATCCGGGTCGGCGTTCCAGGTCAGCGCGGATCATGCGAGCTCGAGCTTCCCCGCCAGCGGGGCCACATCAGGAGGCAGGTCACCGAACCGGAATGACGCACAATTCCCCCCGAGTTGGGGCTCGACGGCCTGGCGTCTGACACCCGCACCCTGGCGGTGGCGTTTCAGGACCTGACCCATCCACTGTTCGGTTCCATGGCCCACGGAGTGACGTGGAACATCCCTCCCGAACCCGCCTGGCGGGTTTCAAACAAGCGATCGAGGGGCACGTCCTGCAACAAGCCACGCTCGATGGAACCTACGAGTAAACAAACCCATCCCCCACCGCTCGGTTGGATACCTTATGTTCCGCGGGAATGACGAGACCCCGGCTCACCCGGACCCGCATGAGGGCCGGCTGCGGAGGCCGGGGCGGCCCGTTATTTCTCGGGGTTTCTCAGCATCACGGAGGTGCCGCCCCAGAAGTTGAAGCCCTTGACGACGAGGGTGCCGTTCGAACCGTCGCCGTCGGCCTCCTCGGTAATGCTGACCCCGGCCATGATGTTGACGCTCTGGTCGATGACCCGCACCCCGGGTGGCACGTAGACGGTGTGGCCGCCCATGATCGAGCTGAGTGTCAGTTCTATCTCCGCCCCCGGACCCATGACCGCATCAGTGCAGATCTCGTTGCCGCCCCACATGGCGAAGCTGTTCACCGACGGCGTGCTGGGATCCAGCCGGATCATCTTGCCACTCATGAAGGCGAGCGCGTTCACGACTCTGGCGTCCCGGGCCACGACGGGGGCCGCGGAAACGCGCGCGGGGCCCGGAGCGGACTGGTGCCACCCGGCTCCCCCGGGCAGATCCGCGACGAGAACGGACAGGTCGTCGACGTACCGGGCCTCGAGACAGCTCTGCTGCCTCTCATCGAACTCCTCGATGCTGAGCTGGCCCGCCTCGTAGGCGTTCTGGAGCACGGAGAGCACCGCGTCACGTTCGGCGTCACCCACACGCATCTGCACCCGTGGCGATTGTTGAGGCAGGTTGTCAGACATGTGGCAAAGTCTACGGCCCGCCGCGGCACCCGCACGCGGCTTGACCCGGAGGAGGCGAAGAAAAACAGCCCCCGACCCGGCGTCACGCCTTGTCAGGGGCAGTTTCCAACCTTGAGCCGCCCACGGGAATCGAACCCGTGACCTACGCTTTACGAGAGCGTCGCTCTGCCTACTGAGCTAGGGCGGCAGCGCGAACAAACTATAGCCGCCGCAGCCGACGGCGGCGAAATCCGCCACACGTGGCACCCGCGGGACGGCCACGTCGTCCCACGCGACCCACGGCAACCCGCTCTCTATTTCAAAGAATCCAAAGTTCTCTTTCGAAAGTGTGAGGGTTAAGTTACCATTACTGCATGACCAATCCCGATCTGAGTTCCATCCTGGACGATCTGGCAGCGGGTCGCATCGACACCGCCGAGGCGAACCGGCGAATATCCGCCCTCAAGAACAAGACCGGTGACGCGTCCCGGTCCACCCAGTCCGACCCGAAACAGGAGGAGGCCCCGAAGGGCAAACCGGGTGGACTGACCCGGGTATCGATCACCGCCGTCGGGCGGCGCGTGCGAATCGAGGGGGATTCGTCGATCGCCACCCTGTCGGTGGAAGGCCCACACGTGCTACGCCGCAACGGCGAGGTGATGGAGGTCAGCTCCACCGGAGAATTCGGCCCCAACCTGACCGGGTTCTCACTGATCCGCCCGCCCCGCAGCCTCGACGACCTCCGCGACATCGGCCTCGGTAAGGAGCTGCTCGTCAAGGTCAACCCGAAACTGATCATCGACGTCGAGGCCACCACGGGTGGCGTGCGCAGCACCGGGGTGCCCCGGTTCGGGCGTGTCCGGGTGACCGCCGGGGGCTGCCACCTGAGCGACGTCGTCGAGGTCTCCGACCTGCTCAGCCAGGCCGGGGGAGTCACCGTCGAGGGACCGATCAGCCTGGGGCGTTCCAGGTTGAAGGTGGAGTCCGGGTCGCTGACCCTGATCCTCAAACCCGGTTCCAGCGTCACGGTGCACGCCGACGCGAAGTTCGGCCACATCCGCTGGCCCGAGGACAACGGCGGAGCCGACGAGGTGGTCTTCGGCAACGGTTCGGCCCGATGCGACCTGACCGTCACGATGGGCCTGGCCACCGTCAAGAACGAGGTGCCCGCATGACCTCCGAGCTGTACCGCGCCCCCGCCGACTGTCCTGTCTGCGGCGAGGACCTGATCATCATCCGGAAGGGCTGCACGCACTGCGGCTCCGAGCTGGCCGGCGAGTTCGCGTCCTCCCCCTACGACCGTCTCGACGCCGCCGAACACGAACTGCTGCGCGTCTTCCTGACCTCCCGCGGGAACCTGCGCGAGGTGGAGAAACACCTCCAGGTCTCCTACCCGACGGCACGCGCCCGGTTCGACGCGTTGCTGGTGAAACTGGGCATGAATCCCGACGCCCAGCCCACTCCCCCACAATCCGGCGAGCCCGGCCCCGCCGAGCAGGGGGAAACGAAAGCCGCCACCCCGCAGGAACAGATCCTGGCACGGGTGGCGACCGGTGAGATCAGCGCCGAGGTGGCGGCCCAGCTGATCGCGGGACTGGAGTAGTTACGTCAGGATGTGACCTTCCTGATGGTCACCGAGATGGTGCGCCCGCTCGGTGCTGTGTAGCTGACCTCGTCGCCCACGCGATGGCCAAGCACCGCGGCACCGAGCGGCGACTGCGGGGAGACGGCCTGATCCACGGAGGAATCGGTGCCGAGGATCTCCCGCGACCCGAGCAGGAAGGTCTCCGTGTCGGAATCGTCGCCGAAGAACGCGACGGTGACGATGCGGCCGGGGCTGACCTCGTCGGGATCGCCCTGGGCCTCGCCCACCTGGGCGCGTCGCAGCAGGTGCTCGAGCTGGCGGATGCGCCCCTCCATCTGCCCCTGCTCCTCGCGGGCGGCGTGGTAGCCGCCGTTCTCGGAGAGGTCGCCCTCCTCGCGGGCGGCGGCGATCCTGGCGGTCACCTCGGGGCGACCCACGGTCTTGAGATGGGTGAGTTCGGCCTCGAGCTTGTCGTGGGCCTCCTGGGTGAGCCACACCGTTTCGGCGTTGGTTTCGGACATCCCGACATGCTAGCACCGGCCCTTCTCAATCCAAGGCGAGCCGGATTCGGCTGCTTCGCCCACGACCCGCCAGAATGTCTTCCATGACCTCGCACCCCAAGGGCCCATTGCGCCTGCTGCACGTGCACGCCCATCCCGACGACGAGTCGAGCAAGGGCGCCGCAACCACCGCCAAGTACGTGGCCGAAGGCGTGGAGGTCATGGTCGCGACCTGTACCGGCGGCGAACGCGGCGACATCCTCAACCCGGCCCTGGCCGGCGATCCCGGGATCCTCGAGAACCTGCCCGCCATCAGGGCAGCCGAGATGGCCCGCGCCCGCGAGATCCTGGGGATCGAGCAGGTGTGGCTGGGTTTCGTCGATTCCGGTCTACCCGAGGGCGATCCCCCGCCGCCGCTGCCCGAGGGCTGTTTCGCCCTGCAGGATGTCGCAGTGGCCGCGGGACGGCTGGTCAAGGTGATCCGCGACTTCCGCCCGCACGTCGTGACCACCTACGACGAACGCGGCGGCTACCCGCATCCCGATCACGTCCAGTGCCACCGCATCACCGTCGAGGCGTTCAAAGCGGCGGCGGATCCGTCGCTGTGGCCGGAGCACGGCCCCGCGTGGCAGGCGGCGAAGCTGTATTACCACATGAGCTTCCACCGGCGCCGGTTCGCGGCCCTGGAGGCGCTGATGCACGAGCAGGGTCTCTCCCCCAGCCATTCCATCCCGGCCCGCGACGACGACCCCTTCTCGGACGGCCGCCTCACCACTTTCGTCAACTGCGCCCAGTACTTCGGGGTGCGTGACGACGCATTGCGGGCGCACGCCACGCAGATCGACCCCGAAGGGCCGTGGTTCGCGGTGCCATTGGCGATCCAGCAGGCCGGCTGGCCGACCGAGGACTACCAGCTGGTGGTCTCGAAGGTGCCGACCATGATCCCGGAGGACGACCTGTTCACCGGACTGCGGGAGGTCCCCCTGGTACCGGAGTTCATCATCTGACCCTCACCCCGCCCAACCACCCGCTCCCCGGGTTTTGCTGGCCTTGTAACGGGTTTGCTGGCCTTGTGCCAGGTTTGCTGGCCTTGTGCCAGGTTTGCTGGCCTTGCGCCCGGTTTGCTGGCCTTGCGCCCGGTTTGCTGGCCTTGCGCCCGGTTTGCTGGCCTTGCGCCCGGTTTGCTGGACGTATTTGTGTTCGCCTGCGCTGTAGAGCCAGCAAACTTCAATACGTCCAGCAAACCCATGGGAAGGCCAGCGAAACAGGATCAAGGCCAGCAAACCGCAGCGCCGGCGTCAGGGACGCGCGAATGCCTGGTATTACACCCGGGACGCGGATTTCACCCGCCGGGTGGCGGGGTCGTTGCCGTGGAGGAACTTCGCTGCGATGAAACCACCGATGGCCCCACCGAGGTGTCCCTGCCACGAGACCCCCGACGCTCCGGGAAGCACGCCCAGCAGGATCGAGCCGTAGAAGAAGAACACGGCCACCGACAGCGCTATCTCCCAGATGTTGCGGGTGAAGAAACCTCGCACCAGCAGGTAGGCGAGGTATCCGAACACCAGGCCGGAGGCGCCCAGGGTGATGGTGTTGGAGGGCGCGATGAGCCAGACGGTCAGTCCGGAGGTGACGACGGTGATGAGGGTCACCGCCAGCCAGCGCCCCGGACCCGCCAGCCAGGTGAGCAGACCGAGGATCAGGAACGGCACCGAGTTGCTGATCAGGTGCGGAAAACCGAAGTGGAGCCACGGGGCCGTGAGGATGTGGGGCAGCGATCCGAAGCTCCGGGCGATGATGCCGAACTGGTCCAGGGCGTTGAAGGACGCGCTGTCGATGATCTCCAGCACCCACATGAGCGCGAGCAGACCACCGACGACCACGATTCCGGGTTTGACCCCTTCCAAAGAACGACGCTCAGCAAAGGCCTGGTTGCTCATGCCTCCAGTGTGACAGCGTGTTCAAGTCTTCCACGGCATGGTTTCGACACGGGCCGCTCCTTCGTCGCAGCCCGGCCCAACCAGCTTCAGGAAGGACGATCCCGACACGGGCCGCTCCTTCGTCACAGCCCGGCCCAACCAGCTTCAGGAAGGACCACCCCGACACGAACCACTCCTTCGTCACAGCCCGGCCCAACCAGCTTCAGGGAGGACCACCCCGACACGAACCACTCCTTCATCGCAGCCCGACTCAACCAGCTTCAGGGAGGACGACCCGGCTCGACCGGCTTGGGAGAGGATGGTCCCGGATTTCGCGGAAGCCCTAAGCTTGACCCTCATGGCGAACCGACTCGCAGATTCCTCCAGCGACCACCTCCTCCAATACGCCCACCATCCGGTGGACTGGTGGCCCTGGGGCCCCGAGGCGTTGGCGCACGCCGTGGAGACGGACAGGCCGATCCTGCTCAGCATCGGCTACGCGTCGTGCCACTGGTGCCATGTGATGGGGAGCGAATCGTTCGAGAACCCGGAGGTGGCGGAGTTCATCAACGCCCATTTCGTGCCGGTCAAGGTGGATCGCGAGCAGCATCCCGTCCTGGACCAGGTTTTCATGACGGCCACGCAGCTGATGAATGAGGGCGCCGGCGGCTGGCCCCTGACTGCTTTCCTCACCCCGGAGGGTCGCCCGTTCTTCACGGGCACCTACTTCCCGCCCGAACCGCAACCGGGACGCCCGTCGTTCACGCAGGTGCTCCAGGCCTTGGCCGAGACCTGGGAAACCGACCGGCAGACCCTGGTCGCGGGCGCGGACATGGTGGCCGGGCATCTGGCTGCCCTCGCCACGGCGCCCCTGACCGACGACGCCCCCGAGGTGCACGCCGCCGTCGCGACGATCGCCGCCGACTTCGACCTGATCCACGCCGGTTTCGGCACCGCCCCGAAGTTCCCGTCCGCGACCGTTCTGGATGCGCTGCTGGTGCGCGGCGACGCCCGCAGCCTGGAGCTGGCGCAGCGCAGCCTGGAGACGATGGCGCGCGGCGGCATCTGCGACCAGATCGGCGGGGGTTTCCACCGCTACGCCGTCGATCCGGGTTGGGTGGTGCCGCACTTCGAGAAGATGCTCGACGACAACGCCCTGCTGCTTGGCACCTACATCCGCGGCTGGCGGCGCACCGCCGACCACGACGAGGGGCTTCGGGCGTTGCTGGAACGCACCGCCTACGGCATCGCCGGTTTCCTGGAGCAGGAGCTGCGCGACGAGAACTGCGCCTTCATGGCGGGTCTGGATGCCGATTCCTGCGACATCCGTGGCGCAGTCTTCGAGGGCATCCACTACCTGTGGTCGCCGGAGCTGATCATCGACGCTCTGGGTGAGGAGGACGGCGACTGGGCCACCCAGGTTTTCCACGTCACCGCAGGCGGCACGTTCGGGGAGGGTCTCTCGACGCTGCAGCTGCGCGGCCGCCCCGATTTCGACAAGCTGGCGGAGGTCTCCGGGAAGCTCCTGGCCGAGCGGGGGCGCCGGTTCCCGCCCGCCAAGGACCGCCTGATCGTGACCTCGTGGAACGCCCTGGCGATCTCGTCGTTGGTCACGGGCGCCCTGATCTGGAACGAGCCGCACTGGCTGGAACTGGCCCTGGATGCGGCCCGCTACCTGGTGGACACGCATCTGGTGGACGGCGAACTGCGGCACTCATCGCGGGCGGGGCAGGTCGACGATTCACCCGCGACCGCCGAGGACCACGGCACCCTGGCCGATGCCCTCGCCACGCTTGCCGGGGCGACGGGGAACGCCACCTGGTTGCGTCACGCCGAGGTCCTCTGCGACCGGGCGGTGGAGCTCTTCGGAGCCGACGACGGCGGGTTCTTCGACGCTGCGGCGGGCGAGTTGTTCGTGCGCCCGCGTTCCCTGACCGACAACGTCACCCCGTCCGGGACGAGCGCCCTGGTGCGGGCGCTGCGACGGGTAGGGTTGCTGACGGAGCGCCCCGACCTGCTGAAGCGGGCCGACGAGGCGGCCACCACCACCTGGGCGACCGTGGCGGAGAATCCACGGTTCGCGGGCTCCGCCCTGGAGGACCTGATGATCGCCGAGGAGGCCCGCCGCGGCCTGAAACCCGCAATGGTCGTCGTCGCCTCCGATGATCCGTTCGACGAGCTGGCCCGCGCGGCCTGGCGGCTGGCACCGGCGGGGTCGGTGATCCTGACCGCCCCGGCGGGTGCGGAGGGTTTCGGTTCGTGGCTTGAGGGCCGCGGGGAACGGGCCGTGTACGTGTGCCGCGGGGAACGCTGCTTCGACCCGGTGACCGACTACACCGAGCTGAAAACCCCCCTCTGGCATCGGGCCTGACCCGCCCTCCTCGCCCGGGCGGTCAGAAAACACCCGGGGAAAGGATCCGGGCCGTACCGCGAAGATTCCTGCCGGGCTCCTCACGACCGGCGGCATCTGGATCAGCCCCCGCGATGTTCCCGGGTTTGCGCACCGTTCGTGTCCTTACCGGAAATGTGGCCCCTTTCGTCCCGGTTCAGAGCACCGCCAGTCCGATTGCGACCCCGTGACAGATGGCGGCCGCGATGGTGCAGGCGTGGAAGACCTCGTGGAATCCGAAGAGGCGGGGGTTGAGGCGCGGGCGACGGGTGCCGTAGGCCAGCGCCCCGAGTGAGTAGACCAGGCCGCCGGCAAGCATCAGCAGCACCACCGTTGGACCTCCCGCGGTCCAGAACTCACCCAGCCAGCCGAGGGCCGCCCACCCCATGGCGACATAGAGCAGCGTGTACAGCCAGCGCGGCGCACCCAACCAGCAGATCCTGAAGACGATCCCGAAGGCCGCGATCCCCCAGATCAGGCCCAGCAGCACCCACCGGGATCCCCCGTCGAGGAGGGTGAGGGTCAGTGGGGTGTAGGTGCCTGCGATGAAGACGAAGATGTTGGAGTGGTCGAGACGACGGAACAGCGCCTTCGTCGGCTCGTTCCAGTTCCCGCGGTGGTAGGCGGCCGAGATACCGAACAGCTGCACCCCGCTCAGGGTCCACACGGCGCAGCCGATGCGCCCGGGAAGGGTCGGGGCCAGGGCCGTCAGCACCAGTCCGGTGATCAGCAGTGCGGGCGCAAACCCCAGGTGCAGCCAGCCCCGCATGAGGGGTTTGCGGGGTCGTTCCCCGCCGTCGGTCACGGCGGCAATGTCTTCTTCGGGTTTGTCGGTCACAGCAATCATCACAAACCTACGCTTCCGTAACTTACGCTTCCGTAGGTTACCCCTGGAGACCCCGGAAACCAAGTCTCGGAGCCGACTGGTCCGGTCCGTGAGCGGGTCGTGTCGGAGCCGCCTCGCGCATGTCCGGGGACTTGTGGCCGGGCCTGCTGTTCAGGTTCCGGATGGTTTCGACTCGGGCCGCTCCTTCGTCGCGCCCCGGCTCAACCAGTTTCAAGAAGTCCCACACCCTCGTCGCCGCCCCCTGACCCCCTTCCCCCTTGTACAGGAATCGCAGAAGAAAAACAGTTCAACGTCGTGTGGCGACGTTGAACCGTCGAACCTCTGCGATTCGTGCACGGGACGGAGGGCGGGAAGAGGGGTGGTTTCGACACGGGTCGCTCCTTCGTCGCAACCCGGCTCAACCAGCTTCCGGGAGTTCACCGCGACCCGGCTGGGCCGGTTTCAGAGGGTGGGTCTCGCTAGAGTGACGCCATGGCACGCCCCCTGAAAGAACTCATCGCCCCCGACTGGGCCGAGGCCCTGGCCGATGTCGAGGACCAGATCCACGCCATGGGAGATTTCCTCCGCCAGGAGCTCGCGGAGGGACGCAGCTACCTACCAGCCGGCGACAACGTGTTGCGCGCTTTCAGCAGGCCGCTGGCCGATGTGCGGGTGCTGATCGTCGGGCAGGATCCGTACCCGACCCCGGGGCACGCGGTTGGTCTGTCGTTCTCCGTCGCCCCCGATGTGCGCCCCATCCCCCGTAGCCTGCAGAACATCTACCAGGAACTCAACGACGACCTCGGCGTCCCGCCCGCCCCGCACGGCGACCTGAGCGCCTGGTTCGAGCAGGGTGTCCTGCTGCTGAACCGGGTGCTGACCGTCTCCCCCGGAAAGGCGGGATCGCACCGCGGCAAGGGCTGGGAGGCCGTCACCACCGCCGCCATCACCGCCCTCGCGGAGCGTGGCGGCCCGCTGGTGGCGATCCTGTGGGGCCGCGACGCACAGTCCACCCGTTCCCTGCTGGGCCAGACCCCCGTCATCGCCAGCGCCCACCCGTCGCCACTGTCGGCGCGCAACGGGTTCTTCGGGTCGAAACCGTTCAGCCGCGCGAACGAGGCCCTCGTGTCGCAGGGCGCCGACCCCGTCAACTGGGACCTCAACAACACCTGAGAACCGGTCACGACGCAGCTCAACCAGCTTCGCGAAAAACAAAGCCGGCCCAGCCGGGTCGCGATGAACTCCCGGAAGCTGGTTGAGCCCGGCCGCGATGAACTCCCGGAAGCTGGTTGAGCCAGCACGTGAGCGAAGCGAACGGCTGAGTCGAAACCACCGGTAACCGAGAAGCAGACCCGACCACAAGTCCTTGGACACTCTCACCATGGTTTCGACACGGGCTGCTCGTTCCTCGCAGCCCGGCTCAACCAGCTTCAAAGAAGACAACTCCCAGCCCGGCTCAATCAGCTTCGAGGAGGCGTGCCTCATACACTGAATTTCATGGAGATTGACGTCCTCGGGTGGCTCAGTGGCCGCCGGAACCCCCAGCTCGTGACAGCCGAGGACGCCCTGCCCGGGCGCGACGTCCCGGTTCTGGACCCCATTCCCCGGCATGCCGTGCTCGGCCTGCGACTGGATGAGGTTCCCGAGGGCTGCGAGGTCGCATACTTCGCGATGGGCTGCTACTGGGGCGAGGAAAGGCTTTTCTGGACCACCGAGGGCGTGGTCAACACCGCCGTCGGGTTCATGGGAGGCATCACCCCGAACCCCACCTACCGCGAGACCTGCACCGGTCGCACCGGACACACGGAAACGGTTCGGGTGGTCTTCGACCCGTCGCGCATCGGCTACGAGGATTTGTTGAGGATCTTCTGGGAGAACCACGACCCGACCCAGGGGTTCCGGCAGGGCAACGACATCGGCACCCAGTACCGGTCCGCGATCTTCCCGGTCGACGACTCCCAGTACGCGGCCGCCGTCACCTCCCGGGACATCTTCCAGGCGCGCATGGCCGAGGCCGGGTTCGGTGAAATCACCACCGAGATCACCAGCGGCGCCACTTTCTACTACGCGGAGGAGGAGCACCAGCAGTACCTCCACAAGAACCCGGGAGGCTATTGCCCGAACCACGCCACCGGGGTCAGGTGCGGGTGACTGCTCGTCCCGGCCTTGTCCTCGTACAAAAATATGACGGGGATCCGGACTCGGGTGCTGCGACCCGAACCACCTCCCCAAGTAGACTGAATTGGTGAGTCTGCGCCGCGCCATCGCCATCGCGATGGTTGTGCTGCTCGCAGGATGCTCTTCCACCTCGGATCCCGAACCCACCCGTCCCCCCTCCGTCGCCGCCTCCGACAGCGCCACCCCGGAACCCAGTGCCACCTCGTCGCCGACGGTGGTCTTCCCGGTTCCCATGAGCATCACCCAGGACCTCATCAGGGGCGGCGCAAAGCAGGTCGTGCGGCGCATGATGGAGATCACGAACAACCTCCCTGCGCTGAAGCTCGACGTCTCCGCCTCCGAGGTGACCCTCACCGTGCTGGACACGAACGAAAAACCATTCACCCTGCGTTGGCGCGCCAACCAGATAGCCCCCGCCGAGTCCGACATCGAGTACCTCGGGCAGACCACCTTCCGCCCCACCGATTACCCGCTCGGCAACGTCAGCGAATTGTTCGACACCGCCACCCGGATGGGGGCCACCGGCACGGAGAAGATCCTGCAGATCGTCGAGCAGCGCTCCGGCGAGGTCTACCTCACCGTCACCACCACCCCCGAGACGAAAACCGTGTTCTTCGAGAAGGACGGCACCGCGGTGCGCAACCTCGGCTACACGTCCGTGGCGGACCTGACCGACGGTCTGGCGGCTGTCATCGCTGGAAGCCGCGCCGCCACTCAGATCGGATTCGGGCCCAGCACCGGGTATTGGATCGATCTTCCTGCGAACAACGGCATCACCGAACGACGCATCCGCTCCGCCGCCCTGCCCGTGTACACGACCAGGCTCAAGGAATCATCCTCCCTGACCCCCTTCGACCCGATCCAGCTCAACGCCCTGGTGCTGGCGCGTTCGATCCAGAAGTTCAACCCCGATTCCAAGACGGAATGCCGGATCGAGGTGGACAACCGCTACAGGCGCAAAACACCGATAATCCGCTACGACTGCGGCGGCAAGGTGCATTTCACGGACCCCGACGGCACCGAGTACACCGAGGACCAGCTGAAACAGTGAACCCCCGTCCTGAAACCGGTTGAGCCAGACCGCGACGAAAGAGCAACCCGACTCGAAACCACCCCGAACAAGGTCACCACGGTTTCGACACGGCCAGCTCGCAGAGCGAGCAGACCGGCTCAACCGGCTGCGGGGACGGGTTCTTTCAGCCGAGCAGCCCCATGCGTTCGGCCTCGGTGTGCAGCGACTCGCGGGCCTCGGGTCTGGCTGTTTCGATCAACCCCAGCGCCTGGTCGCGCTGGGAGGCCCCGAAGACGCGGGCGATGTTCTGTTCCGTGACCACCCAGGACGGTTGCAGCGACGTCGTGGGTTCCTTGAGTTTCGGCACGATGGTGGAGCGGTTGGCCTTCGGATGCCACGACTTCAACGCGATGATCGCCTGCCCGCCCGGGGAGTGCAGGGCCCCGACGATGAAGTCGGCCTGCCCTCCGGTGCCGGAGATGATGCGGTCGTTGACGCGGGTGGCGTTGATGGTCCCGAACAGGTCGACCTGCAGCGCGGTGTTGATGCTGGTCACCGCCGGTTGTTTGGCGATGTTCCCGGGGCTGTTCGTGGTTTCGCAGCGCAGCAGCCGCAGCTGTGGGTTGTCGTCGGCCCAGGCGTAGAGCTCCTCGGAGCCGTAGGCGAAGGTCGCGGTGATGGGGTGGCTCTCGTCGAGGGCACCGGAACGCAGCAGCCCGAAGAAACCATCGGCCATCAGCTCGGTCCACACCCTCAGGCCGCGGCTGTTCCGCAGCGCCTGCATCACCGCCTCCGGCAGCGCACCGATTCCGAGTTGGAGCGTGGCGCCGTCGGGAACCATCGCCGCGAGCCTCTCCCCGACCGCCGCGGATTCGTCGTCGATCCTGGCCTCGGGCGCCACCGGCACCGGCTCGGCGATCTCGACGGCCAGGTCGATGTCGTCGACCGACAGCACCCCGTCGCCGTGGATGAACGGCAGGTTCTCGTTGATCTGCGCCACCAGGATCGCGCCACGCTGTTTCGCGGCGTCAATGGCACCCGGCAGCACCTGCACCTCGATGCCGAGGCTGACCCTCCCGTCGACGACCCGCGAGGTCTGCACCGCGACGATGTCCGGGGGCAGCGAGCCACGAAACAGCTGGGGGGTGGTGGACAGCCGCGCCGGGTAGTAGTCGACGCGGGGGTTCCCACGCAACCCGGAACCGACGAAAGTGGTTTCGATCCGCACCCCCTCGCGGTCCGGCAGCCTGCCGAGCCCGTTGACGATGAACAACCGGTACTCGGGGATGGCCTCGTCCAGCAACCCGAGCAGGGCACGGGGGGTGCCGAAACTGCCCTGGGTGACGATGCGGGGTTTTCCGGGCAGCCCGGGTAGAGCAGCGGCCAGCTGCTCGGGGGCGACTATTCTCAATTCAACCTCACAGGTCCTGGGTGTCGAAGGTGTTGCAGGAAGAAGGATTACCGGAGTCGAACCCCACACTCAACCAGCGCTGCCGCTGCTCGGAGCTGCCGTGGGTCCAGGACTCGGGGTTGACGAATCCGCCCTGTTGTTTCTGGATGTGGTCGTCGCCGACGGAACGAGCCGCGTCGGCGATGCGCAGCAGATCGTCCTTGCTGACCGCCTTGATCGGCGAGTTCGAGTCCTTCATGACCTGGTTGAACACCACCCCTGCGTAGCAGTCGGCCTGGAGTTCGAGCCGCACCTGCGACGAATCAGCTCCGGTGCCACGCTTGACCTTGCGCATGGTTCCGTCCAGGTTCTGGATGTGGTGCCCGAACTCGTGGGCGACGATGTACAGCTCGGCCGCGTCCCCACCCGCGGCCCCCAGCTGTTTGAGGAGCTGGCCGACGTAGGAGTCATCGATGTAGACGGTGGAGTCCCCGGAGCAGTAGAACGGCCCCATCTCGGTCTGCCCCACCCCGCAGGCGGTGCTGATGGTGCCGGAGAACAGCTTCACCGTGGCGTACTCGTAGTTCGGTTTCGTTTTCGACCAGTAGTCCTGGAGGACCTTCTCGTAGAGCAGCCAGCGGCACTCGCGGTTGGTGTTGACGTTGACGTTCTTCTGTTTGCAGTGGTCGAGGTCGCTGCCCTGCACCGCCGGCCTGGGGTCCTGGCCCGAGCCGGAACCGAGCAGGTCGGAGACGTTGATGCCGAGCCGCGGACCGACGAACACGACCAGCAACATCAGCACCAACCCGCCAACACCACCGCCCAGGGCCATCCGGCCACCACCCCCACCGCCCGAGGCCCGCTGGGTGTGCGAACCGGAAAGGTCCACGCTGTCGCGATAGTCCATGTGCAACCTCCTCTGACCGGTTCAGCCTATCCGGATCCGGGCGGTCTGCGCCTCAGGACGCCAGGACTCCGCGCAGGCTCTCGGCGAAGTTCCGCGCCTGCACCGGCGCCAGGTCCCCGTACTGCAGCAGCAACGCGGGCGGATGGTCGCGCATCGCGAAGTCCCCCAGCGTCGAGACCTGGTACCCGGCATCCTCCAGCCGCATCTGCACCACCAGCTCGTCGGCTCTATCGGGCAGGTGCAGCACCAGTTCCGTGCCACTCGGATCGCCGCAGATCCGCACATCGGGCACCAGCTTGCCGAGCGCCGCGAGCAACGCCGCCCGACGTTCCCCGAACAACGCGAGCGCCCTGTTGCGGTGCCGATACATGGCCCCGGAGGACATGTAACGGGCCAGCGCCCGAGCCGAGAAGTCAGAAACCATCGCGACATCCGCGGCGCGCCTGCGGAACTCGTCGTCAACCACCAGCCACACCAGCCCCAGCTCTGGGGTGATGAGCTTCGAGGAGGAACCGATGTAGATCACCCTCGCGCCCTCCCCCGCCATGGAGAACAGGGTCGGCTGGGGAGCGTGCCCGTAGGTGAACTCGGCGTCAAGGTCGTTCTCGATGATGACCCCGCCGGCGCGAGCCGACCACTCCAACAGTTCCCGGCGACGCTCGGCGCTCATCGCGACCCCTGTGGGCCACTGCCGCGCCGGTGTGACGTAAACCACCTTGTCGGCGCCGGTCAGCATGTCAATCCTGAGGCCTTCCTCATCCACGGGCACGCAGTGCACCCGGCAGCCCTCGTTGGTGAGGTGTCGCTGCACCCTCGGATACCCGGGATCCTCGATGGCGACCCCGCAGCCTCGCAGTTCCAGCCCGTGGACGATGTCCGCAATCACGCTTCCAATGCACGGTCGCAACACGATCCGGTCAGGTTCCAGCACCATTCCACGGAAGGAACGCAAGTGGTCGCTTAGCGCCTTCTGCAGGGCCGCGATGCCGTTCGTCATCTCGAACGGATCAATGGCCTCCCGCCAGGCCCGGTTCCAGTCCCGCAGATTGATCACGGAATTGTCCGCACCCCCGGGAACGGTCAGGTTCACCGACGGGGCGGGCCCGGCCTGGTTCCGGGCCGACGTCTCCTCGGTCTCGGGCGGGCAACCCCTCAGGAGGTCCCGCGCGCCCTGACTGATTCGGGTGCCGCTGCCCTGCGAGGACGTGACCAGACCCAATCCGCCGAGGATCTCGTAGGCCTCGACGACGCAGGAACGTGAGATGTTGTACTCCTCGGCGAATCTCCTGGACGAGGGCAAGGGGTCGCCGTCGAAGAGGCTGCCGTCCTCGATCCCGTGTCTGATCGCCGCGACGATGCGATGGGGAATCGGCGTGATCCCGAGATCGAGGACCAAGCGCTGCTGGATTGGTAGTGCGGTCCTTGCCATGCCGGACAGGCTACCCAGCGGTCGACTCCTTCGGGCCGATTCAAACCCAATCCACAAGAAAAGTTGCCAAACGGAAAACATCCGAACCGCCCCGCGGGTATCGCACCATCGCTCAAGTGGTCTGTCGTTTTCGTGCTAAGTGGTCTGGGAAACTTCCTGCAGGGTCGGCACCATGTTCCTGTCCGTGAGTGCACGGGTGGCCGTGGGCGGCCTCGTGATACGCGGATGTGAGCGGGATCCCGACGAGGGATCTGAACAAGTTACGGGACGGACACGGGAGTCGCAGTGGGCATCAACGAGATCATCCTCTGGATATTGATGATTTGCATGGTCCTCGGCGGCATAGACCGGGCCATCGGGAACAAGTTCGGTTTGGGTGAACAATTCGAGGAGGGTTTCAACTCCCTCGGTCCCCTGGCACTCGCCATGGTCGGCATCATCTCGCTCTCACCGGTACTCGCGACGCTGCTGGGGCCGGTCATCAACCCGGTCTATGCGCTCGTCGGCGCTGATCCCGCAATGTTCGCGGGCACCCTGCTGGCCTGTGACATGGGCGGCTGGCCCCTGGCCCAGCAGATGACCGAGAACCCGCAGGCGGCTCAGCTGTCGGGTCTGGTACTCGGATCCATGATGGGCGCGACGGTCGTGTTCACGATCCCCGTCTCCCTCGGGATCATCGAGAAGGACGACCGTGGTTTCCTGGCCAAGGGAATCCTGGCGGGAATCTGCACCATTCCCATCGGTGTGTTGGTCTCCGGTTTGAGCGCGGGTTTCCCGATCGGCATGGTGTTGATCAACCTCATCCCCATCGTCGTGGCAGCCCTGCTCATCGCTTTCGGCCTGTGGCGTTTCCCCAACGCCATGACCACCGGCTTCGAGTGGTTCGGCAAGATCCTGCTCGCCATCATCACCGTCGGTCTCGTGATTGCCGTTCTCGAACAGGTGCTTAGCATCAAGATCATGCCCGAGGGCTGGGAACTCAAACCGGTCACCGAGGGTCTCGAAACGGTCGGGCTCATCGCCATCGTGCTGCTGGGTGCTTTCCCCGCGGTTTTCCTCATCATCAAACTCGCCGGTAAACCTCTCGGCAAGGTGGGCAAGCTCATCGGAATCAACGACACCGCGGCCGGCGGCATGATCGCCACCCTGGCCAACAACATCCCGATGTTCCAGGTCATGAAGGACATGGACAACCGCGGCAAGGTGGTCAATTCCGCCTTCGCCGTGAGCGCCGCCTTCGCCTTCGGCGACCACCTCGGTTTCGTGGCCGGGGCGGAGTCCAGCATGATCGCAGCGGTGATCGCCGGCAAACTCGTGGCGGGCTTCGCCGCCGTCGCCCTGGCGTTGCTGCTGTTCGGCAGGTCCCTGCCCAGGGCGGAGGACGCCCCGGCACCGGAGGCGCCCGAAGCGGCCGCAGAGGGGGTCTGAGACGATGCGGATCGCCCGCGTGATCGGCTCTGCGGTCTCAACCATGAAACCGGACAACATCCGGGGCTCGAAGCTCCTGATCCTCAGGGCCGCCACCCCCGACAACAAACTCTACGGCGATCCCTTCGTGGCGGTGGACATGGTCAGCGCGGGCACTGGGGAGCTCGTCCTGGTGGCCGACGGAAGCGCTGCCCGCCGCGGCCTGGACAACGACGACGCCCCCGTCGACTCGGTGATCATGGCAATCCTCGACTCCTTGGAGGTCGAGGGCGCCGTGACCTTCAGAAAGCATTGATCCCATGGCAACGAAATCCAGGGAGATGCTCAGCGTCGGGATCGACATCGGAACGACGACGAGCCAGCTCGTCCTCTCGCGCCTGTCGGTCAGCAACCACGCGCGCGTCGGCCTGGTGCCGCGCCTCGACGTCGACGAACGCACGGTCCTCTACCAGAGCGAACCCCACCTGACGCCGCTGTCAGCCCCTGATGAGATCAACGTCGGGGCGCTGGTGGGAATGATCCATCGCGAGTACGAACGCGCGAACATCGACTCATCGCAGGTGGAGACCGGGGCGGTCATCATCACCGGCGAAACCGCCCGCACCCGCAACGCGGAGGCGATCCTCCAGGGTCTGTCCGATCTGGCCGGCGAATTCGTGGTCACCGTCGCGGGGCCCAGCCTGGAATCCCAGATCGCCGGACGCGGCTCCGGCGCCAGCGACTGGGCCGCAGAGCATTACGCCACCATCGTGAACGTCGACATCGGGGGCGGCTCCGCGAACGCGGCGATCTTCCGGGCCGGCAAACACGTCTCCTCCGCCGCGGTCATGGTCGGCGGCAGGCAGGCCATGGTCAACCCCGACACCGGGGTGCTGGAGCACCTCAAACCCGGCGGCCAGGTGGTCGTCGAGACCCTCGGCCTGACCGACCTCAAGGTCGGCCAACCAGCCCCTGTGCCCGCGCTGCGACGATTCACCGACGCGATGGCCGATGTCGTCATCGACCTGGTGCTCGGCAAGACCTCACCGCTGGCCGAGAAACTGGCCCTCACCACCCCCCTCGACATCGACGGCCCGGTCGCTGCCTATTTCGTCTCCGGAGGGGTCGGTGCCGCCTATTACGCGAACCTGCCCTGCTCCACCATCCAGGAGATCGCCCGTTTCGGTGACGTCGGCCCTCTGTTCGCGCAGTCGCTGCGGGAGAACCCGCGCTGGCAGCAGCTTCACGTCGAGGAACCCGGACAGACCCTGCGCGCAACCGTGCTCGGGGCCGCGAGCCAACAGGTGACGCTCTCCGGTTCCACGATCTGGACCGAACGCGAACACCTGCCGTTGAAGAACCTCCCGGTGATCGAACCGAGGCTGCTCGACGCCGTACCCGAGTATCGCGACCCGGAAGGTGTCAGGCGTGCCGTCACCCGGGCCGTGAGGCGCTGGGACCGCGGAGAGGCGGACCAGGGGAACTTCGTGATCACTCTCGACCTGCCCCGGCGGATGGACTATCCCCAGGTGATAGCCATCGCCACGGGCCTGGCGCTGTTCGCCGAGGACTACCTGCCGCGGGGCAAGCCACTGATCCTGGTCACGGAGGAGGACTACGGGCAGGTGCTCGGCCAGACGATCAAGTCCCGCAGCCCCGACCTGCCGGTCATCGTCGTCGACCAGATCGGTCTCGGGGAGGGCGATTTCATCGACATCGGGGAGCCGCTGTTCGAGGGCCGGGTCGTCCCGGTCTCAGTGAAGACCCTCGTTTTCTACCAGTAGGACCTGAAAGGTGAAGGAAACAACCATGCGAAACGGTGTGAAGGAGGTGGCCTGATGCTGCTGCGCACGAAACTTTTCGGTGAAACCCACGAGTTTCGCGACCTGAAGGATCTGCTCGCCAAGGCCAACGAGGAGAAGTCGGGCGATCAGCAGGCCGGTATCGCGGCCAAGACCGCTGCTGAGCGGGTGGCGGCTCGTCTGGTCCTGGCGGAGGTGCCATTGAGTGCCCTGCGCGAGAACCCGGTCGTCCCCTACGACGAGGACGAGGTGACGCGGGTCATCGACGACGCGGTCAACGAGACCATCTACTCGGAGATCAAGAACTGGACCGTCGGTGAGTTCCGCGAGTGGATCCTCAACAACAACACCACCAGCGAGATGATCCACCGCATCAGCAACGCCCTGACCGGCGAGATGGTCGCCGCGGTCACGAAACTGATGAGCAACCTGGACCTGGTGGTCGGCGGCAAGAAGATCCACGTGGTCAAGCACTGCAACAACACCATGGGCCTGCCGGGTACGCTCGCCTCCCGCAACCAACCGAACCACCCCACCGATTCCGTCGACGGCATCCGCGCCGCCGCCTACGAGGGCCTGTCCTACGGGTCGGGTGACTCGGTGATCGGCATCAACCCCTCCGACGACTCGGTCAGCAGCGTCAGTCGTCTGCTGGAGATGACCAAGGAAATCATCGACCGCTGGGAGATCCCCACCCAGAACTGTGTGCTGGCGCACGTCACCACCCAGATGGAGTGCCTCAAGCGTGGTGTACCCGTCGGCCTGGTGTTCCAGTCGCTCGCGGGTTCGCAGAAGGCCATGGAGAGCTTCGGGGTCAGCGTCGAAATGATCGACGAGGCCTACGCGCTGGCGAAAAAGTACTGCTGGACCCCCGGCCCCAACTACATGTACTTCGAGACCGGTCAGGGCTCCGCGCTGTCAGCGGACGCGCACAACGACGCCGACCAGCTGTGCCTGGAAGCCCGCATCTACTCGATGGCCAAACGGTGGGACCCCTACCAGGTCAACACGGTCGTCGGGTTCATCGGACCCGAATATCTCTACGACGCCACCCAGATCACCCGGGCGGGCCTGGAGGACCACTTCATGGGCAAACTCACCGGGATCTCCATGGGATGTGACGTCTGCTACACCAACCACGCCAAGGCGACGCAGAACGACCTGGAGAACCTGGCCGTGCTGTTCGCCGCCGCCGGTGGCAGCTTCATCATGGGCGTACCGCAGGGCGACGACTCCATGCTGTCCTACCAGTCCACCAGCTACCACGACGCCCCGGCGTTGCGGCAGGCCCTCGGCCTGAGCCCGCTACCCGAGTTCAAGGCATGGCTGGAGGACATCGGCCTGTGGAAGGACGGACACCTGACCGACCTGGCCGGCGACCCCTCGTTCTTCCTGAAGAGGTGACCTCACGATGAATGAAAAACTCGAAGAGATCGTCGCCCGCGTCATCGCGGAGCTGAAACGCGACGGCATCACACCCCCTGACGAGGCCAACCTCATCCCCGTGGCCACGGGCAACGGCAACGGCGCCTCCGGGGAGCTGGTGATCGACCTGCCGGATCCCACCGTGGAATCCGAACGACGCAGGCTGAGGGTGGACAACCCCTACGACGCGGACGGCCTGCGCAACCTGTGCGCAACCACCACCGCCCGGATCGGGATCGGCCGCGCCGGCGCCCGCCCCAAGACCGCGTCGCTGCTGCTGTTCCAGGCCGACCACGCCGTCACCCAGGACGCCATCTACGGTGTCATCAACGAGGACACCAAGGAGAAGCAGAAACTGTTCACGGTGCACAGCCAGGCCGCGGACCGCTCCGAATACCTGCTGCGCCCCGACCTGGGACGTCGCCTGACCGACGAGGCCAAGGCCATCATCCAGGAACGCTGCAAAAAACAACCCGACGTGCAGATCTGCATCGGCGACGGCCTGTCCGCGGCGGCCATCTCGAACAATCTGGGCGACATCTACCCGGTGATCGAGCAGGGGCTCAGCTCTGCGGGGCTCACCCTCGGCACGCCCTTCCTGATCGAGAACTGCCGCGTCGGGATCATGAACGACGTGAACACGATCGTGCAGGCGAAGGTCGTGCTGCTGCTCATCGGTGAACGCCCCGGCCTGGGCATCGCGGACGCCATGAGCGTCTACATGGGCTTCGACCCGCAGCCCGGCAAGAGCGACGCCGACCGCGACCTGATCTGCATGATCACCACCCACGGCGGCACCAACCCCCTCGAGGCCGGCGCCTACGTCGTCGAGGTGGTCAAACGAATGATCCAGCACAGCGCATCCGGCGTGAAGCTGCGTGCGCTGTCCGGTGGCGAGGACTGAGGAGACGACCATGGCCATTCTCGATCCCGTCAGGCCCACCATCCTGGCGGCACGCATCATCCCCAACGTGGACCAAGGCTTCGCGAAGCACCTGAACCTCAAGGACCACCAGCGTTCCCTGGCGCTGGTCACCTGCGACATCGACGACGCGCTGTACGTCTCCCTCGACGAGGCGACCAAGTTCGCCGAGGTCGACGTGGTCTACGCGAAGAGTTTCTACGCGGGTTCCGGTTACCCGTCGGGTCCCCTCTCCGGTGAGATCATCGGCATCCTGGCCGGACCAACCCCTGCAGAGGCCCGCTCCGGTCTGGACGCCTGCATCGCCTACGCCGAGGAGGAAGCCTGCTTCTACACGGCCAACGAGGCAGGGGACCTGACCTTCTTCCCGCACCTGATCAGCAGCACGGGCAGCTACCTCAGCGAAGCGGCGGGCATCCACCGCGGCGAACCGCTGGCCTACCTCATCGCTCCCCCGCTGGAGGCCACCCTCGGTCTTGACGCAGCCATGAAGGCGGCCGGGGTGGAGATGAAGGTGTTCTACGAGCCGCCCTCGGAAACCAACTTCGCAGGTGGTCTGCTCACCGGCACCCAGAGTGCCTGCCGCGCGGCCTGCACCGCCTTCCAGGACACCGTTCTCGACGTGGCGGCCTCGCCTCGAAAATACTGAAGGGGAATTCAGTGACGGAAATCGACAAGGATCTGGCATCCATCCAGAAGGCCCGCGACCTGTGCAAACAGGCCCGCGAGGCGGCGCGCAGTTTCCAGTTCGCCTCCCAGGAGGAGGTTGACCGGATCTGTGAGGCGATGGTCGAGGCCGCGGTCACCGAGGCCGCCCGGCTCGGGCAGCTCGCCCACGAGGAAACCGGTTTCGGTTTCCCGCTGCACAAGAAACTGAAGAACGAGTTCGCGTCCCGGAACGTGTGGGAGTACATCAAGGACACCCCCACCTGCGGGGTGCTGCACCACGACAAGGAACGCAAGATCGTGGAGATCGGCGCTCCCGTCGGCGTGATCGTCGCTCTGACTCCCTCCACGAACCCGACCTCGACGGCGATCTTCAAGTCGCTGATCTCGGTCAAGGCCCGCAACGCGGTAATCGTCGCCCCCCACCCGTCGGCGTCGAGGAGCACCGCCGAGGCGGTGCGGGTGGTCAGGGAGGCCGGCGAGAGGGCGGGCATGCCTGCCGGGTTGATCTCCTGCCTGGAGAACCCGACGCTCCAGGGCACCACCGAGCTGATGAACCACTACGCCACCTCGATGATCCTGGCCACCGGTGGTCCCGGCATGGTCAAAGCCGCTCACAGCCAGGGCAAACCGGCCCTCGGTGTCGGCCCGGGCAACGTGCCCGCCTACGTGGACCGCAGCGCCCACGTCGTCAAGGCTGCCAGGATGATCGTCGAGTCGAAGTCTTTCGACTGCTCCACGATCTGCGCCACCGAACAGGCGGTGATCGCCGACAGGCCCATCGCGGAGCGTCTGAAGGCCGAGATGCAGGCCAACGGTGCGCACTGGCTCACCAAGGAGGAGTCCGACAAGCTGGCCGCGGTGATGTTCCGCCCGAACGGGATGATGGTCGCCGGTCTCGTCGGCCGTACCCCGCAGTACATCGCGGAGCAGGTCGGCATCCAGGTGCCCGAGACGGCCCGCGTCCTCGTGGCCGACCTCGAGGGCATCGGTCCCGACCACCCACTGTCGCGTGAGAAACTCACCACCGTGCTCGGCTTCATGGTCGTGGACGGCTGGCGTGATGGCTGCGACCGTGCCATCGAGATGCTCAATTTCGGTGGTGACGGACACAGCATCGTCATCCACTCACGCGACGAGGAAGCGGTCCTGGCCTTCGGGATCGAGAAACCGGCATTTCGGATTCTCGTCAACACCTGGGGTTGCCTGGGTGGGGTCGGATACACCACCGGGCTGGCACCGTCACTGACACTGGCGCCCGGAGGTATCGGCGGCGCGGCCGTCGGCGACAACATCTCCCTCAGGCACGTCCTCAACGTCAAACGTCTCGCCTACCATCTGCGCGACGCCCCCGAGGTCGCCAAGCTGTGGGGTGGCCGCGAGTCGGGCCCCGCCCCGGCCCAGGCCGCCTCGAACGATCCGGGACAGGACGCGATCGACCGGATCGTCGCCCAGGTGCTGGCCGAGATGCGCGGCACCAGATGAGCGTGGAAGGAGCTGAGGCGTGACCGCAACCAATCAGGCTTCAACGGCATCGACCGAGGAGGAGAACGCTCGAAACACCAGCAAGACACCGGTGCAGAAAACACCGGCATCCACGTCCGGGTCCGCCGCAGCGGCAAAGACCCCGGAAAAAACCGACCAACAGCCACAGACCACAAACAGAAGGAGCACTTCCATGGCTGATGTAACTATGACCGCTCTCGGCATGGTCGAGACCAAGGGCCTCGTGGGCTCCATCGAAGCGGCCGACGCGATGGTCAAAGCCGCCAACGTGACCCTGATCGGCAAGGAGCAGATCGGTGCCGGGCTCGTCACCGTGATGGTCCGCGGTGACGTCGGCGCAGTGAAGGCCGCCACCGACGCCGGGGCCTCCGCCGCGTCGCGCGTGGGCGAGCTGGTGAGCGTCCACGTGATTCCCCGTCCTCACAACGAGGTCGAGCTCATCCTGCCCAAGACGAAGGGCTGATCCCGTATTCACCGGGCCTGTGTGCTGGCCGGGAGATCTCCCGGCCAGCACACGGGGGCGGGTTCTCCGCCCCCGTTCACTGAAGGAGCATCATGTCCACACGCACCGTCATCACCGCGGATCAGGTCACCCGGGCCGCAGCCGCCGGACGGCTCACCGTCCCCGAGGAAGCGCTCGTCACCCCACTGGCCCGTGACCGCGCCACCGAACTGGGCGTCAGGCTCGAACCCGCGGGCTCCGCCCCCGCACCCGCAACCCATGCGGCCCCTGCACCGGCCACAGCATCGGACGACGACCTCACCCAGCGCATCCGGACCCTCGTCGCCTCGATGCTCGCCAACGACATCGCCACGACGACGGCGAACCCCACACATCCCGTCAAACTCTGCCGCGCATCCGAGGCGGTCACCGAACCGTTCCCCTACCCCGGGCCGAAACCCGGCCAGCAGGTGCGCACCGGGGACGTCGTCACCTCCGACGACGGTGCCCCGATGGCTGCCGGATACATGACCCTGACCGAGGGCAGTTTCCCCTGGGAGTTCAGCTACGACGAAGTGCAGATCGTGCTCGAGGGCGAACTCCACATCGGCACCCCCGAGGGCACGAGGATCGCCAAACCCGGCGACATCATGTACGTACCCAAGGGTTCCAGGATCACCTTCGGCACACCGAGCTGGACCAAATTCGTCTATGTCACCTTCCCGGCCGACTGGGAGTCGGGGCTGTGACCATCGTCACCGAGGCAGAACTCCGCGACCAGCTGCGTCGCCCCACCCTCGGGGCCACCATCAAGGTGCCTGCAGGGGCGCGGCTGACGCCCTCCGCCCGGGACTTCGTCAGACAATGGCAGCTGAACCGGGTCGACCCCTCGGAGCCGGAACCGGGGACCGCCCCCGCGGTTTCGTCGCCGAGCGCCCCACAGGCAACTCCCGATGGTGGGGAAACCGCCGACACCTCGTGGCAGCAGAAGTCGGTGTTCCCGATCAACCGTCCACAGCATCCACGTTGCGACTGCTGCGGCGGCGAGCTCACCCGCAAGGGCGACAACATGACCCAGCTCAACGACGAGGTCTTCGTGGTCAAGACGCATCCCCGGATCCGGCTGCGCGGAAAATTCGACAGCCTGCACGCGCTGGTGCTCATGACCGAATGCCAGGCCCGCAGCACAGGTCCGGACTGGCTGGCGGAGTCGCTGGCCATCCTGGCCGCGTACTGCCGGGAACTCACCAGCGCCGAATACCACCAGCGGGTCGTGGCGCCGCTTTCCCTGCCCGGATGGGACGAGAAGTCCATCCACAAGGCCACCCACGATCCGGAGTCCGTTCTGGGCGTGCCCCACGAAACCCTCGACGGTTCATCGCCGGTGCTGTCGCACTGGCTGAACCTGTGCCGCGCCAGCTCCCGCGAACTGGAGATCGAGGCGCTGACGGCACTGCCATCCCAGGACAACCCTTTCGCGGTTTCCCTGAACCACGCGCTCAACAGGCTCTCCAGCGCGTTCTACTTCCTGCAGCTGCGCCTGTCGCAGACCAGCCGGAAATCCAAGTGAACACTTCAGAAGGACAGGCCATGCCCAGACACGTGATAACCCAGCAGGACATCACCCAGGCTCTCGCTGATGGCAGGACCGAGCTGAGCCTGCGTCCGGACAGCATCGTCACCGCTTTGGCGGCCGAGGTGGCCCAGCAGAAGGGCATCCGCCTGGTGCGGAACTCCGAGGAAACCCAGAAGGCGACCCCCACGGAGGCGGCGGATCGACCTGCTTTCGGGCGCGCCGAGATCCGCAACGCCGTGATCGCGAACTACGGCGGCGAACCTGACGGTCTCGACCGTGTCCTGGACCGGGTGCTGGGAAACTGACATGACCCGAGCCATTCTTCACATCGCACCCACCCGGCCCGGAATCAACGTCGAGGAAACCGCTCGCCGTCTCCTCACGGAACTGGAGAACCGAGCCGTCCATGTGAACCTCGGCCCGCTCTTCGCCGCCGACCCCGTCACCGCCGCAAA
Source organism: uncultured Propionibacteriaceae bacterium (assembly GCA_937965785.1). Lineage (GTDB taxonomy): Bacteria > Actinomycetota > Actinomycetes > Propionibacteriales > Propionibacteriaceae > Arachnia. Next base: position 86,712 of record CALCKT010000043.1, on the reverse strand, counting down.
GGATCCCGACCGTGTCCTGTCGGCCGCTGTGGAGGCGGTGGAAAAAGTCAGCGGGGATGTTGTGGTGACCTCCGCGCAGCTGCCGGAGGCACTTCACCCGGTGGCGTTCACACTTCAGGCCCGGTTGGCCACGGAACTGGGAGCCGGTCTGGTCCTGGTCACGGACGGCGACGACGGCTCACTGGAGCAGGTCGCCACGGCAGCGGCCGCCGACCTCCACGCCACGGTGGTCGGGGTGCGGCTCGTCGATGGCAGCTGGGCCGGAAACTCCGGTGGGGCCTCGTCCTACCGTTTGCTCAGCGGGTCATTCAGCAACCACGTCACCAATCCGATACACACCGCCATTGCCCCCGGGGAAAGCGCCAGCGACGTGCTGAAACGCCTGACCGGGGACACCTGCCCGGTGGTTCCCGTCGAGCGCATCGACATCCTGATCGGGTTGATCGTCGGCCTGGCCTCCGGACGGTTCCCGCTCCCCGCGGCTGTCATGGTCTCCGGAGCGGCGATTCCGGAGTCCATCACGCGCACCTGGAGTCGTTTCGTGCCCACCGTTGCCCTGGTGCAGCTCGGCACTTCCCAAAGCGGGGTTGATGTGCTGGCGCATGCGCGACAGGTCCGGGAAACCCGCCTCGTCACCCCGCTGCTGTTCCAGCGCAGGCTGTTGGACGAGGCACGTGCCGTGAACCAGCGCATCGTGCTGCCGGAAGGCACCGAGCCGCGCATCGTGCGAGCCGCCGCGGAGGTGCTGCGCACAGGAGGCGCCCGGTTGATCCTGCTGGGCGATCCCGGGGCCGTGCGACAGGTGGCCGCAGCGGAGGGCGTCGACATCTCCGGCGCGGACATCATCGACCCCGCGAACGATCCCCTGCGGGAACGATTCGCCAACGAGTACGCCGAGCTGCGCGCGAAGAAAGGAATCACCCGGGAGCAGGCCCACGACCGGGTCGCGGATGTCTCCTACTTCGGGACGATGATGGTGCGCGACGGCCTGGCCGACGGCATGGTCTCGGGTGCGGTCAACACCACCGCCCACACGATCCGCCCCGCCTTCGAGGTCATCAGGACCAAACCCGGGGTATCACTGGTCTCGTCGGTGTTCTTCATGTGTCTGCCCGACCGGGTGCTGGCCTTCGGCGACTGCGCGGTGAACCCGAACCCGACGGCCCCGCAGCTCGCGGACATCGCCATCGCCTCGGCGGTGACGGCCGAACAGTTCGGGCTCGAACCCAAAGTGGCGCTGCTTTCCTACTCCACGGGCGCCTCGGGCACGGGTCCGGATGTCGACCTGGTGAGGGAGGCCACCGCCATCCTCCACGAGAAGGCACCGGGGCTGTGCGCGGACGGTCCATTGCAGTTCGATGCGGCCGTGGCCGAGTCGGTCGCCCGTTCCAAGGCGCCGGACTCCCCCGTCGCGGGACACGCGAACGTGCTGATCTTTCCCGACCTGTCGGCCGGCAACACCGGATACAAGGCCGTGCAGCGCACCGCGGGCGCCCTCGCGATCGGCCCGGTGCTGCAGGGCCTCAACCGGCCCGTCAACGACCTTTCGCGCGGCGCCCTGGTCGAGGACATCGTCAACACCATCCTGATCACCGCCATCCAGGCGGGCAGGGAAACCCGGTAAATCACGTCCCCCGGCTGAAGGAATGTTTCTCGGAGATCACGGTTGCCCTGCAGCTGCTTCGTGACCCGGTCTGAGAAGACGACCGGCGGGTCGTGTCGACGGTGTTTGACCCACCCCACGAACTCCAACGAAGAGGCCGGTTCGAAACAGTGCCGTGGGTTCCCCGGGGGGTCGTGAGCAGGTCTGTTTCTCGACCCTCGGGAGCGGATTCGCGCCGGACCGCTCCTTCTTCACGACCCGGCACGACCGGTTCGCGAAAGCCATCAAACCCTTAAGATGCCAAGGTGCGTTTGATTGGTCTTCTCGACGACGACCCCGTGATCGAGCTGGTGCTCGGCCACGGGGAACACCCCGACACCGCACTGCACCGGGCCGGTTGGATCGCCGGGCGACCCTTGGAAGCGGAATGTCGTGACGGTGACGTCATGGTCACCCTGGAGGTCCGCCCCGCATCCCCCGCTGACACCCCGCCCGTCGACAGGGTGGTGGTCTACGAGGAGCCGGGGACCGATGAGGTGCCGCTGCTCCGCCAACGGGTCGGGGCCTACGGCATCGTGCTGTCGGAGCGGGGCCTGCTGGGCACGGTCATGTCTCGGCTCACCGGGGCACCCGGGGCCTGGAACCTGCCGGGCGGCGGTCTCGACGCCGGCGAGGAACCGACGGCGGGCCTGCTGCGCGAGGTCCACGAGGAGACGGGCCAGCAGGTCGTCCCCGGGCGGCTGCTGACCCTCCAGTCGGACCACTGGGTCGGCCGCGCCCCGAACGGCGGCCTGGAGGATTATCACGCCCTGCGCATCATCTACTCCGCGACATGCGAAAAACCCAGCCGCCCCCGCGTCCACGACCTGGGAGGGTCGACGGCGCGGGCCGACTGGGTTCCGGTGAAGGCCTGGCGCAGACTCCCCTGGACCCGAGCGGCTCGGCAGGTGCTGAGCCAGCACCTGCCGAGCCGCTGATCACCGGGTCCCGGAGCAGCCCGCTTACCGGGTCAATCCCTGAAGTAGGACAGGATGCGCAGGATCTCGATGTAGAGCCACACCATGGTGACGGTGATGCCGAAAGCAGCACGCCACGACTCCTGGGCCGGGGCCTGGGACGCGATGCCGCGCTCGATGTAGTCGAAGTCGATCACCAGGTTGAACACGGCAAGGCACACGGCCAGGATCGAGACGCCGATCGCCAGCAGGCCGGCGCCGCTGCCCACGGCCCGCAGCCCGGTGTTGATCCCGAGCAAGGCGAGCACGAAGTTCACCAGGAAAACACCCGCGAGGGCCATGGTCGCGATGGTGACCATCTTGCGGAACTTGGCGGTGACGCGGATGTTGAAGAACTTGTAGGCGGCCAGGGTGGCGGCTGCCGTCACGAAGGTGGCCAGCACCGCGGAGACGACGATGCCGGGCCACGTCACCTCGAAGTACTTCGAGATGCCACCGATGAACAGGCCTTCGAGTGCGGAGTAGACCAGGATACCCGCCACCGGGACCTTGTGCCGGGTGGCGACGATCAGGGAGACGACGAAGGCGCCGAGTCCGCCGACGATCATCACCGGGAGCACGAGGCTGAGCGGCAGCAGGGTGAACGTCGCCGCTGCGGCCGCGAACACCACGAGCAGGGTGATGGCGGTCTTGGCCAGGACGTCGTCCATGGTCATGACCCCCGCGGTGGGCTGCGGCTGGGGTTGCACATATCCGGGCTGCGGCTGGTAGCCGTAGCCCTGCTGCTGGTAGCCGTACGGCTGCTGTTGATAGCCGTAAGGCTGCTGAGGGGCAGCCGGCCGGTTGAAAGCCGAACTGCGGCTGAACACGGGATTCGCCATGTTGGGGTTCCTTCAGAATCGCGATGACTTTTGTTCTCAAGTGTATGTGGTCCCACCGACAAAGGTGCAGGCAAGACCGCTTCGAACGGTTGGGCCGATCATGGTGTTCTCGGCCGGGGCCGCCTCCCAGGACCCGGCGGGGACGTTCAGGCGCGGGTGGTGAGGAACTGGATCAGCGACTCGAAGAACCTGCGGCCATCCAGCGACGCCCCGGTCAGGGCCTCGACGTTGTGTTCGGGATGGGGCATCAGGCCGACGACGTTGCCGCGCTCGTTGGTGATCCCGGCGATGTCGTTGGCCGACCCGTTGGGGTTGTCGAGGTAGCGGAAAACCACCTGGGCGTTGCCCTCGAGACGTTTCAGGGTCTCGGGATCGGCCTGGTAGTTGCCCTCGCCGTTCTTCAGGGTGATGACGATCTCCTCGCCCCTGGTGAAACCGCAGGTCCATGTGGTGTCGATGGATTCGACGCGGAGCCTCTCGTCGCGGCAGATGAAGTGCTGGTCGACGTTGCGGATCATGGCGCCGTCGAGGAGGTGGGCCTCGCAGAGCAGCTGGAACCCGTTGCAGATCCCCAGCACGGGCAGTCCCTTGTTCGCGGCGTCGATGACGGTGTCCATCACGGGGCTGAACCGTGCGATGGCCCCGCAGCGCAGGTAGTCGCCGTAGGAGAAACCTCCCGGGAGGATGATGGCGTCCACGCCGTCGATGGAATCCGACCCGTGCCACAGCGGAACGGCCTCGGCCCCGCACAGCTTCACGGCACGCAGCGCATCATGGTCGTCTAGGGACCCCGGGAAGGTGACCACACCGATGCGGGGCATCAGCCGACCACCACTTCATAGGCCTCTATGACGGTGTTGGCGAGCAATTTCTCCGCGGCCTGGGAAACCCGTTCCAGGACCTCGGGGGTGATCTCGCCGTCCACCTCCACCTCAAAGCGTTTGCCTTGACGGACGGTCATTCCTTCGAACCCGAGGCGTTTGAGGGCACCGGTGACCGCCTTGCCCTGCGGGTCGAGGATCTCGGGTTTGGGCATGACGTTGACGACGACGCGTGGCATGACAGCACCCTATCGGGCCGGATCCCACCTGTCCTACAATTTCGTGCCATGTCGCAACCCGGTTGGTATCCGGATCCCGAGGATCCCGAGGACCACATGCGTTACTGGGACGGCAACGCGTGGAAGGGCGACCCCGAGCCCCGGCGACCCGCGACGACACCCGGCTCCACCGGCCGGAAGGGCGGCCGGGTGATGTGGGTAGTGCTGGCCGTGGGGGTCGTCACGGTTGCGCTGCTGGCGTGGAGCGTGCTCGGCCGGGGTCTCCAATCAACCGCCCCCGCGGACACCGTGTCCGCCAAACCAACGGGCAGCACCTGGGACGAGAAGGCACCGGATTCGCCATCCCCGTCCCCGACGGCACCGGATCCCAGCGGTGGACAACAGCTGCCCTGCCCGCAGGTCGAGGTCAGGACGGTGCCCTTGACGAATGGTTCCCGGCTGACCGCCGCCGGCCTCAGCGTCCCGACCCCGTCGGGCGGAACCAACTCCCCGGGCATCTCCCGGCTGCTGACCGACACCACCGCCCGCGCCTACCAGTATCGGAGTTCCGCCTGGGCGTCCTTCCTGTCCATCGGCAGGGCCCCCGCCTCCGAAGGGTTCACCGATCCGGCCACCACGGCCAGGCAGGTCATCGAATGCCACCTGACCGGCAGCAGGTTCGGGGGTTACGAATCCCACGAGGTGCTGGTCTCGGAGACCGTCACGGTGGACGGCAGGCAGGGACACCGGGTGCGGATCCACGCCGTCAATTCCCGCGCGCCGGGCGGCGGGGCGGTTTTCGACGCCATCGCCCTGGATGTCGGAAACCCGTCCGGCCTGTCCGTCTACTGGGGTGGGGCGGTGGACGCCGACGCCGACGCCGGCTCCATGCTCGACCAGGCCGGGAAGAGCCTGCGGATCGCCTGAGGAACCGGGTCAGATGAAGGCGGCCCGGAAGGGTTCGAAAACGCGCTGATCCCTCGTCCGGTCGAGGATGGCGAAGACCGCCAGGTCGAAGGCCCCGGAGAAGGGACCGGCCAACAGGTCACGGAAAGTGGCGGCGACGAAACCGGGATCGTTGCGGAAAACCCCGCAGCCCCAGGCGCCGAGCACCAGATTCCGGTGGCCGTGTTCGTGTGCGACGACCAGCACCCGCCGGGCACGTTCGCTCAGCGCATCCTCGAGCCGTGTCGTCTCCCCCGGGGTGCGCCACTTCGCCGCTCCCGCGTTGGGAGCCGGGGCGGTGATGACGGCGGTCAGCCACGGCACGTCAATGAGGGAGTCGTCCCCACCCCGGAACACCGGCACGGCGGGCGAGTAGATCATCGCGTGGCTGTAGGCCCGGTCGTGGTCGCGGTTGATGCGGTACATGTCGCGGCCGCGGATACAGGCATAGAGGGCGCTGTCGCGGGCAAGGGCCTCCTCCTGAGCCTGCGCACCCAGCAGGAAACCCCCGCCCGGATGTATGGCCGAGGCGAAGTTCAGGACGACCGGATCGGCCGTCCGTATCCGGTGAGCGGCCTCAAAAGTCCCCATCTGCTGCACCTTGACGTGTACTCTCCCGGGTTTCGGCTCCGGATTCGGCAGGTCGGCGTCGGGAGCGTACTCCACGGTCCCCGCGACGGCGTGTTCGATCTGTTCGCGCAGCTCGACGCGTTCACCGCGGCCGTTGAGGTAGAAACCGCGGTCGATGATCTCGACGGTCTCGCGGGCCAGTGCCGCGAGATGCTCCCGGTGCATCATTCAGTGATCATACGGCAGGGATCTCCCGGAACGACCGCCCGGTCAGGCGTTCGTAGGCCTCGACGTAGCGGGCGCGGGTGGCCTCGACCACCTCGGCGGGCAGCTCCGGTGGGGTCGTCTCGCGGTCCCAGCCGGACTCCTCGGCCAGCCAGTCGCGGACGTACTGCTTGTCGAAACTGGGCAGCGACTCCCCCGGCCTCCACAGTTCCGCGTCCCAGAACCGCGACGAGTCGGGGGTGAGCACCTCGTCGGCCAGGACGAGGGTTCCGTCGTCGCGGCGCCCGAACTCGAACTTGGTGTCGGCCAGGATGATGCCCCGCCCGGCGGCGATCCGCTCGGCCCGCGCGTACACCTCGAGGGTGAGGTCGCGCAGTTGGACGGCCAGGTCGTCGCCGTGGAGGCGGGCGATCGTGGCGAGGTCGACGTTCTCGTCGTGCTCCCCCAGCTCGGCCTTGATGGCGGGGGTGAAGATCGGTGCCGGGAGCTTGTCACCGTCGCGCAGCCCGTCGGGCAGCGGCACCCCGCACACCGTCCGCGACCGCTGGTACTCGGCCCAGCCCGACCCGGTGAGATAGCCGCGCGCCACGCACTCGACCGGCACCATGTCGAGTTTCTCGACGACGACGGCGCGGCCCCTGACCGCGTCGGGAACGTCAACGGAGACGACGTGGTGGGGCACCAGGTCGCGCAGCAGTTCGAACCACCACAGCGACAGCTGCGTGAGCACGGCACCCTTCCCGGGAATGGGGGTGGGCAGGATGTGGTCGAAGGCGGAGATGTTGTCGGTGGCCACCATCAGCACGTCACCGTCGGGCAGCGCGTACATCTCGCGCACCTTCCCGGCGTGGATGAGGGGCAGACCAAGCGATTCGAACTGGCTCACGACGTCAGCCTAGAGGCTCCGCTGCCGGACGGCGGGAAACGCCTGCCTTGCAGTCGTCCGCTTGCGCTACAGCGCAAGCGAGCGCCCGCAGGACAAGCGTTTCCGGCTGGAAGACAGGCGAACGACGAGAAGGCAGGCAAACGATGGGAAGACAAGCGTTTCCGGCGGGAGGGCAGGCGACCCGTCAGGCCCGTCCCGGGTCGTCCCCTGCCGCCAGGAACGCACCGAGAGCGTTTCCAGCGATTAGAAAGGCACTCATGAACCCGAAGAAGCCGAGGGTCTGCGGCAGCACGTCGAAGATCGCGGGCCCGACCAGGGATGCATCGCCGAGCGCGTATCGCGCGCCGAGCCCCAGCAGCGTCCCGAGGATCAGGATCGCCGAGGTGACCAGCAGGATCACCGCCTCCACAGCGACCACTCCCATCACTCCCCCACGACCGACACCGAGCGAGCGCAGGGTGGAGTATTCGCGGCGACGTCCGAGGTTCGACGCGATGGCCATCTGGGTCATGCCGACCAGGCTCATCAGATAGATGGTCCCGAACAGGCCGATGTTCGAATTGGCGGTGGCGAGGTGCCGGGCCTCCAGGCGTCGTTGCACGTAACCGGGCACGTCCGTGACGGAGCCCGCCACCGAGTTCTCGTCGAGCTCCCCTGCGAGCTCCCCGCTGCCGCCGGTTCCATTCACGAAAACCGTCGGCGGCCCGGCACGGCCGCCGGTCATTGCCACGAGCTGCGTCCAGTCGAGGAAGAGCCCTTCGTTGACGGGGTCGTGGACGACCGCCACCACCCTCAGGGTGACCGGCTGCCCGGCCGCGTCGTCGAGGGTGTAGGTTTCACCGACCTCGTCGCCCTTCTCGCTGGATGCGATGGACTTGCCCCCGACCTGTGAGAGATCCCCGGAAACCACCTGCTGGCTCCACAGTTCCGCGTACGCCAACGGGTCGACGAAGTTCAGGTATTTCAGTTCGAGTTTCCCGGCGGGATCGGCCACGGGCCACATCGTGGAGGTGTGCCGCGCGATGGTGGAGGCGCTGCCGCCGATGAGATCCACCACCCGGTCAGCGCTCGCCGCATCCGGCACGAACACCACGGCCGTCGCGGTGAGCAGCTCACCGTAAGTCCCGAACGTCCGATGCTCGTCAACCGCGTTTCCGACGTGGAAACCACCGAGCAGCCCGACCGCGAGTATGAACGGCGTCGCGACACCGACGTAACGGCGGCGGTCCTTGGAGGCCCGCCCGGCCGCCAGCATGGCGGGACCGGACATGATGGGCGCCAGCACCCTCCCGGCCAGCCAGGTGACCACGGGCACGAGGAAGGGAGCCAGGGCCAGCAAGGACACGACCGCGATCACCGGCACCAGGATCACCAGACCCACATCGCTGTCCGGACCGATCAGCACCACGGCGCACACGCACGCCCCGGCCACGACCAGCCGTCCCGCGACCTGCCGGGGCCGCATTCGCCCGGACAGCGGATCGGTGCCGCCGATCAGATCCCCCCGGGTGGCACTCCTCGCGGCCAGCAAGCCGGCCGTGGCGGAAGTGAAAACCAGGACCGCCGTCACCACCATGATCGGAAGCACCTGCACGGAGGTATCGAGCCCGACCCTGCTGAACATCCCGGCCGTCTTCAGCATCTCGAAGAAGGGCGAGGCGAGCGCGCCTCCCAGCAGCGCCGACGGCGCGGAGGCCACCAGGGCGAGCACCGCGCACTCCAGGAAGGCCATGACGCCGATGTGCCACCGGCTGGCCCCGGCCAGCCGCAACATCGCCAGCTCCCGCTGCCGCAGTGAGACGACCTGTTTCACGGCCGAGAACACCAGAAAACCGGAGACGACGATGGCCAGTCCACACATCACCGCCAGCAGCCAGCCGGCCAGCTGCGCGGTGCGCATCACATGCTCACGGGCCAGGCCGGCGACGGACACCCGCCCGGGATCACCGAAAGCCGCCGCGACGGTCGTCTCGGCACCCGTGACCACCGCCGTGGCGGCTATGGTGAAGGCGCATCCGGCGTACAACCCCAGGTGACGCACCACCAGCCGCGTCGACAAGTGGATCATCTCCAAGGCCCTCATGAGCGTGCCTCCAGATCGGTGAGCCTGGCGGCGATGTCACGGGCCCCGAGACCACTGCGGTCGTCCACGATCACGCCGTCGTACAGGAAGAGCACTCGTGATGCCGCGGCGGCGACGGTCGGGTCGTGGGTGACGACCACGACGGTGCTCCCGAGCGCCGGGAGCGCGGCGAAATGTTCCAGCACCTCCCGCCGGGATGCGCTGTCCAGGGCTCCCGTCGGCTCGTCGGCGAAGACCACCCTGCGTTCCGCGGCCAGCGCCCGCGCGATGGCGACCCGCTGGCGTTGACCGCCGGACAGCTCGGCCGGGTACCGGTTCTCCAGGCCTGACAAACCCACCAGCGTGAGCATCTCCCGGGCTCGCGGCTCCGTCACCTCGGCTCCGCCGAACAGTGACGGCAACCGCACGTTCTGGACAGCGGTCAGGGCGTCGATCAGGTTGTAGTCCTGGAAGATGAAACCGAAGGAGGTCCTCCTGAGCGCATCGAGTCTCCTGCGGCTGAGCCCCGTGATGTCGACATCACCGAGGAACACCTTCCCGGATGTGGCACGGAGCATGCCCGACAGGCAGTGGAGCAGCGTGCTCTTCCCGGACCCGGACGGCCCCATGATCGCGGTGACGGAGGCCTCATCGAAGGCCACGGAGACCCCGTCCAGCACCAGATTGTTCCCCCCGAATCTCTTCGACAAATCCACCGTTCTCAGCAAGGGACGATCCTTCCGGACAGTTCGCGATGGTCGGGAAGCGACGCCAGCCGTCGGTACGGAGTCACGGCACGGACCCCACGGACCGGAACACACCTTTCGTATCGCTGTATTAAGTGATTAATACACTAGCACAGTGGGAGCTGTCGAGGGCGGACGGCAGGAAACGCCTGCCTTGCAGTCGTCCGCTTGCGCTGTAGCGCAGGCCCACGACCACAGGACAGGCGTTCCTGTTTCTTCGCGGAGCATTTACCATCACTTCCATGGCTTCACGCACACTGCCCGAGAACTGGCTGAGGCAGGACCTGATCGTCACCGCCGCGGCCGTGGCGGCGGGATGTCTGATGGCCTGGCTGACCTTCGTCCTGGGTTCGACGACCTTCGCCACACCCCTTGAGATCCAGCTGATCGGTTGCCTGCTGCTCCCTCTTCCCCTGATCTGGCGGCGAAGCCACCCGCTGGCCTCCGGGATTGCCGTCAACGCGCTCTACATCGCCCTGTCCAACACCACCGGGATGGATCTCTTCGCATCCCAGGTCACGCTCTTCCTGTCGTTCTACTCGATCGGGGCGTGGTCGGCCCGACGCGGGGCGGCTCTGGCCACCCGGACCGTCATCAGCATCGCCATGGGCTTGAACGTCTGCCTGAGCATTCTGGTCAACCTGGGGTCGGCGAAACTGAACGTGCAGTTCGCCTCCGCCACCATCCTGGTGGCGCTGTTCGCCCTCTATCTGGTGATCAACCTCGCCTTCTTCGCGGGCGCCTGGGTCTTCGGCGACCGGGCCTGGCAGCAGGCCCTGGAGCGGCAGGAACTGGTCGAGGCCAACAGGAACGTCAAGGCGCTGCAGGCCGAGCTGATCACCCGCGCCATCGAGGAGGAGCGGCTCCGGATCGCCCGCGAGCTGCACGATGTCGTCGCCCATCACGTCACCACCATGTCGGTGCAGGCCGCGGCCGCCCGGCGCCTGCTGGGCAGGGACCCGGAGCACACCGAGAAGTCACTGAAACAGATCGAGGCCAGCGCGCGACAGGCGGTGAACGACCTGCGTTCGATGGTGTTCACCCTGCGGGAGACCAACGCGACGGAGGAGGGCCTGCCAACCGTGGAGGACATACCCGACCTGGTGGAGTCCGCGCGGCTGGCGGAGGCACGCGTCAGCTACGAGACGATCGGGGAGCTGCCCGAACTCAGCCCCGCTGTTGAACTGACCCTCTACCGGGTGGCGCAGGAGGCCCTCACCAACGCCGCCAAGCACGCCGGCCCGACCGCCAGCGTCGCCGTGCGCCTTCGCTCCCGACCGGATTCCGTGGAGTTGGAGGTCTCGGACGACGGTTTCGGGATGCGACGCAACATCCCGGGCACCGGCACCGGCCTCGCGGGGATGCGGGAACGGGTGATAGCTCTCGGGGGCAGCCTCGAGGCCGGTTCGAAACCCCGGGGTGGTTTCCGGGTGCGAGCCGAGATCCCGACGGCGGGAGCGACCGCATGATCCGCGTCCTTCTGGTCGACGACCAGCCCCTCATCCGCACCGGCTTCAAGACCATCCTGGAGACCGAACCCGGCATCGAGGTGGTGGGCGAGGCGGGCGACGGCACCCGGGGCGTCGAACTGGCCATCGAGTTGCGCCCCGACGTGGTCTGCATGGATGTGCAGATGCCCCGGATGAACGGGATCGAGGCGACCCGCGAGCTCACGTCCCGGGGATGCGGCTCGGCCGTGCTGATTCTGACCACCTTCGACCGCGACGACTTCCTGTTCGAGACCCTCCAGGCGGGCGCGTCGGGGTTCCTGCTGAAAACCGCGGAGGCCGAGAAACTCATCGAGGCCGTGCAGATCCTGGGGCGCGGCGAGGGGCTGCTGTCGCCGCAGGTCACCCGCCGGGTCATCGAACGCTTCACCGCGCCCCGGCAGGAGCCCCACTGCCCCGGCAGGGCCGCGGCGGGGGTGTTGACGGAGCGCGAACACGACACCCTGCTGCACCTGGCACGCGGCCTCAGCAACGCCGAGATCGCGGCCGAGATGTTCGTCAGCACCGAAACCGTCAAGACCCACGTGTCCAACATCCTCACCAAACTGGGGTTGCGCGACCGCATCAACGCAGTCATCTGGGCCTACGAGAACGGTCTCGTGTCCCGCTCGAACTGACCCGCGAGCACCAGCGAACAGGTCGAGTCGAAACCGGGCCGCGACCGAGCCACGGAAACGCCTGTCTTGCAGTCGTCCGCTTGCGCTGTAGCGCAGGCACACGACCACAAGACAGGCGTTCCCGTCAGGAGGGCAGGCGAACTACGCCATCTCGTATCCCCCGTGTGGGGGAGGACGGATTTCCCCCTGCCGCGGGAAGCGCCAACCGGGTCCCGATCCGTAGCGTTGAGGTCATGATCAACGTACGGAACGTTCACCGGTTCTTCGGTGACAAGCATGTGTTGAACGATGTCTCCTTCGACATCAGGCCCGGCCTCATGACGGGTTTCGTCGGCGGCAACGGGGCCGGCAAGACCACGACCATGCGGATCATCCTGGGCGTGCTGGCGGCCAATGAAGGGCAGGTCCTGGTCGACGGTCAACCCATGAACGCCGAGCAGCGCGCCACCATCGGCTACATGCCGGAGGAACGCGGCCTCTACCCGAAGATGAAGATCATCGACCAGCTCGTCTACCTGGCCCAGCTGCACGGCAGCGACGCCACCGAGGCGCGCCGCTACGGCCTGGAACTGCTGGAACGTCTCCAGCTCAACGGCAAACCCACCGACACCCTGGAGTCGCTGTCGCTCGGCAACCAGCAGCGGGTGCAGATCGCCGCGGCCCTCATCCACCGACCCAACGCCCTGGTCCTGGACGAACCGTTCTCCGGTCTCGACCCGGATTCGGTTGACATCACCGTCGACGTGCTCCGTGAGGTCGCGGCCACGGGCGCCCCCGTCCTGTTCTCCTCGCACCAGCTCGACGTTGTGGAGCGGCTCTGCGACCAGCTCGTGATCATCTCCCGGGGCGAGATCCGCGCCAACGGCACCCGGGCCGAGCTCCAGGCCGCCAACACCGGCAACGAGTGGGATCTGGAGACGAACACCGACACCGGCTGGGTGCGTGACATCGTCCCGGTGGTCGAGTTCGACGGCGGCTACGTCCGGTTCCAGGCACCCGACGAGGAAACCGCCAACCGTGTCCTGGTGGCCGCCCTGGAACGCGGCACCGTCAGCAACTTCCAGCGCGTGACCCGCAGCCTGCACGAGATCTACAAGGAGATGGCCCAATGAACACCCAGACCCCCGCCCGTCCGAGCTTCTGGAGCACCGTCGGTATCGTCGCCAAACGGGAAATCGTGGTGCGATGCATGTCGAAGTCGTTCATCATCTCGACCCTCATCACCCTGGCCGTCATGTTCCTCGCCGTCGTTTTCACCCCGCAGATCGGAAAGTGGATGGACGGCGGCGCCACCACCGTCGCCACCACCACGGACCTCGCCCCGAAACTCAGGAACCTGCCGAACATCACCGTGGTCGAGGTCGCGGACCCGGAGGCGGCGCGCAACGCCGTGCTCTCCGAGGACGCGAAAGCCGCCGTGGTTCCGGACACGTCGAACCCGCTGGGAATCGAGGTGCTGTCGCTGCGGGACACCCCGACCGGCCTGCTCTCGTCCCTTTCGGTGTCCCCGAACGTTCAGCTGCTCGACCCCAACGCCCCGCATCCCGCCCTTCGCTATTTCCTGGGAATTGGTTTCGGCATGGTGTGGATGATGGCAGCCATAGTCTTCGGCATGGGCATCGCCAACTCGGTGGTCGAGGAGAAGCAGACGCGCATCGTCGAGATCCTGCTGGCCAGCATTTCCTCGAAGGCGCTGCTCACCGGAAAGATCATCGGTAACTCCGCCGCGGCACTGGCGCAGATCCTCGCCATCGCGGCCACCGTCCTCGGGGGGCTGGCGATAAACGGCAGCGTCCTGCCGGTGGCGGACCTCGTGTGGCCCATCGTCTGGTTCGTCGTCCTGTTCCTGTTCGGGTTCGTCATGATCGCGGCCCTCTACGCGGCTGCCGCCGCGCTGGTCTCCCGCACCGAGGATCTCAACACCTCGCTGCAGCCCCTCACCTGGCTCGTGATGCTGCCCTATCTCGGTGTTGCATTCGGCACCAGCAATCCCCTGGCCATGACGGCGATGAGCTACATCCCGTTCTCCGCCCCGGTCGCCGTTCCGGTGCGCATCTTCCTCGGCCAGAGCGCAGGCTGGGAACCCTTCGCCTCACTGGCGCTGCTCATCCTCACCACCGTCGCGACGGTCTGGTTCGCCGCCCGGATCTACGACCGCGGCCTGCTGCGCACCGGCAAACCCCTGAAGTGGCGGGAAGCCCTCACCGCTGCCTCGTGACCTTCCCGGAAAAAGGGGCTGTCGACCGGACACGACCCGGTCGGCAGCCCCTTCGCAACGTCACCGCTGTACGACCCTGAACAGCGCCCCGGACGTCAGGCCGATGAGAAACAACAACCCCAGGACGATCCCGAACACGATCAAGGTGGCGCGAGCAAAGTTCTGCTTGGCGCGCGAGAAACTCGACGAGCACGCCATCACCAGAACCGCGACGATGTTCGCCAAGGGGATGGCCATGAGGATCACAACCCCGACCCAGCTCGCAACGCTGTCACGGCTCGGGTCCTCCCAGCGTTGGGATGGGAACTCACCCACGGCGTAGGGGTCGTACCTGGAAGATGACTGTTCGGGGGCGTACAGGTAGCGGTTGAAGGCGGCTGCCTCGTCCGCCCGGTGGGGCTGCCCGGTCGCGGCATCGGCGGATCCGGCTGACGCGCCGACCGGTTCGGCAGCTTCACCCACCTGACCGGTTGGTTCACCGAGCATGAAATCGGGGACTCCGCTACCCGAAGGTTCCGGCTTGGATGGATCAGTGTTCTGGGGAGACTGGTTCATGGTGCTCCTCTGATTTCCTGACGGTCTTGGCATGCTAACCCCTCCCAGGGTGCAGACGTGGCAGAAACCCGAGAGCTGCGGGGTGAAACCAAGGGGGTGTTCTTCCGGATGCGAGCAGGCCGGCTCAACCAACTTCCGCCCCTCAAGCTGGTTGAGCCAGCACGTGAGCGTCCTCTCCCTGAAACTGGTTGAGCCAGCACGTGAACGTTCTCTCCCTGAAGCTGGTTGAGCCGGGCCGCGACGAAGGAGTAGCCCGTGTCGAAACCATCCGACAGCCAAACAGCAGACCCGTTGAGGAAGCCACATCCTGCCCGGGTTACAGTGGTGATGCGCGCGGCAGTAGCGGTGCGAAGTGAGCTCGGCAGCCTTCCGGACGGTCGGTGAGCCGGGTTTTGCGCTTCATGGTGACGGTTACTCGAACCCGTCGACGAGTGACGCGATCCGACGTTTCCAGTCGCCACCTTTGACATGGCTCCAAGCGATCGCACCAGGGGCTCGCGACAACTGCCGCGGTCATCGCGTATCCCTTGAGGCTTGTTCACGGGCAACACCTCGGCCAGCGAAGCCCTGGTCAGACAACACTTGAGGACGGCTGTGAGTAAGCCTCCGTGATGGTTTTCGCACCATGACCACTGCCCACTGATGGTTTTGAGAGCCAGGCGAGGTGTCCGGCCACCTGCGGATTCATCCCCGTCGTGTGGCGCTTGCCCCAGTCACAACTCAGGACGCTTGGACCATGGTCAGCAGGACGCCAAGGTACCGTCGATGAGCATGCTGCCGGATCCGGGTCGAGGTCCCCCACATCAGGCACCCACGCCTTGGATGGCCTCGGCGATCAAGGAAGTGTAGACCGTGACCACTCGTGAGCCGGTGGTTTGGGAAACCCGCGTGAATGTCTGTCAGCAACTCCTGAGTGAGATTGTGCCCGAGCATCAACAAAGTGACCTGGATTCGGCGGAACAATCCCAGGGCACGAGACCCTGCTGCCGGATGGGTTTCCGGAACGGGGGTGTATCAGTTCACACGGGTCAAGGATCTGGTCACGGTCAAGGCTTGTGGTAGCATTCACGGCAGCGGTTTGTTTTTCTCCTGAGATTCTTTGCGGTGGAACACTTTGATTGTCTCAGATCGGACAAGTCACCCCCACGCCCCCTCGGGGCAAAACGTTACTTGGGGAAATTCAAAAAACCCCGTGAATAAGCCCCAAGGACGCAACATCATGGATTGAACACCGACTGCAATCAAACCAGGCTTCATTCCACAATCGGATACCGCACCCCGAACGAAGCCCATCAGGAATGGAGACAAACCGAGACGGCAGCCTAAACCACAATCCAAGTTTTCGCCACCCTCCACAAAACCTATAGCAGTTCGGCTTGAAGAGGACGTGAACATGCCGAGAGCATCGGAACCTTCGTGAGGAACCTCGAATACCGCAAGCTGTGGGTCGGGAACGCAGCATCCAATCTCAGCGATGGACTGGTATTCATCGCCATGCCCCTGATTGCTACTGCACTGAGCAAAGATCCGTTGACCGTCTCCGGTTTGACTGTTGCCTACACGGTTCCCCGAATCGGTGCGGTGCTCGGTATCGGCGTCATGATCGACCGTTTTGATCGCCGTCATCTGCTGTACATGGCGAATCTCTTGCGATTCCTCGCCTACGGCGCCCTCGCCATCCTGTTGGTCAAAGGTGCCGTGAATATATCCCTTCTCTACGTCATCTACGCCGCGGTGGCGCTGGTCGAGGCCACATCCGACACGGCAGTGTTCTCTGTGCTCCCGTCAATCATCCCTGCCAAGGAACTCGACCGGGCAAACTCGCAGATCACCGGCACTCAGCTCGTCATTGATGAATTCGTTGGGCCCCCGTTGGGAGGCTTCCTGTTCGCGGTGACCGCCGCACTGCCCATTGGGGCTAGTTCCTTTGCCTGCGGCGTCGCCTCCCTGGCCTTCTTCCTCCTACGGGGACCGCACCGAGGCAGTGAGATGGGCACGGAACGTACATCCATCTGGAACGATCTGAGTACGGGCCTGGCGTGGCTCCGCAGGAACGAGATCGTTGCTGGCCTGGTCGCGATCAATGGGCTAGCGAGCGTCGCCTACAGCCTGCCGTTCTCGTTCCTCGTTGTCTTCGCTCAACGCATCCTTGGGCTGGACAGTGGAGGCTACGGACTCATGATGTCTTTCTCGGCGTTGGGCGGGCTTCTAGGAAGCTTCGTTTCGCCGCGGCTCCGTAAGCAATTCGGGTACGGCACCAGCATCGTCCTGGCTCTGTTTCTGGGGGCTGCCTCGATCACCATCTGCGGAGCCACTTCGAACACCTTCGTCGCAGCCGTAGCGATGGCCGCATACATCTGTCATGCGGTGGTCTGGAGTGTGCTCGCCGGCTCGGTTCGACAGAAGATCATTCCGCAGGACCTGTTGGGACGAATCGGGTCTGTGGGACGGTTGCTGAGCTATCTCGGCCTTGCGACCGGGGCTGCTGCGGGTGGGTGGATGGCTGCGACACTGGATCTGCGGGTCCCGTTCTACGTGTCCGGGCTGTGTTTCCTGGGCTGCGTGGCGATTTCGGTTCGTCTCCACGGCGCGATCCGCGCCTGGGAGAGCGCTCAAGACGAGACGGCCGTCACGGAATGAGGCTCAATCACAGGCGGCACATCGATCGGTAAAACCCATGGTCAGAGCGCGGTTGAGGGTGGCTGCGAATGAACTTCCCTGAATGCGGGGTTCTTCCCCTTACAGCACGGCTCCCGGGCGGTAGGCGGCCGCCTCCGGATGGGTCGCCGTGATTTCCGCGACCTCCTCCGCGATCCGCGCCACCTGCGACCCTGCGGTGCCCGCCAGGTCGAGGGGATCGGTGACCAGCGCGCCCAGTTCGTCGCGGGTCAGCCTGAGGCGGGGATCGGCGGCGAGGCGGTCGAGGAGGTCATTGATCCTCATGCCGTGGCGCATCTCCAGCGCGACGGCGACCGCGTGTTCCTTGATGACCTCGTGGGCCTCCTCGCGACCCACTCCCCTGCGCACCGCCGCCATCAGCACCTTCGTGGTGGTCAGGAAGGGCAGATAGCGGTCCAGTTCGGCGGCGATCACCTCAGGGAAGGCCCCGAAGTCGGCGAGCACGGTGAGGAAGGTCTCGAACAGTCCGTCGAGCGCGAAGAATGCGTCGGGCAGCGCCACCCGCCGCACCACCGAGCAGGAGACGTCGCCCTCGTTCCACTGGTCCCCGGCCAGCTCACCGATCATGGAGACGTGGCCGCGCAGGATCACCGACAGCCCGTTGACGCGCTCACAGGAGCGGGTGTTCATCTTGTGGGGCATGGCGGAGCTGCCGACCTGTCCCTCCTTGAACCCCTCCGTGACCAGTTCGAGACCCGCCATCAGGCGGATGGTGGTGGCCACGTTCGACGGGGCCGCGGAGGTCTGCGCCAGGGCGGTGACGACGTCGTAGTCGAGGCTGCGCGGATACACCTGTCCCGTGGAGGTGAGAACGGCCTCGAAACCCAGCTCGGAGGTGACCCGGCGTTCCAGCTCGGCCAGCCTGCCGGCGTCGCCGCCGAGGAGGTCGAGCATGTCCTGGGCGGTTCCGACCGGCCCCTTGATCCCGCGCGCCGGGTAGCGGGCGATGAGCTCCTCCAGTCTCCGGTACGCCACCAGCAGTTCGTCGGCGGCGGTGGCGAACCGCTTGCCCAGGGTGGTGATCTGGGCCGCGACGTTGTGGGAGCGACCGGTCAGCGGCTGATCGGCCCATGCGACGGCCAGCCGGGCCAGCTGCGCCAGGGCGGCGACGACGCGGTCGCGGATCACGCGAAGCGAGGACAGGACCTGGTACTGCTCGATGTTCTCGGTGAGGTCTCGCGAGGTCATGCCCTTGTGGACGTGTTCGTGGCCGGCGAGGGCGTTGAACTCCTCGATCCGCGCCTTGACGTCGTGGCGGGTGACGCGTTCGCGGGCCGCAATGGATTCGAGGTCCACCTCTTCGACGACCGCCTCGTAGGCGGCGATCACCTCGTCGGCCTCGGCGCCCCCGAAGTCGACACCCAGGTCGCGTTGGGCGCGCAACACCGCCAGCCAGAGCCGCCGCTCGGCGACCACCTTCGCCTCGGGCGCCCAGATGGCGCGCATCTGCGCGGAGGCGTAACGGGTGGCCAGCACATTGGGAACGCTCATGCGGGCAACTCTATTGGCTCCACCGCATTTCTCCCGATTTCCGAGGTTCCGTGGGGCGATGGGCCCCTTGAACCCGGTTGAGCCGGATCGCGAGCCCCCTCCCGAAGCTGGTTGAGCCAGCATGTGAGCGAAGCGAACGGCTGAGTCGAAACCACCACTGGCGCCCGGTCGGCAAACCCGACCACAAGACCCTAGACACCCTCACCATGGTTTCGACACGCCCCACTCGCTGACGCTCGCAGGCCGGCTCACCAACTTCAAGGTAAAGCCTCGCGGGCCGGTCCAACCGACTCTGGGGAGGGTTCTGCCCGCGGGTCTTTCAGTGCGGGATGCCGATGTCGGTGCGGTGGAAGCCGTCGGGGAAATCCACCTGCGACAGGTGGTCGTAGGCGCGACCGCGGGCCTGGTCGAGGTCCTCTCCCAGCCCGACGATTCCCAGCACGCGTCCCCCAGCGGCGACGAGACCGTCGTCTGCCGATGCGGTTCCGGCGTGCAGGGTCCATGCGCGGTCGGTGTCGGCGGGCAGGTCGATGCTTCCTCCCCCGACCGGGGTGCCCGGGTAGCCCTGCGCCGCCTCGACGACCACCACTGCGGCGCCGTCACGCCACCGCAGCGGCGGCAGGCCGGCCAGTTCACCGCGGGCCGCGGCGCGCAGCACACCGGCGAGGGGGGTTTCCAGCAGCGCCAGGACGGCCTGGGTCTCGGGGTCGCCGAACCGGACGTTGAACTCCACCACCCGCACCCCGCGAGCGGTCAACGCCAGCCCTGCGTACAGCAGCCCCACGAACGGTGTGCCGCGGCGGCTCATCTCCGTCAGCGTCGGGTCGATCACCTGGGCCATGACCTCCTCGACGAGCCCGTCCGGCGCCCACGGCAGCGGGCAGTAGGCCCCCATGCCGCCGGTGTTGGGGCCGGCATCACCGTCACCGACGCGTTTGAAGTCCTGGGCGGGCAGCAGCGGCACCGCGGTGACGCCGTCGCAGATCGCGAACAACGACACCTCCGGTCCGTCGAGGAACTCCTCGATCACCACTTTCCCACAGGCCTCGGCGTGCGCCAGGGCGGCGGTGCGGTCGGGGGTGACGACGACCCCCTTGCCGGCCGCCAGGCCGTCGTTCTTGACGACGTAGGGCGGACCGTAGGCGTCGAGGGCGGCGGCGGCCTCACCGGGCGTCGCGCACACACGGGCATCGGCGGTCGGCACCCCGGCGGTGCGCATCACGTCCTTGGCGAAGGCCTTGGAGCCCTCCAGTTCGGCGGCCGCCGCGGACGGGCCGAAGCAGTCGATCCCTGCTTCCCGGACGGCATCGGCCACCCCCGCGACCAAGGGCGCCTCCGGTCCCACGACCACCAGGTCGGCCCCGATCCGACGTGCCAGCGCGACCACGGCCGCGGGGTCGGAGGGTTCGACGGCGTGCAGGGTCCCGATCGCGGCCAACCCGGGATTCCCGGGGGCGGCGTGCAGCTGGACGGAGGGATCGGCGATGAGGGCGCGGCCCAGGGCGTGTTCACGCCCACCGGAGCCGAGAAGCAGAACAGTGGTCACAACCCGAGCCTAGGCCCTGTTCCGGAAGTCATGCCCGACTGCGGCACGCCGGGTCGGGCGAACCGGCATTCGTGCCGTCGTCATCGACACGGTTCCCAGGCATGTCAGGCGTTCGGCCGACAGTGAAACGCCGTCGCTGAGCCGGGGTCTCGATATAACCTATGATCACCGGCCACCAGAGGCACGAGGAGCCAGATGAGCATCCACCCGGGATCGACTGCACATCTCGCCATGCACGCCGCCATCTCCCCTGACGAGGAGGTGACGCTTCCCGCCCGGTCGGGGGTTCAGACGTGGCTGCAGGAACTGGCCGAGAACGAACTCGTCATGGACTGCATCAATCCACGCGAGCTGACCCAGCGGATCATGCAGGACGCCTTCGGGCGGTACTCGTTGCCGCCCCGGGTCTCGGGGATGCTGGCCGCCAGTCATCTGCTGCGCGACGCGGACCCGCAGGACCGGCAGGGCATCCGGCAGCTCGCCACCGCCTGGTTCACGTCCATGCCCCCGAGTGCCGTCGACGAGTCCACCTGGTTCGTCCGGCAGGCCGTTCGGCGCCCCCAGACCCCACATCTGACGTTGGTGGGAAACACCGGGGAGGTCACCGAACTCTCCAGGTGCAACGCCCGCGACGGCCGCACCCTGCTCGTCTCCGAGAGCAACGACGCCGCCACGCGGCGCTGGGATCCCGGCACCGGCGAGGAAACCGACGAACCCGTCGACTCCCCCCTGTCGGGCATCTCCGCCAGACGCGAGGCCACGTTCACCAACGCCTACGGCCGGACGCTGCTGGCGGTTCCCGACGGCAACAACGTCAAGATCACGGACCGCGCCACCGGCGAGGAGGTCGGGGTTCCACTGCGCGGCCACGGTTTCCAGGTGACGGCCGTGTCCTCCTTCTACGGCCCCGCCGGCCGTCCGCTGCTGGCCTCCGCCTCCCGCGACCACACCATCCGGATCTGGGACCCGGCCTCCAAGTCCCGTCCGGCGGCCAGATCCGTCGAGCAGCTGGACGAGATGCAGGTGGTCACCTGGTTCACGGCCCCCGACGGATCGCCACGGGTCGGCACCATCCGGAACACCTACGACGACGTCCTCCAGATCTGGGAAACCGACACGGGCCAGTGGGTCGGGGAGTTGAACGCCCGCCCCGGGCAGCCGTGGACCGAGGCCCGCAGCGTCCGGTTCACCACCCGGCGGGGCGACCAGATGCTCGCGGTCGCGGAGCAGGAGTCCCTGCGGATCTGGGACCTCGGTTCGGAGCAGCTCGCCGGTGAACCCCTCACCGGGCACGCCGCACGCATCAACGACGTCCTGGCCTGGACCACCCCGTTCGGGGAGATCCGGCTGGCCACCGCCAGCAGCGACGGCAGCATCCGGCTCTGGGATCCGGTCAACGGCACCCAGGCCGGCCGGTCACTCACGGGCCATGTCGGACCGGTCAGGGCCCTGTGCACCTTCAACACCCGTCACGGCGACGCCTGGTTGGCCTCCGTCGGTGACGAGGGCGCCATCCGCATCTGGGACCCCGACGTGGGGCGGCCGATCGGCAGGCCCCTGAAAGGACCGTCCTGCCCGATGACCTGCGTGGTCGCCTTCTCCGCGGCAAACGGTGAACCCCGGCTGGTCACCACCGGGGACGATTGCATCGTCCGCGTCTGGGACCCGGGCAACGGACGGCAGCTGGGTCGGCTCAGCAACGGCGAGGAGAATCTCTGCGATGTCGTGCTGGTGGGAACGAACCGGGAGGGCCGCACACGTCTGGTCACCTCGGGGCTGGACCGTTCCATCAGGTTCTGGGACATCGCGACCGGCAGGATGACCTACGCCATGCACGCCCTGGACTACGCCGAGACCATCGTCTCGTTCCGCCACGGAGACCTGGCCGTGAGCCTCGACGACGGCTGGGCGTTGCTGAGGCTGCCACCGGAGGTCTGAGCATCGCATCCGTTTTGTCGGTGGTGCCGGGTACTGTTCAGGCCATGATCGACCTGCATGCCCGCTCCGGGGGACACCGAACGAGACGCGACGCCGCGAACCCGGGAGGCTGAATCCGATGCGTCGGTTCCCGAGGAAGTTCGTCGCCGCCACCACCCTGGGGATGTTGACCCTGGCCCGGCTCAGGCAGGCGCGAAGACGCGGTCCGGTCAGGGCCATCACGACGTTCACCACGCCGGACGGCAAACCACGGGTGGTCACGCTCGGGCGTGGTCGTTTCGTCTGTGTCTGGGATGCCGTTTCGGGACGCCGGTTGCGCAGGTTGCCGGTCAGTGACGGCCCCGTTCACGCGGCCGCCTTCACGTCGAGCACCGGGGCTCCCCGGCTGGCGGTGCTCACGAACAACCGGAGCATCCAGTTCTGGGATCCAGAGACGGAAGACCGGGTCGGTGAGCTACAGGTCGGTGAAACGACCCCGGGTTCCCGGTTGACGACGTGGTGCACCCCGTCGGGCCGGCCGCGGGTCGCGATCATCCGCGGCGACGTCGGAATCCGCGTCCTCGATCCAGAGGCCGGGGAAGAGGACGGGATGCCGCTGATCGGCCACGAGGGCGCGGCCACCGACCTCACCACCTGGCGCACCCCCGACGGCCAGCTGCGGCTGGCATCCAGCGGAGACGGTGTCACCCTGCTGTGGGATCCGGAGACCGGGCGCAGGGTGGGCCGACTGGAGGGTCCCCGCGAATGGCTGAGCAGCGTCACCGCCCACACGGCCCCGGAACGAACCCTGCTGGTGGTGATCGACAAGGACGGCGGATACACGCTCTGGGACCCGGACGCCGAGCAGCAGGTCGCCTCCCACCGGCTTCCGGTGGGGCTTGCACCGGGGCTGGCGGTGCCGCTGCCCCGCCTGCGCATCGCCACGGGGCATCGCGACGGCACGGTCCGGGTGACGGATCCCGCGACGGGGGATCAGCTCCACGAGACCCGTTTCAGGAGACCGGTGCGGGCCATCGCGGCTCTTCCCGACGGGGTGGCGGTCGGCCTGGACATTGGTTGGAGGACGGTGCGGCTCGCCGAGGACAGCACGACGTGAATCACATCGTCCGGCCGGATGGCGCCCCGGGAGCCGGTCTCGACGACGGCTGGGTGATCATCCGGGTGCCCGCATGAACCCCGTCGATGCCTTCACCTGAGGTCGGTCGCAACGTCCGTCCCGGCAGTTCATTACCTTGGTTAGTATACGTATGCATATACTCACCCCATGCCAAGAAGGACCATCTACGTCTCGGACAACGACCAGGAACTCTTCGAACAGGCCGCTCAGGAGGCCGGGGGTCTGTCCCCCGCCATCGCGATAGCACTGCGAGAGTACATGGCCAGGGCGAAACTGCGCCACGAGGGGATGGATGCCATCGACTTGACCATCGACGAACACGGCGTCAGCCACACGGTTCGTTTCACCGGCCGGAAACTGTTCCGTCTCGCGGAAAAGGTGGAAAACGGGGTCCGTGTCCGGTTCGTCTACATCACCAAGCAGGGCCGGTACGCCGTCCACGAGAAGATCACGGCCGACCCGGAGGACTGGGAGGGGCAGGGAGAGCGCCTGTGGCGTGATCCCGTCACCTGGACCCGCAGCTTCTGGCTGCGCAGCGACCGGACCCTCGACATCTTCGACACGCTCGACCAGTTGCGCGAGAAGGACCCGGAACTGGCCGACCGGATCGCAGTGGCCCAGGAGGTCCCGGCGTTCAAGGAGCTCGACATCTAGAGACCTTTCACGAAAACCGACGGCGCCATGGGGTCGCGGCGATGGTGGGGTCCGATCCGCGAGTACCCCGCCCCGAAAGAAATCCAGCCCACCTGGGTGCCGCCGCCGAACAGCTCAGGCAAACACTCCGGGCCGGTCCCGGCTCCGCAATAAGCACACGAGCGGCTGTTCCTCACCTCATGAGGCGATCTGAGGATCGCGCAGAACCTCCTGCAACACCACCGCCTGGTTGATGCTCGGGTCGTGGGCCGCGTACAGCAGCGTCACCACCGGCCGGTTGGTCAGCCGTTCCGCCAGGGCCGCGGCTGCACCGGAGGCCGCCAGTTCGGCGCGGTAGCGGGCCTTGAACTCCCCGAACCGGGCCGGGTCGTGTCCGAAGTCGCGCCGCGCCTCGGTGCTCGGCGCCACGTCCTTGCACCACTCGTCCAGGTGCGCGGCCTCCTTCGAGATCCCGCGCGGCCAGAGCCGGTCGACGAGGACGCGGTAGCCGTCCGCGTCGGCGGGTTCCTCGTAGATGCGTTTGACGCGCCAGGTCGTCATGGTCTCATCCTCCGCCGGAAGCCGGATCCTTCAAGACGTAGTGGAATCCGCGGCCCTTCCGGTGGGCCCACGCGGGCTGCACCACCCCGGTTCGTTCCAGCTTCTGGATCAGCGGGACCGCCCCCGCCGCCGATATCCCGAGGATCGATCCCAGCTCCGTGGTGGACAACCTGCCCCGCGACTGCACGTAGCTGCGCGCCACGGCCTGCCTGTCGCGTCCGGGCATGGCGAGTTTCAGCCGGTCGTACAATTCCGTCATCCCCTCCCGGGCCGGCGGGGACAGGGTCCACACATCGGTGCTCTCGGGCGGCACACCGGCGACCGGGACGAGCAGCGGGGTCCCGGAAACCTCGATTTTTCCCAGTCTCCTCAGCAGGGGGCGGGCCAGCAGCTCCGGGGTGTGGGTGATCCTGGCTGCGGTCCTGACGTCGATCCAGCGGTGATCCGCCACCCGCCGCAGCAGCAACAACAACCGGTGATCCTCCAGTTCCCGTGGCCACCCGAGCCCGGTGATCCAGAGCCGCCAGGCCGGGTCGGGTGGGCGACCACCCAGAAGCACTTCGACGCTGCTGCCCTCGACCTCCCGGAAGGTGGGGGCGGGTTGGCCGTTGCCGATCAACTCGGTGACCATCCTGCCGACCCCCGCACCCCGGTTCTCCACCAGCCCCAGGGGTTTCATGAGTTTCATCAGCTCCGGGTTCCGGGGGAAAGGCGACCGGGAGAAGATGTTGTACTCCCCGAATCCCCTGACGAACCCCCCGGGACTGCGCACCCGCAGCGCCCCGAAGCGATGTTCCTGTTCCACCTCGGTGGCGTGCGTGGCCACCCAGTCCCGGTGCGCCACCCCGTTGACGACGGCCTCCCGGGCAGCCAGCGCGCTCAGCGCCGGGGCGGTCTTCTCCTCCACCCGGTCGGGCATCTGAACCTCGGGGTTGTTGTCGCGGACCGCATCGAGCACCAGGGTCAGCTGCTCCAGAACCGAGAGTTCCGCACCCGGCCGCAACTCCTTGTGTCCTCCCCGCAACCGGTACTCGATGACCGAGTGGCCGGTACCAACGAACAGCAACCATGCCGCGTTGGTGAGCAGCCCGTCGTCACCGAACGCACCCAGGCGCTGCAGGAGTTCGGCGTCGGAGGACGACGCAAACCCACGGGCCCGCTCGTCCCCGGCTTCCTCAAGGTACTTCCTGGCCAGTTGCAGGGCCTCGGGACGCACCGATTCCGCACCGGCGCCGGATGACTGCCCGGACCAGTTCAGTTTCGCGCGTTTCCTACGAGTTCCCACCGAGGCCATGCCCAATACTCACCTAACTTTCAGGCAGATCCGGGGAACCGCAACCCCTCCGACCCCAAACTGGCCCAAAAGCCGACACAATCTTGGGGCGGATCAGTTTCCCAGGAGTTTCTCCCTCAGCTGGGTCACGCGGCGCTGTTTGGTCTCGGGACGCTTCGCGTCGTCGATGCTCCTGATCCATTCCCGTTGATGGCTGGGAGGAAGTTTTTTCCAGGCTGCCAGCAGCTCCCCGTCGCCGGTAAGAGCCGCCTCCAGCGGCGGTGGGACGATGCTCGGGGTGGCGTTCATGGCAGGTCCTCTCACAATAGGTCGTTGATGATGATGCTCTGTTCGCGTCCCGGACCGACCCCGATCCCGGAGATGCGGCAACCGATCAGCTCCTCCAAGCGTTTCACGTAGGCGCGGCAGTTCGCGGGCAGTTCCCCGAAATCGCGGCAGGCCGAGATGTCCTCGCTCCAGCCGGGCAGTTCCTCGTAGACCGGTGTGGCGTGGTGGAAGTCCGACTGGGTGACGGGCATCACGTCGTGGCGTGTCCCGTCGACGTCGTAGGCCACACAAACCGGGATCTTCTCCCAGCCGGACAGGACATCCAGTTTGGTGAGGAAGACATCGGTGAAGCCGTTGATCTTCGCGGCCTGTTCCACCACGAGCGCGTCGAACCAGCCGCAGCGACGCGGCCTGCCCGTCGTGGCCCCGAACTCGCCGCCGTCGCGGCGCAGCCGGTCGCCGTCCTCGTCGTGCAGCTCGGTGGGGAACGGCCCTTCACCGACGCGGGTGGTGTAGGCCTTCGCGATGCCGATGGCCCGGTCGATGCGGGTGGGGCCGACACCCGCCCCCGTGCATGCTCCCGCTGCGATCGGGTTCGACGAGGTCACATAGGGGTAGGTGCCGTGGTCGACGTCCAGGTGGTGCGCCTGGGCCCCCTCGAACAGCACCACCTCGCCGCGGTCGAGGGCGTCGTTGATGAAACGTCCCGAGTCGATGACGTGCGGCCGGATGGCATCGGCGTGCGCCAGCAGCGCATCGACGATCGCGTCGGCCTCGATGGGACGGCGGTTGTAGACCTTGACCAGCAGCTGGTTCTTCTGGTCGAGGGCCGCCTCGACCTTCTGCCGCAGGATCGGTTCGTCGAAGATGTCCTGGATGCGCACCCCCATCCGGTTGACCTTGTCGGAGTAGGCGGGACCGACGCCACGTCCGGTGGTGCCGATGCGCCGCTTGCCCAGGAAACGTTCGGTGACCTTGTCGAGAACCTTGTGGTACTCGGTGATGATGTGGGCGTTGGCGCTGATCAGCGGGTGCGGCACCTCGATCCCGCGGGAGACGAGGGTCTGCAGCTCCTCGGCGAACACGTCGAGGTCCACCACCACGCCGTTGCCGATCACGGTCGTGGTGCCGGGGTTGAGGATCCCGGATGGCAGCAGGTGCATGACGAAGGTCTCACCCCCGACCACGAGGGTGTGGCCCGCGTTGTTGCCTCCCGAATAGCGCACACACAGGTCGACGCGATCCCCCAGCTGATCGGTTGCTTTGCCCTTGCCCTCGTCGCCCCACTGGGCTCCGACCACGACAACACCCGGCATTGGTTTCCTCCAAGACGTGAAGCAAGCCCCAGCAAAGCCGGGGCCTTACCGCCGTATCCTACCCACACCGGCACCACAACCCCAGCTGGGAGTTGTCGCAGCAGCGCCTCCTCTCCCGGCACGATCGTGCAATATTCACGCTCTCTGCTTGAACCGCAAGTGGTTTCGCGCGAGCATCAGAGGCAAACGGTCCGCAACGAAGCAGGAGCACCCCGATGAAGAAACTGATCAACTCGCCAGACGACGTGATCGCGGAAGCCCTCAGAGGCATCGATGCTGCCGACGAGAACGTCCGGGTCGATCACGAGAACCGCGTGATCTTCCGCGCCGAGCCCACCCGCGCCGGGAAGGTCGCGGTGATCTCGGGGGGTGGTTCCGGCCACGAACCGCTGCACGGCGGTTTCGTCGGGGTCGGGATGCTGGATGCGGCCTGCGCGGGTCAGGTGTTCACCTCCCCCACCCCCGACCAGATGCTGGCGGCCACCGTCGGCACGGATGCGGGAGCGGGTGTGCTGCACGTCGTGAAGAACTACACCGGCGACGTCATGAACTTCGAGATGGCCGCGGAACTGGCCGCCGAGCAGGGGGTGCGCGTCGAGACGGTGGTGGTTGCCGACGACGTCGCGGTGGAGGATTCGCTCTACACCGCGGGGCGCCGCGGGGTCGGGTTGACGGTGTTGCTGGAGAAGATCGTCGGCGCAGCGGCCGAGGAGGGCCGGGATCTGGATGCGGTGGTCGCGGTGGCGAAGAAGGTCATCGAGAACGGCCGTTCCATGGGCATGGCGCTGACCTCCTGCACCGTCCCCGCCGCGGGAAGACCCACCTTCGACCTGCCCGAGGACCAGATGGAGATCGGCATCGGCATCCACGGCGAACCGGGCAGGCACCGCGAGCCGCTGACCGGCGCGAAGGACATCGCCCGCCAGCTGGTGGAGCCGATCCTCGCGGACCACGACTTCGCCGGCTCGGAGACCATCGTCATGGTCAACGGCATGGGCGGCACCCCGCTCATCGAGCTGTACCTGATGTACGGGGAGGTCAAGGCCCTCCTCGACGCCGCCGGGGTTCGGGTGGTGCGCAACCTGGTGGGCAACTACATCACCAGCCTGGACATGGCGGGATGCTCCGTCACCGTCCTGAAGGCCGACGATGAGCTGCTGGCCCTGTGGGACGCACCCGTCAGGACGGCGGGGCTGCGGTGGGGACTGTGATGCTCACCCACGAGCAGTGCGTGGCCTGGCTGCGCGCCTTCGCCGCCCTGATCGACGACAACATGGAGTTCCTCACCGACCTCGACGCGGCCATCGGCGACGCCGATCACGGCACCAACATGGCGCGCGGCGCGACGGCGGCCCTGAGCAAACTCGGCGACACCATCCCCCTCGGGTCGATGTTCAAATCCGTCGGCATGGCCCTGGTCAGCACCGTCGGAGGGTCCGCCGGGCCGCTGTACGGCACCTTTTTCATGAAATTCGGGGCGAAGCTGGGTGGCGTGGAGGACGTGTCCCTGCACACCTTCGCGGCCGCCCTGAAGGCCGGACGGGACGGTGTGGTCGCACGCGGCAAGGCGGCCGTCGGCGAGAAAACCATGATCGACGCCATGACCCCCGCGGTCGAGGCCTTCGAGTCGCATGTCACTGACGGCCCGCTGGTGGCCGCCGAGGCGGCCTCGGCGGCAGCGCAACAGGGCCGGGACGCCACCATCCCGCTGGTGGCGAAGAAGGGGCGCGCCTCCTACCTGGGGGAGCGTTCCGCCGGGCACCAGGACCCGGGCGCCACATCCACCGCCTACCTGTTCGAGGCCCTCGTGACCGCCGTCAAGGGGGGCTGACCCGTGGCTCTGGTCGGGCTCGTCGTCGTCTCCCACTCCCGGGCCCTCGCCGAGGCCGCGGTGGAGTTGTCGCTGCAGATGGTGCACGGAACCCGGCCGGAGATCGTGGTCGCCGCCGGGACCCCGGACGGGGGGTTCGGCACGGACGCCACCCAGGTGGCGGACGCACTCCGGGCCGCCGACCGGGGCGCCGGGGTGGTGGTTCTGATGGACCTGGGCTCCGCGGTGCTGAGCGCCGAGTTCGCCCTGGACCTGGTCGAGGATGTGAACGCAATCCTGGTCGCGGCCCCATTCGTCGAGGGTCTGCTGGCCGCCACGGTGCGCGCCGCCACAGGTGGCACCCTCGAGGAGGTGGCCGACGAGGCCCGTGCCGCGCTCGGCCCGAAACTTGCGGCCTTGGGGCTGGACCTCCCGGCGGATGCGGAACCGCCCGAGGAGTCCGGTGAGGTGCCGTGGGTGGCCGACGCGGAGACCCGGGTCACGCTCCCGAACGCATCCGGCCTGCACGCCCGGCCCGCCGCCCTGCTGGTGGCGGAGGCCGGGCGTTTCGACGCCGAGGTGCGGCTTCGCTGCCACGGCGTGGAGGGCGGGGCGTCCTCGCCGATCGCCCTGGCCACCTTGAACGCCCGGAAGGGCGACGAGGTGTGGATCGGGGCGCGTGGCCCGCAGGCCGCCGACGCGGTGGCGGCCCTGGAGTCGTTGATCACGGATGGGTTCGGGGAGTCCGCGGGGATCCCGGAAGCGACCGTCGCGGCGCCGGCCGGTCCGCAGGGGGTCAGCCCGGGCCGGGTCGTGGGCATTGCCCGGTTGATGTCGGCCCCACTGGTCGACCCCCCGGCCGAGGCCCGCCCGCAGCCGTCGCAGCTGCCCGGCGAGAAGACCCGCCTGGCGACCGCGCTGGAGGAGGTCGCCGCCGGCTACGAGGCGAGGGCCACGTCCTCTGCCGGCGAGGCCGCCCAGATCATGCGGGCCACCGCCACCCTGACCCGCGACCCCGAGCTGCTCCGGTCCGCTCAGGCCCTGATCGATGCCCTCGGCGTGGGGGCGGCGACGGCGATGTGGCGGGCCGCCAACGACGTCGTGGCACGTCTGAAGGATGCGGGCGGGCTCCTGGCGGAACGCACCACCGACATCACCGACATCCGCGACCGCGTCGTATGCCACCTGACGGGCCGCCCCATGCCGGGCCTCCCGGATTCCGAGGAACCCTTCGTGCTGGTGGCCCACGACCTGGCGCCCTCCGACACCGCCACCCTCGAACGGGAACGCTGTCTCGGCATCGTCACGGCGGGGGGCGGCCCAACCGCCCACACCTCGGTTCTGGCCCGCAGCATGGGTATCCCGGCGGTGGTTGGTTTCCGTGACGCGCTCGCGATTCCCGACGGGGCCGAGGTGCTGGTTGACGGGACCTCGGGTGAGGTGATCGTCTCCCCCGACCGGGTTCAGCGCACCGGCGCCCGCACCACACCCAGTCCCCTTGAGCCGTTGAGCGCCCCCGGTGTGACCCGTGACGGTGTTCCCGTGCCGCTGCTGGCCAACGTGGGTTCCGTCGCCGAGGCGCGGGCCGCGGTGAAGGCGGGGGCCGAGGGGATAGGTCTTTTCCGCACCGAGATCTGCTTCCTCGACGCCGATGTGGAGCCGGATCCAGAACAGCAGTTCACCATCTACCGCGACACCCTGGCGCAGTTCGCGGGACGCCGCGTGGTGGTGCGCACCCTGGACGCGGGCAGCGACAAACCGATGCCCTTCCTCACCATCCCCGGTGAGGGGAACCCGGCGCTGGGTGTACGCGGCTACCGCACCGCCGCCCGCCGCCCCGGGGTGCTCGCCCAACAGCTGGAGGCCATCGCCAGGGCGTCCCGGGAAAGCGGCGCCGAGACCTGGGTGATGGCGCCCATGATCTCCACCCCCGCCGAGGCCGCGGAATTCGCGGGGCTGGCCCGCGACACGGGATTGGGGACGGTCGGGGTGATGGTGGAGATCCCCTCGGCCGCGCTCCAGGCGGAGGAGATCCTCGCCGAGGTGGATTTCGTCAGCATCGGCACCAACGACCTCGCCCAGTACGCGATGGCGACCGACCGTCAGGCACCGGGGCTGGGTGGGCTCCAGGACCCGTGGCAGCCAGCCGTGCTGCGGCTCCTCGGCATGGTTGGCCACGCGGGAAGATGCGCGGGCAAACCGGTGGGGGTCTGTGGGGAGGCCGCGGCCGATCCCGCACTGGCTGCGGTGCTGGTCGGGCTCGGGGTGACGTCGCTGTCCATGGCCCTGCGCGCACTGGAACCGGTGCGTCGCGCCCTGGCCCGGGTCACCGTCGAGGACTGCCGCCGGGCCGCCGAGGCAGCGCTCGCTTCCGGCGATCCCGCTGCCGCCAGGGAGAGTGTTTCCCGTATCCTGTCCACAGAGTGAAACGATCCAGATTGACGGAGCGGACCACCTCCGCACCACACCATTCGTGGCCGCAAATCCCCGGACTGAAGGAACTCCGATGAGCCAACGCATCTCCACCGTCGTGATCACATCCTTGGCCGCCCTCACCCTCGGTCTGAGCGCCTGCTCGAACACCGCCCCCTCCCCCGCCGAGGCCACTTCCTCCCCCGCCGAGGCCACTTCCTCCCCCGCTGAGACCACTTCCTCCCCCGCTCCCGAACCGACACAGTCGAAACCCGAGGACGCGGCCCCCACGGATCCGGCGGCCCTCAAAGCCGAACTGTCCTCCAAGCTCCTGATCGGCCAGGTGGCCGGTTTCACCCTCGCCCAGGTGCGGGTGCACGAGGACGCCAGCAGTCCGTTCCCCGACCTGGAGAACCCCTACTACGACAGCGACATCGAGGCCACGATTGATCCCGCCGGCTGTGAGGCCACCGGTATCGAGCAGCTAGTCGTGGGCTCCGAGGGGGAGGTCGAGAACGAGAATGTCCGGGTCGCGCTGGGCACCGGCACGTCCTCCCCCCGGAAGCACGAGGAGTACACGCGAAGGTGCGCCGAGATCACCAACCGCCTCGGCGACACGGACGCCCTGACGAACATCCAGACACAGCAGATCCCCACCATTGACGGCGCCACCGATGTCGTCGCGACGACGACCTACCACGGTTTCTCCGGCACGGATGGCGACGCGGGCTTCTCCACCTACCTGGTCACCGGCAACGTCGGTGACATCAACGTCACGGTCCAGGCACACCCAGTATCCGCCACGGGCAAGGAGGCGTCCCTCGACACCGCCGTGAAGATCTTCGAGGCCCAGGTCAAGAAACTCAACGGCTGAGATCCGGCCCCGGCCCCGAGGCGACCTGCGGATACGAGCCCTCCGCAGGTCGTCCTCCGCTTCTCCCGGGGCCGGGGACCCACCGGGATGCGATGATGCCCGGCCCATTCCCAATCGCAAGGAGGATTCATGTTCCGTCACGTTTCCGCCATCGCAATCACCTTGTTGACGGTCCTCGCCCTGGGGTCCTGCTCGGGGGCCTCATCCACCAACCGGCAGACGACACCCCCGCAGCAGGATTCCCGGGCCTCACAGGCCACCGGAAGCCTCGAAGCGACCGCGTCCCCGAGCCCTGCCGACGCGTCCTCGTCCTCCGGTTCCGCCCTGTCCGCCAAACTCCTGACAGGCCCGGTCGCCGGTGTCGAACTCCAGGAAATCGACCGGATCATGCTTCCACACGACATAGAAAGCATCTTCGGTCACTGCGGGGACTGCGAGGTCGATCCCCCCGAATGCCTCACGACCGGCCTCGGATCTCCCGAGGTGGCCTCCCAGGCAAAAGACGACGTCACAACCGCCACGGTCATGCTGGGCTCCGACACGTCCTCCCCCGGAAAACACAGGGAGTACGCGCAGAGGTGCCCCTCCGCCAGCGGAACCGCCGGTTCAGCGCCCTTCACCATGAACGTGGAGTTGCTGCCGGAACCTGATGTCGAGGGCGCCAGCGACGTCGTCGCGACGACGACCATCTGGCACGACGACGGTGCAAGTACGACGGGAACCACCCCACGGCTGATCGTCATCGACGGCAATGTCGGTGACATCAACGTCGTGGTTCGTACGCGCCTGTCATCAGACGACCCGGGTTCTTCCGCCGAGGTGGCAAAGGAAATTTTCAAGGCCCAGGTCAAGAAACTAAACGGCTGACCCCGCGCCCCGGCCCGGCCCCGGCGCGACCCGTCCGGGCCGGGTCGTGGGACACCATGTCCCATCGGTTCGAGGAGCACCGGCTCGGCTCTGCCGTGTGAGGCGGCCGGCATCGAGAAACTCGCTGTGGGATCCCAGGCGCAAAACCGGACACGAGATCTTCGCGGTCGCTTTGAACAGCGGCGTCATGCCTCCCGCAAGACACCGGCAACACGCGGGAAACACCCGAGGTCAACAGCCCCGTAGACGGGCCGTCTGTGCCGTAAATGCCAGGAGTTGACCTCGGCGGGTGCGACACTGGGGTCGTTCGTTGAACCAATCGCGAGGATTAACCATGTTCCGTCGTTTCCCCCATATCGCAGCTGCTTCGCTGGCCGCCCTCACCATCGGCTTGAGCGCATGTTCGGGTTCCACACCCGCCGAGCAGCAGACAGGGTCGCAGGACTCGAAGACCTCCGAGACCACTCAGAACTCCGCCGCCCCCGCTCAGAAGAAAGAGGCTGATCCCGATCTGGCCTCCAAGATCCTGACCGGTGAGGTCGCGGGGGTGACTCTCAAGGAGATGTCCGAGATCCCGGACTTGGACAGCATTGCCAAGGGTGCCGATGCCCAAATCGAACCCGCCGAGTGCTTCAGCACGAGTATCACGCAACTCGTGGCGGGCGCCTCGGGGGTCACCCAGACCGGGGGCGCGTCGCTCCTGCTGAGCTCCGATTCCGAAGCCCCCGGCAAGTACAAAGAATACGCGCAGAAGTGCTCCTCGATCAGTGGAACCGCGGCCGGAAACCCCTTCAAGCAGAGCATCGAGATGCAGCAGGCGCCCGCAGTCGAGGGCGTGAACGACCTCGTCGCAGTGATAGTCACCTCCGATTCCACCTTCGGCGGCAAACCGGTGAAAACCAAGGGCTACCTGCTGATCGGCAGCATCAATGGCAACACCATCATTACCCAGTCGCTGAATCTCAACGACAAAGAACCCCCCTCGGAAATCATTACAGAAATTTTCAAGGCCCAGGTCGAGAAACTCAAGGGCTGATTCCTCCTCTTCCCGGCCCCGGGCGCGATCCGCCCGGGGCCGTTTCGTGCCAAAACACTGGTTCCCGGGGCGTACACTGTCCCGCGGCCCTGCCACCGAACCTCCTAGGAGCCCGTATGCCCATTCGTCATGACCTGCGCAACGTTGCGATCGTCGCCCACGTCGACCACGGGAAGACGACGCTCGTCGACGCCATGCTGTGGCAGTCGGGTGCCTTCCGGGAGGGCGCCGACGTCAACAAGCGGGTCATGGACTCCATGGACCTGGAACGCGAGAAGGGCATCACGATCCTGGCGAAGAACACCGCCGTGCGGCACCGGATGCCCGACGGCCGGGAGGTGACCGTCAACATCATCGACACCCCCGGTCACGCCGACTTCGGCGGTGAGGTGGAGCGGGGCCTGGAGATGGTCGACGGCGTGGTGCTGCTGGTCGACGCCTCCGAGGGGCCGCTGCCGCAGACCCGGTTCGTGCTGCGCAAAGCCTTGGCGAAGAAGCTGCCGCTGATCGTCGTGGTAAACAAGGTGGACCGTGCCGACGCCCGGATCTCCGCGGTGGTGGACGAGACCTACGACCTGTTCATGGATCTGCTCGACGACGACGCCTCCGACGCGCTGGACTTCCCGATCGTCTACGCCTCCGCGAAGGCGGGGCGCGCATCCCTGAACCAGCCCGCCGACTCCGAGATGCCGGACTCGCCGAACCTGGAACCGTTGTTCGAGACGATCCTGGAACACGTGCCCGCACCCTCCTACGAGGAGGGCGCCACCCTCCAGGCGCACGTGACGAACCTGGACGCCTCCCCCTACCTGGGAAGGCTGGCGCTGTGCCGGGTGGTGGCGGGTGAACTGAAACGCGGCCAGCAGGTGGCGTGGTGCCGCCACGACGGCAGCGTCCAGAACGTGAAACTCACCGAGCTGCTGGTCACCGAGGCCCTGGAACGCGTCCCGGCCGAATCCGCCGGTCCCGGCGACATCGTCGCCATCGCCGGCATCCCGGAGATCACCATCGGAGAGACCCTTTCCGATCCCGAAGACCCGAAACCGCTGCCGCTGATCCACGTCGACGAACCGTCGATCTCCATGACCATCGGCATCAACACCTCCCCGCTGGCGGGCAGGTCGGGCAAGCACCTGACCGCTCGGCTGGTGAAGGCACGGCTGGAGCAGGAACTGATCGGCAACGTCTCGATCCGGGTGAAACCGACCGACCGTCCCGACACCTGGGAGGTGCAGGGCCGCGGCGAGCTGCAGCTGGCGGTGCTGGTGGAGATGATGCGGCGCGAGGGTTTCGAATTGACCGTCGGCAAACCGCAGGTGGTGACGAAGATCATCGACGGGAAGGTGCACGAACCGATCGAGCGCCTCACGATCGACGCCCCCGAGGAGTTCGTCGGTGTGACCACACAGCTGATGGGGTTGCGGCGCGGCCGCATGGAGCAGATGGTCAACCACGGCACCGGCTGGGTGCGGATGGAGTTCCTGGTTCCGGCGCGCGGCCTGATCGGGTTCCGCACCGAGTTCCTGACCGAGACCCGCGGCACCGGGATCATGAACCACGTCGCGGAGGGCTACGAACCGTGGGCCGGGGATTTCCGCACCCGCCCGACGAGTTCCCTGGTGGCCGACCGCACCGGGGTGGTCACCTCCTACGCGCTGTTCAACCTGCAGGAGCGGGGCATCTTGTTCGTTGGCCCGGGGGCCGAGGTCTACGAGGGCATGATCGTCGGCGAGAATCCCCGCCCCGAGGACATGGACGTCAACCCCACCAAGGAGAAGAAACTCACCAACGTGCGTTCCTCCACGGGTGAGGAGCTGGAACGCCTCATCCCGCCGCGCCTGATGTCGATGGAACAGCAACTCGAGTTCTGCGCCGCCGATGAGTGCCTGGAGGTCACCCCCGCGGTGGTGCGGATCCGCAAGGTGGTGCTGGGACAGAAGGACCGCGCCCGCCTGAAGCGCGGCTGACCAGCCCCTTCCCAAGTTGGTTGAGCCAGCACCTGAGCTTCCTGTCCTGAAACTGGAAGATTTTCGAGTCTGCTCAATCCGCTTCGGGGCGGGAGGTTTCGACGCTGACCGCGGTCAGTCCTGGGGTTTCAGCAGATCGACCACGGAGGCCACGACCTTGAGCCGGGCCTCGACGTCGGCCTCGGCCGGGGCCTTGACCCTCGCCCCCAGGTAGGCGACCCGGTCCCCTGCAAGGGCCAGGCACTCGGTCACGCGCTGCGGGGTCATCAAGGATGCGGGCTCGTCGGTGGACAGGGGCAGTTGGAGGTCGGCCCACGCCCTCCCCCAGCGGGTGTCGACGGCCGCGACCCCGGAGAAGATCAGGCCGCGCAGCCGCTCGGCCTCGGCGAGGATCTCGACGTGCTGGCGCGGGCGGTTGGGGTTCTGCCATTCGAGGGCGGAACCACCCCAGTTGATCGCGAATCCGCATTCATCCGCGACGGCGAGTTCGGTGATGAGACTCAGGAATCGTTTGTCCCCGGGAAAAATCGGCGAATAGGCGTCGCAGTGCTCAATCACGATCTCCGCCAGGAATCCGTCATCGGCTTCCAGATCGGCCAGGGAACGCCGAAAGGCGTCGGCCGATGCCCTGACCCCCGGGGCCGAATGGATGTGAACAAAAGAAACGGTTTCCTCCCCGGTCAGCTGGTTCAGTTCCTCGGCTGCGCGACGCACACCGGTGACCCATTCGACCGCCGCCCGACGCCCCTCGTCGTCGTTGGATGCCAGCCCGAAGGAGGGTTCCTCCGCGAACCGTTTCATCGTGCCGGGGAGGGCCGTGACGACGCCGCGGTGGAACCGGCCACGCACTTGGGCGACGAACCAGTCCGGGTCCTCGTGAATGGAATCCGTGAAAGGAATTTCGAGAGCGGTGGCCAGGTTTCGTTCCGCCAGTTCCGCGTAGAATTTTTCCTGGTCTTCTTTTTCGAACGGCATTGCCGCGTAGGCGCCGACGATGATCTCCGGCATTGGTTCCTCCCCCTCATCATGAACAGCCCGAAGGCTACATCACCCAACTGATCGGGAGCAGCATCGGAGGGGGCGTTTCCACGCCATTTCAGCCAGCTTTGAGAGGTCAACGAAGCAGCAGCACCGCCCCCGCCCACAGGGTCGCCCACAGCAGGCTGGCAAGGGTTCCTATGATGAACCGCTCCCCCTTGGCGGCGTCGGGGGTGCGCAGCTCCGGGTAGCGACCGAACCCCTTGACCGCCATCACAACCGCAATCCCGGCGGGAAACCCGGCGACTATGCAAGCGTAGGTTGCGGCGCGTTCGAGCAACCCGAGCCAGCGTCCCCCGGG
This sequence comes from uncultured Propionibacteriaceae bacterium, assembly GCA_937965785.1. Classification (GTDB taxonomy): domain Bacteria; phylum Actinomycetota; class Actinomycetes; order Propionibacteriales; family Propionibacteriaceae; genus Arachnia. The sequence continues at coordinate 48,754 of CALCKT010000043.1, read as the reverse complement.
CAGCTCTTTCCCGGCCCTGACCAGCCTGAGGTCTATCAGCTCCGGACCGCCCTCCCCCGCCTCGGCGGCCTCACGCCGCAAGGCCTCGCGGCGGGTCTGCCAGTCCACCAGCCGGAACAGCCCGCGCACCACCGGCGTGCCCGCCAGTGTCGCCAGCAGGAATCCCAGCACCACCACCCCGGCCCACGAGTACGTTTCCATGACACCAGCCTCCCACCCGCCACCGACATTTGCTCCACGGATTTTCACGGACCATGGGATGATCACCCCGCTCCGGAGTTAAACTGACGGGACCCTAGAGGGCGAAGACGCCCGGAAACAGGAGGTCACATGACCGCCCCGTCACCCCAGCAACGTCCCGCGCTAGTAGCAAAGGAGTTGCGTGTCCCGTTCTTGCTGCTCCTGCTGTGCTTCGCCGCCTGGGGCACGGCCGCCAACCTGACCGATGTGCTGGTCGGCGTGTTCCGGAGCATCTTCACCATGACCATCCTCGAGTCATCACTGGTGCAGTTCGCCTATTACGGTGCCTACTTCCTGTTGGCCATCCCGGCCGCGATGATCAACCAGCGGTTCGGTTTCAAGGCCGGTCTGCTCACCGGTCTCGGCCTGGCTGCGGCCGGCGGTTTCCTGTTCATCCCGGCGGCCAAGACCCTCACCTACGCCATGTTCCTGCTGGCGTTGTTCACCCTGGCCGCAGGGTTGTCCATCCTCGAAACCTCGGCGAATCCCCTTGTCATCGCGATGGGTGAGGAATCCACCTCAACCCGGCGATTGAACCTGGCGCAGGCCTTCAACCCGATCGGCGCCAACCTGGGTGTGCTGATGGGCGCGGTGCTGATCCTGCCCCACCTGACCCCCGAGACCGCGAAATCCATCATGAGCGAGGAAGAGGCCCTCGCCGCACAGGAAGCCGATCTCGGCCTGGTGCTCGGCCCCTACCTCGGAATCGCGATGGCTCTGGTGATCATCTGGCTGCTGATCGCGTTCCGCAGGCTCCCGTTGCCCCCGCAGGAGGCCGTCGCCGAGGGCGGACACGGGCGGTTCGGGCGCCTGTGGGGAAACAAGCTGTACCGCTACGGAGTGGGTGCGCAGTTCTTCAACGTGGCCGCCCAGACCTGCACCTGGACCTACACCATCATCTACGCCCAGGACGTGGTGGGCACCTCCCCCGAGGCCGCCGGTTGGTGGCTGCAGGGCAGCCTCCTGCTGTTCCTGGTGGCCCGGTTCGTGATGGTCTTCGTGCTCGGTATCGTGCGTCCCGCGCTGCTGCTGCTCGCAATGGCGCTCTTCGGGGTGGCTTGCTGCCTGACCTCGATCTTCGTGCTTAACATCATCGGCCTGGTCGCGGTGGTGTGCATCTCGGCGGCGCTGTCGCTGATGTTCCCCACCATCTACGGCATGGCCCTCCATGGCCTCGGGGACGACGCGAAGTTCGGTTCCGCGGGCCTGGTGATGGCCATCCTCGGTGGCGCCCTGATCCCGATGGTCCAGGCCCGTGTGATGGATGTCGCGGGTTCGGCGGTCGGTTTCATCGTGCCGGCCGTGTGTTTGGCGCTCGTGGCCGCCTACGCCGCCTACGACCTGCTCCACACCAGGAAGGAAGCATCATGAAAGCCCTGTCCAAGTGGCTGGCCGCCGCCCTGACCGTCATCATCACCGCCGCCCTGGGTGCCTGCTCCGACAACCGGCCACCGGTCAGCATCGGGCTCATCACCAAACAGGAGACGAACCCCTACTGGGTGACGTTGCGCAAGGTTGCCGAGGACTCGGCCCGCAAGGCCGGTGCCACGCTCACCACCGCGACGGGCAACAGCGATGTCGACGTCGACTCGCAGCGAACCGCCCTGAAGGAGATGGTGGACAAGGGCGTCAACGGCATTCTCATCGCCCCGACGAACTCGACGGCCCTGGCCCCCGACATCCAGGCGGCACGCGACAAGGGCATCACCGTGATCGCCCTCGACACCCCCATGGAGCCGCAGGAGACCACGAACGCCTACTTCGGCACCGACAACAAGCGGGCCGGGGAGCTGATAGGGCGTTACGCCCGGGCGAAGATCGACGAGCTCGGCCTGAGCCCGCAGATCATGATGCTGAACCTGTCACCCGGCATCACCTCGGGTGAGAACCGGAGCGCCGGTTTCCAGGAGGGCTTCGGTGTCCAGTCAGGTTCGGGCTGGGTGGTGGACCAGGCCAACAGCGAGGGGGACCGGGACCTGGCGCAGCAGGCCATGGCGGAGGCCCTGACGAAGAACCCGGACATCAACGTGGTCTACGCGGTCAACGAACCCGCCGCTCAGGGTGCCGTCACGGCGTTGAAATCGGCGGGCAAGGACCTGTCGAAGGTTGTGGTGGTGACCGTCGACGGCGGTTGCGAGGCCATGAAGAACTCGGTGCGCCCCGGCGACATCGACGCAACGGCCATGCAGTTCCCGCAGAACATGGCGCGGGAGGGCGTCGAGGCGATCGTCACGAAGGTCCGGGAGGGAAGGGAACCGTCAGGCTACCTGGCCACCGGCACCGAGTTGGTCACCGGATCACCGGCACCGGGCGTCACGTCGAAGAACGTCGAGTACGGCGTGCGCACCTGCTGGGGTGGTTAGGACACATTGCGAACGCCATGACCAGCCGCGGCCCCGGGCCGAAACCGTCTCACATCAAGTTGGTTGAGCCGGCCTGCGAGCGGCAGCGAGCTGGTCGCGTCGAAACCATCGTGCGCCCGTCCGGGGTCCTGTGGTCAGGTTTGTTGTTCGGCTGCCAGATGGTTTCGACACGGGCCGCTCGTCCCTCGCGGCCCGGCTCAACCAGCTCCACACGACCCGGCTCGATTGGCTCCGGGAGGATGGCTTCGGCCCGCGAGCCTTCCGGGAAAAGGTACGGGGTCGGATCGCATTCACGATCCGACCCCGGACGGGAAAACCGAGGAGGTCAGTGGGCGGTGGCCCAGTCGCGTCCGGGCCAGCTCACCTCGGCGTGCTCGACGTTCTCGGAGGTGCGGATGATGGCGGGACGGGCAGTCAGGGTCGGCATCACCACCACGGCGCCGCGGGTGGCGGGGTAGATGCCGAACTCGGAATCGAGGAAGCGGTTGAGGAAGTCACGGATGCTCATGACTCAATGCTGCGCCGGGAGATCCCATGCGTCCAATACCTGTTTGCAAGATAATCCATGCAGCTAGGTTATGAATATGGATACGAATGTCCTCCGCTGGTTCCAGCTCGTCGCCGACGGCGCCACCGTCACCGAGGTGAGCGAGCTGGAGTGGACCTCCCAACCCGGGATCTCGCGGGCCCTGGCCAGGCTCTCCGAGGAGGTGGGCACCCCCCTGTTGCGGCGCGAGGGGCGCGTCCTGCGCCTCACCCGCGCCGGGGCGACGTTCAAGCACCACGTAGACGCGATGCTCCACCAACTCGACGACGGCCTGGCCGAGGTTGCCCAGCTGATGGACCCGGAATCGGGGTTGGTGACCCTCGCCTTCCCGCACTCGCTCGGGGAGTGGCTGGTGCCCGGGATCGTGGCCGGGTTCCTGCAGAGACATCCCGACGTGCAGCTGGATCTGAGCGCCAGGCGCGACGAGACCATCCCGGCCACCGGGACGGACTCCGATGTCGACCTGGAGCTGACCACGCTCAGACCCCACAGCCGGGCCCACCACTGGCGGGGGCTGCTGCGCGAACCGATCCGGTTGCTGCTGCCCGAGGGACATCCGCTCGCCGCCACCAGGAACCCGGTCCCCATCACCCGCCTCGGAGGGGAACGCCTCGTCGCGATGCGCCAGACATCACAGCTGCGCATCGTCACGGACTCCCTGCTGTCCCGCCACGGGGTTGAACCCGAGGTGGGGCTCGTGGCAGACGACCTGCCGACGCTCTACGGCTACGTCGCAGCCGGCCTCGGGGTGGCGCTGGCCCCCGGCCGCAGCGTCCCCGGGGTGCGGCTGCAGGTCCTGGCCGAGGACGACGCCTTCCGCGACATCGGCCTCAGCTGGGCGGCGGGCCACCGCATGCTGCCCTCGGCCACGCTGTTCCGCGACCACGTCCTGGGCCTGGCGAAATCGCGGCGACTACCGAGACCCCCCGGGAACATTGAATGAAGAGCATCCCTTAAAATCATTCATATGAAGGGTTTTCCTGAATGTGTGGCGTTGTTGGGTGACGTGGTGCGCTCCCGCAGCTCCGACCGGGCACACGTCCACAGGGCTCTGCTGGCGGCCATCGACTCCTGCAACAAAGCCCATCCGCCCCTGGATCCGCTGCGCGTGACCGTGGGCGACGAGGTCCAGGGCGTCTACGCCACCCTCGGGCAGGCGGTGGCGGTGATGCTGCGGCTGCGCGACGAGCTGCTGGGGATCGCGGAGGTGCGTTGCGGGCTGGGCGGCGGGGAGGTGCGGATCATAGACGCGAAACGCGGCATCCAGGACGGATCGGCCTGGTGGCGGGCCCGGGAGGCCATCGAACGCGCGGAGACCCTGTCCCGGCAACCCGGGAACCGCACCTCCCGCACGGCGCTGATCGACGCCCGCGCCGTCGCGAATCCCCTCGTCGACCCCGTGCTGCGCGTGATAGACGCCCAGCTGGCGGCCCTCAGCCCGGGGGCCCGGAGAAGCTGGGTGCATCTGCGGGCGGGGCTGGACAACGCCACGGCGGCAAAACTCGAGGGTGTCACCCCGTCGGCGAACTCCCAGCGCATCAACGACCACGGGCTGCGTCCACTGGCGGCGCTCATCAACGCCCTGACGGAACTTCCGTGATCCCCACGCCGACCCCGGGGCCCCCGCAACGGCCGTGTGCGGTCCGGGGGTTCACTTCCAGGCCTCGTAGAAACTCCTGCTGATCTCCGCCAGCTCGTCCAGCGTTCCGCTCGGCCCCATGGTCGTCCTCCCGACGCCACCGTGCACCTGGGCGAAGCACTCGTATCCCCCGAAATCATTGGTTCCGCAGGCGGTCTTCCCGATGGTTCTCACACCCTTCAGGCCCTTGGTGTACGAGTCGACGGAGCCACCCGACAGGTGGGCGACTATGAAGAACTTGTCCTTCTTCGGCGTCCAGTAGGTGACATAGGCGTCGCTTTTCCCCGCGCCCTTGGCCTCGAAATCACCGAACTTCCTCGGCATGGCGGGAACCGGCTGCTTGCTGCTCACCCGCGGCAGCGTGGGTGTGACCGACCCCTGGGGCCCACTGGTGACCTGCGTGGGTGTCGTCGGTTCCAGCGGCTCGCTGGCGGCCTGCGTCGGAGTGGGCTGAGGAGGCGGGGCGGATGCGCTGGCCTCGGGGCCGAGGGTCTCCTGTCCATTCCGGAGCACCCACCACACGCCGGATCCAATGCCCACCGCCAGGATCAGGAACAGGACGACGATCAGGCCGATGTTGCTCTCCCTCAATGACTGCGGAGAGGTGTCCTGGCCGGGGTCGGGCCACTGGTTCTCGCTCATCTCCTCCTCCTGCGAATCATGGTAGAGGCCGAGCCGGCCTGATTGCACTCCGGAACGGTTTCCGCCGCCCTCCGCGGGCGGCGGGGCGTCTGGTGCCCCACATCAGTCCTCGTTCTCGTCGGGCTGGACGATCTCGCCGTCGGCGTTCTTCTTCGCCCATTTCTTGCGGCCGCGTTGCACGATCAGCGGGTCGGTGGGTTTGATCGCCGACGGGTCCTTGCCGTCGTAGTCGTGGAGGTCGAGGAAGAGGCGCATGGCGTTGAGCCGGGCGCGTTTCTTGTCATTGGACTTGATCCGGTACCACGGCGCCATCTCGGTGTCGGTCTGCTTCAACATGGCGGCTTTCGCCTGGGTGTAGTCCTCCCAGCGGTCGAGGGATTCGAGGTCCATGGGCGAGAGTTTCCAACGCCTCACCGGGTCGAGCTGCCGGATCGCGAACCGGGTGCGCTGCTCCCGCTGGGTGACGGAGAACCACAGCTTCGTAACGGTGATCCCGGACTCGATGAGCATCCGTTCGAAAACCGGCGCCTGTTTCATGAAAATGCGGTACTCCTCGTCGGTGCAGAAACCCATCACCCGTTCGACACCGGCGCGGTTGTACCAGGAACGGTCGAACAGCACGATCTCCCCGGCGGTCGGGAGGTGCTCGATGTAACGCTGGAAGTACCACTGTCCGCGTTCCTTCTCGGTGGGTTTCGTCAACGCCACGACCCGCGCCCCGCGCGGGTTGAGGTGTTCGGTGAAGCGTTTGATCGCCCCACCCTTGCCGGCGGCGTCGCGTCCCTCGAACAGGATGATGTGTTTGGTGCCGTTGTCCTGGGCCGAGTACTGGAACTTCAACAGCTCGATCTGCAGCTGGCGTTTCTCCGCCTCGTACCTGTCGCGCCCGAGGAGGGTGTCGTAGGGGTATTTGTCCCGCCAGGTCTCGACGGCGTCACCGAGCGGGTCGATGAGGTACTGGTCCTCCCCGTGAACATCACCGACGGTGTACCCCTCGTTGCGCACCATGTCGATGAATTCACGCAGGTTCTGGCTCATGCACCAAGCTTGTCACGCCACAGCAACCGTTCCATCCCCGGCCGGTTTTCCTTTGATCCGGGGACGGGATCGGCAATGATTCATTACATGACTGATATCACCCTGGACGGGACCCCCGTCCACACCCACGGCTCACTGCCTGCCGTCGGCGCCAAGGCCCCGGGGTTCGCCCTGGTCGGCAACGACCTCTCTCCCGTCTCCCTCGCCGATTTCGCCGGCTCCCGGTTGATTCTCAACATCTTCCCGTCCATCGACACGGGCATCTGCGCCATGAGCGTGCGCACCTTCAACGAGCGCGCCGCCCAGCTGGAGAACACCAAGGTGCTTTGCATCTCCCGCGACCTGCCGTTCGCGCAGGCCCGTTTCTGTGGTGCCGAGGGCATCGAGAACGTGACGGTCGCCTCCGATTTCCGCACCACCTTCGGTGAGAACTACGGAGTGACCATGATCAACGGTCCCCTCGAAGGTCTCCTGGCCCGCGCCGTCGTCGTCCTCGACGAGAAGGGCAACGTGGTTCACAGCCAGCTGGTTCCCGAGATCAAGCAGGAACCCGACTACGAAGCCGCCATCGCCGCCCTCTGACCCGTTTCAGAGGGCACCGCGGGCAGCGAAACCGGTTTAGCCGACACCATTCGCCGGCGGTCCGAGAACACCTACCTCAACTCTCCGGACACCACCGCATGGTTTCGCACGTCCTGCTCGCTGACGTTCGCGGGTCGGCTCAACCAGCTTCTGGGAAATGCCCTCCCGCGAAATCCTCGCCCCGCCCGTCGGCTGCGCGTTCAGCCGGCGGGCGGGCGGGCTCCCGGCCAGGTGACGGCCTCCGCGGCGGACCCGTTCGCGGCGCAGGCCGCCGCCACCAGTTCCTCCCCCCGAGCCAGCTGGGCCGCCAGGGCACCGACGAAGGTGTCCCCGGCGCCGGTGGCATCGACCACCCGTTCCACGACCACCGGCGGGATCACGTGCACCCCGGTCCCGTCGTCGACGAGGGCCCCGCGGGCCCCCAGGGTCATCACGAGGCTCCGGGCCCCGGTGCGTTCCCGCAGCCGGCGGAGCAGTTCGGCACCGACCTCGTTCGATGCCGCCAGCTGCGCGGCCTCGTGTTCGTTGACCACGAGGGGATCCGCGTTTCCGTACCAGGATGGCGGGCTCCCGGGCGCAGGGGCGGCGTTGATCACCAGCCGCGCCCCGGTGCGGACGGCGAGTTCGCCCGCCTCCCGCTGGACGGCCGGTGGTATCTCGTTCTGCGTCACGATGACCCGGGCCTCGATGTCACCGGCCGGGAGCGACACCCGGGCGTTGGCCCCCTGGGCAACGACTATGGTGTTCTCCCCCTGGGTATCGACCTGGATGAATGCCGTGCCGGTGGGTACACCGGTCAGCCGCTGCAGCCACCGGATGTCCACGCCCGCCGCTTCGAGGGCCTCGGCCTGCCGGTGTCCCGCCTCGTCGTCGCCAACGGCACCGGCCATTGCCACCCGGACCCCGCTGCGGGCCGCGGCGACGGCCTGGTTGGCCCCCTTGCCTCCGCAGGCGATCGCGGAGCCGGAGGCCAGGAGCGTCTCCCCGGGATCCGGGAGCCGTTCCACAAAGACCACGACGTCCTCGTTCACGGACCCCACGACCAGCACATCAATGTCCATGTCCCGCCTCCCGTCTCCCTGGTGGGTGTGTGCGGGCCGCATCCCGGAATGGTGGCCCGCGCCGTTCGCGTGTTCCTAGGATGTCACGAGAACACGAAAGGGGTGGTGTCCCGACCGGGACACCACCCCTTTTCGGCATTTCAGAACCTTCCGTAGCTCAGCATCTGCTGGACGATCTTGATGGTCTGCGAACCGGCCTTGAGAACACCGGTTTGTGGTTGGCTCTCGTGCGCCTGGATGGCGCTGATGGTGGTGGGGCCGATCAGCCCGTCAACCGGGATCCTGAGGTTCTCCTGGATGGCGCGGATCACGGCCGATCCCTCCGCGTTGGCGTCCGGAACCCACTCCCAGCCTCCTGCCAGGCCGGTGTTGGGTGCCGACTGGGATGCGAGCTGGCTGGAAACCACGCCGTCCTGAACGGTTCCGAAGAGCCACTGGAACGCCGTGGTTGTCTGCGGACCCCAGTAGCCGTCGACGGTTACCGGGGGAACCGCTTTCGCCGTGGCCGCACCGAACAGGTTCGCTGCCCCCAGCAGACCCATCGCGGGCACACCGACGGCGGTGGTGGTCAGAAGGCTTCGCCGGGAAATCCCGGGTCGTTCGATGGTCATTTTCTTTCCTTTCGCTTTCGGGTGTGACTCACCTCGGGGCGACGCGGAAATCCCCGCGCCCCGGGTTTTCAGGGGGTTCTGAACAGCCGGTCCTCACCGGTTGGGGACCGCTGACCGCTCAGCGACAGGATTCACCAGGGGTCCGGACGGGGAGCCGGGAGGAAACCGACCGCCCGGATCTTCGGAACGGGAAACTGGGATCGGGAAATGAACACTGATTCACTCCTGTGGAGGTGCCCGGACCGCACCAGGGTGCTCATCGGGTTGGCCCGGTGGCGAACCGTCACCCACCCGGACCGACACCCCGGGGCGGGGCACGCGTCTTCTGGTAATTCGGTTTGTGCAGAAGCGATGGAACCCGCCCGGCTGGTTCGATCTCCGACGCTCCGAGGATGGGTTCCCCGCCGCTCTCGGCTCTTGCCGGAGGTTCCCGCGCCACGTTTCGACTTGGTTGCCACCGTAAACGGCGCGAGGGCCACTCACAAGCCCCCCCCACGGGAAGTTGGGAAAATCCTCAGGAGAGGGAACCGGTCGCGATCAGCGCAGGTTGGCGCGGAAGTGCAGGCCGACCTCCGGGTCGACGAGGATTTCCTGGGCGGCGGCGATCCCGTCAACGGTGAGGGTGACATCGACGGGGATGGCCCGTTTCACCAGTGCCAGGGCGATCGGTCCCAGTTCGTGGTGGCGGGCGGAGGAGCCGACGAAGCCCACGGCCCTGCCGCCCAGCTCCAGCGCGGACCCGGCGGCGGGCAGCGCCTCGGCGGTGCCGTCGAGGTGCAGCAGCGTCAGGCGGCGGGGCGGACGACCCAGGTTGTGGACGCGCGCCACCGTCTCCTGGCCGCGGTAACAGCCCTTGTTGAGGTGGGTACCGAACAGGCCGATCTCGTTGGGAATGGTGCGGGCGTCGGTGTCGACGAAGATCCTCGGTGTTCCCGAGGCGATCCGGTGCGCGTCGAAGGCCCAGGTCCCGGCGAGGCTGCCCGCGGGGATTGGTTCGTCGACGGGGCGGAACACCTCGCGTCCCCCCAAGGAGGGGCGTCGCGCCCAGTCGTCGGGCACCGCCACGTCGTCGCCGACCCACGCCAGGCGCAGGTCGTCGCGGGGACGCACCTCAACCCGCATCATGAAACGCATCGAGTCCAAGAAATTCACCAGCGCGGCGGCGCGTCCCGGTTCGGTCCAGGCCAGCATCCGCGTCCCGTCGTCCACCCCTGCCAGAACGTGTTCGACGTGCCCGTTCGGCGAGAGGATCAGCGCCTCGAAGGGGCTTCCCGGTTCGAGGGATTCGAGATGCTGCGAGGTCAGCGAGTGCAGCCAGCCGAGCCGGTCCGCCCCGGTGATCTCCAGGATGTCGCGGTTGGAAAGGTCCACCACCGCATCCCCGGCCTCAATGGCGCGCGCCTCCGCGACCGGGTTGCCGTGGTGCCAGACGAGGCCGGCATCCACGCCGTCCTCGACGAGGGTCGCGTTCACTGTTTCACCAGGCGCGCCCACATGTGGGGCCGCAGCTCGTGGTCGGAGGTGGAGCGGTCGAGGGCGTACATCAGGTCGCCCTCCACCTTTCCGTACAGCCGCTGTCCGGAGGCGTGGCTGACGGCGGCACCCTCGGTGCGCACGACGGCGTCGGTCAGCAGGCTGATCTGGGTGACCTGGATCTTCCCGACCAGCACCTCGGTCCAGCCGTCGGAGTTCGTGAGCGTCACCTCCAGGGAGGCGTCGCGTTTCGGTCTCCAGAAACCGGTTTCCATCCCTAGCGGCTGGTCGAACTTCCCGTCCTCTCCCACACCGAATGCCTGGGAAACGTAGAACAGGTAGTCACCGCCGTTGTGGGTGAACTCGATGCGCTGCTCGAAGGTGAAGTCGTTGCCCTCGTGGTCGGTGCCGTTGCCGGATCCCTCCCACGCACCGACGAGCCAGCCGAGAGCCACCAGCTCCGGGTTGAGACCCTCCGGCACCTCGATGTCGATGTTCTGGAAGCCCTCCACGCTCAGTCCTTTCGTCCCTTGAACCCACGCAGCAGCTTGGACGCGGCCAGCGCCAACGCGACGACCGCGATCCCGGCGGCGGCCACCACAAGCACCCACGCAGTGATCATTCCCACGAACCGCAACCCTACCCGTCGCGCACCGGACAACGTGATAGACAACACCCATGCGTGCTGTCATCACCCGGGTTTCCTCCGCCAGCGTTTCAGTCGATGGCGAGGTGGTGGGTGAACTGCCCCGGCCCGGTCTGCTGGTGCTGGTCGGGGTCGGCCACGACGATGACGCCGCGACGGCGAAAACCCTGGCCGCGAAGATCTGGGGGCTGCGGATCCTGCACGACGAACTCTCGGCCAGCGACGTGGACGCCCCAATCCTGGTGGTCAGCCAGTTCACGCTGTTCGCGAGCACCCGGAAGGGTCGCCGTCCCGGCTGGTCGAAGGCAGCCCCCGGTCCGGTCTCCGAGCCGATCGTCGAGGCTCTCGCCAGTGAACTGGAGGCCCTCGGAGCCACCGTCGAACGCGGCCGGTTCGGCGCCGACATGCAGGTGGCCTCGGTCAACGACGGCCCGATCACCATCCTCATCGACACCGCGAACTGGGAATGACCCAGCTGCCGGCCCCATCACCGGTTTGCTGGCCCTAACACCGGTTTGCTGGGCTTGTTCGTGTTCGCTGGCCTCACAGCGCAGGCAAACGTGAACAAGCCCAGCAAAACAGGAACAAGGCCAGCGAACCGACAGGTGGGCAGGTGGACAGGTGGGCAGGGAAAAGTGGGACCGGTGGAGCCGACGACGTGTTCCCTCAGCCGCGGCCCAGGAACTCCACGTGGGAGACAGCGACGGCATTGGTGTCGGCTTCCGGGCTTCCCGGCTCTGTGGTGGACAGCACCGTCATGAGGACGTCGTTGGTGGTGACGGGCGGGAATCGCACCTCCTGATCCCCCGGGTGGCTGACGTCGAGCGGCTGCACCGCCCAGGAGCCGTCGGAGAAGGTCCAGCGCACCGCCAAGATCCTGCGACCTGCCCGGTAGCCCTGACCGGTGGTGTCGCCGTTGATGATCCGCACCCCGACCAGTTCCGTGCCGGGCTGGAAGGTGAAACTCACCATCTCCCCGACCCCGGCACCGGGGCAGCGCCAAACGGTGTCGGCCCGGCCGTCCAGGAGCGCGGCGGCCCGGTCCTCCCCACCCTGGGAGCACCTCCCGGCGGCCTGGGACGCCGAAACGGGGGCCACGGCCCCGTCGTAGGGGGTCAGGTCGAGGACGCTGGTGGCGGATGGGATGGGGGTCTGCGAGGAGTTCTCGGTGTTCTGCTGCATCATCAGCCGAGTTCCCACGACCCCGACCAGCGCAGCTGCCACGCAACTGGCAATCACCAACCACAGGGAGACCCCCCGGGGCCTGCGGCCACGACCACCGGAAGGGGTCGCCAACGCGCCCTCCGGTGACGCGGTGCGCACGTCGGAGGATTCGGAGACGGTCTGCCGGAAGTACTCATCGGGCAGGCGCTTTGACATGCGGTCATGCTACGCCGTCACCCCGCACCCGGCGCGACGCCCTACGGGCAGGATCCGAACTTCGGGACCGCTTGCCCGCGCGGGAATGCCCACAGTCGTCGATCCGCGGCCGCGCCTGGACTTCGGGACCGCACTCCGGCACGGGAAAGCCATGGCCGACGGAGCATCTCCGGCCCGGAGCCCGGGGGTTCTGGGCGAAGCGGGACAGGGCGCCACCTGGTTCAGGTCCGCAACGACGCGACATCTCGTCCCGGACCGCGGTGGGAGCCGGCCGAGGTTCCCCCACCCATCGGGTTGCGCGTCTCCCGCCCACAGGAGGACTTGCCCCCCGCCCGGGGGTGAAACCTCGATACGATAGGGACTCGCAGAGACCGGGAGGTGAGTGGTGAGTTCGATTCTGCTGGTCTCCGCCGCCGGTCCGGCGCCCGACTTCCTGTCGCTGCTGAGTCACGACCTCGGCACCGCCGCGAGCGCGGAGGAGGCCCTGCGTCGCATGGACCTCGTCGACGCCGTCGTCGTCGACGCCCGCAGTGACCTCGCCTGGGCGCGCACCGCCACCACCATCATCCGGCAGACCCACCCCGACATGCCCCTGCTGCTCATGGTCGCGGGCTCGGCCCTGGGGTTGCTGAGCCACGACTGGGGGTTCTCGGATTTCGTGATCGACGGCTGCGAGGCGGCGGAGGTCGACGTCCGGTTGCGGCTGCTGCTGCACTCGGGAAGCCAGCCGCACATCCTGGTGGCCGGCCCGATCCGCATCGACGAGGACGCCTACCACGCGACCATCGCCGGCGAACCCCTCGACCTGACCTACACCGAGTTCGAGCTGCTCCGCTACCTGGTGCAGCACCAGGGCAGGGTGCTGACCCGTGAGGTGCTGCTCAGCAAGGTGTGGGGTTACGACTATTTCGGCGGCACCCGCACCGTTGACGTGCACATTCGCAGGCTGCGCGCGAAACTCGGCCAGTTCGACCATTTCATCGGGACCGTACGCAACGTCGGTTACCGGTTCGCGGCACGTTGGGAGGATCACGATGCCTGAAATCGACCCCCGTGTGACAGCTGCGGCCTGCGAGGCCCACGACGGTTTCAACCCACTCAACGACTCCGCCCTCCTGGTGCTGGACCGCGCCCGGAAGGGCGAGGTGTGGACCCGCCGGGACGGTTTCGCGATCCTCGACGACCACGACGGCACCATCCTGGTGGCGGTCTCCCCCGGAGCCAGGGGCAAGGGTCTCGGCACCTCCTTGGTGGCCGAGGCCGTCAAGGCCCGTCCCGGGTATTTCGTCTGGGCCTTCCGCACCCTGCCCGCCGCCCGCGCCATCGCGGAGAAACTGGGACTCCACCCGGTGCGTGAGCTGTTGCGGATGGGCCGCCCCTTGGCGGGCATCGTCCCCGTACCCGCGCCCACCGGATACCGCATCCTCCCCTTCGACCCCTCCGACACCGCGGGGGTGGTGGAGGTCAACCGAATGGCCTTCGCCCACCACCCGGAGCAGGGACGGCTCACCGTCGACGACTTCCAGGCGCTGGCCCGGCAGCCATGGTTCGACGCCGCCGGGCTGCTGGTGGCGCACCAAGACGACGAGGTGGCCGGTTTCCACTGGACGAAACGCCACGACGCGACCCTGGGTGAGGTCTACGTCCTGGCGGTCCATCCCGACCACGGGGGCGCCGGGCTGGGACGGGCCCTGCTGACCGCGGGACTGGCGCACCTGCACTCCGCCGGGTGCGAAAACGCCGAGCTGTACGTCGAGGCCTCCGAGGAAAGGGTGGTCGCGTTGTACACCGCCACCGGTTTCCGGACCCTGAGCGTCGACACCGCCTACCGGCCAGGAGGAACGCCATGACCAAACACGAGGACGGGCAGCTCCCGCAGCACCGCTACCTGGACCGGGAACTGGCCTGGCTGGATTTCAACAACCGGGTGCTGGATCTGGCCCGCGATGCGAAACGCATCCCCTTGCTGGAGCGCGTGAAGTTCCTGGCGATCTTCTCCAACAACCTCGACGAGTTCTTCATGGTGCGGGTCGCGGGCCTGAAACGCCGCATCCAGGCCGGGGTGGCGGTGACCACCATCACCGGTGCCCGGCCGGGTGAGCTGCACGACTCGATCCTGAAACGCACCGCCGAGCTCGTCGCCGAACAGTCCCGTCTGTTCCAGCAGGAGATCCGGCCCCAACTGCGTGCCGAGGGCATCGAGATCCTCACCTGGGAGGAACTGACCGCCGCGGAGAAGGACCGGATGCGCACCCTGTTCGGGGAACGCATCTTCCCGGTGCTGACCCCCCTCGCGGTGGATTCGTCGCACCCGTTCCCCTACATCTCCGGGCTGTCGGTGAACCTCGCGGTGCTGCTCCGCAACCCCGAGACCGGCGCCAGACAGTTCGCCCGGGTGAAGGTACCCACCAACCTGTCCCGGTTCGTGAAGCTCGCGGAGGGGCGGTTCGTGCCCCTGGAGGAGATCATCTCCCGGCACCTGGGGCAGTTGTTCGCGGGCATGGAGGTGCTGTACCACGCCACCTTCCGAGTCACCCGCAACGAGGACATCGAGGTGGAGGAGGACGATGCCGAGAACCTCCTCTACGCATTGGAGAAGGAGCTGCTGCGACGCAAGGTGGGCCGCCCGCCCGTGCGTCTGGAGGTGGAGGATGACATCGACGAGACGATGCTCGCCACCATCATCGGAGAGCTGGATGTCGCGCCCGGCGAGGTTTTCCATCTGCCAGCCCCCCTCGACCTGACCGGCCTGTTCGCCCTGGACGACTCGCGCCGCGAGGACCTCAAGTACCCGGGTTTCCTGCCGATCACCCACCCGGACCTGGCAGAAGTGGAGTCCTCCCACCCCGCCGACCTGTTCAAGGCACTCAAACGTCACGACGTGCTGGTGCAGCACCCCTACGACTCGTTCGCCACCAGCGTGCAACGTTTCATCGAGCAGGCCGCCGCCGACCCGGCGGTGCTGGCGATCAAACAGACCCTGTACCGCACATCCGGGGACTCCCCCATCGTCGACGCCCTCATCGAGGCCGCCCAGGCGGGCAAACAGGTACTCGCGGTGGTGGAGATCAAGGCCCGTTTCGACGAACAGAACAACATCTCCTGGGCCCGGCAGCTGGAGCAGGCGGGGGTGCATGTCGTCTACGGCATGGTCGGGTTGAAAACCCACTGCAAGCTGTCGCTGGTGGTGCGTGAGGAGTCGGGCGGGTTGCGTCGCTACGCCCACGTCGGCACCGGGAACTACCATCCCAAGACCGCCCGCAGCTACGAGGACATGGGGTTGCTGACCGCCAATCCCGTCATAACCGACGATGTGGCGCGCCTGTTCAACCACCTGTCCGGGATCACCCACCAGACCGAGTACCGCAGGTTGCTCGTCGCACCGCACGGCATCCGCAGCGGCCTGCTGGAACGCATCGAGACCGAGATCGCCAACCACGCCGCCGGGTTGCCGTCCGGAATCCGCATCAAGGTGAACTCCATCGTCGACGAGGCCATCATCGACGCCCTCTACCGCGCCTCCCTGGCGGGGGTGAAGGTGGACATGTGGGTGCGGGGCATCTGCACCATCCGGCCCGGCGTGAAGGGGCTGAGCGAGAACATCCGGGTGCGTTCCATCCTGGGGCGGTTCCTGGAACACTCCCGCATCTACTGGTTCGAGGCGGGCGGGAACCCGAACGTCGGGATCGGTTCGGCGGACCTGATGCACCGCAACCTGGACCGGCGCGTCGAGGCCGTCGTCGGGTTGTCCAGCCCGGAGCACATCGCCCGCATCAAGGATCTCTTCGACCGAGCCTTCGATGACCGCACCGTCCACTGGGAACTCAAGGACCGCACCTGGTCGGTCCACACCACCGACCCCGAGGGCAGGCCGCTCAGCGACATGCAGGAGGAGCTGATCCGGCTCACCCGGGGAAGGCGCAACCGATGAGCAAGAAACCGAAAATCGTCTCCGCGGGGGGTGTGGTGCTGCGCGAGCACACCAACGGCCCCCAGGTGCTGCTGATCCACCGGAAACGCTACGACGACTGGTCGCTTCCGAAGGGCAAGGGGGAAACCGACGAGCTGCTGCCGGAAACCGCTGTCCGCGAGATCCGGGAGGAGACGGGGGTGGAGGCCCGGCTGGGGTTGCGGCTGCCGAGCATCCGCTACAAGATCGACAAGAGCCCGAAGGCCGTCCACTTCTGGCGTTCCGCGGTGCTTTCACAACGGCCCCGCCGGCCCGACCACGAGGTGTCGGCGGTGAAGTGGTTTCCCGTGGAGGCGGCGCTGGAGCAGGTCACCTACCCGGATGAACGCGCCATCATCGAGGCGGCCGTCCAGACCCCACCGACGAATGCACTGCTGATCGTCCGCCACGCCAAGGCGATGCAACGCAAACACTGGTCCGGTGACGACCAGAAACGCCGGCTCTCGGGCAGGGGCCGGGCGCAGGCGGAACGCCTCATCGACGTGCTGGCGGCCTTCGGGATCGAACGTCTCGTCAGCTCGGCATCGGAACGCTGCAAGGAAACACTCAAGCCCTACGCGAAAACCCAGAAGATCGGCATCGAAACCTACGATCAACTCACCGAGGAGTCCGCGGCGAAGAACCCGAAAGCGGTGCGCAAACTCATGGCCGAGCTGCTGAAGAACCTGGACCGCCCCACCGCGGTGTGCGGACACCGCCCGGTGCTGCCGGAGATTTACGCAGGCCTCGGGATCAAGGACAAACCAATGGTGGTCTCGGAGGTGCGCGCCCTGCACTTCGGACCCGACGGTCTGGTGACCATGGAAACCTTCAAACCGACGGCGTAGGACACTCCCCCAAACTGGCCATCCGGACGACAGAACCACGCAGCCGGGGCTCGTAGAGTTGTTGACCATGCAACGAGGGATACAAGGATTGCAATGAACAGCTTCTTCCCGGACCAACCCCACATCTCACGTCGTTCGCTCGGCGTACTGGGCCTGTCAGTCGCGGCGTCGCTGGGTCTTTCCGGCGCGCTCGCCCACGCCGAAACCACGAGCCCGACCCCCACCCCCACCGGGGACCCCTCCCGTCTGGTGCTACCACCCGAGGGTGGGCTACGTCTGGACTCGGCGGAGTTCGCCCGCCTCTACGGCCCAGGCGTGTTCACCATGTCGACCCTGTACAACACCAATGTCGGCGTGTACAACAAGACCGACAGGATCGTGTCCATCCGGTTCCGTTCCGTGATCGCCGGGTTGCTGCAGAAGATCCGCCTGTACTGGCAGGCCGGCTCCGGCTATTCGAGTGGCACGGGCGGGAGGATCCGCATCACGGTGCTGCCCGACGACGGCTCCGACGAGCACCTGCCCGTCCTGAATGGCTCTCCACTGGCCCGCACCCACTTCACCCCGGGCCTGGCCCCGAAGTCATCTCAGTCGCTGCTGGATGAGCTCACCTTCGAGCAGAGCCCACTGCCCCTGGTCGCGGGCGAGCTGTACCACGTGGTGCTGGAGAACATCGATCCGAATCCGGCCGCGAATTTCATCAGCAGCAACAACGTGCTCGTCCCGAGCTCCATTGGCCGCCCCGCCAGGTGGCTCAACAACATCGACTGGGCGACGCTGGTCGGGGATCGTTCCCCGGGCTCCGGCGCGGAACGCACCTGGCTCGACCTCACGACGACAGGCTCGGATCAGAGGCTGATCGCCCCGATCATGCAGCTCACCACCGTTGATGGCGCATCACAGGGGTCCTCCGACATGGAGAGCGGCAGCGTCGACCCCGGACGCACCTACGAGGCCGACGCCGCCAGGCCGATCCGGGAACGTTTCACCCCCTCCTCCGACAAACGTGTCACGGGGTTGTCGGTGGCCACCGTCGCCACCGTCGCGGGGGGCCTGCGGTGGCGCATCCTGGAGGATTCGCAGGAACTGGCCTCCGGGGTGATCCGGGACGAGGTGAGGTACGATCCGTACCCACTCAAATCGATCAAGGTGACCAATTTCGTCTGGTACGACGTGCCCATCCCGCAGGACGTCACGATGCGAGCCGGAGCCACCTACGACCTGGAACTGCGCCCGGAGGGCAGCAGCCGGTGGAAGTTCGGGGCCCACCGCAACGGTGCCGGCCGGGGCTTCACCTGGCCCGCGGCCTTCACCGAGTCGCACGCACAGCACCTGCAGGGTAGCCAGTGGAAGGACACGAACTTCCACGACTACTCAAGTACCGCCCCGGACAACAACTGGCCCGTGGTATTGCACCTGGCGCCGTGAGTAATCGCTGGTTGGCCCAACCACCAGCCAACCTGCAGAAGCCACGCATTCACCCGGCCAGCGATCTGGCCGAGTGAATGGCCGTCCCTTCCAGCGGACCCCAACGGGAAAGTGATGGTTCACACCATGGGCCCGCTCTCACCGGGACGATCATTGGGCTCATCGCAAACGAAGGTTTATGTGGTCCGCACGTCAGGGACCCCTCGGCTGTTTCCCTGGGGCGCAGACCACGCCGATCTCCCTCGCCATTGCCGAGGCCGTGGGACGGGCTTGGCCGTCACCTCAGGTGCTGGCCCTGGGGCCCGGGTTCGGTGAGTTCCACCGTGAAGCCACGCAGCGTGTAGCCGGCCACCAGCTCGTCCCACCCGATCCTCGGCTCCGACAGGATCCTGGGCTCGCGGGGCAGCAGCGCGGTGAGCAACACGTCGGTCTCCAGCAGCGCCAGGGGCTGACCCGGGCACTTGTGCGACCCGTGGCCGAAGCTCAGCCCCGCCGCGTCGACGCCGCGTGGCAACGGCCGTCCCGGGCACAGCCCCAGCGGGAGATCCCCGATCGCTGCCGGGTCGGCGTTGGACTGGCGGATGCACAGGTCGACCAGATGCCCTGGCGGGATCCGCCACTGGGCGTCGTCGTCAGTGACGACGATCTCCTCATGGACCCGGCGGTAGAGGTGACCGACGACGGGTTCCAGCCTGATGATCTCGCTCAGCACCGCGAGGCGCCCGGCCTGATCGGCGGCCAGATAGCGATCGCGAAGGCCGGGATCCTCAAGGAGATGCCAGACCGCCATGGAGATGAACTCGCGGGTGGTGACCATCCCGGCCGTGCCATAGGTGATGCACTCCACCAGGATGTCCCGGTCGCGGTAGCCCTCGGCGATCAGGTGGCTGACCACGTCGGAGCGGGGACGCCGCCGCCGTTCCTTGATCGCCGGACGCACATCCGACCACCAGAACCGCGCGACCGGCACCAGCCCGTTGATGGCCGCCTGGGCCCACTGGCGTTTGGTCCTGCCCAGGTCCGGTTTGGTGATGTCGAAGGGCGGCTGGTCGAAGAACCGTTCCAGCCGGCGGCTCATCCCCTCGACGCTGGACTCGGTGAGACCGACCACCTCGCGGGTGACCTCGACCGCGTAGTGCAGGGCGAGCTCGTCCACGTTCAGCGGCCCCGGAGCGGCCCGGTGCAGGAGCCGGTCCGCGCTGGCTCGCATGATCCCGGTGTAGCGGCTGGCTACCACCTTCGGGGCGAAGAACCGCCCCACCTTCTGGCGTTGGGCGTCGTGGTGGGGGCCATCGGCGAACAGGACGGGCCGGCGCCCGATCACGCCGCGCGGGATGTGCTCCGCGGTGAACCCCGCCTGGGTCGTCGACGCCCTCGCCTTCAGGACTTGCCGAGCGGTCTTGAAAGCCCGGATCCGCCACACGCCCCCGGAATACTCGACCCTGGGCTCGGCAGACTCGCCCGGGGGCCACGCCCGCCGCCGGTTGGATGGGTCGGCCATAGAAGCTCCTTCCCGCCAGTGGTGCTCCTAGAATAGGCGGGAGAACTAAGGACCGAGTCGCCCCACGCCACGCGTCCCGCAGCACGGAGGGAGCCTCATGGACCAGATGCAGTACCTGACGCTAATGGCCGCGTGTCTCGTCATCACGCTGCCGCTGGAACTCCTGCTCGGGGCCAGGGTGTATCGGCGTCCGGGCCGGGTCGCGGCGGCGATGCTGCCGATGCTCCTCATCTTCGTCACGTGGGACGTGGTCGGCATCGTGCGTGACCACTGGACCTACAACCAGCGCTTCGTGACTGGGCTCAGCCTCGGCGTGCTGCCACTGGAAGAACTGGTGTTCTTCCTGGTAATCCCGCTGTGCGGCTTGCTGACCTACGAGGCGGTCGGCCGGATGTTCAACCTTGCCCGGGGCCGCGGTCCGATCCGGTTCCGCTGGCCCGACGGGCTGGTCCGCGACCGGGGTGAGGACGCTGGCCATGGGTGAGTACACCGCCCTCACGCTCATCGCGGTCGCGGCCGTCGTCATGCTGGAGGTGTCCTGGGCACGCACCGGCATCTTCTCGTCGCTGCACTATTGGCTGGCGATGGCGATCGTCTTCGGTTTCCAGGTGCTGGTGGACGGATGGCTCACCAAGCTGTCGGACCCCGTCGTGATCTACCACCCGCAACAGTTCGCAGGGATCAGGTTCCCCTGGGACATCCCGGTAGAGGACTTCGGCTTCGGGTTCGCGATGGTAACGCTCACCATCATTGCTTGGATCCGCCTGAGAGACCGCGGGGAACCCGGCCGGGAGGAGCCCGGATGAGCCGCGCGGCGGGTGCTACCCGAGCAGCCTTCGACCGGGGCGCGGGCCGCTACGACCTCATGGTGCGACTCAACCCCGGATACCACCGGCACCTCCGGTTCGCCGCCGCCGAACTGGTCCGGCGCTCAGGTGGCGGTGCGGTGCGCGCCATCGACATGGCCTGCGGGACGGGGGCCTCGACGCGCGCCCTGGTGGCGGCGGCACCCACCGGATCGGCGGTGCTCGGGCTCGATGCGTCGGCGGGGATGCTCGCCCGGGCACGGGTCAAGGACTGGCCCCCCGGCGTCCGGTTCGGCCAGGCGTGCTGCGGGCGGCTCGACCTGGCGCCGCTTCGCCCTGGCACCTGGGATGGGATCCTGGCTTGCTACCTGTTCCGCAACGTGCCCGCCGAGGAACGAGACCGCGCACTCTCCGAGGCCTTCCAACTGCTGCGTCCGGGTGGATGGCTGATCGCGCAAGACTACTCCGTCGCGGGAGACCCGGTCGCCAGCCGGGTCTGGGACGCCACCAGCTGGGGCATCATCATCCCGCTCGGCGTCGTCTTGGACCGCAACCCGGCCCTGTACCGCTATCTGTGGCGCAGCGTCCGTGAGTTCGACTCGACCCGGCGTTTCGCAGGCCGGCTCGCCGCGGCCGGTTTCAGTGACATCGCCACCCGGACGGTTCCGGGCTGGCAACGCGGCATCCTGCACACCTTTGTTGCCCGAAGACCGGAGGAATCATGATCCAGAAGCGGAACCTCTCCGCCCTCAGCCGCTCGGTGTTCCGGCGCCCGGACAGGCGACAGCCCGGTCAGCCGGGCCGGGACCGGCGGGCGGTGCGCCACCCGGGACCGGCGGGACGCTACCGGCTGACCGAGCCCCGCCAGGTGGTGGTCGTCGGTGGGGGCATCGCCGGGCTGGCGGCCGCAACGGTGCTCGCGGAACGGGGCGCGAAGGTGACGCTGCTGGAATCCGCCGACCGGCTCGGCGGCCGGGTCGCGGCGTGGCCTCTCGGCGATGGCCGGACGATGAGCCGGGGCTTCCACGCCTTCTTCCGCCAGTACTACAACCTGCGGGGGCTGCTGCGCCGCACCGACCCGGCCCTGCGGCGGCTGATCGACATCGGGGACTACCCCCTGCAACGCCCCGGTGGGTTGCGTGACTCGTTCGCCTCGCTGCCGACCACACCGCCGTGGAGCATCCTGGAGTTCGTCCGGCAGAGCCCGACCTTCACCCTGAAGTCCCTGGCCGGTGTCGATGTCAGGTCGGCGCTGGAGTTGTTGCGCGTCCGCTTCCCGCAGACCTTCAGCGACTATGACGGGGAGTCCGCCGCGGACTTCCTCGACCGGTTGCGCTTTCCCCGGGCCGCCCGAGACCTCGCGCTGGAAGTATTCGCCAGGTCGTTCTTCGCCGACCCACGGGAGTTCTCCGCGGGGGAACTGGTGTCGATGTTCCACACCTACTTCCTCGGCTCGGCCGAGGGGCTCGTCTTCGACGTACCAGACGACGACTACGACACGGTGCTGTGGCGGCCTCTGGCCACGTTCCTGAACGATCTCGGGACCGAGATCCGCACCTCCAGCAGGGCGATGATCATCAGCTTCGGCGTTGGCGGGGTGCGCGTCACGATCGACGGGGGAGCTGAGCTGGGGGCGGACGCCGTGGTGTTGGCGACCGACCCACGGGTCGCCCGGGAACTCATCGCCGGGGTGTCGCTGGCCGGTGTTCCCGAGGACCTCTCCTGGCGGGGGCGTGTCGCCGCTACCGTGAACGCCCCACCGTTCATCGTGGTGCGCCTGTGGCTGGACGGGCTCGTGGCTGCCGATCGTCCGGCTTTCCTGGCCACCTCGGGGTACGGCCCGCTGGACAACGTGTCGGTGCTGGAGCGGTTCGAGTCCGGCGCGGCCGCCTGGAGTGCCCAAAACGGCGGCTCGGTCGTGGAACTGCACGCCTACGCCTGCGACCCTGCGGTCACCGGCGACCAGGCGGCCGCCGACGCGGTCGTCGGCGACCTGGAGAGGCAGCTGCGGGCCGTGTTCCCCGAGGTGACGGGCTTGGGCGTCCGCGAACGCGAGGTGCTGGTGCGCGACGACTGCACCCTCATCGGTCCCGGCCGGTGGGCGGACCGTCCCGGCGTGGTCACCCCATGGCCGCAGCTGGTGCTCGCCGGTGACTGGGTGCGCTGCGACTACCCGGTCGCGCTGATGGAGCGGGCCGCGACCACGGGTTTCCTCGCTGCCAACAAGCTCCTGGAGGGTTGGGGCGTCGCGGGCCAAGACCTCTGGACCGCCCCGATGCGCGGCCTGCTGGCTGGCAGGTGATGCGTGGCTCCGGCGTCACGACGAGAAGTCCACCCATGGCACTCCGAGGGTGAGGCAGCGCAGCGTGACACCGAGTTTCTCCATGTCGGAGACCCGGACGCGGCCAGCGAACACGTCGTAGTCCGCAGCCTCGATGAGGCGCAGGATGCGGCTGTACAGCACCAGGGCGGCGCCGACGCAGCGGCGCGACCGCGGGGGAAGCATGGGCAGGCCGCGCTGGGCCTCGGCGTACAGGCCGCGGTTGCGGCCGATCTGCTCTGCCATCATCGCCCGCCACGCGGGCGTGACGCGCCGCAGCCACGGGTCGGCGCCGTGACGCTCCAGGTCGTCCTGGGGCAGGTAGACCCGGCCCCGGTCGAGATCCTCACCGACATCACGAAGGAAATTGGTCAGCTGGAAGGCCAGTCCGAGCGCCCGGGCCGGGCCCTTCGCCTCCGGCGTCAACGGTTCCAGCACAGGCAGCATCATCTCCCCGATGACGGCGGCTGAGCCCTCCATATAGCCGTCCCGCAGCTCCTCCCAGTTCGCCCACGTGTCGCGGACCAGGTCGGATTCCATCGCGGAGAAAAACCGCTCGAAACACTCTGGGTCGGTGCCGCGGCGATGGATGCTGTCGACGATCGCGGCCATCACGGGCTCATCGGCACCGCCATCGGCCAGCGCCGTGAAGAACTGCCGTTTGAACGCGGCCAGCCGATGGGCCGGGCTGCCATCCCGGGGCACCGCCATGTCGACGCGTTCGGGTTCATCGACGATGTCGTCGGCCAAGCGGCACAGCGCGTACACCGTGTGGACGTCCCGGCGCTGCGCGCGCGGCAGCAGCAGCGTCCCCCAGTAGTACGTGGTGCCGTGCTTGCGGGTCAGTTCCGCACAGCGGTGGTAGCCGGCCGCGAGGTCCGGGGTCATCGCCGCATCCGATCCACCCGATCCGCGGCGAGTTTGCCCGAGATCAGCACCATCGGGATGCCGACGCCCGGCGTCGTCCCGGACCCGGCGAAGACCACCCCGGGGACGCGGGGATCGATGTTGCGGGGCCGGAACGGCCCGGTCTGGGCGAAGGTGTGGGCCAGGGAGAACGGTGTCCCCGCGGCCATGCCCTGCGCGAACCAGTCCGCGGGGGTGACCAGCTTCTCGGTGACGATGTCGGTGGGGTAACCGGACCGGTCGAGGAAGCCCAGCATCCGCTCCCGCAACCGGGGCCCCTCTATCAGCCAGTCGATCGGCCCGACCTGGAGGTTGGGCACCGGTTCCAGCACGTACAGCGTGTGATGGCCCGCGGGGGCGGCGGCCGGGTCGTCCAGGGAGGGCACCGCGACGTAGCGTGAAGGGTCCGCCATCGCGCGCCCACGCACGAGCAGGTCGTCGAAGGCCTCGTCCCACTGGTGCCCGAAATGGATGTTGTGGTGCCCGGCTCCCCGGGGCAGTTCCCCGCGGACGCCGAGATGCCACACCAGCGCGCTCGGGGAGTAGCGGCCGCGCCGCACCACCCGCGGGGCCCGGAGCCCTGGCAGCAGCGTGGCATAGGCCACCGGCAGATCGCTGGTCACGACGACCGCGTCGGCCGCCACCTGGTCGCCACCGGCGAGCTCCACGCCCGTCACCCGGCCCGACCCGTCACGGCCGATCCGGCTGACCGTCGCGTCGTAGTAGAACTCGGCCCCGGCGTCGCTGGCCGCGCGGGCCATGGCGGCTGGGACCGCGTGCATGCCGCCGGTGGGGAACCACACGCCCTCCACCGAATCCATGTAGGTGATGACCGCGTACAGCGCCAGCGCCCGCACCGGCGACAGCCCGGCGTACATCGCCTGGAAGCTGAACAGGCGCCGCAGCCGGTCGTCGGCGAACCGGCGGTCGATCTCGCGGCCCAGCCTCCCGAAGCCGCGAAGACGAAGCAGGTCGATCGCGGCGCGGGGCGAGCGCAGCAGGTCCAGGGGAGAGTCGAAATTGGTGTCGATGAAGTGCGGCAGCTCGACATCGTGGAGGCGTTTGAGCCAGGCGACGAAGTCATCGAAGGCGGCGGCCTCGGCCGGACCGCATTCGGCGAGTATCTCCGCCCGCATTCCCAGGTGCCCTGGGCGGACCCGGAGCGTGCTGCCGTCGGCGAAGAACCCGTGGTAGGCCGGGTCGAGCCTGGTCAGCTCGACATAGTCGGCGCTGCTCCGCCCCACCGCGGCGAAGGCCTGCTCCAGCAGCGAGACCATCGTGAACACGACGGGGCCGGTGTCGAACCGGAAACCGTCTTGTTCCAGCGTCCCGTAGCGTCCCCCGGGGATCGGCCCGCGCTCCACCACCGTCACCCTGTGACCGCGTCCGGTCAGGTGAAGAGCGGCTGCCAGGCCGGACAGCCCCGCCCCGATCACCGCGACCCTCACTGGTGCCTCCAGGCCGCGGCGTGAGCCATCCGCTTCAGCCCGGTCACCCCGGCGGCCGCCAGGGGGCCGGACTCCAGGTGGGCGTATGCGGTGTCCAGATGCTGGGCGATCATGGCTTCGATCTCGTCCCGGATGCCAGCTGTCACCAGGGCGTCCTGGAGGAAGACGACATCGCCGGGGCGCATGGCCGGAGTGCCGAGCCGGTCGAGACGGGCGGTGGCCGCGCCGTCGAGGCGTTGCTGGGCGAGCGCGAGGATGACGGTCGCTTTCCCCTCGGCGAGGTCGTCGCCGGACGGTTTCCCCGTCTGCGCAGGGTCGCCCCAGACCCCCAGGATGTCGTCGCGGTAGGCGAAGGCCTGTCCGATCTCGTCGCCCGCGCGCTCAAGGACCTCCAGGATCTCGGGCGAAGCGGCCGCGGCCAGGGCCCCCAGCTGTAGGGGGCGGGTGACGGTGTAGCGTCCCGACTTGAGCCGCGCGACCTCGCGGGCGTGGGCCAGGTCCCGGCGGGACGCCGCGGCACCGGTGAGATCGGCCCGCTGGCCGGCGATCAGCTCCAGGCACAGGCCGTACCACGCCGATCTCATCGGTTCGGGCAGCCGGTCCGCGGTCGCGTCGGCGACCATGTGGGCCAGGTCCCCGACGAGGATCGCGAGGTTCCGGGCGAAGACCTCGGGATCGCCTACCGCCCCGGCCCGCTGGTGCCAGTCCTTCGCCTCCACGTGGGCAGAGGGACGGCCTCGGCGGGAGGCGGAGCCGTCCATGACGTCGTCGTGGATCAGCGCGAAGAGGTGCAGCAACTCCAGCGCGGACGCCGCCCGCACCATGGTGCGGTAGCCGGGGCCGCCGCCGACCCCACCCGCCGCCACGAAACCCCAGTAGGTCATCGAGACCCGGAACCTTTTGCCGTCCCGCAACTGGCTGGACACCCAAGCGGGCAAGTCGACCGGCATCACCTCCAGTCCAAGGCCGCGAGCCGACTCCTGCCACGCGTCCGTCAGCCGGTCGAGCTCGTCGCCGATGAACTCCTCCACATCGGCGAGGCACCGGCTCACGTCCGGGGGCGGGGGCTGGCTCGCCGGGAACGGAGTGGGCAGCGCGGCCCCCAGCTGGGACACCTGCTGCACGGCCCACGGGCTGTAGACCTGTGGGGTCGCACTCACCGCCGCGACCAGGTCGTCCCAGCTCACCCAGGCGACCTCCATCACCTCGCTGGGGTTGGGGTGGACCTCGGATTCCAACACCCCGGCCGACACCGGGCAGATCTCGTTCTCCACGACCCCAGAGGCGTCCACCGCCCGGTAGCGGAACCCGGGCAGGACGCGTGTCAACGGCCCCACCTCGGCCCCCAGTTCTTCGCGGATGCGTCGGCGCATCGCGTCGTCCAAGGATTCCCCCGGCCTGGGGTGACCACAGCAGGAGTTCGTCCAGACGCCCGGCCACGTGCCCTTGCCCAGGGCGCGGCGGGTGATCAGCACCTGCCCGTGCCGGTTGAACAGATAGGTCGAGAAGGCCAGGTGCAGGGGTGTCTCGGCGGTGTGGACCGCCAGCCGCGGCGCCCGCCCGATCGGATTGGCTGACGCGTCCACGAGCACCACCTGGTCGTCGGTGGGGGTGTGGGTGGAGGAATCGTGGCCGGTCGTGGGGGTGGAGTTCATGAGTGATCCCATTCGGGTCGGGAGCATGATCGTGGCGGGTGTAATCGGTGACCCTGTGCGGCCCGTCTCGCGTGGCGGGGCTGGTGGCTGCTGTGCATTTAGCAACCGGGGCGATGGTTCAGGACGGACGAAGCGATCGGGGTAAAGCGGCGCGCGAGGTGCATAGGTCCGTCCCCTCCGAGGCGCTTCGTCACGCCCCTGATCTGTCGGATCAAGGCTACCCGGTCGGGCAAGGCCACTTAGATGCTGGCGAAAAACCGCCGCGCTGATCCTGTTTGGGGACGAGGACGCCCGCAGGACAGACGTCTGCGGCCACGAAAGGGATGGGTTGGGGCCTTGTGGTCCGCGGGTCACAGGGCCTGCTGAAAGGTGTGACCGTTGTCGAGGCCGGTGATGGTGAGGGACACCACCCCGTCGCCGTCGATGGTATAGGTCTCCTCGGTCAGTGGGCCATCGGGCCGCCGGACGATCTCCATGGCGTTCAGATCGCGGCCGCGGAGCGCCGGGTCGAAGGCGAACAGCACGTCGGAGAAGGGGCGAGGGTGCCGGTGGGTTAACCGTCCGGGCCTAGGTCGCTGTATTCCACGAACCGGAACCAGCTGATGTTGTGCGCCGCCCGGTAACTAGGAGTCATGAACACTGGGACCCCTGGCGTCACCAGCTGGGTGCGGGAGAAAATCAGCTCCTCGCCCGCGCTCCGTCCCGGAACACCCCGAACCCGCGCGACAGCTTGTCGGTCAGCGCGAACCCGGCGCTGGCGGCCGCCAGCCCGGAAAGGACCCGGTCGAATATCGTCTCCGCCGAGGTCATGGATGAGAACGTGGGTGCGTTTCGAGGTGACGGTGCAGGCCTGGCGGTGGGTGTACTCGAAACCTGCGGCCGAGGTTTCGTTGAGTATCCGGCGATGTCGAACCCGGCCACCTGGAATGTCTCAAAGGACAAGAGCCGCTGGGCCGAGCGGGCATGGGCGGGTACCTCGACCACCAAGGTGAGTGGCTCGCCGGAATCCTACTTGAGGTTGGAGTCCGAAACCAGCAGCGCAGGAGGCGGCATCAATGCATAGGCGGGCGCCGTGGGCCAATCGGCTGCGATTGGCGCGGGCATCCATCGTGATACGCGATGCCTGCGATCAATGCCCCGGTTCCTCCCGGACGCCGGCCCGATCCCCGCGCGCTGGCCCTTCCGTCGTCCGCCTGCCCAACCGTCAAACGCCAGCGCTACAGCGCAGGCAGTCGTCCGGAAGACCAGCGAATCAGGGCTGGCCGGACCGGATGGCGCCTCGATCCAGCGTTCACCGGACGTTAACCCGGGTGTAGGTGTGCCGTCATCTTTCATGTCTAGCTTCGTCGAACGTGAGGTTTCGTGACCTGAAGTTGCGCCTGACCGCGACGCTGGGTTGCAGCGCCCTGCTGCTGACCGGCTGCTGGAGCGGGGGCGTCGCCGTTCACCCCGTCGCCACGGGGGAAGCAGGTTCCCACCGGCCCGACTGCCCGGGCGGGACGCTCCGGGGGGAGGGGGCCAGTTCGCAGCGAACCGCGATGGAAAAACTGATCCAGGACTACACCGCGGCCTGCCCCGGAACCGTCATCGACTACACCACATCCGGTTCCGGCGCCGGGGTGAAGGCGTTCTTCGGCGGCGCCGTCGACCTGGCCGGTTCCGACTCCCCGCTCAGCCGCAAGGAACGCGACGGGGTGATCGAGACCGACAGGGCGGAGAAACATTGCCAGGGAAACACCGCCTTGAACCTTCCCCTGGTGTTCGGCCCCGTCGCCGTCGCCCACAACGTCGACGGCGTCACGGATCTGAACCTGACCGCCGAGCTGATCGCACGGATCTTCACCGGCGACATCACCCGCTGGGACGACCCCGCGATAGCGGCGGCCAATCCCGGGGTTTCCCTTCCCGACGCCGGGATCGCGGTGTTCTACCGGGCCGACGAATCCGGCACCACCGAGAACTTCACCAAGTACTTGGCCAAGACCGCCGGTGACACCTGGGATCACGACGCGTCGAAGAAGTGGCCCGCGAACCGGGGCGAGGGCAAGGAGAAAACCGCGGGTGTCGCGGACGCCATCACCGGCACCCACAACTCCATCACCTACCTGGAGTGGGGCGCTGCGCTGGAACGCGACCTGAAGGTCGCCCGCATCGACGGGGTGGAGTTGTCGGGGGAAACGGCCAGCCGGGCCGTCGCCACGGCCGAGGCGGAGACCGGCGACGACGGCATCCGCCTGGACATCGACTACACCCCGGGTGACGACGCCTACCCACTGGTCATGGCCACCTACGAGGTCGTCTGCTCCGCTGGAGGTTCCAACCCGGAACTGCTGCGCGACTTCCTGGGGTTGTTCGCATCCGAGACCGCACAGGCCTCTCTTGAGGAGCTCGGCTACGCGCCCCTGCCCGACGAGTTGCGGAAGAAGGTGAACCGGAGCGTCTCCGGGATCCGATGAGCAACGCCAAACACACCCCGCCCAAAAACGGGAAGCCCGGCCTCTCCACCACCCCCGACGCCCTGACCAACCGGGGCCGCAGGACCGTTCACCTCGGCGATCTGCTGTTCGGCGGCTCCGCGCGGGCCTCCGGCCTGATCATCGTCGTGGTGGTGCTCATCATCGGGGCGTTCCTGCTCGGCAACGCCTGGCAGCCGTTGCTGGACAACACCGCGAACTTCTTCACCTCCACGACCTTCGACTCCTCCTCCCGGCCCCCGCACTTCGGCGTCGCGGCGCTGTTGTGGACCACGGTGCTGTCCTCGCTGATCGCGCTGCTGATCGCGGTGCCGGTGGCGGTCGGGATCGCGCTGCTGTTGACCCAGTACGTGGGGGGTCGCTTCTCCCGGTGGATCGGGTTCGTCATCGACCTGCTGGCTGCGGTTCCGTCGGTGATCTTCGGCCTGTGGGGCATCAAGGTGCTCGGCCCGGCCCTGCAACCCGTCGCACACTGGATGCAGGCCCATCTGGGCTGGTTCCCGTTGTTCGGCACCACGCAGGTGACCTCCCCCGGCACGGTGTTCACGGCGTCGTTGGTGCTGGCGTTGATGATCCTGCCGATCATCACGGCCGTCACCCGCGACGTGTTCGCGCAAACCCCCCGGGATCAGATCGAGGCGGCCCTGGCGCTCGGCGCCACCCGCTGGGAGATGATCCGCATGACGGTGCTGCCCCACGGGCGTTCCGGCGCCACCGCGGCCGCCATGCTGGGGCTGGGCCGGGCGCTGGGTGAGACGATCGCGGTGATGCTGATCCTGTCGGCCAGCTCCTTCAACGTCTCGGTCTTCAGCGGCGGCGAGACCTTCGCCTCCATCATCGCCCGCAACGCCGCCGAGTTCGACACCACCTACAAGGCCGGGATCTACATCTCCGCCGGTCTGGTCCTGTTCGTCCTGACGTTCGCGGTCAACGCCCTGGCGCGCGTCGTCGCCGAACGCGGAAAGGCGAAATCCTGATGTCCGCTCCCCTGTCCCCCGGCTCCCTGAACCTGCAACGCCCCACCGGATGGCGGGCCGTGAAGAACAACTTGGCGACGGGTTTCGTGTGGTTCTCCGTGGCCGCCGCCACGATCCCCCTGCTGTGGATCCTGATCTCGGTGGCGGTCAAGGGTGCGCCGCTGCTGTACAGCGTCGGCGCCGACTACCACGTGATCTGCATGGACCGCTCCGAGAAGGTGCGGCTCGCCGCCGACGCGTGCGGGGGCGACGTGAACACCAAACCCTCAGACGAGGCCGTCGAGTGGCGTTACGTGCCGGGTGGGCGTTACGTCGCGGTCGGTGAGAAGGTGAACACCTACCGCACCCGGACCACCGCTCCCGTCTCCCCCGACCCCGGACGGCCCTACGACATCGTCATGATCACCGACACCGGGTCGGGGGACGCCCGCGCACCGTCGTTGCAGTGGTGGACGACACCGCTCGGGTCGGCGCAGGCCACCGACGCCAAGGGCGGGGCCATCCAGGCCATCTACGGCACCCTGATGCTCGGGCTGCTGACGGCGGTGATCGCGGTGCCGCTCGGGATGCTGGGCGCGATCTTCCTCGTCGAGTACGGGCGGGGCACGAAGGCGGCCCGGGTGGTGTCGTTCATGGTCGACGTGCTCACGGGTGTGCCGTCGATCGTCGCGGCCCTGTTCATCTACGCCCTGCTGATCACCACCCTCGGGCAGCGACCCTCGCCCTTCGCGACGGTGCTGGCGCTGGCGCTGCTGATGCTTCCGATGGTGCTCAGATCCACCGAGGAAATGCTGAAGCTGGTCCCCGACTCGCTGCGGGAGGCCTCCTACGCGCTGGGGGTGCCGAAGTGGAAGACGATCCTGCGGATCGTGGTGCCGACCTCCTACAGCGGCATCCTGACCGGGGTGGTGCTGGGCATCGCCCGGGTGATGGGCGAGACGGCGCCGCTGCTGATCCTGATCGGATACACCCAGAACCTGTTCCTCGACCCGTTCGGGAACTCGATGGGGGCCCTGCCCACCATGATCAACTCGGGCATCTCCGTGCCGGATGGACAGCCGGGCGCCGACCGGGTGTGGGCGGCCGCCCTGACCCTGGTGCTGATCGTGATGGTGCTGAACCTGATCGCCCGGCGCATGGCCAGCCGCAACAGGCTCAAGTGACCGCAACGCGACCCGAAGGGATACTGGATCCATGTCGAAGCGCATCGAGGTGAAGGACCTCAACATCTACTACGGCAAGTTCCACGCCGTCTCGAACGTGAACCTGGTGGTGGAACCGCGCAGCGTAACGGCCTTCATCGGACCGTCGGGATGCGGCAAGTCGACGGTGTTGCGCACCCTCAACCGGATGCACGAGGTCATTCCCGGGGCCCACTGCACCGGTGAGGTGCTGCTGGACGGCACCGACCTGTACGGGCCCGGTGTCGACCCGGTGGCGGTGCGACGGGTGGTCGGGATGGTGTTCCAGCGACCCAACCCGTTCCCGTCGATGTCGATCTACGAGAACGTCGCCTCCGGGCTGCGACTCAACGGGGAGAAGAACCGCGCGGTGCTGGACGAGGCCGTCGAGAAGGCGTTGCGGGGAGCGAACCTGTGGAAGGAGGTCAAGGACCGCCTCGGCAAGGCGGGGGTGGGGCTCTCCGGTGGGCAGCAGCAGCGGCTGTGCATCGCCCGGGCCATCGCGGTGCATCCCGATGTGCTGCTTATGGACGAACCCTGCTCGGCCCTCGACCCGATCTCCACCCTCGCGGTGGAGGACCTCATCCACGAACTCAAGGAGCACTACACCGTCGTCATCGTCACCCACAACATGCAGCAGGCGGCGCGGGTCTCCGACGAGACGGCCTTCTTCAACCTGAAGGCCCAGGGCGAACCGGGCCATCTGGTGGAGATCGGCCCGACGGAACGCATCTTCCACAACCCGGAGAAGAAGGCCACGGAAGACTACATCACCGGTCGCTTCGGGTAAGAAATTCAACGAGGCCCATCTCACGAGCGGCCTGTCAGCCAACAATCCCCTCGGCCAGAGCGCAGCCGTAGGTGACCACGAACAGGACTCCACGAATCAGCTGGGCCGGGAGGTCGCCCCAAACCTCTCCGACAAGGAATCATGCAAAGAAATTCGATTTGTGGCGAACAACGACTTGGCGTTGAACCCAAGCATTCGAACTTGTCGCGAACGCTTTCCCCGGAAAAATGTGTGAGGCACGACCCCTGCCAGCGCGGGGACCATGTGCGAGTCTCGTCGCGGAGTTGTGAAACACACCCCAAGGAGTTACAATGCCTCACCGGGCAAGGCAACCTCTGACATCCACACTGGACACCGGAGTCTCACGGACGAGCTCCCCAGGGTCTGCGGTCGGACCGGAGGAATGCTTCTCGGTTGCTCCAAGGCATAGGAGGCTCAGAAACATGATCGCAAAACAATCCCTCCGGTTGATTCTGGCTCTGGTGGCCATTCTGAGTTTGGGAACCATGTCAGCCACCCCGGTTTTCGCCGATGAAGGTCAAGACGCTGAGGAGGCAACAGAACCGATCGGAAGGGATCTCTCACACGAGACGGGGGTGGAAGAGTACTGGACCCGAGAACGCTTGGAATCCGCCGCGCCGCTGGACATGCCAACCATGGACCCGGCCGAGGCCAAACGAGAATCCACCGCGCCTGCCGAGGAAGAAAACCAAGAGACCATCATTTCGGAACCTGTTGCCCCGGAAGGCTCCGGTGAGGGTACACTCTCGGCAACGGTGCCGAGCACCATCGGTCGGCTGTTCTTCACCACCCCGGAAGGCAACGGCAACTGTACGGCCTCGGCAACGAACGGCAAAGGAGGCGTGAAGGTCATCACCGCAGGTCATTGCGTACACGCCGGGAACGACAGAACTTGGTACAGGAACATTATTTTTATCCCCTCGTATTACAAGGGTTCGGCGCCACACGGAGCCTGGAGGGCAATACACTCGGTCACCTTCGTCGGCTGGGCCAAGAGTGGCGACTACCGCTTAGATCAAGCATTTGTCACCCTTGAACGGAAGAATGGACGCTCCATCGTACAGACCGTGGGCGGGAACGGTCTCATCGGCGGGCACGGTAACAGCTGGCCTAATAACCGCATCTGGGGATATCCAGCGAATCATCCATTCGATGGGGAAATCCCCTACTACTGCGATGGGCCAGCCAATTCGGTACTCTTCAGTTCGGATGCGGTTCAAGCGTGCAAAATGAACGAGGGCTCCTCGGGAGGTCCTTGGCTCAAGGACCGTATCGACGAAAACCTTGGTTACACATGGGCCGTGACCTCGCGATGCGCGGGCCCTCCTTTCAACCCGTACACGAAGTGCGCATGACCAATCTCTATGCGGCTCCGAATCACCCCAATATTTTTGTCCTGCTCAACTACGGACAATAGACTTGGATCCCTCATGGCCAGAATACTGGGCACGGCACTTCTGTTGTTTACGCTGGGCGTCGCCGGCTGTGCACCGCATCCGATGACGCCGGACACCAGATGCCTACCCGACGGCTCGCTGAAGCACGTTGGGAATGACTACCATCCTTGGCGGGACAACAAAGTGGTGAAGTGGGATCGATATGAAGTCTTGTCCAGCAGGTGCCTGCTGGTCCACTTCACGGGTGAAACGGATGTGGCTTTCAAATACCGTTACGCGCTGGAAGAAGATGACTCGCGAATCAGCATCACCGTGTTCCAGGGCCTCCTGCCGGAAGCACCGGAATCATGGAAGGGCCCGGAACAAGAACAAACGCTGATCGTGCTGACGGAAAAACCCATAGGATCCCGAACCATCGTCCCGGGAAACTAACCTTAGCCCAGGTGGCCCAGGCAGTCCTCCGCCCGCGCCGGATCACTCCAAAGGGCCATGGACCGGTTCCCACCTGGCTTCCTTGGGGCCCGGGTGAAGTCGTCGTGATCGGTGGATGTGCTGATCAGGATGGTGGACCTGGTCCGCCGCACCACATCCAGAAGCCCGCCTCCGAGCTGGTTTGCTGGCCTTACCTGTCTTTTGCTGGCCTTGTTCACGTTTGCCTGCGCTGTGAGGCCAGCAGACGACAATAGGCCCAGCAAACAAGGACTAGGGCCAGCAAACCAGGAACAAGGCCAGCAAACCGGATCGGTCAGGACGCGGGTTCGGTCAGGGCACGCGGTTTCAGGCGTCGAGTTCCTTCGGCCGGGGTGCCTTCAGCAGGCCGAGGAGGGCGTTCTCCAGCACCTCGGGCAGCGCGGGATGGATCCAGTACTGGCCGCGGGCCAGTTCCTGCACCGTCTGGCCGAAACTCATGGCCTGGATCATCGGCTGGATCAGGGTGGCCGCCTGGGGACCGATGATGTGGGCACCGAGGAGATGCCAGGTGCGCGGATCGGCCAGCAGTTTCACGAAATGCCCCTCGTCCTCCAGCGCCCAGCCGAACGCGACATCCGCGTAATGCTGCTTGAACTCCACGTAGGGGGTGCCCCATTCCTGCAGCTGCTCCTCGGTGGCACCGACGGCAGCGATCTGCGGTTCGGTGAACACGGCGTGAGGGACGTAGCGGTGGTCGGTGGCCACCAGTTCGCCTCCTTCGATGAGAAGGTTCGCGGCGACGGTGCGGGCCTCCGCGTTCGCCACGTGCTTGAGCAGCCAGTCCGAGGACACATCACCGAGCGCCCAGATGTGCGGCTGGCTGGTGCGTTGGTGCTTGTCGACGCGGATCTGCCCGCCCGCCCCCACCTTGATCCCGGCGGCGGCCAGGTTGAGGGAGTCGGAGTTGCGGACGCGACCCGTGGCCACCAGCACCGCGTCGGTCAGGTACTCGTACTCGACGCCGTTGCGGTCGGTGGTGATGACCAGCACCTCGCCGTCAGGACCGGTGGCGACCTCCGCGATGCTCTGGTTGAGGATCAGGTTGACCAGCTTGGCGTGTTCCCGTTTGAACGCCTCCGAGATCTCCCGGTCCTCGCCGCGCAGCACCACCTCGGATCGGTTGATCTGCGTCACCTGCGACCCGAGACCCGCGAAGATCTGCGCGAACTCGCAGGCCACGAATCCGCCACCGAGCACGACGAGCCGGCGGGGCAGCTCGTCCATGCGCATCACGTCGTCGGAGGTGTGGAACCGCGACCGCAGTCCCTCCGGGATCGCCACCGGCAGCGGCCGGGGTCGCGACCCGGTGGCGATGACGATCTGGTCAGCGCTGATCTGCTCGTCACCGACCAGGAGGGTGTGGGCGTCGACGAAGCTGGCGTGCCCCTCGAACAGGGTCACCCCACTCCCCTTGCGACGCCACTCGCGTCCGGCCTGCGAGATCGGGTCGATGCGGCCGAAGACCCGGTCGCGGATGGCTGGCCAGTCGGCTCCCTTGAACTCCAGGTCCACCCCGAGCCGGGCGGCGTGCCCGGGTATCCGGGCATTCTCGGAGGCCACCACGAACATCTTGGTGGGGATGCAGCCCCGGTTCAGGCAGGTGCCGCCGAAGACTGGGCCGTCCTCGATCAGGGCGACGTCCAGGTGGGAGAAACGCTCGTCGATGATGGAGTTGCCAGAACCGGATCCGATAACGGCAATGTCGAAATGCTGCATGGCCCCATCTTGTCATGCGTCACCCAATCCCGTCCTTGAACCAACACACGAGTGCCCCTTCCCCGAATCCGGTTGAGCCGGGTCGCGAGAAAGGAGCGCCCCGAATCAAAACCACCCCGCAACCAAAACAACCCCGAACACCCACGGCATGGTTTCGACACGACCAGCTCGCCGAGCGAGCAGGTCGGCTCAACCAACTTTCATCTCCCCAAGCCGGTTGAGCCGGGTCGCGAGGAACGAGCGACCCGAGTCGAAACCCCCGACACCCGGTAAGCAGACCCAGACCCCAGTCATCATGGTTTCGACACGACCAGCTCGCCGAGCGAGCAGGCCGGCTCAACCAACTTCAGAAAGAGAAACACAGGTCGGCTCAAGCAGCTTCGAGAGAAAGCATCCCGAGTCGGTTCAGGCAATCTCAGCAATCCGATTGTCAGTGGCGCTGCGTAGCTGAGGCACCTGCCTGGTCTCTGACCCCCTAGACTTCCCCACATGACAGGTTGGGCAGTTGTGACGGGGGCCTCGGGTGGGCTCGGGGCCGGTTTCGCGCAGGAACTCGCGCGGCAGGGAGCGAACCTGATCCTGGTGGCCCGCAGCACCGACAAACTGGAGAAGCTCGCTTCCGAACTGCGCGCCACGCATCGCGTCCAGGCGGAGACCTGGCCCTGCGACCTCACCAACCGCGGCGCCCGGGCCGTGCTGACCGCCGACCTCGCCTCCCGCGAGATCCACACCTTGGTCAACAACGCGGGTTTCGGGTCGATCGGCGACTTCACCGACCTGCTGCCGAAACGCATCGCCGACGAAGTTGAACTGAACGTGGTGGCCCTGACCGAATTGACCCGCGTCGCCCTGACGGGCATGAAGCAGCGGGGCCGCGGGGCGGTCATCAACATCGCGAGCACTGGCGCCTTCCAGCCGATCCCCGGGTTCTCCACCTACGCCGCGACGAAGGCCTACGTGCTGCGCCTGTCGATCGGGTTGTGGGCGGAGCTGCACGACAGCGGCGTGCGGGTGTTGGCCGTGTGCCCCGGCCCCACCGAGACCAGTTTCTTCTCCGCCGCCGGCAACAACCATGTGATGCGGCAGCGCCGCAGCGTCGATCAGGTGGTGGGCAGCACTTTCCGGGCGTTGCGCCGTCACCGTCCCTACGTCGTCGACGGGGTGGGCAACACGATCCTGGCGGAGGCCACCCGCTTGATGCCTGCCAGCTGGACGTCCAAGGTGGCCGGTTGGGTCACATCCCGCTGAGGAGACCGGCGCCGGAAGGCCGCGGGGCGATCACCCGACTGTGATGCTGCGGGTCTCCTGCGACGTCTGCTGGTTTCCCGAAGCATCGCTCCACTCGGTCTCCACCCGGACCAGATAGCTACCCGGCTCCAGGGTCAGCGACACCGACCACTCACGCCAGCCATCCGCGTCCGCCTCCGTCCCGGTCTGGGCGTACAGCGAGGTCAGCAGGGTGTCGTTGGAGTCGGTGACGAGCACCCGGGGTTGTCCCGCATCCGGCTGCACCACACCGGAAAAGGTCACGGTCCCGGCCGCCAGCCGCGCACCGTTTCCGGGGTTGTTGACCCACAGCTTCGCCAGCAGCGACGACTCCTGGATCCGGTGCCCGCCCGCGAACGAGGGCGGCGGGGTGGTTCCGTTCGCAGTGAACCGGACCTCCAGGTCCGGGGCGTCCAGGACCTCGTGGACGGCCTGGACGACCTGGCCAATGGCCTGCTGCGTCATTGTTTCGTTGGTGTTGTCGGGGAAGGCGTCGGCGGACAGGTTGACGGTCACCACGGATCCCTCGCGGCTGACTCCGATCACCTTCCCGGGGTTCCAGGCCGAGCTGTAGTCGGGATCCAGGGGGGCAACCGTGAGGATCGCGTTCACGACCGTCGAGACCAGGTCCCCCGACGCCGCCAGGTTGCGGAACTCCCGGTGCAGTTTCCCGTCCTGGCGGCCGACGTAGTACACCGGGACCGACTGCACCTGCGCGGGCAGGGCCCTCGACTGCGGTGGAACGGAGTGCGGCGATTCGACGAGCGTGGGCACGATCGACGACTGGTTGGCGCGCCCGAAAAGCCAGGTCGTGGAGATCACCACCAGCAGCACAAGCAGCACTGCCAGCACCGCCAACAGCAGCGGAACACCGGGGGCCCGCGCCCCCTTGAGGGATCGCAGCTCCTCCTCCAGGGTTTCGGTTCCGGGTGCCTGGACCAGTCGCGCGGCGGAACGCAGCGCAGCCGTCAACTCCTGCGACAGCGACTCGATCACCCCGGGCAGGCTGACCGGTTCAGGTTCACCGACGGCCCGGCGCAGCGCATCGAGGGCCTCCTCCAGCCGCTGGTTGCAGCCCCGCACCGTCATCCGCATGATCCCGGCCAGTTCCGGCCCGAAAACGGAGAGGTAGTGGGAGACCAGCAGGATCTCGGCCAGCCGGACGGGCAGGGCGACAATGGCGCGCCGGATCTCCTCCTGCCGCGGATCGGCGACCTCCAGCAGCTCCAACGACCCACCCGGGCCCCGCACGGAACGGGCCTGGTGCACCACCTGTTCCGCCAGGTACTCCACCCGGGCCGACGGATCGACGATCCGGTTGGAACGTTTTGCCAACCCGAGCAGGGAGGTGCGCAGAACATGACCCGACTCGGACTCGGCGCCGAGCATCACGGCCAGCCGGTGCATCGTCGGCCCCTGCTCCTCGAACAGGTTGATCAGCCACGCGGATGTGTCGGACAACGCAGGTCACTTCCCCCCGCGCCCGGCGGGATGCGTGGTGCGGGATTCCCTCACATCAGCTCCTTCCGGGTATTGGGGAAACAAACCACCATTGTGCCCTCCCGCCCTCTGGAACTGGCAAGAGGCCCCGTGTGCGGGCCACATGCTCAGGTCCCGACCCGGAACCGCCGCCCCCGTTTGGCGGGCAGCAGGTCTCGTGCGGGTTCCGCGTAGTCGACGGCGGTGACGAAACCGTCACGGAAAGTGAAGGAGGTCACGGAGACCAAGGTGCAGCGGCGGCGGCGCGGATCGTGCGCCAGCGGCCTGCCCTCGGCGGCGCGGCGGGCCATCTCGATGGGCAGCTGATGGCTGACCACCAGCGCCTGCCCGCCCGGCCCGGCCGCGGCAGCGGCGTCGGCCAGCGCGGCCCGCATCCGCGCCACGATCTCCCGGTAGGGTTCACCCCAGCTGGGGCGCAGCGGATTCAGCACGTGCCTGATCATGCGCACATCGCGCAGGGCCTTGTTGTCGGCGCCGAAAACCTTGCCCTCGAAGGCGTTGGCGGCCTCGATGACGCGCTCGTCGATGACCACCTCGAGCTGCGGGAACAGTTCGGCGGTGGGCGCGAGGGTTTCCCTGGCCCGTTGCAGCGGCGAACAGCGCAGGTGCGTCAGTGGGACACCGTCCCAGTACCCGGCGAGCCGGGCGGCCATCTCGTGGCCGAGTTCAGAGAGCCCGAAACCGGGCAGTCTCCCGTACAGCACCCCTTCGGGGTTGTGGACCTGCCCGTGCCGCATCAGGTGAACCACCGTCGGCCGCTGCTGCATCAAGACCCCCGGTTGGGGTCCCTGCGGCGTCGGCGTCGCCGCTGGGAGGGTTTCGTGTCCGGCAGTCCCTGCGCCAGCCGGTCGGCGCGGCGTTCGTCCGCGAAGCGCGCCAGGCCGACGGCCACCGATTCGAAGCTCGGGGAATCCGCCACCACATCCACCCTGAGGCCGTGCATCTCGCAGGTGGAGGCGGTTGCCTGCCCGATGGCCGCGATGATGGAGGTCGTGTGGGGTTTGCCCGCGATGCCGATCATGTTGCGCACCGCCGACGACGAGGTGAACACCACCGCGTCGAACAACCCGGTTTTGATGCGGTCCCTGACCTCGGCGGGCGGCGGGGCGGCCCGCACCGTGCGGTAGGCGGTGACCTCCTCGACCTCCCAGCCTAGGTTCGTCAGCCCCTGCACCAGATCCGTCACCGACACGTCGGCGGTCGGTACGAGCACCCGCGCCATGGGGTCGATCAGGTCGTCGTAGGCGGGGAACTCCAACGCCAGGTCGCGGGCGGTGTCGCCCTCCAACGGTGTCAGGTCGGGGGTGAGACCGACCCGGCCGAGGGCATCCACCGTGCCGCGGCCAACCGCCGCCAGGTGGATGCCGGAGAGGGCACGCGAATCCAGGCCGTACTCCGCAAGCCTCTCGACGATGGCCCGCACCGCGTGCTGGGAGGTGAAAACCACCCACAGGAAACGCCCGTCGACGATGCCGCGAACCGCCTTCTCCATGGCCTGCTCCGTGCGGGGCGGTTCGATGGACATCGTCGCCACCACCTCGGTGGAGGCCCCGAAACGGGCCAGATGGTCGGTCAGCTCCGTGACCTCGTCCTTGGTGCGCGGCACGAGAACGCTCCAGTCGAACAGCGGTTTGGATTCGAACCAGTCGACGCGGCCACGCGCGACGTCACCGATGCCGGGGCCAAAGAGCAGGAACCGCGGCCCACCGCAGGGTTCGGATCCGAGAGCACCCCACGTGGTCAGGCGGGTTTTCTGGGAGGTGCCACCGAGCCCGGTCAATTCCAGCACCTCGGCGGCCTCCCCGTAGACGGATCGGGCCTCGGCGACCACCTGGGAAATCGACTCGTCGGTGGCGCGGATCACCACGGTGCCGCGTTTGGGCCAGCCGTCCTTGCCGGGCAGCTCGATGGAGGTGTCGCAGAAACCCATCACCGAGGTGGGTGCAACGGCCCCGTAAGTCAGGGCCGCGTTCCAGGTCGTGATCCCGGGAATCAGGTGGGTGCGGATTCGTTTGCCCTCCAGGAGCCGCCGCAGAACGTCCACATGCCCGGCCTCGGTGAAGAAATCCCCCTCGACGAGCCTCACGACGGAGCGTCCGTCGGTGACGGCAGCCACCAACTGGGCCACCTCATCGGCCTCGACCTGGACGACCTCACCCAGGGGTTCGATACCAACCGAGGCGAGCTCCTCCACCATGCCCGGGGAATCGACCACGAGAAGATCGGCCCCTGCAACCTCGCGACCGCCTGCCCATGTGATGAGCCCGGGGTCCCCGGGTCCGAAGCCGACAAACGTGACCGCGCCCATGGGCGTCCCGGTCGGCTCCGTCTCCTCGGTGTGGATCACGCACAGACTCCTGCAGGGTTGGCCCGCACCGCCTCGGGCGGGCGGGGATCAGCTCACTTGCCGGCGCGGCGGCGCTGAATGCGTGTGCGCTTCAGCAGCTTGCGGTGCTTCTTCTTGGCCATGCGCTTGCGGCGCTTCTTGATGACAGAGCCCACTGTTCGCCTTTCAGTAACCGCCCCGGAAGCGGGGTACAGGGAAATGCCGGGGCGATCCCGGCAGGTTCCCTATCGTAACGTGCGACGCCGCCGGGACGCCAACCGTTGTTCACACCCGGCGAGACGCGAACCGCGGGCAGGAAGTCACGGGGCTGCTCAACCCCCCGTCGATCTTCCCGGTCGTCCTGCGGTCGTGGCGGCGCTTGTTCCAGGCATCGAAACAGTTCGGGTTCCTGGCCCTGAGGCTTCCCGCGCTGGTGCCGCGGACCACCAGCCGGGGCTGATCCCGGTTCGCTCAGAGTTCCGAGCTGCGACGGGCGCAGGCCTCGACCGCGGCGAGGAAGGCGGCCCGCACGGCCCTCTCGTCGAGGACCCGGAGGGCTGCGGCCGTGGTGCCGGCCGGGGATGTGACCCGTTCCCGCAGCTCGGTGGCCGAGGCATCCACCCCTTCCAGCATGGCCGCGGCCCCGGCGAAGGTGCCGTTCACCAGCCTCGTCGCGACCTCCCGCCCGAGACCCTGGTGGACCCCGGCCTCGATCATCGCCTCCGCGATCAGGAACAGGTAGGCCGGCCCGGAACCGGAGATCGCGGTGAGCGCATCGAACTGGCTCTCCGGCAGTTCCACACAGATGCCGACGGCCTCCATCATCGCCACCACCCTGGCGGTCTGCTCCGAG
Organism: uncultured Propionibacteriaceae bacterium; assembly: GCA_937965785.1. GTDB lineage: Bacteria > Actinomycetota > Actinomycetes > Propionibacteriales > Propionibacteriaceae > Arachnia. The sequence continues at coordinate 6,699 of CALCKT010000043.1, read as the reverse complement.
GTGACGGTGGGCCCGGACGCGAGGCCCGCGACCCCCCTGCCGACCAGGGCGGGGGTGTTGGGCATGACCCGGATCACCGGCTGCCCCTCGGGCAGCACCTCGGCCAGCCGAGCCAGGGTCACACCGGCGGCCACGGAAACGACCACGGCGTTCGGCCCCAGGTGGGGTGCGATGTCGGTGAGGGCGGCGGCGACGTGGTGGGGTTTGACGGCCACCACGACCACCTCGGCCACACTCACCGCGGACACCTCGACGGAACGCACCCCGCGGCGTTCCCGCAGCCTCGCCAGGAGGTCGGTGTCCTGGTCGACGGCGACGATCTCGTCGGGTGAGGTGCCCGCGGCGATCCAGCCCGCCATGAGCGCCTCCCCCATGGCCCCTGCCCCGATGACGGCGATCATCGGACCAGCAGCTCCGCGACCTGGATGGCGTTGAGCGCGGCTCCCTTGCGGAGGTTGTCGTTGCTGACGAACACCACCAGACCGGCCCCGTCCTCGACGCTCTGGTCCCGCCGGATGCGACCCACGTAGCTGGGATCCTTGCCCGCGGCCTCCAAGGGGGTGGGGATCTCGGACAGCTCGACGCCGGGGGCACCGGTCAGCAGGGAACGGGCCTCGTCGGGGGTGATGGGTCGGGAGAACCGGGCGTGGATGCTGAGAGAGTGTCCCGTGAAGACGGGCACGCGCACGCAGGTGCCCGCCACCAGCAGCCCGGGGATGTGAAGGATCTTGCGTGACTCGTTGCGCAGCTTTTTCTCCTCGTCGGTCTCGCCCTCGCCGTCGTCGACGAAGGAACCCGCCTGGGGCAGGGCGTTGAAGGCGATGGGTTTGACATAGGGACCGAGGTCGGAGGGCGCGAGGACGGAACCGTCGTGGGCCAGCGCCTTCGGGTCGTCGATCTGCCGGATCTGTTCCGCGAGGGTGCTCACCCCGGATATCCCGGACCCGGAGACGGCCTGGAAGGTGGTGATCTGCATGGCCTCGAGGCCCGCCGCGTCATGGAGGGGTTTCATCACGGGCATGGCAGCCATGGTGGTGCAGTTGGGGTTGGCGATGATGCCCAGTTCCGCCTTGTCGACGTCCTCCGGGTTGACCTGGGAGACGATCAACGGCACGCGCGGATCCATGCGCCAGGCCGAGGAGTTGTCGATGACGGTGGCGCCGGCCCGGGCGACCTCCGGGGCCCACTGCTTCGAGGTGCCACCGCCGGCGGAGAACAGGGCCACGTCGATGCCGTGGAAGTCGGCCTTGGCGATGTCCTCCACCACGACCTCACGATCACCCCAGGGCAGGACCTTGCCCGCGGAACGTTCGGAGGCGAAGTAGCGGATCTCGTCGACGGGGTAGTTCCGCTCCGCCAGCAGTTTGCGCATCACGCCGCCGACCTGACCGGTGGCTCCAAAAACTCCAACTCGCATGGGGCAATCCTAGAAGAACAACCGGTACCGGTCGCGCGGAGCACCCTGCCGTAGGGGCCCTCACAACCAAGGAATGTGGGGTTTGAGGAGGGCGTAGCCGACGAAGGCGAAGATGTCGAGGAGGGAGTGCACCACCACCAGCGGCATCACCCTCCTGGTCCTGAGGTAGAGCCAGCCGAACAGCAGGCCCATGACGACGTTTCCGATGAACCCCCCGAAGCCCTGATAGAGGTGGTATGCACCGCGGATCAGGGCGCTGCCGACGAGCACCGCGACGACCCCACCCCCGGACTGGCGCCAGCGGGTGAACAGGTAGCCCACCATCACCACCTCCTCCAGGACGGCGTTCTTGACGGCGAGCAGCAGCAGCATCGGCACGGTCCACCAGGCGGCCGTCAGGTTCGCGGGCGAGACGGAGGTGTTGTACCCCAACTCCCGGGAGGCGTAGTAAAGCACCAGACCACCGATCCCGATACCGACGAACACAGCCGATCCGACGCCGAGATCGAAACCGGGCCGCCGCAGGTCGAAACCCATGGAGCGCAGCGGACCGCCGTGGGGTCGCTGATACACCCACAGCAGGTACAGCACCAGGGCCACCGGAACCAGCGGGAACACCAGGTTCGCCACCTGGTAGGCCAGGTCCAGCCAAGGCCGGTCCGGGGTTTTCGATGCGTTGATGGAGGTGGTCTGCCGGTTGAGCGCCACCTCCTGGGTGAGCTTGTTGATCAGCGACAGCAGCGCGTAGACCGCCGACTGCCCCAGCGAGATCCCCAACACCACCAGCATCTCGACGCGCAGCCGCCGCCTCGCCTCCGGCCCAGGATTCATCACCGGGTCAGTCTAGGAGGTTGCGGAAACCGGATGGGCCGGCAGCGACGACGAAACTGATCGGGCCGCTCGGCGTCGGAGAAGCCCTGGTCGTCAGCGTTTGTCCAGCAGAGCGCGGGCGTAGCTGAACAGGATGCGCGGGCGGGCGGCCATGCGGGTGGCGAGATAGCCGTACCAGCCGGGGCCGAACGGGATGTAGGTGCGGCACCGCAGCCCGATGTCAGCCAGCCGTCGCTGCTCCAGGGGCCGCACCCCGTGGAACATCTGGTACTCGAAACTCTCGGGTCCGCGTCCGTTGCGCAGCGCCAGTTCCTGGGCCAGTTCGATGATGCGCGGGTCGTGGGTGGCGAGCATCGGGTAGGCCCGCGACTCCATCAGGATCCGCAGGCAGCGCACCAGGGCCAACGCCTTGTCGTGTTCGGAGACGTGGCAGACGGCCCGTCCCGCCGGGTAGGAACCGACGCACAGCCGCACCCGGGCTCCCTCGGCGCCGAGTCGTCTGCACTCCGTCTCCACCCGCAGGAGGTTCGCGGGCAGGGTGATCCCGAGCATCGGATGGTCCTCACGGACCTTTCGGTAGAGATCCATCACGTCGTCGTAGTCGGCGGGCCACTGCATCTCCAGGGTCACGTGCGCGCCGCGCTGCTCGGCCATCGCGCACAGCTCCTCCAAGGCCTCACCGGCCCGCCTGGCCGATTCCTTCAACCCGAGCGAGGACGGTTTCACCGCCACCTCGGAACCGGCCGACGCGTCTTGCAGGCGTTCCAGGAGTTCATCCATCACCGTCCGGGTGTCATCGAAGTCGTGGTCCGCCGACAGATAGGAGAAACCCAGCCTCAAACCCTGCCGGCGCAGCCGCGACGCCACCTCGATGGCGTCGCCGACCTCCTGCCCGGCCACATAGTTGCTGGCCAGTTCCCAGACCCCCGGATCCCTGGCCGCGCGGCGCGCCACCCACGACCCGAGAACGAGCCAGCGCACCCAGTCTCCTGAACGTCGCATCAGCCTCTCCTAACCGCTCTGCCCACCCCCAGCCCCAGGTTCTCCCGGGTGTTCTCCAGAGCCGAGCGCAGCAGCTCGGCCCGCTCTCCCCCTGTCCTGGCCCGCCGGGTGGAGACCTCCAGCACGATGTGCCCCTCGAAACCGCGACGCCCCAGCTCACGCACCACCGCCCAGGCCTCCTGGTCCCCCTCCCCGGGAAGCAGGTGGTCGTCCTTGAACGACCCCTTCCCGTCGGTCAGGTGAACGTGGGCCAGCCGGTCGCCCCAACGTTCCACCAGGTCGAGGGAACGCTGCTGGGCGGTGGAGGCGTGACTGAGGTCGAGGGTGAGGTGGTCGTAGTCGAGCTCCGTGGGGTCCCAGCCGGGCAGGTAGGCCGCGAACGAACCCGCGGGGGTGCGCCACGGGTACATGTTCTCGACGGCGAAGGTCACCCCCGAGGTGCGGTTCAGTTCCCGGATGCCCTGGGTGAACCCCTCACCGTAGTCACGTTGCCAACGGAACGGGGGATGCACCACGACGATGTCGGCGCCGAGCCGTTTGGCCGCCTCGGCGGAACGCCGCAGCTTCCCCCACGGGTCGCTGCCCCAGGCCCGCTGGGTGATCAGCAGCGTCGGCGCGTGCAGGGAACGCACCGGCACCCGGTACCGGTCGCTGAGTTCCGCGATGGCCTCCTCGTCCAGGCTGACCTGGTCCACCCCGGCCATCAGCTCCACCCCGTCGAAACCCACCTCGGCAGCGAAGTCGAACGCGCTGGCCGTGGAATCGGGGTAGACCGAGGTGGTTGAGAGCAATATCGCCGGGTCGGACACGGCCCCAACCCTAGCGCCGTCCACCGCACACGCCGCGGCCTTCCATCAGAATCCTGGAAATACTCGGGCTTTCACCCGCTGCACCGCGACACCGGGGCGCATCACCCAACCCGGTTGGGACATGGCACATCGCAAAAGGCAGAATGAAGACATGCACGTCGATCACGTAATCTTCGCCAGCGGACCGCGAGGCATCAAAGCCGATGTCGCGCATCTGGCCGGGCGACTGGGGGCCGATTTCAAGGAAGGCGGTTTCCATCCCAGGTTCGGAACCCGGAATTACATCATCCCCCTCGCGGATTCCCGCTACCTGGAAGTGGTGGAGGTCCTCGACCATCCCGCCGCAGCGAAGGCCCCCTTCGGGCAGGCGGTGCGGGCACGCTCCGAGATGGGCGGCGGCTGGCTGGGCTGGGCCGTCAGCGTAGACGACATCGCACCCTTCGAGGAACGTCTGGAACGTTCCGCGGTGCCCGGTTCCCGCCAGTTCCCCGACGGACGTCACCTCGAATGGCGCCAGCTCGGGATCAAGGGTTTGATGGCCGATCCCCAGCTGCCGTTCTTCCTGCAGTGGGTTTCAAACAAGCAGCTGCGCCCATCCTTCCTGACCTCCGACCTGCGCCTGAGCGGGATCCAGATCTCCGGCTCCGCCAACCGTCTCTCCGAGTGGCTCGGGGTCCTCGTCAACGACTCGCTCGACGGGATTCACCTGGACCTGATCGCCCCCAACGGGCACCCGGGAATCACCCAGGTGACCTTCGAGTCACCGTCGAAAGGCACCGTGGTCATCTGACCGAGACCGGTCGAACCGGCCTGCGGGATGCCGGCCGGTTGAGCCGAAACCATGGTGCGCGTGGCCGGGGTGTCGTGGCCGGGTCTGCTTTTGGCCGCCGGATGGTTTCGACACAGCCGTTCGCTTCGCTCACGAGCTGGCTCAACCAGCTTCGGGGAAGGGTTGCTCATATGCCGGCTCAACCAGCTTCACAGGGTTTCGGATCAGGTTGTTTCTTCATCGCGAGGGGGAGCACTGACGGGACGGCGCAGGTCCAGGATGCCCAGGGCATCAGCGAGGGTGTCCACCTCCACCACCTTCAAACCCGCCAGGCGGGGCACCTTCACGGTGACATCCCGCGACCCGCGGGGCACCAGCGCCAGTTCGAAACCGAGCCGGGCGGCCTCCGCCAGACGGCGTTCGGTACCGGGGACGCGACGCAGGTCTCCCGCCAGGCCAACCTCCCCCAGCGCCAGGAGACGTTGCGGGTGCTGCCGGTCCAATGCGGCCGAGGCCACCGCCACCGCCACCGCCAGATCCACCGAAGGGTCCGTCACCTTCGCCCCGCCCACGGTGGAGGTGTAGACGTCCGACTGGCTGAGCGGTAGCCGGGCCTTGCGCTCCAGCACGGCCAGGACCATGGCGATGCGGGATGAGTCGAGGCCGTGGGTGGCGCGTTTCGGGGAGTTTCCCGGGGTGGGGGCCACCAGCGCCTGCACCTCCGCCAGCAGCGGTCGGCGTCCCTGGAGGGTCACCGTCACGCAGGTGCCGGGCACGGGAGTGGAGCGGACGGTGGTGAACAGGCCCGAGGGATCCGGCACCTCGACGATGCCGGTCTCGCTCATCTCGAAACAACCCACCTCGTCCGCCGGGCCGAACCGGTTCTTGGTGGCCCGCACCATGCGGAACCCGGAGTGGCGGTCCCCCTCGAAGCTGAGCACCACATCGACGAGGTGTTCCATGGTGCGCGGCCCGGCGATGGAACCGTCCTTGGTGACGTGGCCGACGATCAGCACCGCCATGTTGCGGTTCTTCGCCACCCGCGCCAGAGCGGCCGTCACCTCCCGCACCTGCGCGGGCCCGCCCGGGGTGCCGTCGGCCCCGGTGGCGGAGATGGTCTGCACCGAATCCACGATCAGCAGCGACGGCGAGACCTCCTCGACGTGCCCCAGAACGGTGGCGAGGTCGTTCTCGCTGGCCAGGAAGAGATCGTCATGGACGGCCCCGGTGCGGGAGGCACGCAGCTTCACCTGCGATGCCGACTCCTCCCCGGAGATGTACAGGGTGGTTTCCCCCGTGCCCGCCCACTTGGCGGCCACATCGATCAGGAGGGTGGACTTGCCCACCCCCGGTTCACCCGCCAGCAGCACGACCGCCCCCGGCACCAGTCCGTCGCCCAGCACCCGGTCCAGTTCCTCGATGCCGGTGCGTTTGCGGCGGGCGTCGTCGGTGGGAACCTGCGAGATGCGCTGCGCCGAGCGCGACGGGGCCGCCGCGGCCACCTTCGTCAGCTTCGGGGCACCCCGCTCCACGACGCTGCCCCACGCCTGGCACTCGCCACAGCGCCCCACCCAGCGGGCCGCGGTCCAGCCACACTCGGTGCACTGGAAGGAATCCTGTTTCGCCATGCCGGGGAGTCTACGGACGACCACCGACAAAACCGTTTTACGTGACACCGCTCAGACGGTCGAACAACAAGAGGCAAGCCCCCAGCAACATCGCCCACATCCCTCCCTTGCTCCCCCTCCTCTCCCGTACACGAGCCGCCCCTGCCGCACACGAGTCGCCCTTCCCAGTGCACGCCTCGCCCTTCCCTGTGCACGACTCGCCCTTCCCCGTGCACGACTCGCCCTTCCCCGTGCACGACTCGC
>CALCKT010000042.1 GCA_937965785.1 uncultured Propionibacteriaceae bacterium | reverse complement strand
CTGGGCATGGCCGTTGGTGACAGCGAATCGACCGACTTCTGGACCGAGTTCCTCAGAGGCCTGCGCCAGCGCGGCCTCAACCCCACCAACCCGCAACGCCCCGAAGGGACTTGACCATCTTCCACGTCGCCTCGGCGATTGTGAGGCACCGGAGGACGCAAGGCGACACTCCATGCACCGTGCATGCCGACGGAGAGGACATGGCTCACGCGCTTTACCTGCGATCTCGTCCGTCAGAATCTCGTGAGGCGCCAGGCAGAGCGCACCCTTGTCGCGTGAGGAGCAAGCATGGCCGTACCGGATCGAATGCCGCGACTCCCAGCGGCGCTCTCGACCAGTTCGCGGTTCGCGGATCGTGTCCCGGAATCAGAGGCTCTGCGCGCGAGTCTGGTGGTGCAACGCTCCGCCATTGATCGCGACGCCATCGACGGCCAGGTGATGAACAACGTCCTCGTGTTCTTCGGGTTCGCGGGAGTTGGGAAGTCGATGTTGTCGTTCAAGCTGGAGGAATGGGTTGACGGCCGAGACGTGTGTGCTCACCTCACATCAGAAGTTGACGGCTGGCGTGACCGTACCTGCCCGGAAGGGTGTCCGCAATGGGGTCCGGCTCCGACCGACCTAGGACCCCTGGCCACAGTGCGTTGGAACCTGCGAGCGGTAGAATCGCTCACCAACCCGGTCCCCTTCTACCTGCAATTACGCAGGTCGTTGGCTGCAATCGGGGTCGCCACCCCGCGGTTCGATGTCGGCGTCGTAGCCATGGCAACGAAGTTCCGGCCCAACGCGAGCCTCGATCCCGACGGCCCGCTGCGCGACCTGGTCACCATCGCGAACGAACGACTAACCGCCCTGTTTCCGGGCCGGGCACCCGCCGCGAACGACGATATCGCTTTGGAACACAGGCTGCTGCAACTCATAGCCCAACCCACATCCGCCGGTAACGACGCACGGGACGACCTCGCGCGAGCCGTCGCGGCGATCCAGACCGGGGGCACCGAATCTGCGGCCCTGTGTGAAGTCGCGGCCTGGCTGGGGTGGCTCCTGAGCAAGGACCTGCAAACCCTGCCTCCATCGGAGCGCCCAATCGCCGTCGTGTTCATCGACACGTTCGAGGACCTCCTCGATCCTGCAAGGGCCAGCGATGAGCGTGTTGTCAACGCGGTCGTCGGCGCCCTGCCGTACTGCCTTTTTGTGATCACCGGGCGCCGTCGCGTGCCCTGGGATCAGCGCCGAGTCAACCTCGGATACTCGGGGCCCGACACCTGGCCGTCCCTGGCTCGAACCAGGGATGACGAGCCCGAACCGCGCCAGCACAGCATCGGGACGCTTCACCCCGACGACGCGCGAATGCTCCTGGAAGACCGGCTCCGGGAGGTAGGCGTGTCCCTGGCCGACGGTCTCTGCGATCGGCTGGCCGAGTCGGCCCAGCTCCCCATCCATATCGACGCCATCGTCACCTTGGCGAGCAACCTCATGAGGGATGATCGCGGCCGCGTCCTCACCGACGATGACCTCGGCGGCGCCCTCGAACACGTCCTCGACACGTTGATCGCGACATACCCGCCGGTCGAAGCCCGTCTGCTCCAAGCAGCAGCTCTGGCGGCGCAGTTCGACGGCCCGCTCCTGGCACGCATGGCAGGCGAGACCGTGTCCGTGGCCGAGCGCTTCCTCGACAACCCGCTGATTCAGAGGATCCGTGACAAGGAATTCTTCCAGTACCACCTCCACGACGAGGTCCGCCGTATCGTCCTTGAGGCGGCCGACAGCGTCCAGAACGCCTGGAGCGCCGAAGACCGGCGCGCCGCCGCCAAGCTCGGCTTGGACTACCTGGAACAGGAACTGGTGAGGGCCCGGGATGAGGACGACTCCGAGCGTCGGATCGTCGTCCACACGACCGGCTACCGACTCGCGCTCCTCGTCGGATTGGAACCCGAGTGGGTGCTAAAGGAGTTCGTGCGTAGCCCATCGCGGGTGCGAGTCCGGCAGCTGCTCGGCGGCATTGATTGGGGACCTGGCGAACTGGTCCAGACCGCCCACTTCAACTCACTGACCACCATGCCCGCTGTCAAGCGGATCCCTGCACTTCGAAAGTACATCCCGATGTACCGGTCGGCAGGGCTGAAGCAATCGGGTCGGTTGTGGCTTGCTTACGCCCTACGAGACGCCGGCGACTTCGATGCGGCAATGCGGCTCATCCGGGAGCTGTGGGATGAACAACCAAAACGGACATACGCAGCGCAGCGGGTGGTAACTTGCTTGCTGGGGCGCAGGTTCAGCGATGCCGTGACGGAGTTCCTCACGCTCGGCGAACCGGCCGGACAGGTCATGGGGCGATTATTGCGAGACGTTGGCTGGCCGCAGTACGCGGTCCAGATGGCCGAGGCACGACGCGATGGAGCGATCGCCCAACGGCGATCGCGACGATGGATCACCGAACTGCAGACCGCCGTCGTCGACGCCAAGGGATGGGCGGGCACCGTCACCCAGAGTGAACTTGAAGCGTGCTACCGCGAGGCCCTCCTACTCGACCGGAAAGACGGTAGACGGCACTACTGGATGTGGCGAGCCCTCGCAGGGCTCTTCGACGATGACACCGTCGCAGAGTGCTGGCGCGAACTCGACATGATCCGCACCAGCCTCGGGACTCGACCGAACTCAGTGAACGACGCCCTGCTTCTGGTCTCGGGGGCGAGGCTCCTCGCCACCGGTGACGCGGCGTACGCAGACCTGGTGGTCAACGACGATGAGGTGCAGGCCACCCCAGTCCGGGTGCCGGCCGAGTTCTTGTGGGAGCATCTGCACGACCTCGGACTGGTGACGCATCGGCTGACGATCCGGCCAACCCAGTGGATCGGCGACCGACAGGCCATCAAGGAGCGCTGGATCGCGATCTTCCAAAGGATAATTGACGAGGCGCGCCAAATCGTAAAGTGTACAGGCCCAGACCCCTCTGTCAATCACTAGTGAATGCCAACGCGTCGATGGCCAAATTCGCACCAGGCGCCGCGGGTGCCAATGTCTCGAAGATTAGGAGGAACGCATGCTTGGGTGGATAATTCTGGCTTCGCTGCTCGCCGGCGACTGGCTGATATGTCTGCTGAGCGATCGTGGCACGCGCGAACATCTCGCCGCCTCCGTGGTCCGCCGACTAGTCGGCGTTGACGCATCTTTCGAAACCCTCCGTCAAGTTCATGGTGCCGGAGAGGATGTTCGACCGGTAGCTATGACACGTATCGCGACGAGCATGTTTTTTCGTCTGCAGTATGGGATCTATGGAAGCGGCTACATCGTGATGGGGGCACTGGTTGTTTTCGGCGTCCCTCCCGTGATTGTGGCTGCCGCTGGGGGGCTCGCGCTGGGTCTACGGGGCGCCTTTCCGAATCTTGGAAAGCTGGTATCTGGCGAGGCGGAGCACATGACTGAGTGGGCGCCGCGGCAACTGGTGTGGTGGGTTGCCGCTGTCATCTGCCGAATTATAGGTGTGTTTCTATCCCTCTATCTCATGTTCTCAGGGGCCTCCATGATGGGGGATGTCTACTCGCGAGACTCTTTGATTGCGATGACGTGGGGGGTAGTGATAATGCACCTAAGCTCACTTCCGGTGAAGCACTTCATGAGACGGGCTGGAAAGCGGTCACACCCCTCCTTTGCCCTGGATGCTGACGATTCAACGGTGCTGTTACTGCGATCATTCTCGGATGATGACATGTCGATTCGGGCAGCAAGCGGTGTGGCTCCGATGCTCTCGCCTCCAGTGCCTTGGGCCGACATCCGGTTCGAAGAGGTGATCGCATACAGCTGTGGGAAACTGGGGAATCTGGTGGCGATTGGGCGACCTGGTGAAACGCTACCCGAGCTTGGGGCGGCCCGCACGTACTGGGCGGACGATCAGTGGCAGGATGCTATTCGCCGCACGGCCTTGAGGTGTCGCGCAATCGTTGTTATCGCTGGAGCATCCGACGGCCTGCGGTGGGAGTTGGAGCGACTGCGAGCGTGGCGTGTCCTGGGTAAATGTCTCGTGGTCCTACCTCCGGATCCGAATGGGAAACGCGCCTTGGCACGCTATGCGCAGGTCGTGGAGCTGCTATCGTCCAGCGGTTCAAAACTCGACGGCAAACCCGTCTCATCCCGGGTTGGGGTTCGCGTGGACAACGACGGCAACCTTACTCACTACATTTCCGATGGCCGCGATTGGGAAGCCTACGCGGGCATGTGCTCCCTTTTCGATATCGAACTTTCTGGAGGCTGGGACGCGTCGGCGCTAAATAGCCAGAAGACTTTCGCGGATTATCTGACCGATCCGGCCCTCAAGGGGGTCGATCCGCTGCGCGCACTCCGGATGGCCAGCTTTGGGTACGAGAAATCATTTTTGACCCCTAGGCAGGACGCTCACGATTCCTTTGACCCCTTGCTGACGGAGGGACTGCCTGCACCCATGCTGGCAGAACTCCACCAGAGCCTGCTGAAGATCATCACAAGTTGGCACGGCAAAAGTGGTGATGACCCGATGAGCGCCTGCGATCATGTCCTGGGCGAAGCAAACGAGGAGGAGCACCCGGGACTTTGCGCCTTCGTCCACGCGGTCCGAGCTCACGCCTTCGCGAAGCGAGGGGACAAGCATGGCGCCCGTAAGGATGCAGGCCGCGCACTGGATCTAGCTAAGTCATGTACCAAAGTCGTATCATTGCCCATGACGAGGGTGAAACCACCCGAGATTTCACACCGTGCTGAACTAGTGTTTCTGCATATTGCAATTAGCGAAAGAAAAATCGATCAAATCGTTAAGCGCGCTCGGCGAGCATCTGAGTTTGCGGCACTGGCGGAAAAACGTGATGCTGAGATCAAGGCCTTGTTGACTGGGGCACGTGCTTGCTGTGCCAACGATTCGCACCCGAAAGCCGAGGAGCTCGCCAAGGAAGCCCTTGACCTATCTGTTATCATTGGAAACAGTTGGCTCGAGAGTGAATCCCAGTTGTTGTTGTGGAGGTCGTACCGCGTCACGAGGCGCATGGAGGATGCCCTGAAGGCGATTCAACGATGTGTGGAGCTTTTCGACTTGCTCGAGCAAAAAAGCAGAAGCATCAACTCGCGTCTGTTGATGGCATCCACACTTTCGGCGGCAGGGCGACCGGAACAAGCCGGGTTTTGGGTCCGCGATGCCATTTCCCGATTGTCCGCTATTCGCGACAGGACACATCGCCAAGAATTGGCGTTGAGCGTCGAAAACGAGATTGGTTACCTTGAGGAGGCGGGGCTGCGGGAGGGCGACGAGTTGCGTGACCTGCTCCAGCCGTTCCGCCAGCACGTGGAGGAATGAGCCGGCTGGAGTCATGGGTGTGCCTGACCGGGCCGCTACGGTCGGCACTGCAACCTGCGAGTGCCGACCTGTGACCTACGCCATCGTCCGTCAAGTAACGAGCGAAGGAACGTTGCGCTTGCTGTGTCGTGGATAAGGAGTTGCGATGGCTGTTACGGATCGGTTGCCGGTCGCCGTCGGAGGTGGGTCTGCGACCTCCCGGTTCGCTGACCGGGTGGTGGAGTCGGAGGCGCTGCGTCTCAGCCTCGAGGTCCATCGGCACGCTATCGACTCCGACGTCATAGACGGCCGGGTCATGAACAACCTGCTCGTGTTCTACGGTTTCGCCGGGGTGGGGAAGTCGACGCTGTCGAAGAAGCTCGAGGGCTGGCTTTCCGGGCGTGAGGTGTGCTCGCACACCGGACCACGCGGTGGGCGGACCTGCCCCGAGGGATGTCCCGAGTGGGGACCGCCACCGACCGTGCCCGGCGTCGTCACTGCCCGATGGGATCTGCGCGACGAGGAATCCCAGACCAACCCCGTCGTGTTCTACCTGCGGCTTCGCCGCGCCCTCGCCGACGCCGGCTACCGCACCCCACGCTTCGACGCCGGCATCGTCGCGATGGCGGTCAAGTTCCATCCTGAGGGGGCCGAGCCGCTGACCGACGTGATGCGGATCGCTGAATCCTTGATCGCGGAACTGTTTCCCGACTGGTCCCCGCCCGAACGGGCCGAGATGCGCTACGACCAACGACTCCTCAAACTCCTCAAGGCCGAGGGCGCCCCCGTCCACGACGCCAGGCGCCGCATCACACAGGCCGTGGGCGTCATCACCACCGGCGAAGCCGACTCGATCAAGCTCCGTGAGGCCGCCGGCTGGGTCGGGTGGCTGCTGTCCGACGACCTGGAGCAGCTCGAACCGGAAGACCGACCGCTGCCAGTCGTCTTCATTGACACGTTCGAGGTCATTGAAGACGAGCGGCATCCGGAGCGAGAACAAATGGTCAACGCGGTGGTCGGCGGTCTGCCGTTCTGCCTGTTCGTGATCACCGGCCGCGAGCGCGTCGACTGGGCCACCACCTTCAAAGGCCTAACCCACGGTGGCGCCGGCACCTGGCCGTCGCTGACCCGAACCGCCCTCGGGGATCTCGAACCGCGCCAGCACAACATCGGAGAGCTCTCCTTCGCCGACGCCTTCGATCTCCTCCAGTCCTACCTCGCCACGATCGACGCACGGCTGGACGATGGGCTGTGCCGGAGGCTCGCGACCGAGGCACGCTGGCCGATCCACATCGACGCGATCGTCACCCTCGCCAGGGAGCTAGCCGCCGAGAACCCGGGTTGCCTGCTCGTCGAAGAGGATCTCGAGGGCAAGATCGACCGGGTGGTCGGCCGGCTCCTGGAGCGCTACCCCGAGGATAAAGCCGACCTCCTCCAGGCCGCGGCCCTCGTCGCCCAGTTCGACGCTCCCCTGCTCGCCGCCATGACCGGCGTCGGGGTCGGCACCGCCCAACGTTTCCTCACCAACCCCCTCGTCCAAGTGGTCCGCGACAAGGAGCACTTCCAATACCACCTCCACGACGAGGTGCGCCGCATCGTCAACCAGGCCGGCACCTTGGCCCGCTACGCCTGGAGCGAGGTGGACCGCACTGCCGCCGCTCAGCGCGGCCTCGACCACCTGGAGCAGGAGCTGAACGACGCGTGGGCGGCGCACGACCACGAGCGTCACATGGTGGTGCATGCCGCCGGGTATCGCCTCGCGGTCCGGGCCGGTTTGGAACCGCGATGGGTGATCTCCCAGTTCGGCAAGGGTCCGTCGCGCCTGCGGATCGCGCGCTTGCTAGGGCCCATTGACTGGGGAGACTCGCTGCTAGTGCAGACCGCGTACCTGAGCGCCGTACTAGCCAAGGGACCTTCGGTCAGGGCGGCGGAGTTGCGGGAGTTCCTGCGGCGGGACACGACGATCGCGGTTAATCGGACGGCGAGGCTGTGGCTCGCGTATGCGTTGCGCGACAAGTCGGATTATCAGTGGGCCCTTGACCTGCTGCGTCAACTCTGGGAAGAAGAATCGGCCAACGTGTATGCCAGCCAGATCGTCGTCACGTGTCTCACGGGGCGCCGGTACCGGGAGGGGATTACCGAATGGCTTACCCTCGGGGAACCAGCTGGGCTTCCGATGGGACGATTGATGTACAACCTCGGGCTCCCCGATATCGCGGTCCCCATGCTGGAGGAGCGCATCTGTCGATCTCGGGAGCGAAAGCAGTCCGAACACTTCATCTCCCAGCAGCGCACTTTGCTGGCCGAAACCCGCGCCTGGGCTGGTGCATCAGACCCCGCCGAGCGCGACTCGATCATCGAGGCGCTGGAGGAAAGCTACCGCGAATCCCTGCAACTCGAGCGCCGCGACGGGCAACGTTACTACTGGCAGTGGCGCGGGTTGAGGGACATCTTCGACGATGACAAGGTCGCGGAGAGCTGGAACGAGCTGGGCCGCGTCACCGACCCCGAGGGGGCCTTCTTGAAGGAGGAACGGAACGCGCGCCTTGTCGTCGCAGGGTTGCGGCTACTCGCCACAGGAGACGACACCTACGTCCGCGAAGTCCTCGACAACCCCACTGGCATCCCCGACGACCGGCCTCCGCGCGTCGACTTCCTCTGGGAGCACCTGCACGACCTCGGGCTCATCGATACCCCACTGCCGAGCTTGGATACGCAATGGGTCGGGGAACGCGAGACGATCAAACAGCGCTGGATCACGCTTTTCCACCGCGTAATCGACGACGCACGAGCCCGGAAGGGAACGAAATGACTGATTTGCTGACGGCCTTCGAACACCTGGGAAAGGTCGTGCGCCCCACGGCCTGGGGCAACCCTGTAGATCTGCCCGCCATCCGCGCCGAGCTGCGGGCTCGCGCAGGCCGGCCCGGCACCACCGACGCTCCACGCACCACCTGGACGTACGAGTATCCCGACCTCGACAAGGTACCCGACGCCATCACCGCCTGCGAGGCCGCCCTCAAGGCCGCTGACCTGCACGAACAGGAGGTCTGGGCGCTCCAGACAGTCCTCGAAGAGGCTCGCGACGTCTCCTCCGAGGCCAAGAACCACACCGCCGAGCGCATCACCGACCACACGACCAAGGTGCACGGCAGCATCACGCCCGACGACGTTGCCGCCGCACAAGAGGTCCTGCAACGCCCCGCCGACCCCGGGCAGGAAAAAACGGTCGACGCGGAGAGCGTTGCCGAGGCGATGCGCACCTGTTTGCAGCGGCTTGAGATCGAGGGCTGGGAGGTAGTCGTCGACCCGGACATGGCCGCAGACATGTCCGTCCTCGGCGGAAAGCACCGCGTCAAGGTCCGCGCCGACGCCACCTTCGCCCCGTGCGCCGTCCAGCAACTACTCGTACACGAGATCGGCACCCACGTCCTACGCCGCCACCGCGCCGAGGGGCAGCGGACCCCCGTGGCCCGCTACGCCGTCGGCTCGGCCATGCGCACCGAAGAGGGCTTCGCGGTGTGCCGCGAGAACCGCGCCGGCGTCAACTTCAACGCCCGCGACCGCGTCTACGCCGCCCGTGTCCTCGCTGTCGACATCGCGCTGCGGACCGGCATCGTCGATGTCGTCAACGCGCTTGCCGAACACCTCGACATCGATACCGCCGTAAGCATGGCCGTCCGCGTCAAACGCGGCCTGGAGAACCCGCATGAGCCCGGGGCGAACGTCAAGGACCACGTCTACTTCACCGGCTCCCGCATGGTCGAGGAGCACCTCAAGGCTCACCCCGACGATCTCGGCCTCCTGTTCGCCACCAAATGGCCCCTGGAGGAACTCCCCAGGGTAAAAGCCTTAGTCAACGCCGGACTCGTCGCCCCCATCCCACCCGAACTCGCCGACCCTGGCATCGTCCTCTAGCCGAATGGAGCACCCATGATCATCGAGTTTCGCATCTTCATCGCCGCACCCTCCGAGATGGAGGAGCAACGCGAGGCGGTGCGCGACGTCATCGCCAAACTCAACAACGACCCATTGCTGCGCAACCGAGTCTCGCTGCGGCCGATCTCGTGGAGCAGCCCCAACGGCACCGTGCCGATGCTTGCGCGCCACGACCCACAGGAGACGATCTCGCAGAACCTGCCGCGCCCCTGCGACTGCGACTTCGCCGTCGTCATCCTCGGCTCCCATCTGGGACACCCACTACCTGACCGGTACGCCGACGAATTGGGGCTGCCCGAGGTAACCGGAACCGAGTGGGAGTACTACGACGCTATGAGCGGCGCCAAGCGAGCAGTCCACCCTACCGAGGTGCTGCTTTACCGTCGCCGCTGCGACGCGGCCAAGGACGCACGAGGGCGACGTCTCGTCGAATTCTTCCAGAAGCTTGAAGACCTCAAGCGCGGCTACAACCAGTTCGACGAAACCGCCGACTTCACCAAGAACCTCGAGCACCACCTCCGCAGCCTCATTGCCCAGCGACTGGAGCAATTCGCCGACGCGGCCACGATCGCCCGCTGGGTGGAGTCGCCGACAACGCCGCTGCCGCACTGGGTGCCGCAGGTCCTGGGCGACATCACACAGGAGAAGACGCGGAGGTCAGCGGTGGCGAAGGCCGTCGGGACGCTGATCTGCGCCAACGACGACATCGACCACGTCCTGACCGTCAGCGAGACGCTCGGGGAGAACTCCGGCGGGTTCGAGACCGCCGAACAGCTACGGCTGCACTACGCCAAGCTGTTCCCGCTCATGACGCAAAGCCAGGGCGGCCGGGCCGTCACGGTGTTCGAGCGCCTCGCTCGCGACGACGTTCTTACCGAGGAACAGCGGAAGGAGGTTGCGGCGGGCGCAGGTCGCATGGCGAGCCTCCTGCCGGTCCTGGCCGAGGACCGGCCCGCCGCCGAGAACTGACAAAGTTCTCGCGGGATCGTGAGAAAGGCTGGAACCCCCCTTGGCAGGACCTTGTAGGGGCTTGAAGGACATTCCCGCATCGCCCCGATCCCACTTGGCCAGGATGGGCGTCGCACTCTCCGCGCTGACCCTCGCTCTCGACTGAAGTGCAGTGCGTTTCGTGGACAAACCCACCACCGGGTAGAACAACCGTGGCAGGGTTTACCCGCCGGGTACTGGAGTAACCTCGATTCAGGCTGCCCTTTCGTCGCAGCCCGGCTCAGCTGGCTTTGGGGCCTTCACAAGCTGGCTGGATTCCACCTGAGTGATGCCAGACACGATTTCCTATTCGCTCAGTGAGACCAGTCAGCCGACACTCAACTGGAGCGCCGCCTCCGTTCCAGTGCCTCGTACATGCCGTCGATGAGTTCCTTGAAGCGCTCCTCCACCTGCCGGCGGCGCACCTTCAACGTCGGGGTGAGCAGGCCGTTGTCCGTGGTGAGGTCGCCGTCCATCAGTTCGGTGGCGCGGGGTTTCTCCTGGCTCGGGAGTTTGTCGGTCAGGGCGGTGACCCGTCGGCGCAACTCCTCGGCCAGTTCGTTGGACTTCAGCCAGTCGGCCACCTCACCCGGCCACTGCATCAGTTTCCCGAGCTCCTCCACGTGCGGCAGCGACGGTTTGACCAGCAGCGTCACGCAGGGCCGGTTGTCGCCGAGCAGGACGGCATGCTCGAACAGCGGGTCGGCGAGGATGAGGCCCTCGATGGGTTGTGGCGCGACGTTCTTGCCGCCAAGGGTGACGATGATGTCCTTGATGCGGTCGGTGATTACCAGGAACCCGTCGACGTCGACGTATCCGGCGTCCCCGGTGTGCAGCCAGCCGTCGGAGTCGATGGCGGCGGCGGTGGCCTCCTCGTCGTTCCAGTACCCGGCCATCACGTTCGGGCCGCGGAACAGCACCTCACCGTGCTCGCCGATGTGCAGCTGCCCGCCCTTGAGCACCCGCCCCGTCGTGCCGGTCTTGAACCCGCCCGGCGAGTTGAAGGTCACCAGCGGCGAGGCCTCGGTCAACCCGTAGCCGGTGTAGATGGGCATCCCGACCGCCGAGAAGAACTCCTCGATCTCCTTGCGCAGCGGCGCCCCGCCACAGGCCATGACCGCCTTGTTGCCCCCCAGGGCGACGCGGATCGAGGACAGGACGAGCCGGTCGGCCATGCCGAGCTGGGCGCGCCAGAACCACACAGGTTGCCTTCCCTTGCGGTAGGCCCGCTGGTTGCGGGCCCCCACCCGCAGCGCCCACTTGAAGATGCCACGTTTGATCCCCGAGGCCGCGACCTTCGCGTGCGCCGTCGCGAACACCTTCTCGTACAGTTTGGGGACGCTCACGAGCAACGTCGGTTTCGCCTGCACCAGGGCATCGGCGACGGTGCGGGCGTCGGGAACGTAGGTGTTCATGCAGCCCTTGAGCAGGACGATGCTGGTCCAGGCCCGCTCCAGCGCGTGCGAGAGCGGCAGGAAACACAGCGAGTGATCCTCCGGCCCGAAGTGGAACATGTCCTCGATCGCCTCCTTCTGGGCGATCATCGCGGAGTGCCTGAGCATCACCCCCTTCGGGTCGCCGGTGGTCCCGGAGGTGTAGATGATCGACGCCAGATCATCGGGACCCGCCTCCGCGAGACGGGCCTCCAGGGCCCGGGCGTCGGGTTCGGCCCGGAAGTCGTCGTAGGCGACGACCCGTTCCGGCATGCCATCCCAGGGTTCGAGAATCACCAAGTGCTCCAGCTCGGCCAGGTCATCGACGACCTCCAGGACGCGTTCGCACTCGCTGCGACCACCGACGAACAGGATCCGCATCCCCGAGTCGGTGGCGATGTGCCGGATCTGTTCCGGGGTGGAGGTGGCGTAGATGGGCACCGGAATGGCCCTCACGGTGGCGGCGCCGAAGTCGATCTCCGACCACTCAGGGCAGTTGTTCGCGAACAAACCGATGCGGTCACCCGGCCGGATTCCCCGGTTGAGCAGCCCCTGCGCCGCCTCGTCGATGCGCTCACCGAACTCACGGAAGGTGTGGGTGCGCCAGCCGTCGCCGACCCGGATCCGGGTGGCTGGGCGATCGGCGTGCTCGGCGATGGCCGCGCGCATCTGCACGGCGAGGTGCTGGATCATTGGTCCTCCTGGTCGGGAACCAAGGATAGAGGGTCATGGCGACGGCGAGTCCCCTAGGACCTGTTGCGAGGAGTGTCGCCCGGGCGAGGAAGCACCGGAAGGGATGTCGGATCACCCGATCCGGTGCTTCCGCAGCCGGGCATGACTTCCGCACCAGGACCCGGCTACGGGCACAGCCGGTGGAGCCCGCACGTGACCGTGCCATCGTCCAGGGTCAGGACCGGGCCCGTTCCGGTGAGGATCAGGCGGAACGACGGTTCCCCGTCGATCTGCTCCAGCGCGGAGGTCAGGGCCCTGTGCCCGTTCGCGATCCGGGCCCCGGCCAGCTTGACCTCAACCGCACCCCAGCGGCCGTCGGGATGCACCACCACGGCGTCGATCTCATAGCCGTTGGAATCCCGGTAGTGCTGGATCCTTCCCCCGAAAGCACCCGCCAGCACCGCCAGGTCGTGGTGAACCGCGCTCTCGAACAGGGCGCCCGCGGTAGCCGGGTCCTGTCGCAACGAGGACATTGGCGCCTGGAGGGCGACCGCGGCCAGCGCGGGATCGGCCAGGTGCAGTTTCGGGGAGGTCCGGAGCCTGGCCCGCGAGCGCAGCTTCGGCGCCCAGGGTTGTTGCCGCTCGACGACGAAAATCCGGGCCAGCAGGTCCACGTAGCGGCTGACGGTCGCGGCCGACAGGTCCGGTGCGATCGGCGCGAGATCCCGGGCCAGGGTCTGGAAGGAGACGGCGGAGGCGCTGCTCGCGGCGATGGCGGTGAGCAGTGCCTCGACCACCGCGGGTGAGTTCCGGATCCCCCCGAGCCTCGACAGATCGGTGCGGATGACCTCGTCCAGATACCCACGCAGGAGCAGGGTCGCGTCCTCGGGCGGGGCCTCACGCCAAGCCGGGAAACCGGGGCGCAGAAGCCGGCCTAGAACCTCCTCGAAGGTCAGCACATCCGGTTCCCCAGCCGGCCGCTCACCTTCGAAGAGCCCCGACAAGGAGACCGCACCGAACCCGGGGTCGTGTTCCCACCAGGAGAGGGTTCGCATCCGCTGGCGCATGAAACGTCCGGCTCCCGTGTGCCGGGTGTGATCGTCCGCCGGGGTCGCAGATCCGGTGAGGATGAACTGCCCGGGGGCGGATTCCCGGTCGACGGCACGCCGCACCTGGTCCCAGACCTCGGGAATGATCTGCCATTCGTCCAGCAGGCGGGGACGGGCACCGACGAGAAGCTGCCCCGGGGCGAGATCGTTGAGCGCCCGCGCGGCGGGATCGTCCATGAGCACCGACGATCCCGCCGCTTCCAGGGCGGTTCGGGTCTTCCCGCAGGCGCGCACGCCCTCCAGCATCACAGCTCCGGAGATCCTGAGCGCGCGCCTCATCGCGCCGTCCATCACGCGTGGAAGATAAGCCCCGGTCATCGTCCGCCTCCTTGGCCTTGAGTCCGCAGACATTCTAGGCATCAGTTTGCAGACATTCTAGGCATCAATTTGCAGACGCTGTGGGCGTGGATTTGCAGAATCCGTTCTCAGGCGACCGGAACACAGACCTCAGTGAGGTACTGCTCCGGATCCTCGGCCTGAACCGGGCCGACGATGTAGCGGTTGTACATGGGGCCGGTGATCTTCAGCCCGGAGCGGGTGATGTACTCGGCGAGTTCCTCGTTGACGGGGCCGAACTGGTCGTAACCGCCGCGGAAGGCCGCCACCACGACCCGCTGTTCCGGCAGCTCCCGGATCACGAGCGGTTCGGACGCGGCGGCGCCGGGGGCGACGGGTTCCCAGAGCTCGATGTCGATGTCGGATTCGCGGTACTCGGGGTCGTGGAAGGTGGCCCCGCAGGGCTCACCGGTGTACACGAGTCCCTGCGCCTCGAACGCTTCCATGAGCTTCACCCACGCCTTGGGTTCGTCGGTGTAGGCGTCGATCTTCGTGCGCAGGGCGGCGACGAGCTGCGCGGGATGGGTGGTGATGGTGATGTCGGCCATGGTGGCCCTCCTCGTGGTGTGGGAGATGAGTCGGTCGATCTCGGCGATGCGGCGACGGACCGCCTCGGCATCGGCGACGAGTTGATCGCGCTGCACGGCGAGCGCGCGACCCAGCGCCTCGGGGTCGTCGCGTTGCGGGAGCAGGGCGGCTATGGCGGAGACGGAGAACCCGACATCGCGCAGCTGACGGATCAGCGTCGCGTCGCGCACCTGCGAGGATGCGTAGAACCGGTGGCCGGTGAAGTCGTCGGTGGTAGCCGGGCTCAGGACGCCGTTGGCGTCGTAGTAGCGCAGCATCCGCACCGACAGCCGGGTGAGGGTGGAGAACTCCCCTATGCGGATCAGTCTCGTCTCGGTCATGACACCATCGTGGTACCTGACACCGTGTCAGGGTCAACCGGGCCGGATTCCCCATCCGGCCTCGCGACCTGCAAGACTCTCCGCCATGAAACCGGCTCCCTGGCGCAATCGGCTGAGTTTCGGGCTGGGCACGCTCGGCCGCGACATGTCAGCCGCGCTGGTCAGCATGTACCTGATGTTCTACCTCACCGAGGTGTTGCACATCTCGCAGTCGGCGACGGCGGTGGTGACGGTGGTTCTGGTGGCGATGCGGATCTTCGACGCCCTCAACGATCCCTTCATGGGTGTCATCGTCGACAACACCCGCTCCCGGTTCGGAAAGTTCAAGCCGTGGATCGCGCTGGGCGCGGTGCTGTGGGGGGCGGCCACGCTGGGGATCTTCGTGGACCTCGGGCTCTCGGGGGCGGCCTTCCTGGTGTGGTTCACCGTGGTCTACCTGGTGTGGTCAGTGGCCTACACCATCAACGACATCTCCTTCTGGGGCATGCTGCCCGCCCTCTCCCAGGACCTGAAGGAACGGGAACGCATCGGGGTGATCGCCAGGATCTGCGCCAACCTCGGGTTGTTCTCGGTGGTGGTGGCGGTGGTGCCCGCGACGAAGGCGCTCGGCGGGCTGTTCGGCAACGAGCAGCTGGGGTGGCTGGCCTTCGCGGCGCTGCTGGTGGTGCTGATGCTGGGTTTCCAGTCGTTGACGCTGCTGTTCACCAGGCAGCAGGTGACGGTGGGTGCCTCGCAGACCCCGTTCCGGGAGCTGGTGCGGGTGATCGGCCGCAACGACCAGCTGCTGTGGGCGGCGGGGGCGATGTTGTGTTTCATGGGCGGCTACATGACCGTCACGAGCCTCGGCATCTACTACTTCAAGTACGTCTACCGCGACGAGGCGACCTATTCGGTGTTCGCCGCCATCCTTGCGGTGACGCAGCTGGCCGGGTTGGCGCTCTTCCCGCTGGTTCGGAGGTTCCTGCGTCGTTTCCAGATCCACACCCTGGCCACCCTCCTTTGCATGGTGGGGCTGGTGGTGTTCTGGTTCGCGGGTTCGTCGCTGACGGTGGTGGCGGTCGCGGGGGTGCTGCTGTTCACCGGGCAGGCCTTCATCCAGCTGCTGATGCTGATGTTCATCGCCGACTGCGTCGAGTACGGGCAGTGGAAACTGGGGCGCCGCAACGAGTCGGTGACGTTGGCGGTGCAGCCGTTCATCTACAAGGCCTCGAACGCCATCGGCAGCGGTTTCGTCGGCCTGGCGCTGCTGGTCTCCGGGATCAGCGGCGCCCGAGTGGTCGAGGACGTGACGGCCGCCGGCGTCGCCGCGTTCAAGTCGGTGATGCTGCTGGTCCCCATGGTGCTGATCGCGGCGAGCTGGCTGATCCTGCGCGCCGGGTACCGGCTCGACGAGAAACGCTACGCCGAGATCCTCGCCGAATTGGAGGGCGGGGAAACCTCCGCCTGACGATCTCCCCTCCCCGGGGCGAATCCATCTCCCCGACCACACTCGCCTTGGTTTCGACACGCCCCACTCGCTGACGCTCGTGAGGATCGGCTCAACCAGCTTCACCATTTCCAAGCCGGTTGAGTCAACATGTGAGCGCCTTTCTCCTCCGAAGCTGGTTGAGCCAGCACGTGAGCGCCCGGTAACCAGACCCGACCCCGGCCACCCAACCACGCGCAAGAGGTTTCGACACGACCAGCTCGCCAAACGAGCAGGCCGGCTCAGCCGGTTTCTCGCGACGCCCTACTCGCGGGCCAGCAGGGCGGCCACCGCTATCTCGAGGGCGTCTTCGAACATGGTTTCGCGTTCGGTGGCCGTGAGGTCGGCGGAGTGGTCGAGGAGGTGATCGGAGACGGTCAGCACCGCCAGGGCCTCGGCGTTGTTGCGGGCGGCCGCCGCGTACAGACCCGCGGCCTCCATCTCGACCGCGAGGGTGCCCAGCTTCGACAGCTCCGGGATGATGTCGGTGCGGGGGTGGTAGAAGTAGTCGCTGGTGAAAACAGAACCGACGTGAACCGCCCTGCCGCTGCCCCGTCGCGCCTGCGTCACGGCGGCGGCGAGCATGTCGAAGTCCGGCGCCAGCGACAACGTCACCCCGGGGACCGCGACGGTGGCCACCGAGGAGTCGGTGTGCGCGGCGGAGGCGATCACGACGTCGCGGACATGCACCCTGGGTGAGAAGGCCCCGCAGGTGCCGACCCGGCAGATGCGCCTCACCCCGTGGCGTGAGAACAGTTCGGTGGCGTAGATGGACATCGACGGAACCCCCATCCCGGAGGCGGTCACGGTGACGGGAACCCCGTCAAGGGTGCCGGTCCAGGTTCCGATACCCCGGACATCGGAGACCAGCTGGGCGCCGTCGAGCCGGTTCCGGGCGATGTGTTCGGCGCGACGCGGGTCGCCGGGCATGAGGACCAGAGGGGCGATCTCACCGGTTTCAAGGGAGAAGTGCGGAGTTGATGACATGACAAGAGCCTAGCCACGTGCGATGGCCGGATGGATGCCACCGGCGACGTGGTGCTGAGAGCACCGGAACTCTCCGACGCCGAACCCCTCCATCTGCTTTTCCGGGATCCCGGGTGGCGGCGAGGCCCGCTGCCATCGTCGCGGGACGGTTACCGGGTCGTGAAAAAGTTCAAGCCCCGGATCCATCCGATCCGGGGCAGTGGCAGGTGTTGGATTTGAACCAACGTAGGCAACGCCGACGGTTTTACAGACCGCTCCCTTTGGCCGCTCGGGCAACCTGCCGAACACTGGCTGACCAGCGACGGAAAGAGTATCAGTGCCGGGGCGGATACGTCCAACCCGGGGTGCGAGCGGGCTCCCGTGAAAAGTTTTGAGGCTGTGGTGAAAGGTTTTGTACCGTGTACCCCACATTTTCTTTCCAAATGACATAACTCGCGGGCGGTGGGGGACGGGGTGGCGGCGGGGAGAGGGACCGGGTGGGGCTGGCACAATGGGTGGCCCACGATCCGAGGAGGAACCCATGGCAGCGGACAGCTCTTTCGACGTCGTCAGCAAGGTTGATCGCCAAGAGGTGGACAACGCGCTGAACCAGGCCGCCAAGGAGGTGTCTCAGCGCTTCGACTTCAAGAACACCGACTCCTCCATCCGCTGGTCCGGGGAGGCCATCGAGATCGAGTCGAGCGGTGAGGAGCGCGCGAAGGCGGTGCTGGATGTGTTCCAGTCGAAGCTGATCAAGCGCGGGGTCTCGTTGAAGGCCCTCGACGCCGGCGAACCCCGCATCTCCGGGAAGATGTGGAAGATCACCTGCACCACCAAGCAGGGCATCAAACAGGAGGACGCGAAGAAGATCTCCAAGCTGGTGCGCGACGAGGGCCCCAAGGGCGTGAAGGTGCAGATCCAGGGCGACGAGCTGCGGGTCAGCTCGAAATCACGCGACCACCTCCAGGAGGTCCAGCGCCTCATCAAGGAGGCCGACTACGACTTCGCCGTGCAGTTCGTGAACTACCGCTGAACCGGCGGGGCCGCCAGCTCGGCCGTAAGCGGCGGGAATGGGGTCGATGACACCGGGACCACCCGTCCCGTGGCTGCTGGGCCACCGCGGTGATACCGCGACCCGTCAGGCCTTCGCGACCGCCAGGAACATCGGGAAGTCCTGACGCTCGCCGTCGACCTCCTTGCCGACCACCCCGGCGTCGTGGAAGCAGATGTCGCGGTATCCCGCCTCATCCAGCCAGCCACGCAGCTCGTCGCGGCAGAAACCGTGATGACCGTGGAAATCGACGGCCGTGGCGTGGTAACGCTTCGCGGCGTCGTGGTCGAGGTCGGCGATCACCACCACCCCACCCGGGGTCATCGCCTGGCGCAGCGCCCTCAACAGGTCCGGCACGTCGTTGACGTGGTGGAGGAACATCTGCGCCAGCGCCAGCTCGTAGGGTCCACCCGGGATCCCCTCGGACAGGTCGGCCACGGCGGCGCTCCAGTCCCCCAGCCCCTCGGATACCAAGGCCTTCGACGCGACCTCAACCATCGCCGGTGAGGAGTCCAGCAGGGTGGTGGACCCGAGCACGTCGTGCAGGCAGCGGGCCAGCATGCCCGTCCCGGAGCCCAGCTCGACAGTCACCGGATGCCCGTCGAGGGGCACCACCGAACGCACCACGGCGGCGACTCTGCGGACCCTGGCCATCCGTTCCAGGTCGTCGTCCCAGGTGGCGGCCCGTTCGTCAAAATCTTCACCCATGACCTGAGCCTACCGGGCGGGTTCGGCGGCCCGCTTCGGAATCAGGTGGATCACCGCGACGATCACCGCTCCGATCACGAGGCCGAGCACCGCGGAGCAGGCGGTTTCCACCACCCACTCCAGCGCCTCACCGGCCACCGGAGCCGAGGCGGTGGAGTGGGCCAGACCGTGAACCAGCCCCAGGGGCGCATCCCAGCCGAGCTTGGCGGCACCGTCGAGGAGGATGTGCCCACCAACCCACAGCATGGCGGCGATCCCGATCACCGAAAGCGTGGCCAGCAGCCTCGGCATGGCGGCCACCAGGAAACCCCCGAGCGCACGACCCACCCCCTTGCCCTGCTTCAGTTTCAGGCCGACGTCGTCCATCTTCACGATCAGCGCCACCACACCGTAGACCAGCACCGTGATCAGGATCCCGACCAGAACCAACGTGATCGCGCGGCGCCAGAAACCCTCCTCGGCGAGGGAGTTCAGGGAGATCACCATGATCTCCGCGGACAGGATGAAATCGGTGGTGATGGCGCCGTTGACCAGGACGTTCTCGTCCTTCTCGCCGCGATCCGCCGCCGGCTCGTTCTCTTCGCGGTGCCCGGAGACGGCCTCCCAGACCTTCTCGGCGCCCTCGAAACACAGATAGGCGCCGCCAATCATCAGGATCGGGGTCAGGATCCAGGGAATGAACTGGCTCAGGGCCAACGCCACCACCAGGATGATCGCCTTGTTCCGCAGCGAACCCTTCGCGATCCGCCAGATGATCGGCAGCTCCCGGGCCGGGCTCAGTCCCGTGACGTAGCGCGGGGTGACGGCGGCGTCATCGATCACGACCGCCATTGCCTTGGTGCTGGTTGCGCTGGTCAGTTTCGCGATCATCGCCACGTCATCCAGCAGCGCAGCCAGGCCTCCGGCCATGTGTTTCCTCCAACCTCTCGGGTCGTCAAAAAAGGTAGCATCCCGGCCAATCACCCCCGCCGGCATTAACATGCGACGCCATGAGCAACCTGCGTCTGATCTCCCACAACGTCAACGGCATCCGCGCCGCGCTGCGCCGGGGCCTGCACGATTTGTGGCGACGCGAGGAGGCCGACGTCCTGTGCCTACAGGAGGTGCGCTGCCGCCTCAGGGACCTGCCCGCCGGCGCCTTCGACGGACATCACGTCGCCTGGTCCATCGGCGAACTGGCGGGTCGCAACGGCGTGGCGATCCTGACCCGTGACGCACCGGAACGGATCGCCACCCTCGACGGCACCGCGGTGATCATCACGCCCGACGGCATCCCCACCGAGTCGGAGGTGGAACGGGTGGGCAACCGCGACCTGGCTGCCTTCGCCGGTGAGGGCCGCTACGTGGAGGTCGACCTGGCCGGGCTCCCCATCCGCGTCGCATCCCTCTACCTGCCGAAAGGCGCCGTACCGGAACATCACGCCCGGAAACCAGAGGAGGCCGACACCCCGAAGTACGAACGGAAGATGAAGTTCCTCTCAGGCCTGGCGCGTCACCTGACCCGGGCCCGCAGATCAGCGGCGCAGGCCGGGCGCGAGTACGTGATAGTCGGGGACTTCAACATCGCCAACACCCGGCACGACCTCAAGAACTGGCGCTCCAATCAGCGCACCGACGGTTTCCTGCCCGAGGAACGCGACTGGTTCACCGCCCAGCTCGGGCCCCGAACCCTCGTCGACGTGGTGCGTTCCATGCACCCGGACCAGGACGGCCCCTACTCGTGGTGGTCGTGGCGGGGCCAGGCGTTCGCGAACGACGCGGGCTGGCGCATCGACTACCACCTGGCGACGCCGAAGCTGGCGCGGGCGGCGGTCAGGGCGGAATCGCTGCGCGAGGCCGACTACGACTCCCGGGTCAGCGACCACTGTCCCGTCGCCGTGGACTACGACTCGGCCAAACTCTCCTGAGGGGCCTTGGCGTCCCATCTCTGGGTGAGTTCGTGGGCCTTCACGGATTCCCAACCAGCCCAGATCAGCAGCAACGCAACCAGCCAGGTGCCGTTTCGGACCGCGAAGACCATGGCCTCGTAGGCCAGCAGAACCGCGGAGATGATGATGGCGATCCGGAGCCGACGGGTGTTGGGACGGGTCATGGGGAACAGCACCCCACCCCACAGCAGGTACCAGGAGTGGAGGGCCGGGAGGGTGAACGCCGACAGCAGCAACCCCCACCCGGTGAAGTTGAGGGGGCGGCGTCCGAGGTGCCGGATGGCCAGCCACACGATCCCGATGGCGCAGACCAGGAGCCCGAGGGAACGCATCGCACCGACGGCCGCCTTGCCGCCCTGGTCGATACCCGCCTGGTTCAGGAGGTACTCGACGGCCTCCCCGAGCAGATTGAACGGTGAGGCGCTGGTCACCTTGCCGGGAACATCGACCGCGTTCACCCACCCGAATCCGAGCCCGGTCACGACGCTCAGCAACGCGAACACCGCCACCGAGACCGCCAACGACGCCAGGGCCCGGGCCGCGGCGATGGCCAGCGGACGGGGTTTCCACGAGGTCCAGGGGTGGGTGATGAAGGGCAGGGCAACCGCGACGAAAACCGCGGGCTGTTTGATGGCGGCCCCAACCCCGACCGCGACCGCCCCCCACCACCAGGTGCGCCACTTGGTGGTGATCCAGATCCCCATCATCGCCAGACCCATCATCAGGGCGTCGTTGTGGGCGCCACCCACGAAGTCGATGATGACGATGGGATTGGCCAGGACGAACCAGCTGGCGGCTGCCGGGTTGATGCCGAACCGTCCCGCGATCCTCGGCAAGGACCAGCCGATCATCCCCACCCCGATCAGCGCGGGCAGCCGCATGATCACCGTCGACCAGTAGGGATCGAACCCGACCAGCACTATCAGCCAGTGGTTCAGCCGGAGCGCCAACGGTCCGTAGGGGGCGGGTGTGTCACGCCACACCCAGGCCACCTGGTCGGCGAACTGTCCGGGAAGGATCCCGGGCCCCACCAGGTAGGGGTTGAGATCGTTGTTCAGCAACCAGCCCTGGGCCGCGTAGGAGTAGGCATCGTGGCTGAAGATCGGCGGAGCGACCAGCATGGGGGCCGCGACGATCGCGAGCACCGCCCAGTGGCGCAGCTGCGGCTGTCCCCGCGACTCCCTTCGCGCCGGGCGCACTCTCAACCAGAACTCGAGCATCAGGGCAAGCCCGGCCATGGTGATGATGGTGCCGATCCACGTCCACTCGACACCGGCCAGCCCGTACGACGCCATCGCCCGGGTCAGCGGGGAGACCCGCGGCAGGTAGGCGGGGGTCAGTGACCCCAGCACCAGCAGCACCGAACCCAGGCACCCCACCAGCACCGCGCGCGCCCTGAAGGCGTCCTTGAACGCCTTCAATCCTCGCGACGCCGCGGGCATCAGAACTTCCCCCGTCGCCGCGGCCGACGGGCAAGACGATCATCACGGACGCCCGGTTCACGGGGCACCGAACTCCCCCCGCGCGGCGCGTCAAGGGGACGCACCGGCGATTCAAGGGAGAAGTCGTTGATCCGGGCCATGAAAGGCATACTACGGGGCGGCGACACCAAGGACGTCCTTCGTCCCCACCGACCCCACCCGTTCGGGTCCCGTTTCGTTCGGGTGAGGATGTCACCGGATGCGCCGCTATACACTTGCCCGGAGCTTTGAGACTGAGAGGGTTGTTCGTGGCTGAGACGCGATCACTGGATCGGGTGGTGATCCGATTCGCCGGGGATTCCGGCGACGGGATGCAGTTGACGGGGGATCGTTTCACCGCCGAATCGGCATCGCTCGGCAACGACATCGCCACCCTGCCCAACTATCCCGCGGAGATCCGCGCCCCGCAGGGCACCCTCCCCGGGGTTTCCTCCTTCCAGGTGCACTTCGCCGACTATGACATCGTCACCCCCGGCGACCGGCCAGACGTGCTCGTGGCCATGAACCCGGCTGCCCTGAAGGCCAACCTCGGCGATCTGCCCAAGGGCGGGGTGATCATCGTCGACGAGGGCGATTTCACGAAACGCAACCTGGCGAAGGTCGGATGGGACACGAATCCGCTGACCGACGGTTCCCTGGCCGACTGGAAGGTTCATTCCCTGGACCTGACGGGCATGGCGACGGCAGCGGCGAAACCCTTCGGGCTGGGCCGCAAGGACGCGGGCCGCACGAAGAACATGTTCGCCCTGGGATTGTTGTGCTGGCTGTACTCCCGCGACACCTCCGGCACCATCGACTTCCTGAAGACCAAGTTCGCCTCGAAACCCGAGATCCGCGACGCGAACCTGGCGGCCTTCCGGGCGGGGCACGCCTACGGGGAGACCACCGAGGTCTTCGAATACCGCTACCACGTGGCCTCGGCCCCCATGAAACCCGGCCGCTACCGCCAGATCACCGGGAACCTCGCCACCGCTTACGGTTTGATGGCGGGTGCCGACCGTGCCGGGATGCAGCTGTTCCTGGGGTCCTACCCGATCACCCCCGCCTCCGACATCCTCCACGAGTTGAGCCGCCGCAAGGACACCGGTGTGATCACGGTGCAGGCGGAGGACGAGATCGCGGGCATCTGTTCCGCGCTGGGTGCCTCCTACGCGGGCCTGCTCGGGGTGACAACCACGTCGGGGCCCGGCATGGCCCTGAAGATGGAGGCCGTCGGCCTGGGTGTGATGACCGAGCTGCCCCTGGTGATCGTGAACGTGCAGCGCGCCGGACCATCGACGGGGATGCCGACCAAGACCGAGCAGGCCGACCTGTTCCAGGCGATCCTGGGACGCAACGGCGAATCCCCTGTGGCGGTGCTGGCCGCCCGCTCCCCCGCGGACTGTTTCACCACCGCCGTCGAGGCCTGCCGGATCGCGGTGAAGTACCGCACCCCGGTGATCATGCTCACCGACGGCTACCTGGGCAACGGGGCGGAGCCCTGGCGGATCCCGGATCTGGACGAAATCGACCCGATCGTCCCCGGTTACGCCACCGAACCGAACGCGACCGACCCAAAGGGGAAACCCGTCTTCCATCCGTATCTGCGCGACGAGAACCTGGCGCGCGCCTTCGCGGTGCCCGGCACCCCGGGGCTGGAACATCGCATCGGGGGGCTGGAGAAGAACTCCACCACCGGCGCGATCTCCTACGTCCCCGAGAACCACGACCTGATGGTGCGCACCCGGCAGGCGAAGATCGACGGCATCGTCCGCGACATCCCCGACGTCGAGGTCCACGACCCCTCGGGACGGGCCCGGTTGCTGGTGCTGGGGTGGGGTTCCACCTACGGGCCCATCACGGCCGCCGCACGCCGGGTGCGGCTGGCGGGTCGCGAGGTGGCGACGGCGCACCTGCGTCACCTCAACCCCATGCCCGCCAACCTGGGAGAGGTGCTGCGCGGCTACGACAGGGTGTTGGTGCCCGAGATGAACCTGGGACAGCTGGCCTTCCTGCTGCGCGCCCGATACCTGGTGGATGTCCAGAGTTATTCGCGGGTGCGGGGGCTGCCCATCTCGGTGGGTGAGCTGGAAGCCGACCTGACCGCCGAGATCGACTCACTGGAGGTGGAGTGATGCACGGGCTCGCCGGGATTCCCCTCGCGCAGGCACCGCAGACCCGGAAGGACTACACCAGCGACCAGGAGGTGCGTTGGTGTCCCGGTTGCGGCGACTACGTGATCCTGTCCACCTTCCAGGCCATGATGGCCGACCTCGGCATCGCCCGGGAGAACACCGTCGTGATCTCCGGCATCGGATGCTCGTCACGGTTCCCCTACTACGTGGACTGCTACGGGATGCACTCCATCCACGGCCGCGCCACCGCCATCGCCACCGGGGTGGCGGCGGCCCGCGAGGACCTCAACGTGTGGGTGATCACGGGCGACGGCGATGCCCTGTCGATCGGCGGCAACCATCTCATCCACGCTCTGCGACGCAATGTGAACATCAACATCCTGCTGTTCAACAACCGCATCTACGGATTGACGAAGGGGCAGTACTCCCCCACCTCGGAGCAGGGCAAGCTGACCAAGTCCTCGCCTTACGGTTCCCTCGATGTGCCGTTCAACCCGGTGGCGTTGGCGCTCGGCGCGGAGGCGTCGTTCGTGGCGCGCGCCGTCGACTCCGATCGCGCGCAGCTCACCGAGGTCATGAACGCGGCGGCCCGGCATCGCGGCGCCGCCCTGATCGAGATCTACCAGAACTGCCCGATTTTCAACGACGAGGCCTTCGACGCACTGAAGGGCCCGGAGTCGGCGAACGCGCTGATCCGGCTCCGCGACGGTGAACCCGTGGTCTTCGGCTCCGAGGAGCAACTCTGCGTGGTCCGGGAACCCGACGGGGGGCTGCGGGTCACCGAAACCGCCACCGCCGCCCCGGAGAGGATCGTCATCCACGACGCGGGACGGCAGGACCCGTCGCAGGCCTTCGCCCTGGCGCAGCTCACCGACCACGGCGTGATGCACCGCGCCCCGGTCGGGATCTTCCGGCAGGTGGAGCGTCCCGCCTACGACGACCTGCTGCGCGCGCAGGTGGCCGAGGCCCGCGCGGAAAGTCCGCACGACGCACTGCAGGCCGCCATGTCGGGAAAGACCTTCTGGGAAATCGGCTGAAAATCCGTTGAAAGGGCGTTGCCCGGCGATCCCTCATGGGCCGCCGGGCCAAGATTCTGACGGGATTTCTCCTATCTCTCCTCCCACATCACCTTAGGGTTTTCCTCGGCAACGTTGAGCGATGCCGTCGGGAACCTTGACCCCTTGCCGGACAGGAGTTTGCAGGGACCCGATCCGCTCGAATCGGTGCAGGTGGCGGTGACCTGAATGTCGCCGAGATCCCGGGCCGAGATGATGGTGGGCACCGAGGTGCCGGGCTTGGGAACGACATTCTCCAGCTTGGTGGCGTTCTCGGAATCCTGGGTGCGTGTGACGCTGCCCTCGGCGACGGTTCCGCCGTTCTGGGTTGTGGCGCTGATTGCGATGTTGCAGCCGGGGTCGAGGGCCTTGGAGGCCAGGCACGCCTTTGCCTCGGTCACGACTTTCTCACGGAACAGGGTGATGCCTGCCTGGCTCACCTTGAGCTTGAGGTCCGACGGCGACGCGCTGTCCTTCCCGGTGGTGACGACGACGGTGGTGTTCCCGTCGACCTCGAAGTACTTGTTGGCGGAGGCGATGACATAGCTTCCCGGGAACACCGCATGGCGGCTCTCGCCGCTCTTCGCCTTCACGCCGTTCACGGTGATGTCGACCCCCTTGAGGGAATAGAGCCCCACGCTGGGAATCGAAGTGAGTATCTTTTCACTCCCGGTACTCACCTTGTACTTGTCGCTGGCCGATTCGCCGCCCACCTTGTAGGTGACGGAAACATCGAAAGTGCTGTACTCCCCGGTGGGTTCACCGACGTTGATGTCGGTGATCGGGGCCCGGGTCAACGAATCCTTCAGCACCTCGTCGGTGAGCAGCGAATCATCGTACGAAATGGAGTACAGGAGTTTCTTGGCGTCTTCCGCACGCCCCTCGGAGATCGCGGTGAGGTAATTCGTGGCGATGGTCCTGGCGGTTTCCCTGGGATCCGCCGATTTCCCGGATCCCCCCGCTCCACCGGCGGCTCCACCACCGGAACCGCCTCCTCCGGGAAAAACGCCCGAGATCACCAGCGCCAGCGCCACGACCACCACCACGGCAGCGGCCCCGATCCCGACCCACAGACCGGTTTTCGAGTTCTTCGGGGAGGATCCCGGACCCTGTTGGAAGTAAGGCCCCTGCTGGGCGTAACCCGCAGCGTAGGGGGGAGGTACGGGATGCCCTTGCGCCGCCGGTCCCTGCGGGGCCTGCGGCGGTCGGGACCACCCCTGTGTGGCCGGCTGCGGCGGCACGTTCATGTTTCCCGGATACCCCTGGTACCCCTGGGGAGGTCCTTGATACCCCTGGGACTGCCCCTGCCCCGGGGGGATGAACTGCGGCGCCCCCGGCTGCTGGGCGGGCCCTCCGGTTCCGCCGGGCTGGTTGGGGGTTCCCGACCCATTCGGTGTTGACATCGTGTTTCCTTCCTCACCTGCTTGCGGAGCGGTTCATTCGGCTCGCAAGAACCGATACTTCATCGAATCGGGTTCGTGCGCCGATCATTGCTCGTCTCCACCCCGACACGCTACAACGAGCGACCCCCCTCGCAGAAGGTTTTCGAAAATCCGGCCCCGGGATTTCCGAACGGTTCGGTCGTCCCTACCCGCCATGACCGGATCCATCCGACCGGACGGGGGCGTCGTGACCACGGCTGCCCGGAACAGGATCTCGTGGTGACCACCCAGCGGAACCCCATCACCGGCCTCGAACGAACCCACGGGCTGACGAAACAAGATCCCGGCCGGGCCCGGGCCGAGTTTTGTCGGGGACACCCGATACCTTGTGGCGCATGCAGTGGATCCCAACCGGCACCGGACATGAACTGGCGATTCGTGACGGCGTGATCGTCGCACGGAACAGCAAGGGCAAGGAGTTGGCCTCGGTGCCGCCAGCCGTGAGGAAAACCGCGGCGTGGGAGGACCTGGACGCGGCCCTGTCCTTCCTGCACACCCACGACGCCGAGGCCGGGGCGGAGGTGGAACGCTGGTTGTTGCGTTCCCTGCCGGTGCCGCGGGCGGTGCTGGCCGAGGTGTGGGCCGATGAGGCGTGGCGTTCCTGGCTCACCGACCTGGTGGTCGCCGCAGACGACGGCAAGGTGGCGGGTTTCCTCCGTGCCGCCGACCCCGGCGGCCTGGGCGTGGTCGACCTGGACGGTGAATCCGTGACCATCACCGCAGAACGGGTGCTGCTCCCCCACCCCGCGCTGCTGGCCGATCTCGACGACCTGCGTGAGTTCGCCGTGGAACTGGGCATCAAGCAGCGTTTCGACCAGCTGTTCCGCGAGGTGCATCGCCGCCCCGACGACATCGCCCCGGATGTCGTCGAGCTCGCCCAGTACGCGGGTGGCGAGTTCGAGCAGCTGCGTTTCGCCGCGGGTCGCGCGTCCTCCGCCGGTTTCAAGGTGTCGGGTGGCTACGCCACCTGTCTGTGTTTCGAGGATGGTGAACCAGTGACGGCCCGGTACTGGATCGGGGCGGATTCGCCGGAGTTCGAAACGGTCACGGGGGATCTGCACTGGGTGCGCGACGACCGCATCGTGCCCGTCGCCGAGGTCGGTCCGCTGGCCTACTCGGAGGGGGTGCGCATGGCGGCACACATTTTCGCGGGCCGCAAGGTGAAAGCGGACAAGGACGAGCGGTGATCCCCGATTCCCGCATCCGCGACCTGAAGAAAAATTGTCAGTCCCTCAGTCTAAGGTTCCCCGCATGATCACAGATTCCCGAGCCGCAGAGCTGGGCGGTGTTTCTCCCACCGCCGTCCCGGATACCGTCGCCCTGCAGGCGCGTCGTTACGTCCATCCCCAGTTCGAGGGCCGCACCGTGGTGCGCCTGGCCCGGGAGAACCTCGCAGAGGTGGAGGACCTGAGCCTGGGCGTGCTGGGTTTCACCCCGGACGGGGCAGCCGGGGTGGGTCACGTCCGCAACCGTGCCATAGGTTTCCCGGCCTGGCCGATCATCACCGACCCGCCCAACGCCCGGCACGCCCTGAACCTGGTCGGTGATCTCAACCGGGCCGCGAAACTCGCCCGGAGCAAGGCCGGCCCGGCCAAGGAACTCCTCGACGAGCTGGCAGGGCGGCTCGGGAACTCCGCCCCGCACTTCCTCCCCACCTTCCTGGAGGAGGGCGCGCGGATCTTCCTGCGCAACAACAACCACACCTACGCCATGCAGTTCTTCAACAAGGCCCGCGAGGCCGAGCGGGTGCACGGTCTGGTCATCGACGAGGAACGCCACCGCCAGGTGCTTCTGGAGTTCGCGCTGGCGGGGGCGCTGAGCGCCAAGGAACTCACCAACGAATCCAAGACCCTCCTCGAACGTCACACCCCCGCGGACGCCCTTGAGTTGTTCCTAAAGTTCAACATCGACCGGGTCCGCGGCGGCCTGCCGCCCTACGCGGCTCTCCCCGCGGACATGCGCCGCCTGATCAGGGCTGCCGGGGCCGACCGGCTGGAGGTGGAGACCAGGCTACTGTCCGCGTTGCTCGGTTCCCCCGCCATCGAACACGCCCCCACCATTTTCTGGGACGGCTACTCCAAGCCCCTGGTCCAGCTGGCGAAACAGGACGAGTCGGTGCGCCAGAGGCTGCTCGGCCTGGCCCCGGACAGGATGCGTCCCGACATGTGGATCGACGTGCTGGAGGCCACCGGCGTCGCCGAAGAGCTGCGTTCCGGAAAACACGACGCGGCCACCTGGGCCGAACGCTACATCCGCATGCTGCAGGACCAGTGGGATACCGATTACCCCAGGAAGCTGTGTCTGCTGCTGAGGCAGCTGCCCGGCCTGCGGGGAGCCACCGTCACGTTGTCGAGCAACCTGTGGAGACTCGAACCCGAGGTGCTCGATGCGCTGCTGGATGCGGGGGCCCGGGTGGCTTTCGAGGAGGACCCGGGTTGGAGGAAACTGGACTTCCGCCGCTGGGCCGAGCAGCAGGAACGCCCCGATCTGGAACACCTGGCCCGCAGCGAACACGCCGCGCTCGGACTCGACAACATGGGACGGATGATCGGGCAGGGGCACCTGCACCTGCTGCTGTCCCATTCCGGCACCCGGGAGATCCTGGGCCGCTGGGCCGCCCCCAGGCTGGGGAAGGACGCCACCACTCTGGCCGTGGCGGCGGAGCTGAGACGGCTGCAGCCGCTGTTCACCCCCGAGGGCCGGGCCGCCTATCCGGAGCAGTTCGCCGCCTTCATCTCGCACCTGGACGCCCCGAAGCTGCTGGCCGATGCGCTGCGCGACGGGGTGCTGACCGAATACACCTGGCCCGAGTTGGAGAAGGCGGCCGCGGAACTCGGTGACGACGTGACCCTGCACGAATCCTGGCCCGCCGTCGGTGTCGCGAAGAACGGCCGCGTCATCTGGGTGGAGGGCGACAGGCGCGTCGCGGAGGCCACGTTCACCATTCCCAAGGGCGTCCGCCCCGAGGACTGGCACTACATCCTGGTCGACGGGGTGACGGGCTGTTACTACCGGGACAGTTCCTACGACGAATGGTTCGTCTGGTCCAATGATCCGGCCCACCCGCGCAAGGCACCCTACGTCTGGCGGGTTTCCCGGAACACCCAGTCCTTCCCCGTCGCCTCCGGACGCCTGATCGGGCAACGGGTGCTGCGGGTCGGGGACCAGGAATCACCGTTCGGCCACCTGAAGCAGGTGTTGCACGACGGCAACACCTACTGGGTGGGCGACGACGGGATCCGGGAGGTCGATCCCGAGACTGGGAATCCGGGACGCGAATCGCTGCCGAACGGTCTGGCCGAGCTGGTCGAGCCACACCTTCGTGACGGCTGGAAACTGTCTGCCAGCAACCTGCTGTGGACCCCGGTCACCGTTCCCGGTTCCCCGCTGCCCCAGAAGGAGGGTGTGCACGGCTGGGTGGTGCTTACACGGGAGGACCAGCGGCGTTTCCTGGGAATCGACGGTTACCGACTGGATACCGACACCGGCGAGGGTTTCTTCACCGCCCGGGTGAGCCGCCCGGGCGGTGGGTACTGGCTGGTCGGCAGTTCGAACTGTCTTCACCGCGACCCCACCTGCGAGCGTGTCCTGTCCACCTCCGATGCGCTGGGGCAGCCACATCTGCTGTCGCAGCTGCCCAGGGTGGGATGGCACCATCTCCGGGTGCGCGACGAGGCCGTCAGCGCCAGGCTGCGCTCGGTGACCCCGGAGATGGCCACGGCCCTGCTGGCAGCCACACCCGCCGCGAACCAGCGGCAGGGATGCGATGCCGATGACCTGAACTTCCTGCTGGAGGACACCGACGGTGTGGTGGATGAACAGTTCATCACCGAGGAGGCCCGCGCCGCCGCCGAGACCTTCCTGGGAACGACCGACCCGGCCTTGGTGGATTCGGTGATCTGGCTCACGGCCCGCGTCAAGAAGATCGTCGATGAGGGCCGGGCCCTGGCCCGGGAGGCCGCGGAGGAGACGGCGCCGGGCACCTTCGCGGAGTGGGAACCTTCTGACGACTTGGCCGTCTGGAACGTGCTGGGGTGGCACAGCGGAGCAACCACATCGCGTTCCACCATGCTGGCCCTGGCCCGCCGCCTGGCCGGCGAGCAGGTGAGGGTCAAGATGGTCCGTTCCAGGCTGTACCTGCTGCTCACCCATCCGGAGGTGCTGCTGGCCTGCGCCGCAACTCCGTTCCGGGAGCGCGACGGGATCGGCGGGGCCGCCGCGGCCGTCGCCGCCGTGCTGGACGCGGGCCTCTACACACCGGAGGGTTGCGTCTTCGATTTCCCGTATCAGTGGAACGACCCGTCCCCCTGCGAGATGGGGGCCCTGATCGAGACACCCACCGGTCCCGCGATCGCCCTGGGTAGCGACGACGAGGACGACAGAATGCCGGTGTTCTCGTCGAACGCCCCGGGGCTCGACGACAACAGGATGCTGGTGTTCTCGCCCACGGGCGGGATACCACCTCACGTCAAAGGGCACGAAACCGCGCCCCGCCATAGTTCCCGGGGGATCTCACCCGAAGCGTTGGTGGCCGCCTTCGAGGAGCTGCTGTCCGACGGTCCCGCCCCGTGGGACCCGGCCCGGAGGGACCGGCTGGCCGAGGGCCTGGGCTGGTCGCCGGCGGCGGCCGGTGTACTGCTGGCGGGCCTGCCGAACCTGAACAGCTGGGAAAACAACTACCTGCCGAAACCCGTGCGGGAGCTCCTGGGCCTGAAGGTCGCGGAGGCGGCCGGTGCGCGTGAGTTCCTGAAGGGCCTGGGCGTGTGGGTCCTGGTCGAGCTGCTCGCGGCCGGGGCCCAGGATCCGGTCAGGACGGTCCGCGAGGGCCTCGACATCGAGGCCATGATCGAATGGTGGAAGACCTGGCAGGGTGACCGCGTCCAGCTTCCCGAGGAGCTGCTGGCCGCGGCCACCAAAGAGTTCCGGTGGGGCGGGGCCGATCGTCTCCGCAAACTGGCGGAACAGGAGGAACTGGACGATCAACACCTGAGCACCTGGCTGTGGGCGGCCACCAGGGTGGACCGCTCCGATGCGCTCGGCCCTTGGCTGGCCGACCGTTTCGACGTCATCCGGGCCGGATGCGAAAAACCGTCATCCGGCTGGGACGAGTACACCAACCACGGGAAGATGCGGGTCCTCCTGGGCCTGTCGAAACGCACCAAACAGACCCCGGTGGGGTCGAGCATCTCTCAAGGGGCCTGGACCATCACCGCCGACAGACACTACGACGCGATCTCCTGGGATCCTGCGAAGGTCACCGACTGGGAAACGGAGGCCACCCTGGCGGCGAGCATCCCCGAGGACCTGAGTTTCCAGGACAACCTGCTCAACCGGATCAGCGTTTTGACGGGCGGTTTCGACGCCATCCAGGAGGATTTGCGTTCCGGAGTCCCCGGGACCCAGCAGGACCCTCTCGTATCCGCCCCCCGGGTGGTCGCCGAGGTCTCCGAAACCCTCGGCCTGCCGGAGGCCTCCTCCCGTTACTGGCTGCAGCTGCTGGCCCTCCACAACCCGACCGACAGGAACGTTGAGAGCTGGAACGCCTGGAAGAAAACCGCCCGGGTCGAGGCGGCGGCCCCGCTGCTGGAGAAAGGCCTCGTCCTGGAGGCCAAACGCTCCCGGGCGGGACGTACCCTGTTCCTGCCCGGGGGTTGGCAGGAGGCCAGCTCCCCCCACCTGCCCATGGAGGTCTGGAAGGCCCCCTTCTACGATCTCCTGGACACCCTGAAGGTGGAACCGAGACAGAGCGTGGTGGTGCCGCTGGTCCCCTACCATCAGCTGTTCACCGAAGCCTGGCGTCGCTATCGCGAGGGCGACGTCCCGGGCTACGAGGAGCTGCGCACGGAACGCCACCGCCGCCGCTGACCGGCCGGGTGGAACGGAAACCGTAATTGCTGGTTCCCGGATCGCCGGATCGGGTGGCATAGCCACCCGATCCGGCGACCGGCACCGCTCCGGTCACGGCCAGAACCTGCCCCAACAGACCGGACCGTTCGACTCCCAACTCCGGCCCCCTCCCCCTCCTTCCTTGTGCACGAAACGCGGGCGGAGAACGGTTCAACGTCGCGTGACGACGTTGAACCGTCGAACCTCCGCGAGTCGCGCACGGGAGGAGCGGGACAGGTGGCCCAGCCGGCCGATTCTCACGTCGAACCTCCGCGAGTCGCGCACGGGAGGAGCGGGACAGGTGGCCCAGCCGGCCGACTCTCACGTCGAACCTCCGCGAGTCCTGCACGGGAGGAGCGGGACGGGGTGATGTGAAGTGAGGGTGTTCGGGGAACCCGTGTGCTCCGGGGGCATCCGCATACATCCCCCGAGGCCGCCCCAGCCGCCGGGGGAACCCGTGTACCCCGGGGGCGTCGGTTTTTGTCGGGGCCTCCTGCTAGCTTGATCCGCGCATGTCAGGAAACCCGAGGAGGTCCCATGGAACAGGTGCGGCAGGTGCCGCCACCGGAGGTGCGCCACGCCGAGGAGTTGGCCCGGCTCGCCGAAGAGAAGGGCCCCCGACCACCGGGTTGGCTGCTCACCCCGCAGGCGGTGGTGGCCTTCGTCTGCGGCAATGACAGGTTGAAGATCAGCCGGAAGTTCGTGGGGGACGTTTCCCTGGTGGAGCGGTGCGTCATCACCTTGGCGGGTGAGCGGGCGCTGCTGCTGGTGGGGGAACCGGGCACGGCCAAGTCGATGCTGTCCGAACTGTTGTCGGCCGCGATCTGTGGCACCAGCGGCCTGACGGTCCAGGGCAGCGCGGGCACCACTGAGGACCAGCTCCGCTACGGCTGGAACTACGCGCAGCTGCTGGCCAAGGGCCCCAGCGAGGACGCGCTGGTGGATTCACCGGTGCTGGCGGCCATGCGGACCGGACGGGTGGCCCGGGTGGAGGAGATCACCCGCTGCCTGCCGGAGGTCCAGGACGCGCTGGTCTCGGTGCTCTCGGAACGCCGCCTGGCGGTGCCGGAGCTCGGCGAGTACGCCGTCCACGCCGCCCCGGGTTTCTGTGTCATAGCGACGGCGAACCTGCGGGACCGTGGCGTCTCGGAGATGAGCGCGGCCCTGAAGCGCCGTTTCAACTTCGAGGCGGTGGAGCCGATCGCCGACGCGGGCGCGGAGATCGCCCTGGTGAGGGAACGCACCCGCCAGGCCCTCACCGCGGCGGGTGCCGGATCCAAGGTCGACGAGGTGGTGGTCGAAACCCTGGTGACGGCGTTCCGGGAGCTGCGTTCCGGGGTGAGCCAGGAGGGCTGGGCGGTGGAGAAACCGTCGACGGTGCTGTCCACCGCCGAGGCCGTGGCCATCTCCGGTTCCATCGCGCTGGCCGGGGCGTTCTTCCCGCACGCCCGAGACGGGGTGCGTCTGATCCCGGGGCAGCTCCTCGGCGCCGTCCGCAAGGACGACTCGGAGGACGGTGCGCGTCTGCTCGCCTACTGGGATTCCGTCGTGAAACGCCGCGCCGCCGAGGGCCGCCACACGTGGGTGCAGCTCTGGGAGCAGCGGCACGTGCTCGAAGCATGACCACGGAAACCGAGATCGCGGAGCTGACAGGCTGCCGGGCTCCGTTCCTGATCGGGATCAGGCACCACTCCCCCGCCATGTCGGTGGCCACCCCCCGCCTGTTGGAGGGGTTCGCCCCGGACGTGCTGGCCGTCGAGCTGCCCACGGAGGCCGCCGAATGGCTGGACTGGCTCACCCATCCCGAGGCCACCGCGCCGCTGGCCATGGCCTTCAGCCGGGACGGGAACCTCAGTTTCTACCCATTCGCGGACTTCTCCCCGGAGCTGGTGGCGCTGCGCTGGGCGCGGGCCAACTCGGTGCCGGTGGTCTGTCTGGACCTGCCGGTCGCCGTCCCGGAACCCGAGGAGGCAACCGAGGATTTCCCCGGCGATTCCCGGGGGCGCGACGCCCTGTTCGCGCGGGTCCGGACGAATGACCCCCAGGAGGCCTGGGACCGGCTCGTCGAGGCCCCCGCGCCCGGCTCCGCACCGGAGCAGTTGCGGGTCGCGGCGCTGACCCACGGCTGGGCACTCCGGAAGGCGGAGGGCCGGATCGACGCCCACACCCGGGCCCGCGAGGAACGAATGAACCGGGTGCTGGGCCGGGAATTGTCGGCGGGCCGCCGAGTGGCGGCGGTGGTCGGTTCTTTCCACGCCGCCGCCCTGCTGGCCCCGGAACCCGGCCCTCTCGATGTCCTCGACGGCTCCGATGTGGTGGGTTGCCTGGTGCGCTACACCTTCGCCCAGCTGGATTCCCGTTCGGGCTATCCGGCCGGTATCCGTGACCCCGGTTGGCAGCAGGTGGTTCTCGCCTCGGAGCTGGCCCCGGACAGGCTCCGCGACGAGACCACCCGGCTGATCACGGAGATCACCCGGCGGCTGCGCGCCGCCGGGCATCCCGCCGGGCCCGGAGAGGCGGCCGAGACCGCGCGGGTGGCCCTCGACCTGGCGGCCCTGCGGGGTTTGGCCGCCCCGTCGCGCCGGGAGCTCATCGAGGCGGCCACCACTGTGCTGGCCCAGGGGGAGGTGCTGGGGCGGGGCCGGGTGGTGGCCGAGGCCCTGGAGCAGGTGTTGATCGGGGATCGTTCCGGCCGGGTGGCTCCCGGCACGCCCGTCTCGGCGCTGCGGGCGAACGTCCTGGCAGAGCTGGAGGCCCTGCGGATTCCCTTGGAAAAGAACGAACAGCTGTATCTGGAACCGCTGCGCAACCCCCGGGACCTGCGCCGCCACGTGCTGCTGACGCGCCTGTTCACCGGCGGCATCACCTTCGCCTCCCCCGTCAGCCAGGGTCTGTCGCGCGGGGCGGAGATGGTGGGGCTGAGTTGGGATCTGAGGTGGAGCACGGCAACGGATGCCAGCATCGAACTGGCCGCGCCGCGCGGCCTGACCCCCGAGCAGGTGGCGGCGACGGTGCTGCTCACCCGGAAGGTCGAAACCCCTGAGGAGGCCACCGCCCTGCTGACCGAGGCCGCCGGATGCGCCCTGGACTCGGCAATGGGGCGGGCTCTCCAGCTCGTGGGTCCGCTTGCCGGGCGAGTCGGTTTCACGGATGCCGTCGCGCTGTCGGTGGCCCTCGCAGAAGTGGCTTCGTCGCACATTCCCGGTGCCTCGCTGCTGCCGGAGCAGCAGCGGATGCGCGCCGCCGAGCTGCGCGACGAGTTCACCTCCGCCGCGGTGCGAGAACTGCGCGGCATCCGCGGTTCCGATGATCCCGAGGACGCCAGGGCCCTGGCGGTCTTCGTCGCCCAGGGCGGCTCCCACGCCCTGAGTCTCGGGCACGCCCTGGAACAACTCGCCGGGGACGGTTCCCCCCTGATGCAGGGGGCGGCCGCCGGGCTGCTGCTGGATGACGATTCCGCCGGCCGGGTGGCGTCGTGGCTGGACGCCCCCACCCCGGAAGCGCGCCGGGCCCTGCGCAGGAGGCTGGTCGGGTTGCTGACCACCGCTTTTCCCCGCTTTGACTCGTCCCCGGCGACGATCGCCCTGGTGGATCGGGTGGGTGCCATCCCCGACGACGAGTTCGTCTCCCTGCTGCCCGCGCTGCGAGGCGGCTTCGACGTGCTGCCCGAACAGGCACGCAAGGCCCTCCTGACCGACCTGGCCCGCGAACTCGGGCGTGCCCGTGACCTGGTGCTCAGCCCCGAGGAGACCCTGGCCGCCACCCGCTACGACACCGCGGCCCGCGACCGCCTGGCCGCTCTCGGGCTGGCCGACCTGGCCTTTCCCCCGGCGGAACGGTGGCGGCTGGTGCTGGGCACCGAACGGGAAAGGCTGTCGCACCAGGGCCGCCGGATGGCCTCCGCCCTGGACGAGTTGTACGGCCGCCCGGACTCGGATTCCCTGGACGGCTCACGTCGCGGCGCGGGGAACGGCCCGTCGCAGCTGGGGGTGCGGCAGTGGCAGGACGAGATCGAGGTCCTCTTCGGTGAGCACGAGGTGCAGGAGATATTCGGACAGGCCGCCGCGAAGGGACGCGGCGACGTGGTGGAACGGCTCGATCCGGATTCGGTGCGGCCGTCGGTGGACCTGCTGGCCACCGCCCTGTCGCTGCACGGTGCGCTGCCGGAGGCGCGGCTGGCAAAGCTGCGTCCCCTGGTGGCCCGGCTGGTGAAGGAGCTGGGCGCGGAGCTGGCGATCCGGCTGCGCCCGGCCCTGAGTGGCCTGGCGACGGGCCGCCCCACCCGGCGTCGCACCGGAAGCCTGGATCTGGACCGCACCATCCGGGGCAACCTGCGGCACGTGGTTCCCCTCGACGGACGGCCCCAGGTGGTTCCCGTCCATCCCGTGTTCCACGCCCCGATGGCGCGCGACATCGACTGGCACCTGATCGTGCTGGTGGACGTGTCGGGTTCCATGTCCGAATCGGTGGTCTATTCGGCCCTGACCGCGGCGATCCTCGCTGAATCTCCCGCCCTCAGCGTCGATTTCCTGGCCTTCAACACCAATGTGCTGGACTTCACCGGCCACGTCCACGATCCCCTGGCGCTGCTGTTGGAGGTCTCGGTGGGGGGAGGCACGGACATCGCATCCGCGCTGCGGGTGGCGCGATCACGGGTGAAGGTGCCGTCCCGCACCCTGCTGGTGTTGATCAGCGACTTCGAGGAGTTCGGTTCCGACGCTCCCATGC
Source organism: uncultured Propionibacteriaceae bacterium (assembly GCA_937965785.1). Classification (GTDB taxonomy): domain Bacteria; phylum Actinomycetota; class Actinomycetes; order Propionibacteriales; family Propionibacteriaceae; genus Arachnia. Next base: position 26,306 of record CALCKT010000042.1, on the reverse strand, counting down.
TGGCCGAGGTGGAGGCCCTGGCGACCTCCGGGGTGACGTTGCTCGGCTGCGCGGCCCTGAACGACACCGGCACCGGCGTCTACAACGCCGGGATCGCGGCGCGGGTGGCCGGGGCCGGGATGCGCGTCGCCGCGGTCTCGCCGCTGGACCTGGCCCGCTGGGTCGGCACCGTGGTCAGGGAGGGATCGCGATGAGGATCTCCCCCGCGTTGATGGCCTCCATCACCGATTCGCTCGCCCCACGGGTCCGCAGGCGGGTGGACGCCCTGCTGGCCGATCCGGTGCCGATCGGTCCCGAGATCGGTTTCGGGAACGCGACGGTTCGCCTGGCGGACGTGGCGGTCGCCACCTCGGAGGAGCACATCACCTGCGACTGCCTGCTGTCCCCCGGCTGTGCCCATCGCGCGGCCGTCGCGCTCAGCCTGGATGTGACAGACGACGAGACCCCGACCGCCCCGGAGGCACCGCCGATCGACCCACGCAACCCGGCGGAGCGGTTGCGCAGGCTCACGGAGGAGGCCGCCCGGGCCGATGCGCGCACCATCACCCGGGAGCAGTCGGCCACCGCCGACCTGGCCTGGGAGCACCTGACCGAGGTGCTGTTGAAGGGCGCGGGAAGACTGGGGGCCGCTCAGCGCACGGGTCTGGCCGCCGATCTGCACCGGATGCGCATCCACGGGCTGGTCGTCGCGGACCGGGCCTTGACGGGTTTCGTGCACTCCATCGGCCGGGCCCCGGGCCCCAGGATGGAGGCTTTCTCCGCGGCCCTGCTGAACCTGCACCGGCTGCGCGGACTCACCGAGGGACAGGACGCAAACGAGCTGCTGGGCAGGCCCCGGCAGCCCTATCAGGACATCGGCGGGCTCACGCTGACGCCGCTGTTCGCGGAACCGGTGATCGCCGCCTCGGGGTTCGCCGGCACGCAGATCACCTTCCAGGATCAGTGGAAAAACACCTGGTCGCTGACGCGGTTGCGTCCCGGCACCGCCCGCGACGTCCCCGCCCGTTACGAGGCCGGGGAGAGCTGGGGAGGGATCAGCGAGTCCCCCTTCACCCTGTCCAGGCACCGGGTGCTGGTGGCGGACGCAACGGCCCGTCCTGACGGCCGCCTGGGTGGTGGGCAGCAGGTCCGGGCCGCCTTGCAGGCCCCCTGGAACGCGTGGGAAAACGTTCCGGAGGGTTTCGAGGTGGTCTCGGGCGGGATCGAGACCGGAGACAGGCATGGACTGCTCGTCGCCGGGCGGCGCCTGGAGCTGCTTCCCGCGGCCCGGACGCTCGGGGCCGGGCTCGCCACGGAACTATTCGGCAGCACCGGAGCCACCGTCACCTGCCTGGTGCGCGAGGATCAGCTGCTGGGCCTGACCACCCCGGGCGACGGCCCGATCCGGATCCCCGAACCCCTGGGTGGGCTCTGGTGGCCGGGCCTGGATGTCGTGGCGCGATCCTGGGTGGGAAATCTTCCCGCTTTCTCCGACGACCCGGACCCCGGGGATGTCGCCGAATGGAGCATCGATTCACCGCGGGTGACGGAGACCACGAAGCGTTGGTGCGAGCGGGTCCTGGACGCCGGACCCGGTGCCCTGTCCTCGCCGCTGCTGACGAAGGACGCGGCCTGGCTCGAAGCGGCCGGCGCGCCCTTCGCCTCCCGCCTGCTCACCGGCCTGGCGGAAGCCACGAGGCGGGGACGACGCCGGTTCGACGGCACCTGGGAGCAGGACCCGGACGCCCTGGCCCGGGCCTGGTTGCGGCTCAGCGAGTATTGAGGGTCAGCAAGTGTTGAGTGGACACGGAGAAGCATGTGGAGGGGCCAGACTCATCCAGCCAAGGCCCCTCCCTCAAGGACGCCCCCGCGTCACATAGCCTCGGGGTCGACACCGCCCACCGCCGTTTTCCGAAGCCGATGGCTTCGGAAAACGGCGGGAGAACCAGAATCATCCCCCGGCTCGCTGCCGCTCAGGCTTTTCCCGAAGATCCACCGGTTGCCGTGTGAACCACCGGTGCACCCGTGGGGACGGTCGACGGGCCACGCATGGCGGCCATCCCCCATGACGACCATGCACGCACCCCGCGTGTCGACCTGTCTCCCCATCCCGGAATCCCCTGAACCCACTCGCATGAATCGGCAGCGCGTTGAAGCTATCAGGAAACCCTGTCCTCCGAAAGGACGACAACAACCGATTGCTTGCCGAACGGCCAACCGGTGGGAGGGGCAGGATTCCTTGGGCAGAACTGAATCCCGCCCCTCCACAGGGGGCGCAGCGCACCATTGCGCCGCCTGCCGCGGGGGGACGCGGCCCTTCACCCCAGGGCGCTCTCGGCGCCCCGCTTCGAGTGCTCGCCAAGAAGCCGGAATCACTCGCTCAAATCATTTTTCACGACACGATTGAATGGCCGTGGACAAATCTCCCACCCCGAGTTTCGATGCCCGATGCCCAAGACCTCCGCCGGGGAGGTTTCCCACCCGGGACAAGCGGCGTGGAATCATTTGGACCCAACAGCGAAGAACAGACCGCCCCCTCTGCGCACCGAACCCGGGCGCGTTTGATCTTCCGGACTGTTCACATTCCCCACCCGGCTTCACATTTCTCGGGCAAGAAGCGACATTGGCTCACACAGGAACCCTCACAGTTCCCTTTCTCCGCACCCCGGCAGGCCGCACCGGGCCACGGGAACGAGAAAATACCTGCGTTCCGGAAAAATCCGGAGGGAATGCCGCGCCGCGCACCGTACCCGATCATCTCCGACCCCCCGTTTCCCTGCTGGGTATACGACACTTCTGCCGGCCAGCGCGCCGGCCACCGCAACCACGCACAGCAGCCCCGCAACCGGGCCGGGCCGGAACGGTTCCTCGGTCTCCGGTCCCGTAGAATCCGGGCTGGTCCACCTCCGCTGGTCTGCGATGAACACCCGGGGGCTCGTCCCCGCGGAGACGAGCGCGGTCCGCTCGCCGTTTCCGGGGACGAGGAACCCGGGCATTCCGGCCGCGCCCCCCGGATGCGCACCGAATGCCCAACCGGAAACCGGGGAATCGTCCCTCACAGAAGCCGGAGGAGGGAAAGATTTTTGCCCGGGGCGAATCCTCCCGCCGCTCACGAGGAGAGCCTGTTCTCCTCCCGGGGTTCCGGAGAAACTCGCTCCCCGTCCGCCCTGCGAGATCTTCTCGCCCGAGGCCGTGCTGGCCCGCTGGTTCGATGCCGATGGACGGTCCCGGAAAGCGTCGCTTTCATCAAAACCCAATCCTGGGAATCGAATGGGCGGGAAGAGACCAGCCGCCGTCTCGGAGGCGATTCGTTCCCCGAGCTGCACCGGATTAACCCGCGGGTCTAGCCGGCTTTCCTGAGTGGTTGCCCCCCGATGCTGTTCCATTTCCCCGGGGGCCATCCCACCCCCGGCCGCAGCCCACGTCCCGGCCACCGAAATTGCAACCAGAACACCAGCCGCAATCATTCCCGGAAGGCCGCCGGACCCTCTGGCATTGCGTTTACCCCCGAACTTCAACCCGCCCCCATCTCTCCAAGGAGTTGAAACTTTGAACAGCAGGCAACCTAACAGAAGTTACCCTTTTCCGCATGAGCGACGCCTGAAAACTCTGGCCGTTCGGCCAGGAAACCCCGTGTTTCCGGCCCGAAAGTCAGCCACCGGGACCGGCGGTAATGAACAGAATTTTTGCTCATTGAGCGTTGAACGAGGAATGCCCGGGATTTTGAAGAAGAGGTGAAACAAAATGCACGGCGCCGGCGAATGACCGGATCGATTGCCCGGCCCGGCGGATGGTGAGCGTTCGGGCCCCAGGACTTTCAGGCGGTTTCGCTCCCTGGACGGGAGTCACGCTGCGCTCACCCGGCCACCGACACGCCGGAGTGTCTTCGCTCGTCCTCGTCACCTCACGGGAACGAGGAACCGACGAGAACACAGGCGGACTGAGCCGTGAGCACCCTGCAGGAGGATGGACAAGGCGGGCTGGCCGTTGGGCATCGTGGGGCCCTTCAGGGGTTCTTGGCGAAGTCCGGTCCCACGATGACCCAGCCAGGTCGCTGACCGATCCGGCCGCATCACCGCGGGAATTGCCGCCACGCCATGGGACTCTCCCGAAATCCCCGGCATCGCACGATGCATCGCAAACACGCGCAGGCGTAGCGGTCCGGCGAGTTTCCCCCATCCCCTTCTTCCGCGCTTTGACGAAGGCGACCGGGAGCCCGGTGCGGCATCGAGGGAAACGCATCCTGTTGTCGTTTCCAAAGCGATTGGGCCCCGATCCCAGAGGATCGGGGCCCAATCAGCACAGGCGCTGGGTCAGGAGCCGGTCTTCGGCAGACCCGGCTTCACGGGGACGGGCTTGGTCGGGGTCACCGTGGGGGTCGGCGTAGGAGCCGGCGTGGGAGCGACCGGGACTTCGCAGACGGGCACCTTGACCTCGCCGGTGAAGACGGCGGTCTTGGCGTCGATCCGCTTCCAGCCCTCCGGCATCGGACCACCGAACTCGTGGCCGTCCTGAGCGGTGGCGGTGACGGTGACGTTCACCTTGCCGTCAGCGACCTTGATCACCGGTTCGCCGTAGGTGATCCCGGGGGTTTCGGCCACCTTGACGGTGGGCTGCGACGGGGTGGTGGAACCCGGGGTGCAGACGCCGGGGTTGATGGCGGGCGCCACGGGAAGGTCGCACGCGAGCTGGGTCATGGTCTTGGTGTAGGTGACCACGCCGTTGACGAGCACCCAGCCCTCGGGCAGCTTGTCGGTGTCGATCCGGTGGCCGGGTTTGGCCGTGGCGGTGACAACGACGGTGACCTGGCCGTTGGCGCTGGTGATCTGGGGCTCGCTGTAGTCGATCTCGTCGGTGTCCTCGACACCGGTCACCGACGGCGGCACCGGGGTCGTGGAGTCAACGGGGCACACCTGCGCGCCGACGGTGGGGATCACGGGGGTGACGGTCTTCACGCAGTCCGGCTGGGTGATGGTGGTGGTGAAGGTGTAGCTGCCGTCACCGTTGGCCTTCCAGCCTTCCGGCAGGTGCTGGTCATCGATCTCCTTGCCCGACGCGGGGGTGGCGGTGACCTCGACGGTCACCTTGTCACCGGAGGTGGTGATCTTCGGGGTGGAGTAGGTGATGCCGTCGGTCTCACCCACCTTGACGGTGGGTTTGGTGGGCTCGCTGGAGCCCGGTTTGCACACGCCGGGGGTGACCTCGACCGGGGCCAGTTTCGGGTTCACGTGGTTGGTGAGGGAAACCTCGACGGTCTTGAGGCCCTCGATGGTTACCTGGGCGCTGTTGGCGTCGGGAACCCCGTCCTTGACGCCCTCACCCGAGAACACCGGGTCGCCGTAGTCGTTGTCGCCGCTGGCGGGAACCTTCTCGGTCAGGGTGACCACGGTGCCGTTCGGGACGTTGTTGAGGGTTTCGAGGGTGCCGTCGGCCTTCACCGTCAGCTCGCCGCTGCGCGTCTGGCCCTTGTACTCGTAGGACCAGGCCACCGGGTAGGTGGTGTCGGCGGAAACCTTGCCGCCCACGACCGCCTTCTTCACGGCGAGATGCCCGACGGTGTCACCGGAACCGGTGCCGCCGCCCGAGACTTCCTTGATCGCGGTAGCGGCGCGCTGCTCGGCGTCCACGGTGGCCTTGTTGGTGTACTGCGCCCCGGGGGAGATGGCCCCCTCGGTCTTCACCCGCATGTCGAGGATGAAGATCCGGTCGGCCTGGAAGTTCTGGCCCTTGTTGTCGATGACGGCCTTGAGCACGTCCTTGTCCTCGTCGTGGCTGATGGTCAGCGACGGGGTACTGGAGCTGTCAAGTTTGTGGAAACAGCCAGGGGTATTGGATTCGTTCCAGCACTCCGGGGTGTTGGGAATCCAGTAGATGTTCGGGCTGCCCTCGGCCAAGGTCAAGTTGGTGCCCTGCACCTGGTAGTTGTCGGTGATGGTCATGAGGGAACGGTCGGCGACCTTGGAGCCGGGAACCACGATCCTCCAGTGGATGGCGGTCTGGTCACTGCCGGGGAACCAACCGGACTTGGAGATCTCGGTGGGAACCTTGGGGTTGTAGCCGATGCCCTTCTGCCCATTGGGAAGCGGCACCTCGACCTTGACGCTGTTGCGGAGGACGAAGGTGACCTTGTCCGCATTGGTGAGTTTGACCACCTGGGCCCGCACCCACAGCGATCCGCCGACGTTGTTCTTGCCCTCGACGTTTGCGTTCAGGGTGCAGATGACCTCGTTCCACCCAACCTCGCAGGTGCCGTAGGTCAGCGGATCGCCCTCCTTGCCCTTCAACTCGAAGCTTCCAATGGCGCCGTCTAGTTCCTCGGGCAGGCCGAGTTTAAAGGTGTCCCCGGCTTTTCCGGTGCCGTCGGGAATCCTCCAGTTCGCCTCGATCTTGATGCCGGTCCAGAGATAGAGCTTGGAGCTGTCATCGTCGACCCGCGAGATGCGGATGCTCCCCGGATCGATGGCGTCCACTTCGGTGGCCTGCGCAACGGGACTCCCGACGATCAGACCGGCCACGCCGATCAGGAACGCGAGCAGGACTGCCATCGGCCTCCACCTGCTGCGAGGTTTGGTCCTCTTCAACACGTAGCTTCCCTCCCAAATCATATTTGTACTTCTTGTCCTCCGATCGGCTGACCACTCGGGGGCTGACGAACGTTAACACAAACTTGCCGAGATTCACACTATCAGGGCAGCCCCGGGCAGGGAGAGACCTTGGCTTTCGTCACACATGAGTCCTTTCGGCAACTGGTCCGAAGTGAGGGGTCCCCGGATGCGTCACGGCCCGGAAAACAGCAGCTTGAAACACAGGGCTCCGGCCGTTCGCCATCCAGGACCCGGTGGGCATCCCGAGAACTCGCCACAACCGACTTAGGCAACCCTCAGAAATTGCTTTGTCGAGGTTGCCGAAACGATGAGGAGTCATACCGCGAGGACACCACGCCGTCGAGGACGCAGCCCGGACGGTTCTCCCGAACCCGGGCACGCGCACAACCGTCGCAGGGATGGTGCCGCCGGCCCTGGCTCCGAGCCGGGATGATCGTGGACTGCAAGCCCGCACCATTCCCGGCAGGTCCGACCCACGGCGTTGTCACGCCTCCGACCGGCCGGGGCCGAACCTGATTTCCCGCGGACGGGATCAGGCGGAACGTTTCACCAGGTCATCGCAGACCTGGAGCAGCAGCTGTTTCGCTTCCCCGTCGGGAAGCGGCGCCAGGTGTTGCCTCGCCAGGTCGGCGTGACGGCAAACCTCGGCCCGCGCCTTCTCGATGACGGGATGGTCGCGCAGCATCGCCAACGCCTCCGCGAGGGCCGCGTCATCGCTCAGATCCCCGGCGAGCAGGTCCTTCAGGGGCTGGTCCGCCGGGTCACGGGAGGCCTCCAGCAGCAGCGTCGGCAGCGTCGGCACCCCCTCGCGCAGATCCGTGCCCGGGGTTTTGCCGGTGACGTCGCTGGTGATGTCGATGATGTCGTCGCTCAGCTGGAACACCAACCCGATCTCCTCGCCGTAGGCGGCCAGGGCATCCCGGATTTCCTGCGGCGCCCCTGCGATCATCGCCCCGAACAGCGCGGACGCGGCTATCAGGGAGCCCGTCTTGTCGGCGATCACCTGCAGGTAGTGCTCCAGCGGCGCATCCCCCGTCCCCGGGCCCCGGGTCTCCGCGATCTGCCCCTGCACCAGCCGGGTGAAGGTTTCGGCCTGGAGCCGCACGTAGTCGGTGCCGAGATCCGCAACCAGGATCGACGCCTTCGCGAACAGGTAGTCGCCGACCAGGATCGCGATGGAGTTCCCCCACCGGGAGTTCGCGGACTGCGCGGAACGGCGCATCTCGGCCTCGTCCATGACGTCGTCGTGGTAGAGGCTCGCGACGTGGGTCAGCTCCATCACGAGAGCGGCCTTCAGCAGCCTTTCCTCGTCCACCTCGCCACCGAACTCCGATGCGAGATACACCAAGTGGGGTCGGAAACGTTTTCCCCCGGCTGCTATCAGGTGACTGGCGGCCTCTGTGACGAACGGGGAATCGGCCACGGCAACCTGCCGCAGCTGCTCCTCGAAGCGGACCGTTAGGGCTTCGATGTCGAGGGTCAAGATAGCTCCAGGGGTCAGCGGATGAACTGGGCGGCTCCGGCCGCCAGATCAAGAATGCTACCCGGAACCAGACCAAGGATGACCGTCGCCACAGCGGACACGGCGACAACGATCCAAGTCCAGCCGGAGGCCCCGGCCACCCTGCCCTGTTCGCCGCGTTCGGGTTCCTTGAACCACATCGCCACCACGACCTTCAGGTAGAAGAAGGCGGCCACGAGGCTTGCGATCACCGCGACCAGAACCAGCCAGCCATACCCGCCCTGCCAGGCAGCGGCGAAAACCACCAGTTTGCCGACGAAACCCGCGGTCAGCGGGATACCGGCGAAGCTGAGCAGGAACAGGGTCATGACCCCGGCGACGAACGGGCTGGTCCGTCCCAGACCCTGCCAGGCGGCGATCCCGTTCGCCTCTCCCCCGGCCCGCCGAACCATCGTGATGATCCCGAACCCACCGAGGGTCGCGAACCCGTAGGCCAGCAGGTAGAAGGAGATGGACCCGACCGACGAGACACCACCCTCGGCCGTGGCACCGACCGCGGCGACGAAACCAGCCAGGATGAACCCGGCGTGGGCGATCGACGAGTAGGCCAGCAGGCGTTTGATGTCCTGCTGAACCAGGCCCACCACCGCACCGACCACCATGGTCACGACCGCCACGATGGCGATGATCGGCTGCCAGTCCCAACGCGCCCCGCCCAGGGCCACGTAGAACACCCGGAGCAGCGCGGCCACGGCCGCCGTCTTGGTGGCGATCGCCATGAACCCGGTGACGGGGGTCGGGGCACCGGTGTAGACATCCGGTGTCCAGGTGTGGAACGGAACCGCACCCACCTTGAAAAGCAGCCCGACGGCCAGCATCACCAGACCCGCCAGCAGCAGCACCCGCGGCGACTCGTCGGTGACGATGGCCTGCGCCACACCGGCGTAGGCGAAGGTACCCGCGTAGCCGTACAGCAGCGCCACACCGAACAGGAAGAACGCAGAACTGAACGCACCGAGCAGGAAGTATTTCAGCGCGGCCTCCTGGCTGAGCCAGCGGCGGCGCCGCGCCATCCCGGAGAGCAGGTACAGCGGCAGGGAGAAGATCTCGAGTGCGACGAACAGCGTCAAGAGGTCGTCGGCGGCCGCGAACAGCAGCATCCCGAACAGCGCGAACAGGATCAGCGGGAAAATCTCGGTGTGCTCGCGGTTCTGGCGTTCGGCCTCCCGCTCCATCGGTGAACCCGGCACGGTGGCGGCGGATGCGGCGAAGGCCGACACCCCTCCCGCCACGACGCGTTCGGCGAACAACGCCACCCCGCCCAGACCGACCAGCAACAGCAGCGTCCAGAAGAAGTACGTCGGCCCGTCCGCGGCGATGTTCCCGGGCGCGACGACCTTGAAGTCCCCGACCACCCAGTTGTGGACGGTGAACCCCATGGCCGTGATGACCGTGAGCATCGCCAGCCCCGCCTGCACGGGGTAGCGGTAATCGCGGGGAACCACGGCCTCGACGAGCACCCCCAGGGTGGCGCCGACCAGCAGCACGATCAGGGGCGCCTCGAGCATCCAATCCATGACCGGAACAGTGATCTCAAGCGGGCTCATCAGTTCTCTCCCTGGATCGTGGGGGCGGGATCGGTCTCACCGGCGGTCTGCATCACGTGCCGTGCCGCGTCATCGGCCACCTGGAGCAGCGGCTTCGGGAAGAAACCGAAGAAGATCAGCAGCACCAGCAGCGGCGCCACCGCGAGGCGTTCACGCAGGTTCAGGTCCTTGGCGACGCGTTTGCGCACCTCGTCGGGTACGGAACCGGTCATGGTTCTCTTGTAGACGGTGAGCACGTAGGCCGCGGCCAGCACCATTCCGAGGGTGAGCACCGCGGCGTGCACCGGGTGGCGCTGCCAGGAACCGGCCAGCACCAGGAACTCCGAGACGAAGCTGGACATACCGGGCAGGGCGAGCACCGAAAGACCCGACATCAGCAGGAAACCGGCCAGCACCGGAGCGGTTTTCTGCACCCCCCCGTAGGCCTCGATGGCGGCGGTGCCGCGGCGTTTCACGAGGAAACCGACGACCAGGAACAGCGCCGCAGTGGAGAAGCCGTGGTTCAGCATGTAGAAGATCGACCCGCTCAGCGACTGCGTGGTCAGCGCGAACACCCCGAACACCATGAAACCGAAGTGGCTGACGGAGGTGTAGGACACGAACCGCAGCAGGTCGGGGCTGCCGAGCGCCATGAGGGCGCCGTAGAACATCGAGACCACCGCCCAGACCAGGATGAAGGGCGTGGCCCAGTGCGAGGCCTCGGGGAAGATTGTCAGGCAGATCTTGATCATCCCGAAGGTGCCGATCTTGTCGAGGATGCCGACCAGCATCGTCGACGACCCCGTGGTGGCCTGCTCGGCGGTGTCCGGCAGCCAGGTGTGCAGGCCCGCCATGGGCGCCTTCACCGCGAACGCGAAGAAGAACGCCGCGAACAACCAGTGGCCGAGGTCACCACCCAGGTCGAGGGCCATCAGGTCGCGGATCAGGAAGCTGGGCTCCCCCGCCCCCGCGGAGACCGCGTACAGCCCGGCGACACCAACCAGCATCACCAGACCACCGGCCAGCGAGAACAGCAGGAATTTCACGGCCGCCGCGGCCCGTTCCGGCCCGCCGAAACCCGAGATCATGAAGTACATCGGGATCAGCGTGGCCTCGAACATCACGTAGAACAGCAGCACGTCGCTGGCCAGGAACACCAGGAGGGAGAGCCCTTCCAGCGCCAGGGCGAGGGCGAAGAAGGTCCGCGTCGACCAGCGGGCCCCCTCCGCTTCTCCGACGTGCCACTCCGCGATCAGCACCAGCGGGGTGAGGATGACGGTCAGCAGCACCATGATGGCGCTCATGGGGTCCAGTTCCAGGGCGTAGGAGGCGCCGATCATCCGGATCCACGGCAGCGTCTCCGACAGCTGGTTGCCGAGCCCCAGGACGAAGGCGACCACGCCGAGACCGGTGGTCGCGAAGGCGAAACACAGGCCGACGGCGCGGGCGGCGGCGCCGCGCACGCACGTCAGGACCAGGGCGCCGAGCAGCGGCAGCAGCGCGAGAATGCTCAGGAGGGGAATCGAGTCGTTGATCACGTGAGTTCTTCCTTCCTCAGACCAGCTGCCCGAAAACCACGATGGCCCCGAGGATCACGACGCCGATCACCAGCGTCAGACCGTAGGTGCGGGAATAGCCGTTCTGTGCCTTCCGCAACAGGCCCGCCAGGCCTCTCGTTCCGTACCCGGAACCCCGGACGAGACCGTCGACCACACCCTGGTCCGCGAGGCTCAGGGCGGTGGAGATCCCGGCCACGGGCCAGATCACCGCGTAGGTGTTCACGGCATCCCCGTAGAGGTCGTTGCGACCGATCAGCACCAGCGGGTTGCGGGTCCTCGGTGCCTGTTTCGGGATGAGACCGCTGTGCAGCCACCAGCCGAGCGCGACGCCCGCCGCCACGACGACCAGCGTGATCACACCGATCCAGCTGAAGGCCAGCAGGCTGGTCTCGTGGGGATGCGCCCCGGTGGCCGGGGCCAGCCACCCCTGGATCCAGTTGTTCATCAGCAGGCCGGCGCCCAGCGAGGCGATGGCCAGGATCACCAGCGGGACGGTCATCACGGCCGGGGATTCGTGCGGGTGCACGTCCTCCTCCCAGCGGCGGCGCCCCAGGAAGGTCATCATCATCAGGCGCGTCATGTAGTACGCGGTGATGCCCGCGCCGATGAGCGCCAGGACACCCAGGATGATGTTGCGTTCGAAAGCGGCCTCAATGATGTGATCCTTGGAGTAGAAGCCGGCGGTGAACGGGAACCCGATGATGGCCAGATACCCCATGGCGAAGGTCAGGAAGGTCCACCGCATCGCCCTGGCCAGGGCCCCGAAGTTGCGCATGTTCACGTCGTCGTTCATGCCGTGCATCACGGACCCGGCACCGAGGAACATGTTCGCCTTGAAGAAACCGTGGGTGAGCAGGTGGAAGATCGCGAAGGCCGCGCCCACCGGCCCGAGGCCCGCGGCCAGCATCATGTAGCCGATCTGCGACATGGTGGAACCGGCCAGGACCTTCTTGATGTCGTCCTTGGCGGTACCGATCCAGGCGCCCGCCAGCAGCGTCACGACACCCACGATCGCGACCGCCAGGGTGGCGGCCTCGCTGATCTCGTAGATCGCATGGCTGCGCACCACCAGGTAGACGCCCGCGGTGACCATGGTCGCGGCGTGGATCAGGGCGGAGACCGGGGTGGGGCCCTCCATGGCGTCGAGCAGCCACGACTGCAACGGCACCTGCGCCGATTTACCGCACGCCGCGAGCAGCAGCAGGAAACCGAGCAGCGTGGCGGTGGCGAGGCCGGCCCGCGGCATGCCCGCGTTGACCTGGGAGAAGGCGGTGCTGCCGAACAGCGACAGCATCGTGAAGATGGCCATCGACATTCCCAGGTCGCCGACGCGGTTGACGACGAACGCCTTGCGGCCCGCGGCGGCCGCGGAGGGTTTGTGCTGCCAGAAGGAGATCAGCAGGTAGGAGGCCAGACCGACGCCCTCCCAGCCGAGGAACAGCACCAGGTAGCTGTCGGCCAGCACCAGCGTGAGCATCGCCGCGATGAAAAGGTTCAGGTAGGCGAAGAACCTGCGGCGCCGCTCGTCGTGGGCCATGTAGCCGATCGAGTAGATGTGGATCAGCGACCCGACGCCGGTGATGAGCAGCACGAACAGGATCGACAGCTGATCGATCAGCATCCCGAAGCTGAGGTTCCAGGATCCGGTGCTGATCCAGTCGTAGAGGTGAACGGTGACGGCCCGCTGCCCCTCGTCGGCGCCCAGCATCGAGCTGAACAGCAGCACCCCGATGGTGAACGATGCCAGGCAGCAGGCGGTCGCCAGCCAGTGCCCCCACGAGTCGGACAAACGCCCGAGGACCAGCAGCAGCGCCGCCCCGGCCAGGGGAATCGCGATCAGGAGCCAGGCGAGGCTGAACAGCCCCGTTGCGGGTACCGTCGCCATGGTTTCCAACAACAGCACGGCAGCCTCCTCAGAACTTCAGCAGGTTCGCGTCGTCGACGGAGGCCGAGCGACGGGCGCGGTAGACGGCGACGATGATGGCCAGGCCGACCACGACCTCGGCGGCGGCCACCACCATGACGAAGAAGGACGCCACCTGACCGTCGAGTCCGCCGTGCTGGCGGGCGAAGGTCACGAACACCAGGTTCGCGGCGTTGAGCATCAACTCCACGCTCATGAAGGCGATGAGCGCGTTGCGACGCAGCAGGAATCCGAGTGCGCCGACGGCGAACAGCAGCGCCGCCAGCACCAGGTAGGCTTCGGTGCTCACTTGGCCTCTCCTTCCAGTTCAGCGGCAACCTTCTTGATCTCACCGAAGGTGGTTGTCGTCGGGTTGCGCAGGTCGTCGACCGCCACCACCGCGCCACGGGTGGTCAGGGTGCGGCTCACCGACTTCTCGGCAACGGTGCCGTCGGGAAGCAGCGCGGGCGCATGAATGGCGTTGGAACGGGCGTAGACGCCGGAGTTCGGGTCCGGACCCGGGTGCACGCCACCGACCGCGTAGCGTTCGACACGGGCCTCCATGTGCTCGGCCTGGCGCCTCGGCTCGCGGAGCCGGTCGCCGTGGGCCAGCACCATGGCGCCCACCGCCGCGGTGATCAGCAGCGCCGAGGTGGCCTCCAGCAGCACGACGTAGCGGGAGAACAGCAGGGCGGCCACGCCCTGGGTGTTGCCACCCTGGACCTCGTTGGCCTGCGTCAGCCCCACCGGGCCGCCGACGAAGGCCGCCTGCCCGACGGCGAACACCAGCAGACCCGCCAGGCCGAGCACCGCCAGGATGCCCGCCACCCGCTGGCCCCTGAGGGTCTCCACCACGGAGTCGCGGCTGTCGACGCCGATCAGCATCACAACGAACAGGAACAGCATCAGGATGGCGCCCGTGTAGACGATGATCTGCACCACGAACAGGAACGGGGCGTCCTGGGCGGCGTAGAGGACCGCGAGCCCCACCATCACCCCGGCCATGCAGAGGGCCGAGTGAACGGGTTTGCGGGCGACGACGATGCCGATGGCGAGCAGCACCATGATCGGCGCGCACACCACGAAGGCGACGACCTCACCCGTCAGCGGGGGAAGGGGAATCATTTCACCACTCCTTGCTCGGGTGCCGTTCGGGTGTCGGGCTGGCCGGTGGGCGGCAGCCCCAGGAAGTAGGCCTTCTCGTTGTCGCCGAGGCGACGCGGATGCGGGGGCTGCTCCATGCCCGCCACCAGAGGCGCCAGGAGGTCCTGCTTCTCGTAGATCAGTTTCCCGCGGGTCTTGTCGGCGAGCTTGAACTCGTTGGTCATGGTCAGGGCGCGCGTGGGGCAGGCCTCGATGCACATCCCGCAGAAGATGCAGCGCAGGTAGTTGATCTGGTAGACGTGCCCGAACCGCTCCCCCGGCGAGAACCGCTGCTCGTCGGTGTTGTCGGCGCCCTCGACGTAGATGGCGTCGGCGGGGCAGGCCCAGGCGCACAACTCGCAGCCGACGCACTTCTCCAGGCCGTCGGGCCAGCGGTTGAGCTGATGCCGGCCGTGGAAGCGCGGCAACGTCACCTTCTCCTTGCCCTTCTGCGGGTAGCCCTGCGTGAAGGTCTTGCGGAAGATGGTGTGGAGGGTGATGCCGAACCCGGCCCACGGATCGAAGATTCCCATTACTTCTCCTCGTTCTCGGTCGGCTCAACGATTTCGGACCGGATCACCCCCGCCAGCTCGGGCAGCACCTGCCCGGGCCTGGGCGGCACCGGATAGCCGCCCGCGAAGGCGTCGAAGGGCTCATTCGGATCCACCGGGGGCACCCGTTCGGGTTCCTTCTTCCTCGGCGCGAAGGCCACCAGGATCGCCACGAGCGCGACGGCCAGCGCGAGGGTGTAGCGCGGCGCGAGCGCGATCATCACGATCCACAGCAGGGAGATCGGGATCAGCCGCTTCCAGCCCAGGTCCATGAACTGGTCGTAGCGGAACCGGGGCAGGGTGCCGCGCAGCCACACGAACACGGAGAACAGCAGCTGCACCTTGATGACGAACCAGATCGGGCCGAGCCACGCGTTGTTGAGGGGTTCGATGAGGTTGAGCGGCCAGAAGGGCAGGTAGCCGCCCAGGAACAGGGTCGTGCACACCGCGGAGACCGTGGCCATGTTGATGTACTCCGCCAGGAAGAACATGGCGTAGCGGAAACCGGAGTATTCGGTCAGATAGCCGGAGACCAGTTCGGACTCACACTCGGGCAGGTCGAAGGGGGCCCGGTTGGTCTCGCCCACCATCGCGATGCCGTAGATCACGAACGAAGGAGCCAGCAGCAGCGCGTACCAGCCCATCATCCCGATGTTCGCCTCGCCCTCCACGAACGGCAGCCGGAAGATGATCGGCGTGCGCTGCGCCTCGACGATGCCGTAGGTGGACATGGTGCCCGCCTGCAGGAACACCCCGACGATGGACAGCCCCATCGCGATCTCGTAGGAGATCATCTGCGCGGAGCTGCGCATCGCGCCCAGGAAGGCGTAGGTGGAACTCGACGCCCACCCCGCCAGCACGATGCCGTAAATGCCGATGGAGGCGATGGCCAGCACGAACAGCACCGCCACCGGCAGGTCGGTGACCTGGAGGCGGGTGGGGACCCCGAAGATCTCCACCTGACCGCCGAACGGGATCACCGTCCAGGTGGTGAAGGCCGCCATGCCGGTGAGGATGGGTGCCAGGTTGAACACCCACTTGTCGGTGTGCTGCGGCCGGAAATCCTCTTTCACGAGCAGCTTCATGCCGTCGGCGAGCGCCTGGGCCAAACCGAAGGGACCGTGCATGATCGGGCCGAGGCGGTGCTGCATCTTGCCGACCAGGCGCCGCTCGTACCAGACGTTGAAGATCGTCCACAGCAGCAGGATCACGAACAGGGCGAGAACCTTGATGGCGATGAGCCACCAGGGATCCTGGAAGAACACGTTCATGCCTGATCTCCTTCATCGCTGGAGGCGGGTGTCAGGGTCACGATGGAACCGGGCACCACGCCGAGACGGCCGGGTTCCCCGGGATTCATCGGCACCCACACCACCCCGTCGACCATCTCCGTGAGCTGGACGGGAAGCAGCTGCGAGGACCCGGGGGCCTCGATCAAACACATCTCGCCGATCCCGAACGCGGCTGCGGTCGCCGGTGACATCCGGGCGACCGCGGGCCGGGCGGTCCTGCGCAGCGCGACCTCGAAGTCGATGCCGCTGGTGGCGTCGAGGGCCTCCCGCCAGGAGGCGACCACGACACCGCCCTGCGTCACCCCGGCGTCGAATTCGCGCGGAACCGCGACCCGCTCCCCCTCCCAGGGCCCGAGCTCCTGGAAGTCGGCCCAGGCGGCCGCGGAGGTGCGGAACCCGAGGTCGGATCCCATGGCGTCGGCCAAGGCCGAGAGGATCCGCAGATCGCTCATGGGATGTTTGGTGCCCTCGTTGACCAGGGCGACGGGCCGGATGCGCTGCTCCCAGTTCAGGAAGTGCCCGGCCTGTTCCTCAATCAGGCAGGCCGGGAAGACCACGTCGGCGACATCGGTCACGGCGTTGGCGCGAGTGGAGATGTGCACCACGAAGCTCTTGCGCAGCGCGTGCAGGGCGGAGTCGGCCTCCGGCATGTCGTAGGGGTCGACTCCCGCCACGAGGAACGCCTTCAGGTGTCCCTCCTGCGCCGAGGCGAACTGTTCGGCCGCACTCAGGCCGGGGTCGGTCGGCAGCGTGTCAACCCCCCAGGCCGCGGCCATGTCAACCCGCGCCTTCGCCGAGGAAATGGGACGGCCACCCGGCAGCAGGCCCGGCAGGCAGCCCGCCGCGATGGCACCCATGTCACCGGCGCGGCGCGGCATCCACGCCAGGCGTGCCCCGCTGCGGATCGCCTTGGAGGAGATCTCGGACAGCAGACCCGGCTGGCAGGCGGCCCGTTCACCGACGAGGATGATGGTGCCCTCCTCCAGCTCCATGGCCTCCAGGGTCTGTGCCTCGGCGCCGGGTGCTACGGGAATCAGCGTCGCGGAGAGTTTCTGCGTTCCCCGGGATGCGAACGGCGCGAGCGTGGTGACCTTGAGTCCGTTCTTGCGCACCGCCTTGCGGAGCCGCAGGAACACCACGGAGGTTTCGTCCTCGGGTTCGTAGCTGACCAGCACCACGTGCTTGGCGGCCTCGAGATCCGAGTAGGTGACGTCCATTCCCCGTCCCGCGACACGGGAGGCCAGGAACTCGGCCTCCTCCTCGGAGGCGGCGCGGGAACGGAAGTCGATGTTGTTGGTGCCGAGCACGGTGCGCGCGAACCGCGAGTAGGCGTAGGCGTTCTCGACGGTCAACCGGCCGCCCGGCAGCACACCGACCGCGCTTCCCGCGGCCTTCAACCCGGCGACGGCGGCGTCGATGGCCTCGGGCCAGCTCGCGACCTGCAGGATGCCGTTCTGCCTGACCAGCGGACGGGTCAGGCGGTCCTCACCACGTCCCGAGACGAAACCGAAACGCCCCTTGTCGCAGAGCCATTCCTCGTTCACCTCGGGATCGTCGCCCGCCTGGTGGCGCTTGACCTGGTGGTGCCGGTGGTCGGCGCGGATCTCGCAGCCACCCGCGCAGTGGTCGCAGGACGTGGTGGTCGACTTCAGGTCGAACGGCCGCGCCTGGAAACGGTAGGCCGCCGAGGTGAGCGCACCCACCGGGCAGATCTGCACGACATTGCCGGAGAAGTACGAGTCGTAGGGCTCGTCCTCGTAGAACCCGACCTGCTGCAGCGCCCCGCGCTCCACCAGCGCGATGAACGGATCCCCGGAGATCTGCTCCGAGAACCGGGTGCAGCGGGCACACAGTACGCAGCGTTCCCGGTCGAGGAGGATCTGCGCGGAGATGTTGATCGGTTTCGGGTAGGTGCGTTTCACCCCGCCGTAGCGCGACTCGCCACACCCGTGGCTCAGCGACTGGTTCTGCAGGGGACACTCGCCGCCCTTGTCACAGATGGGGCAGTCGAGCGGGTGGTTGATCAGCAGCAGCTCGAGTATGCCCTCCTGGGCGCGTTTCGCCACGGGGGAGCTGACCTGGGTGCGCACCACCATGCCCTCGGCCACCGGCACGGTGCAGGAGGTCTGGGGTTTGGGGAAACCGCGTCCGTTGCCCGCGTCGGGAATCTCGACGAGGCACTGGCGGCAGGCCCCGACGGGGTCCAGCAGCGGATGGTCACAGAACCGGGGAATGGCGGTGCCGATCATCTCGGCGGCCCGGATTATGAGGGTTCCCTTCGGGACACTGACCGGGACGTCGTCGATGGTGAGGGTGACGAGTTCCGGTTTCGGCGCCACCTTGGCTGCGGTGTCTGTTGGCTGGCTCACCGGGTGCCTCCTTCCGTCGCGAACAACGCGCTGCGTTCGTAGGGGAACAGCTCCCAGGCAGGCGTGTGGTAGCCCTGCTCGAACTCGGCACGGAAATGGCGCACCGCACTGGTCGTGCAGGCGACGGCACCGTCGGCCAGGGCGCAGAACGAACGGCCACCGATGCTGGTGCAGACGTCGAGGAGTTTGTCCACGTCGCCCTCCTCGGCGGTGCCGGCCTCGAACTTCATCAGCAGCTGCACCAGCCACCACGACCCCTCGCGGCAGGGGGTGCACTTGCCACACGACTCGTGTTTGTAGAACTCCACCCACCGCAGGGTGGTGCGCACCACGGAGGTGGTCTCGTCGAAGACCTGGAGCGCTTTGGTGCCGAGCATCGTGCCCGCCGAGGCCATGCCCTCGTAGTCGAGGGGGATGTCGAGGTGTTCGGGGGTCAGGATCGGGGTGGAGGAACCACCCGGGGTGAAGAACTTCAGCTCGTGGCCCGCGCGGATGCCGCCCGACAGGTCCAGCAGCTGCCGCATCGTGATGCCCATGGGGGCCTCGAACTGCCCGGGACGGGCGACGTGCCCGGACAGGGAGTAGATGGTCATGCCCTTCGATTTCTCCGTGCCCATCGCCTGGAACCACGCGGCCCCGTTGTTGACGATCGACGGCACCGAGGAAATGGACTCGACGTTGTTGATGACCGTCGGGGAGGCGTACAGGCCCGCGACGGCGGGGAACGGGGGACGCAGCCTCGGCTGGCCGCGCCTGCCCTCCAGGGAGTCGAGCAGCGCGGTCTCCTCGCCGCAGATGTAGGCCCCGGCCCCGGCGTGGACCATGACGTCGAGGTCGTATCCGGACCCAAGCACGTTCTTGCCCGCGTAACCGGCCTGGTAGGCCTCCTTGACGGCCTGCTGGAGCCGCCGGATCACGTGCAACACCTCACCGCGGCAGTAGATGAACGCCTGGTGGGAGCCGATGGCGTAGGAGGCGATCAGCACACCCTCGACGAGGGTGTGGGGGGAGGCCATCATCAGCGGCATGTCCTTGCAGGTGCCGGGTTCCGATTCGTCGGCGTTGACCACCAGGTACTTCGGGTTGGGGTTGTCCTGGGGCACGAAGCTCCACTTCATGCCCGTCGGGAAACCCGCGCCACCCCGGCCGCGCAGACCCGCGTCCTTGACCAGGGCGATCACCTCGGCCTGGCTCATGCTGAGCAGGGCCTTGCGCAGCGCCCGGTAACCACCCGTGGCCTCGTAGCGCGAGAGCTTCCAGGATTTGTCCTGACCCCACTGGTCACTGAGGACCGGGGCGAGCAGATCACTCACTTCGTCTCCTCCTCGGGCGCGGCCGGCAGGTTGTCGGGGTCGGGTGCGCTCCAACCCTTCTCGGCGGCGATCCGCCTGCCGAGGGTGGACGCGTGCCCGGCGGATGGGCCCTCGTCGGCGCGCCCGTCGGGGAAGCCGGCGAGCACCCGTTCGGCCTTCTTCCACGACGTGATGGTGGCGCCGCGCGGGGAAACCACCTCGTCGCCGTTCATGAGCGCGTCGATCAGTTCGTCGAGCTTCTCCGGGGTCATGTCGTCGAAGAACTCCCAGTTGACCATCGCCACGGGCGCGTAGTCGCAGGCGGCGTTGCACTCCAGGCGTTCCAGCGAGACCCGCCCGCACGGGGTGGTCTGGCCCTCGTCGATGCCCAGCCGCTGCTTGGCCCGTTCCATGAGGATGTCGCCGCCCATGACCGCGCACAGGGCCGTGGTGCACACCCCCAGGTGGTGGTGCCCGGCGGGCCTGCGCTTGAACATGGTGTAGAAGGTGGCCACCCCGGAGACCTGGGCCGTGGTGATCCCGAGGATCTCGGCGCACAGCTCGATGCCGCGCGGGCTGATGCGGCCGTCATAGGACTGCACCAGGTGCAGCATCGGCAGCAGCGCGGAACGCGGCTGCGGGTAACGCCCCGCCAGTTCTTTCAGCTCGGCGATCGCCGTCTCGTCCAGGTTGGTGGACTGGTCCGAGTAGTCCACCGAACCGGAATCGGGGAAATCGCTGACGAAATGACCACTCATCGGTCCACACCTCCAAGAACAGGGTCGATGCTGGCCACAGCCACCACGACGTCGGAGATCATCCCACCCTCGCACATCAGCGGCACGGACTGCAGATGGTTGAACCCCGGGTCGCGGAAGTGGGCGCGGTAGGGGCGGGTGCCGCCGTCGGAGACCAGGGTGCAGCCCAGCTCACCCTTGGGCGATTCGACGGCCTGGTAGACCTGCCCGACGGGCACCTTGAATCCCTCGGTGACGATCTTGAAGTGATGGATGAGGGCCTCCATCGACTCGCCCATGATGTGTTTGACGTGTTCGTGGCTGTTGCCCTGCCCGTCGGGCCCGATGGCCAGCGACGCCGGCCAGGCGATCTTCGCGTCGCCCACCATGACGGGCTGGCCCTGGGTGCGTTCGAGGCGTTCCAGGCACTGCTCCACGATCCTCAGCGACTGCCAGGTCTCCTCCAGGCGGATGCGGAACCGCCCGTAGGCATCCTGGGTGTCCCAGGTGACCACGTCGAAGTCGTAGGTCTCGTAGCCGCAGTAGGGCTGCGCCCTGCGCAGGTCCCACTCATAGCCGGTCGAGCGCAGGATCGGGCCGGTGACGCCCATCATCATGCAGGCGGTGAGATCCATCTTGGCGAGGTTCTGCATGCGCAGCTTGAAGATCGGGTTCTCGTTGCAGAAGGTCGCGTACTCGGGCAGGTGCTTCTTCAGCCACGCGATGACGGTGCGCAGATGCTCCAGCCCGCCGTCCTGCAGGTCGTTGGCCACCCCGCCGGGACGGATGTAGGCGTGGTTCATGCGCAGGCCGGTCAGCCCCTCCAGGAAGTCGAGGATCATCTCGCGTTCGCGGAAGGCGATGGTCATCACCGTCAGGGCGCCGATCTCCATACCGCCCGTGCCCATCGCCACCAGGTGGGAGGCGATGCGGTTCAGTTCCATCGTCAGCACCCGCAGCACGGAGGCGCGCTCCGGGATGTCGTCGGTGATGCCGAGCAGTTTCTCGACGGCCAGGCAGTAGACGGCCTCGTTGAACAGCGGCGCGACGTAGTCCATGCGGGTGCAGAAGGCCACCCCTTGGGTCCACGTCTTGAACTCCATGTTCTTCTCGATGCCGGTGTGGAGGAAACCGATGGCGGGTCGGATGTGGGTGACGGTCTCGCCGTCCATCTCCAGGATGAGGCGGAGCACCCCGTGGGTGGACGGGTGCTGCGGCCCCATGTTGACCACGATGGTCTCGTCCCCGCGTTCGGCCTGCTCCGCGGCGATCTGCGCCCAGTCGCCTCCCTGGGCCAGGTAGACCCGGTCCGCCTTGGGTTCGCCGGTGGCGGCGAAGATGTCGTTGCTCATCAGTTGTACGTCCTCCGGTGATCGGGGGCGGGCACTGTGGCGCCCTTGTACTGGATGTCGATGCCGCCCAGCGGATAGTCCTTGCGCTGCGGGTGCCCGACCCAGTCGTCGGGCATGAGGATGCGGGTCAGCGACGGGTGGCCGTCGAACAGGATCCCGAACATGTCCCAGGTCTCACGTTCGTGCCAGTCGGCCATCGGGTAGGTGTCGACCACCGACGGGACGTGGGGGTCGCCGTCGGGAGCGGTCACCTCGAGGCGGACGCGGCGGTTGTGGGTGATCGAGAGCAGGTGGTAGACCACGTGCAGCTCCGCGCCGGTCTGCTGCGGGTAGTGCACCCCGCTGACGGACACGCAGATCTCGAAACGCAGTTGGGCGTCGTCCCGGAAGGCCTTCACGGTCTCCCGGAGGTGTTCGCGGGGCACGAAGATGGTCAGCTCTCCGCGGTCGAACAGCACCAGGCCGCCGGCCAGGGCGGGAACGAGTTCTGCCCCGCGGGCGACGATGGTGTCGAAGGGCTCCCCGAAGGGTCCCTGGGTCTGGCCGGGCATGGAGATCTGCCGCTGGATGCGGCCGTATCCGGAGGTGTCACCGGAACCGCGGCTCCACATGCCGGCCTTCGTCTCGAACACCGGGGCCTGGGGTGCGTTCCGCTTCGGGGTGATCTCGCCGGGGATCTCGGTCATCGCATGAGTCCCTTCAGCTCGTGGGTCGCGGGTGCGGCCAGGGCGGCCTCCTCGCGGGCCGCGATGGCGGCGGCCTCATTCGGGCCGATCGGACGCGAGGAGACCTCCTCGCGGAGTTTGAACATGGCGTCGATCAGCATGTCGGGGCGGGGCGGACAGCCGGGCACGTAGATGTCGACGGGTACCACGTGGTCGCAGCCCTGGACGATGGCGTAGTTGTTGAACATGCCGCCCGAGGATGCGCAGGCGCCCATCGCGATCACCCACTTGGGGTTCGGCATCTGGTCGTAGACCTGCCGCACGATGGGAGCCATCTTCTGCGACAGCCGCCCGGAGACGATCATCAGATCCGCCTGGCGCGGTGAGGCGCGGAAGACCTCCTGCCCCCAGCGCGCCGCGTCGAAGCGGGGGGTGGCGTAGGCCATCATCTCGATGGCGCAGCAGGCCAGGCCCATGGTCACGGGCCAGAACGAGGCCTTGCGCACCCAACCGAAGATCCCCTCGACCGTGGTGAGCAGGATTCCGGAAGGAAGTTTTTCCTCGATACCCATCTGTGGTCCTCCTGTTCAGTCCCAGTCCAGGCCGCCGCGGCGTTTGACGTAGAAGTAGGCCACCAGCACCGTAACGATGAAGCTGACGATGGCGATGATCCCGAAGAGCCCGAGCTGGTGGTAGGTGACGGCCCACGGGTAGAGGAAGACGATCTCGATGTCGAAGATGATGAACAGCATCGCGATCACGTAGTACTTCACGGGGAACCGTCCCCCACCGACGGGCTGCGGGGTGGGTTGGATGCCGCACTCGTAGGAGTCGTACTTGGTGCGATTCCTGCGACCGGGCCCGACGAAGACGCTCAGGATCATTGACACGGCCACGAAAACCGTGGCCAGCACCACCATCCCGACGATTGGAATGTAGAGGTTCACAGCGCTTCCTTCCCTTCCGTCTTCCTGCTCACGCCGCCGGGGCCACCCGGCACAGGGCGTTGATGACACGATCCATGACATCCCCGTCGTGGCTGTCGGTGAGATTCGCCAGCAGCTTCATGACGAACCGCATCAGGGTCTTGCGGGGCAGCCCGTAGGTGGTGCACAGGTGCATCACGCGCGGGTCGCCGATCAGCTTCACGAAGATGGTTCCCAGCCGGTAGTAGCCGCCGAGACGGGCCTTCAGCTGGGTGCGGTAGCCGTGCAGGGCCTGTTCGGCGGACTCGGTGCCGACCCCGCGTGCATGGGCCTGGGCGATGGCGTCGGCCGCCAGTTCCGCGGACTCCATGGCGTAGGCGATCCCCTCGCCGTTGAAGGGGTTGACCATGCCGCCCGAGTCGCCCACCAGCAGCAGGCCGCGACCGTAGACGGGCTGCCGGTTGAAGGCCATCGGGAGGGCCGCCCCCTGGATCTTCCCGAGCCGGTTCTCCTCCCGGAAACCCCACTCCTCGGGGGTGTTGGCGAGCCAGCGTTTCATCAGTTCCCGGTAGTCGGTTTTCTGGAAGGACCTGGAGGTGTTGAGGACACCGAGGCCGACGTTGCAGGTGCCGTCCCCCATTCCGAAGATCCAGCCGTAGCCGGGCATCAGGGTGGATTCGCGGGGTTTGCCGTCCCACAGCTCCAGCCACGACTCGAGGTAGTCGTCGTTGCTGCGCGGGGAACGGTAGTAGGCGCGGTAGGCCACCCCCATCGGGCGGTCGGAACGCTTGTTCAGCCCCATGGAAACCGACAGGCGCGAGGAGTTGCCGTCGGCGGCCACCACCAGCGGGGCGTGGTACTCCTTGCCGTCCCGGGTCCTCACCCCGACGATGCGGCCGGTTCGGTCATCCAGGACCGCCTCGGTCACGTTGGCCCCCTGGACCAGTTCGGCCCCACAACCGACGGCGTGCCTGGCCATCAGGTCGTCGAAGTCGGCGCGTTTCCTCACCAGCCCGTAGGAGGGGAAGTCGGCCAGCTTCGGCCAGTCCAGCTGGAAGGGTTCAACCCGCCCGCCGTAGACGCGCAACCCCTTGTTGTGGAGCCAGCCGGCCTTCTCGGAGGTGTCGATGCCGAGGCGCACCAAGGCCCGGGTGGTGCGGGGGGTGAACCCGTCTCCGCACACCTTTTCCCGCGGGAAGTGGGTCTTCTCCAGCAGCAGGACACCCAGTCCCCGCCGCGCCAGATTTGCCGCTGCCGCGGATCCACCGGGGCCCGCACCGACGACGATGACGTCGGCTTCCGCCTTTGGCATTCGACTCTCCTCGCCTTGCATATCAGGAACCCGGTTCGTGTCGCTTTGAGCCGGACTTCAGGCCTCAGTCTATGGGGTGACGCAGCCTTCTCACCAACCAGCCCGAGATGCCCCGCAAACCCCCTCCGACTAGGGGCGATACACCGTTTTTTGACAACGCAAAGCGTTCGTTATTCGCGCCTATCCGACTCGATGTCCCAATCTCGGTGATTGGTCCGTCTGGCCTCCCTGAGCCCCCCTCAGCTATCGTTCCCCGGGTGAGCCTTGACTTCGCGACGAAACGGTTGCGCGCAACGACCGTGGCCATCGACGATCCGGGGGATCTCGCGCAATTCCTCACCCCCGAGCGGGCCACCGCGTTCCTCAGGAGGGGCGAGGGCTTCGTCACGCTGGGCGAGGTGGCCCGCTTCGAGACCGACTCCCCCGACGCCGCTGACGTCTGGTGGAGCGAGGTCAGTGCCCACACCGACCACGACTCGGAACTGCCGGGGGCCTGGGGCACCGGCCCCCTGGCGGTTGGCTCCTTCACCTTCGACCCGGATCGTTCCCGCGTCCGATCAGTGCTGATCGTCCCCGAAACCATCATCGGCAGGCGCGGCGGGCAGGCCTGGATGACCAGGATCAGCGAGGGCCGCCTCAGCCTGGACCTGCCGGCCAGGGGCGAACCCGTCACACCCCCCGAGAACGTCCGGCTGGCCCCCGACGGCCTGTCCGGCCCGGACTGGGCGGGCATCGTCGCAAAGGCCGTGGAACGCATCCGCGCCCGTGAGATCAGCAAGGTGGTGCTGGCCCGCTCCCTGCGGGCCGTCACCGACGGCCCCATCGACCCGCGCCACGTGCTGCGCAGACTCCTGCAGGCCTACCCGATGGCCTGGAACTACCTGGTCGACGGCATGGTCGGCGCCACCCCGGAACTGCTGGTCCGCCGCGACCGCACCCTGATCACGTCCCGCGTCCTGGCGGGCACCGTCTCCCTGGACCCCGGCCACACCGATCCGCTCCGCCGGGCCGAACAGCTCGCCGGGTCCGGCAAGGACATAGCCGAGCACGAGTTCGCGGTCGCCTCCGTCGCCGAGGCCCTGGAACCGTACTGCGCGGCCATGAACGTGCCCGAGGCCCCCTCCGTGCTGACCCTCCCCAACGTCATGCACCTGGCCACCGACATCACCGGCGTGGTGGAACCCGACATCAGCTCCCTGGCGCTGGCGGGCGCACTGCACCCGTCGGCGGCCGTCTGCGGCACGCCCACCTTCTTCGCCGGGGAGGTCATCGCGGAGCTGGAATCCATGGACCGGGGACGCTACGCCGGCCCCATCGGCTGGGTGGATTCCGACGGCGACGGCGAATGGGCCATCGCCCTGCGCGGCGGGTTCATCAACCCCGCCCACCCCGAGGAGATCCGCCTGTTCGCGGGCGCCGGGATCGTCGCGGACTCGGACCCGCAGGCCGAACTGGCCGAGACCGAGGCCAAGTTCATACCCATGCTCCAAGCCCTCGGCCTTTCCTGAAGCAGCCCCCCCCCTTCCGCCTGCCTTACCCCCATCCGCCTGCCTTACCCCCGTCCGCTTGCCTT
>CALCKT010000041.1 GCA_937965785.1 uncultured Propionibacteriaceae bacterium | reverse complement strand
CACCCCCACCAAAAACGCCCCCTGCCCCACCAACCACAACAAACACGGCTGCTGAGGGTGCTGTCCGGCCAGCGGTGTGAAAGGCGTGTTCATTTTCAGCGGTCCTCTGCCGCGGGAATGCGGTTGAGGGTGGTTTTGAGCAAGCCTTGGTGTGTCCTCGGGGTGATCACCATGGCTGATCTTCATCTGCGATTTCCGGGGAGCAATTTGGCGCGTGGAAAACCGTTGACCGGTCGGATGAGCAGCGGCAGGGCCAGCGGTGTCCTCTCGGGGTTTCTAGGAGGAATGATGTAGTTCGGAGGTGCCCTTCGCCCGGACCGGGAGAGTGGTGATCCCGATGGCTTTCAGGAACACGCAGGTGTATTCCCCCGTCACCTCCACCTCGACGATGTCATCGCCGATCACCCGGGCCGTGCCGTGGAACCGGGACGCCGCCACGTAGTTCTCGGCCGCTTTTTTCGCGACCGCTGGGTCGGGCCTCAGACGCCCGTCCGTCATCCGCAGGTGCTGGTTTCCCGACCGGGCGGCCTCCGCCGCGACACCACGGGCCTCCTGTGTGGCCCTGACCTGTCCCGCGAAATCCACCCCGATCCCGACGATCAGAATGAAACCGATCAGCGCGACCGCCGTCCACACCGTGATGGCGCCGCGCTCGCCGCGGGCCCGAACGCTCCTCATGGCATGATCCTAGGCCTCGCGCGGCCCTGGCGGTCGGGGGCGAGAAAGAATTGTGGCGGGCAGTTCACTTCGTTGAACAGCGGCTCGGTGTCATGCGGGTTCAGCAAACCGGCGGCACCTGGTCAGGCGCCGAGGAGATGAACGGGCATGAGGTCTATTTGATCAACGAATAGCAGGTGATGGTACGTGCCGGTTGCCAGCCGCGGAACGACCCGAGGGGTTTCGCGGTCTCGAACGAGATCCTCATCAACTCGCCGCCGAGACGGGCCTGCAAATCGGCGAGCAGAACCTCGGTCTCCAGGGTGACCGAATGAATCACCAGCCGACCCCCGGCGGGAAGCACGGTCAGTGCGGTCTCGCAGGTTTCCGCGTTGGCGCCCCCACCGAAGAAGATGGCATCCGGGACGGGCAGTGACGGATCGGACATCAAGGTCAGGGCGTCGCCCACCCGCACCTCGAAACGGTCCGCCACCCCGAGGCGGGCCGCGTTGTCGCAGGCCCGGGCGGCGCGGTCACCGCGTTTCTCGAAGGCGACGGCGCGGGTGCCGGGGGCGCTGCGACACCAGGAGATCCCGATGCTTCCCGACCCCGTCCCGACATCCCACAGCACCTGGTTTCGTGCCGGCGCCAGCGCCGCCAGGGCCAGCAACCTGATTGGTTGTTTCGTCAGCTGTCCGTCGTTGGCGAAGACTCCGTCGGGCAGCAGCGGCCCGACGACCATCGGATGAGTTCCGGTGCCGAACTCGATGGCCACCACGTTCAGGCGCGGCAGCTCCTCCTGGTGTGCGGCGAGGGTTTCCGCAGTGAAGTCCTGCCGGGACTCCCTCTGCGTGCCGAGGTCGCCGAGCACAGTCATGGCCGAACTTCCCCAGCCCGCCGTCACCAGGGCCCGCGCCAGCTCACCCGGGGTGGTCTGATCCGCGGACAGGGCTATGACCCGTTCGCCGGGGGCGGCCAACGTCAGCACGTGTCGAGGATCGCGTTCGATCAGCGAAACCCAGGTGGCAGTCTCCGCTGGCCACAGCATCCGGGAGCGTGCGAGGGTCTCCGACGACAGCGCGGGATGCACCCGGATGCGTTCCGCTCCCAGCACCTCCATCAGGGTGGTCCCCACCCCGGACAGCAGAGGGTCACCGGAGGCCAGCACCACCACGTCATCACCGAGTTCCCCGAACAGCTCCGCCACCCCGGCGCGCAGCGGCTTGGGCCACGGAACACCACGCGACGGATCGGGAAGCATCTCCAGGTGCCTGGCGCCACCCACCACGACAGGCGCCGAGGACACCAGCTCCCGCAGGCTCGGGGGCAACTCGTCGAGCCCGGACGCGGGCACACCAACGACATCAATCACGATGAGAGAGCTTATCCAGATTGTGGAACAATGGGGCCGCTGGGCGCGGAATGCGGTGAGAATCCGCAGCGGTCCCGCCACTGTGAACCCCATGGTGAGGGTGAGCCAGGCCATCGACCCAGCCAACTGCGACGTGGGCGCGGACCCACAGGAAGGCATACCCCAATCACATGAAGCTCCCATTCACCGCGGCATTCGGTGCCGAGGACATGGCGCATGCCCTGAGCCCGGCCAGCAATTTCCCAGCGGTCGGCGGCACCTTCACGCGAGGTGAGAAACCCAGCCTGGTTCAGGCTCTCACCGATGCGGTTCGCCGCAGCCGACAGACCGAGGAGGTGGCCTGATGGCCCAGGGAAACCCGGAAACCGTGCCCGACGACGGGCTTACCACCAAGCAGCGCAGGAACCGGCCCATGGTGATCGTCAACCAGGGCGAGGGAAAGGGAAAGTCCACGGCGGCCTTCGGGCTGGCGCTGCGCGGCTGGAACCAGGGATGGAGTATTGGGGTCTTCCAGTTCGTGAAGTCGGCGAAGTGGCGGATCGGCGAACAGGCCGCCTTCGAGGCCCTGGGGAAGTTGCACGAGGAAACCGGCCAGGGAGGTGCCGTCGAATGGCACAAGATGGGGTCCGGATGGTCCTGGGCTCGAAAGACCTCCGAGGATGATCCCGCCCGGGCCGCCCGTGACGGCTGGGGGGAGGTGAAACGCCGACTGGCGGAGCAGACCCACGGGCTCTACGTCCTCGACGAGTTCACCTACCCGATGGAATGGGGCTGGATCGACGTCGACGAGGTGGTGGAGACCCTGACGAACCGGCCCGGGTTCCAGCACATCGTCATCACTGGACGCCGCTGCCCCGAACCGGTCCTGGAAGTGGCGAACCTGGTCACGAACATGACCAAGATCAAACACCCCTTCGACGAGGGTCAGAAGGGCCAGAGGGGGATCGAATGGTGAGCCTTCCCCGTTTCGTCGTGGCCGCTCCGGCGTCGGGGCAGGGCAAGACCACCATCACGACCGGGATCATCGCGGCGCTGGCCGCCCGCGGGACGGCGGTCCAGGGTTTCAAGGTGGGTCCCGATTTCATCGACCCGGGTTACCACGCGCTCGCCTCGGGACGGGTGGGGCGCAACCTGGATCCGTTCCTGGTGGGGGAGCAGCGGGTGGTGCCCCTGCTGGCCCACGGCGCCCGGGGAGCCGAGATCTCCGTGATCGAGGGCGTGATGGGCCTGTTCGACGGGCAGCTCGGCACCCGCGGTTTCGGATCGACGGCGCATGTCGCCACACTCGTCGATGCCCCGATAGTGCTGTGCCTGGACGCCTCCCACACCTCGCGTTCCGTCGCCGCGGTCGCGCTCGGTCTGACCCACTACGACCCCGCGCTGAACTTCGCGGGGGTGATCGTCAACAAGGTGGCCTCTCCGAGGCACCGCGACGAGGTGCTGTCCGCCCTTGAAAGAACGGGGCTGCCGATCCTCGGGGTACTGCCCCGAGACACCTCCATCGAAGCGCCCTCGCGGCACCTCGGACTGGTTCCCGTGGAGGAACGGGCCGATGCGAACGCGACCATGGAACGGCTGGCCTCCCAGGTCGGCGCGCACATCAACTTGGATGCGCTGATCGCGGTGGCGCGGTCCGCCCCGGAACTGGACGCCACCGCATGGAACCCGGCTGCTGAGGTCACCCCCCCGAGCGAACGCAGGCCCGTGGTTGCGGTCGCGGGTGGCAGGGCCTTCACGTTCCGCTACCCGGAGACCGTGGAACTGCTCGAGGCCGCGGGCTGCCGGGTGCAGGTTTTCGACCCCGCCGTCGACGACCGGCTGCCGGAGAACACCGCGGGCATCTACCTGGGGGGAGGGTTTCCCGAGGTTCACGCGGCAGCCCTGGCCTCACGGGCCGATCTGCGTCGGGAGATCGCGGACTTCGTGGCCTCCGGGGGGCCGGTGGTGGCGGAGTGCGCCGGGATGCTGTACCTGTCCGGCAGCGTCGACGCCACCGGCATGGTCGGGGCGATTCCCGGGGTGGCGGCCATGGGTCCGCGACTGACCCTCGGGTACCGGAGAGCCACTACGACCCGGGACGGTTTCTACGCGCGGTCCGGAGAGGAGATCACCGGACACGAGTTCCACCGCACCACGACCCAGTTCCCGCCCGGCAGCGAACCCGGTTGGGCCTGGGAGACCCCCGACGGGCCCAGGACCGACGGCTGGACCCGGGGCAATGTGCACGCCTCCTATCTGCACGTTCACTGGGCCGGGCATCCCCAGCTGGCCCAGAGGTTCGCCGATGCGGTCCACGCCCACCGGCCGGACCCCGCAGCAGGTGCGGGAATCGTGCCGCGCAGTGCCGCATCCCCGGGGGACTTCGACCTGGACCACCACGGCGATGCGGAACTCGCGGACGGCATCGAGAACCTGGCCGTGAACGTCCGTCTGACGTCCCCTCCGCAGTGGCTGCTGACGGAGCTCGGGGCCGTGGAACTGGCTCCCTACCCGAAAACAGGGGAGACCATCGACGTGCTCGCCGCATGGCACGGGACCGAACCGGGTTGCGTGCTGCCCGTCGCCGGGGTGGCGGAGGCGTTCACCCTCGTCGCCCGCGGGTTGCGGCACCGGCATCCCGCGGTGATCCATCCGCAGTTCACCGAACCCGAGGCCGCGCTTCGAGCCGCGGGGGTGGTGCCGCAACGGGTACTGCTCTGGCCGGAGGACGGATTCCGGCTGGATGTGGAACGGGTCCCGGAGGCGGCCGATCTGGTGTTCGTCGGGAACCCGACCAACCCGACCGGGGTGCTGCATCCCGCCGATCAGATCAGGCGGCTGATCAGGCCGGGCCGGGTGGTGGTGGTCGACGAGGCGTTCATGGACGCGGTGCCGGGGGAGTCGCAGTCGCTGCTCGGTGGTGACCTGACCGGGGTGCTCGTGCTGCGCTCGCTCACCAAGACCTGGGGGCTGGCGGGGCTGCGGGTCGGCTACGTCATCGGCGATCCCACCCTGATCGCGGCTCTCCGGCGGATTCAAACTCCCTGGGCGGTATCGAGTCCCGCGCTGGCGGCCATCCGCGCGGTCTGCTCCGACAGGGCGCGCTCCGAGACGCAACGCTGGCAGGAAGAACTCCGGGATGACCGTGACGCCCTGACCGCGGATCTGCGGGCCCTGGGGTTGCACGTCGTCGATTCCGATGCCCCGTTCCTGCTGGTCCGGGGACCGGCCGGGCTGCGTGAGAAATTGAGGGCGTGTGGGCTCGGGGTGCGTCGAGGTGATACCTTCCCGGGGCTGGATTCTGAATGGTTCAGGGTGCGCGTTCCTGAACCCGGGCTTCGGGCCCGTTTGATCGACGCGCTGGGCAAGGAGATGGAATGAGCGGTCGTGTCGTTCTCGTTGGTGCCGGTCCGGGCGATCCGGACCTGATCACGGTTGCCGGGTTGAAGGCCCTGCGCGACGCCGATGTGATCGTCACCGACCGGTTGGTCCCGGAGGCCCTCCTGGCCGAGGCCGGGAAGAATGCGGAGATCATTCCCGTCGGGAAGATTCCGCGCGGCGAGTTCACCCCGCAGGAAAGGATCAACGAGATCCTCGTCGAGCAGGCCCTGGCGGGCAGGGTCGTGGTGCGCTTCAAGGGCGGCGATCCGTTCGTCTTCGGACGCGGCTACGAGGAATGGCTGGCCTGTGTCGCCGCGGGCGTTCCCGTCAGCTACGTGCCCGGTGTCTCCTCGTCCATCGCCGGTGCCGGGCTGGCGGGGATCCCGGTCACCCAACGCGGCATCACGCAGGGCTACACCGTGGTCAGCGGACACGTTCCCCCGGGCGACGAACGCTGCGACATCGACTGGGATCGCCTGGCCGGTTCCGGTATGACCCTCGTGATCATGATGGGGGTGCTCCACCTGCCCCGGATCACCGAACGCCTGATCGAGGCCGGCCTGGATCCGCAAACCCCGTCGGCCATGGTGGAGAACGCCGGCCTGCCCCAGATGCGGGTGCTGCGCTCCACCGTCGGTGAGATCGCGGAGATCGCGAAGGCGGAGGCAGTGCGTCCCCCGGCCGTCACGATCATCGGGGAGGTCGCGGGTCTCGGGGCCTGAGGAACGCGCCGAGGCCGTCTCCGGTCGGTACAGCCGGTCAGATGTCCAGATCCTCGACCATGGGTTGGGATTCCGCTCGCTCGATCTCGTCGATCAGGTAGTCAGGCATCTCGCCGCGCATTCCGGTGATGTCCCGGAAGACGTGCAGCTCACGGTGTTTCGTGTTCCACCACTCGCCTTCCCAGGTTTCCTGGTTCTCCCACAGGGGGGAGTTGTCGTCCTCGGCGGACATCCTGGACCAGTCCGGCTCGTCGCGTGTGTGCACGGCATACTGCCCACGCGCCGTGGCGTAGACGCTGAAGGTGCGTGTGCGCAGTCCCTCGTTCTGCTTCCGGCGGAGCAAGAGCCGACCGGAGAAGCGTTTCGTTCTCACGACGCCACCGTCGTCCACCTTGAGTTCAATGGTTTCCATGCCCGCTCCTTCCCGGTTCTTCTCATGCTGCGCCAGGTACAGCCTCAAACCCGCGGCGACGGCGGCCGACATCCCACCGGCCAGGTGAGATGCCCGCTCGAACATGGGCAGGTCGGACTCGGCGACGTACACGTTCTTGCTGGGCATGAATATAAGTATGCGCATATTGGTCGGTGAGGGCAAACCGAGTGTTGAAGCTCATGGCGGCGTGTCCTCTCAGTGCATGCCCCGCGCCCTCCCCGGGGCTTGTCATGCGGGTGCTTCATTGACCCATGCGAGGGCTTCCCGCGGGGTCGCCACCTGTGGAACGTTCTTTGGTGCCGGGGTGTGATACCGCAACAACCAGCACTGCCAAACCCGTATCCTGCTGCATGGTACCCACCCGGGCGTGGCAACTCCACTTGGCCAGTCAAGGCGCCGCGGCCAACTGCGAATAGCCTTGAAAGGAGCGTTCTGCGTAAATTTTACGCTCGACAGCTGGTTCCGGCGTAGGATGCCGTTATGCTGCTACTCAGTTTCTCTGTGCGGAACCATCGCAGCCTGCGCGACGAAGCCGTCCTGGACCTCACCAGGCCGT
>CALCKT010000040.1 GCA_937965785.1 uncultured Propionibacteriaceae bacterium | reverse complement strand
AGGGTGGCCGTGGTGGAGCTCTGGCTACCGGGTTTGGGGTGGTTTCGACTCGGGCCGCTCCTTCGTCGCTCCCCGGCTCAACCGGCTTCGGGGTGGGATCTCACATGCGGTCGGGGGCCTCGATTCCGAGGAGGTGGAGGCCCTGGGCGAGTACCTCGCGGGTGGCTGCCGCGAGTGCGAGACGCGAGGAGCGCACCTCCCCCTCGGAACGCAGCACCGGGCAGGCCTCGTAGAAGGCCGAGAAGGCACCGGCCAGTTCGTAGAGGTACCCACACAACTTGTGAGGGGTGAGGGCACGGGCCACCTCGTCGACGACCTCACCGAAGCGGCTCAGCACCAGCGCGAGGGTCTGCTCGGCCGGGTCCTCCAACACCACGACCGCCCCCCAGCCGATGTTCTCGGCCTCGGCCTTGCGCAGGATCTGGCAGATCCGGGCGTGCGCGTACTGCAGGTACGGTCCGGTGTCGCCGGTGGTCTGCACCATCCGTTCGGCGTCGAAGACGTAGTCCTTGTGGATCGCACCCGACAGGTCGGCGTACTTGATGGCCGCCAGGGCGATCTCGGGTGAGGCCTCCTGCTCCGCCAAGTCGAGCAGGCTCGTCAGCGACACCGTCCCGCCGTCGCGGGTCTTGAACGGACGCGAATCGGGACCGAGCACCATGCCGTAGCCGACGTGCTGCGCCTCGACGTCCTCGGGCAGGTAGCCGGCCTTCCGGGCGGCCTCGAAGAGTTCCTGGAAGTGCTGCGACTGGCGCACATCGGTGACGTAGATGATCCGGTCGGCCTTCAGTTCGCGGACCCGGTGCCGGATGGCGGCCATGTCGGTGGTGTCGTAGCCGTAGCCGCCGTCCGATTTGCGGATGATCAGCGGCGCGTCGAAACCCTCGACCCACAGCACCAGCGCCCCGTCGTCGACGACGGCGATGCCGCGCTCGGCCAGGTCGGCGGCCACTTCCGGCAGGGCGTCGTTGTAGGTCGACTCGCCCGCCAGGTCCGCGTCGGTCAGCAGCACCCCGAGGCGTTGGTAGGCGGCGTTGAAACCGGCCAGGGACACCGCGATCAGCTGCCGCCAGATCGCGAGGGTCTCCTCGTCACCGCTCTGCAGCTTCACGACACGCGCTCGGGCGCGGGCGGCGAAGTCGGGGTCCTCGTCGAAGTGTTTCTTTGAGTCCTTGTAGAGCTGTTCCGCGCCGGCAAGGTCGAGGGTGGTGACGTCGGTGCCGGTCTCGATGATGTGTTCCACCAGCATCCCGAACTGGGTGCCCCAGTCGCCGATGTGGTTCTGCGGGATCACCTCGTGCCCCAGGGCGGTGAGGATGCGGTTGAAACAGTCACCGATGATGGTGGTGCGCAGGTGCCCGACGTGCATCTGCTTGGCGACGTTGGGCGCCGAGTAGTCGATGACGACCCGCTGCGGATGCGAGGTGCGACTCAACCCGTGATGCGGATCCTCGAGCACCGCGGTGGCAGCTTGGGCGAGAACGTCGGCGCGAATGCGGAAGTTGATGAACCCCGGCCCGGCGATCTCCAGGGGCTCACACAGGTCGGAGATGTCAAGCCTTGAGACTATGTCCGCCGCGACCTCGCGGGGAGGTCGTTTCTGCTCCTTCGCGAGGCGCAGCGCCACGTTGGACTGGAAGTGCCCGAACTGGGGTTTCGTGGCCGGCCGCATCTCCGGGTCCACCCCCGTGACGGCGCGCAGACGGGCATCGAGCAGAGCAGGCAGCGATTGCATGGGGGACATTCTCTCACCCTTGACCGGAGATGATGCCGACCCCTTCGGTCAGGGTGTTCAATTGGGTTCATGACAAGCGCTCCGCCCATCACACTGAACGACGGCAAGTCCATCCCCCAGCTCGGCCTGGGGGTCTGGCAAATGACCGACGACGAAGCCACCGCCGCCGTCAGCCACGCCCTGGAGGCCGGGTACCGGCACGTCGACACCGCTGCGATCTACCGCAACGAGGTGGGTGTGGGACGCGCGATCGCCGCGTCCTCGCTGCCGCGCGACGAGATCTTCGTCACCACGAAGCTGTGGAACAAGACCCAGGGCCGCGACCTGGCCCGCTCCGGTCTGGAACGAAGCCTCGAGAAACTAGGCCTCGACCACGTCGACCTGTACCTGATCCACTGGCCCTGCCCCGCGCTCGGCAAGTACGTGGAAACCTGGGAACAGCTCATCGATTTCCGCTCCGAAGGCCTGGTGCGCTCCATCGGGGTGTGCAATTTCCTGCCCGAGCATCTCGACACCATCGTCGACGAGACCGGCATCGCCCCGGTGGTGAACCAGATCGAGCTGCACCCCACCTTCCAGCCCGACGACCTGATCAACCACTGCTCGGACCTGCGGATCACCGTGGAGAGCTGGTCGCCGCTGGGACAGGCCGCCGATCTGGAACATCCCGTCATCACCCGCATCGCCGAAAGGCTCGGCGCCACCCCGGCGCAGGTCGTCATCCGCTGGCACCTGGACCGCGGTTTCGTCGTGATCCCGAAGTCGAAGACCCCTGCACGGATCGAATCGAACTTCGCGGCCCTCGATGTGAAACTGTCGGCGGAGGATCGGGCGGCCATCGACGCGCTCAACACCGGCAACCGCATCGGCCCCGACCCCGCCACCCTCGAGATGACCTGAGAGGTCGCTCCCGAACCGGAACCCAAAGTCCCCAGACACCTCACCCTGGTTTCGACACGGCCAGCTCGCCGACGCTCGCAGACCGGCTCAACCACCTCCAGGAAGAGTCAAGCCGGTTGAGCCGGGACCGGGATGCGGGTCTGCGACACCGTCGAGGAGGCCCTGACAGGGGCGGATGCGGTGTTGCTGCTCACCTCGTGGAAGGAATTTCTCTGTCTGGATCCGGTGGGTCTGAGAGGAATCGCCGCATCCTCCTGCCATCATCGACGACCGTAATGTGCTCGACCCCAAACTGTGACAGGAATCCGGCTGGAGATATTACGGAATGGGCAGGAGGGTCTCGATCTGGTAACCAATCCGGGGGGTTCCTGCCGTCCGAATGGCCATATCTGCGGGTTTCGGTGCGTCTTGGCTTGACATCCCCCCGACATCGGCCAAAGTATGTTCGCATACTCAAAGTCCTTTAAGGAGACACCAATGACAAAGCGTGAACTGATCCAGGCCATAGCGGCCAAGGCCGGGCTCACCAACGCGCAGGCCGAGGCAGCGCTCGACGCCTTCGGTGCCGTTATCACCGAGGCACTCGTCGCCGACAAGAAGATCCAGCTTCCCGGCGTGTTCACCGCCTCCACCACTCAGCGCGCCGAGCGCGAGGGCCGTAACCCTGCCACCGGCAAGGCCATGACCATTCCGGCCCGCCGCGTCGCGAAGTTCTCCCCGGCCAGTGCCCTGAAGAACGCTCTCTGAGCCTTCTTAAATCGAGCTGCATGAAACGCCGCACCCATTTCGGGGGCGGCGTTTCAATTCTTGCCCCCGGGCCCGGGGATTTCGTCAATAGAGCTCGGCACAACAAGAACCCGGTGCAGTTCAGGACTCCTTGAGGGCCACACGGAGCGCGCGACGGCGTCGGCGGAGCCTGACGAGCCCGGCCGCCATGTCCCAGACGTCCGCGAGCCTGATCCGGGTCGCGCCGCGTTCGTGACCGGCCTGGAGGACAACAGGGACCTCGACCACACGCACCCGGTCCAGCTGCGCCAGATGAACAATCTCGGTGCTCATCAGGTAGCCGTGTTCCCGGAGCAGGGGGATGCGACGCCGCAGCCAGGTCATGTTGACGAACAGGGTTCCCTGGCAGTCCCCCACGGTCATGCCCAGGATCACCCCGCGCAGGAAACGGTATCCCCACGACATGACGGCCCGCAGCCTCGACCTGGGAACCTTGCTTCCCGGATGGGCCTTGGAGCCGATCACCAGGGCCGACGGATCACCGGCCGACTCCCAGGAACGGATGTCCGTGACACCGAACGGGAGGTCGTCGGCGGTGAGAAGAACCACTTCTCCCCTCGCTTCCGAGGCCCCCTTCAGGTAGGCGGCGCCGAGCCCCACCTCGGACTGGAAGGCCCGGACGGGGAACCCCCAGGACCCCCGGGCGAGATCCCCTGCGATCTCCCAGGTGTTGTCGGAGGATCCGTTCTCCACGATGATGACCTCGACGTCGTCACGGCCCAGCTCCCGCACCAGTTGCTGCAGCGTCTCCCGCAGGCGCGGACCGCTGTTGTGCGCGGGCACCACGATGGACAGCCCCGGCATGACGTCACTCACCCGCGTTGACCTCCACCGGTTCCGTCGTCTCCGTCGCGGACGACCGCCTCGCATACACCCAGTGTTTGTAGGCGAAGTAGTTCCACACGGTGGTGATGGCGGTGGCGACGAGCTGGGAGGACCCCAACCCCAGACCTAGGACGTCGTGGCACACGGTCACGATGCACGCCACGACGACGGAATTGAAGGCGACAAGAACCGAATAGCGGAACAACGATGCCCGCACCGAGGCCTGAGAACGGAACGCGAACATGCGCTGCAGGGAATAGGTGAAGAAGAAGGACGCCCAGAAGGCCAGCAGTGCGGAGAGGCTCGTGGGAAGCCCGATGGCCTCCCGGAAAATGTTCAGGAGCAGGACGTTGAAAGCGAAGGCCAGGCCCCCGGCCACCAGATAGCGCAAAGCGCCACTGCTCAGGACCCTGAAAATACTCAAATCAATCCTTCACCAAGACTCCCGATCCGACCTTCTTGCGGAGCGACGCCCAAGTCTAACCCAGCAATCCGCGGCCCCGGGGGAACCGAACGTCCGGTCACGGGTTGGTGATGCGGAGATCCCGTGGCAGGTCGTAGTAGACCTTCAGGGCCTCCTCGTAGCGGGGCATGAGGAAGGCGAAGCCGTAGGACATCGCCGGGACCGGGAGGTTGTTGGGCACGACGACCTCACTGCCCGGAGCAGCAGCCTTCAAAGGTTGGATGATCTCGGTCTCGACGAACCGTTGGTTGGCCTGCAACCCAACCCAGGCGCTGTCGGCCCAGCTCACCGAGGGCAGCCCCAGCAGCAGCCACGCGACCCCCACCAGCCCGGTGCGCGCCCGCCCCGACAGATCCCGGGTCAGGGCGGAGACCAGCGACAACACCGTGACCAGCAGCAACGCGGCGGGCAGAAAATGGACACGGTCCCCGGCCACTCCGCTGCCGAGGACGAACACGTTGGAACCGACGAACCCGGCCCAGGCCACCACCGGGACCCAGCCCAATCGTTCGCGGTCGCGGGCCAGCACCACCCACACCACCAGGAACGCCACCGGAAGCAGCACCAGCAGCAGCGCCGCGAACGGCGCGGCCTGCGGGGGCAGCGCCTGTCCGGTGTCGTCACCGGCGGGAGCGCGATAGGTATAGGCGGTGGCCACCAGGCCGAGAACACCGATCCCGGCGGCCGCCGCCAGCGGCAACCAACCCCGGCGACGCGCGGTCAACCCCAGCCAGACCAGAACCACGGCCAGCCCCAGCCAGATCCAGAAGACACGTCCCCAAAACACGCTGAAGGAGACGGCGACGGAGTGCATCAGCCGTTCAATGACGGAGCCACTCCCCGCGTTGTCCGTCACCCTTCCGCTGCGCAACCACAGGCCCGGCGCGCACATGTGGACGGCGAAAGCCGCCAGCGAGGCGCCGGTCAACACCCACGCCTTGACGGGCAGCCTGCCGCGGGCGGTGACGATCACCACGAAGGCCACCGCCGCCAGGGCGCCCGAGACGATCTCCTGCAGCGAATCGGTCAACGCCAAACCGGCGGCGGTCAGCCCAACCAACCACCACGGAGGGTCATCGCCGCCCAGGACCCGCACCATGCCGGCCAGCCCCGCGGCCGCCGCGCCGAGCGGCAGGACGTAGTTCATGGCCCCCGCCGTCCAGAACACGGCGTCACCGGAGAACTGGGGGTTGAGCCACAGCAGGAACGGAACAACCAGCAACCCCACCGGATAGAGCCACGCGCGGTCGCCGCGGCGGCGGGTGGCCGCCAGCCATGCACCCACAGCCAAGCCGGTGGCGGTCAGCATCAACGGCGCGAACAGCGGATAGAACCAGGGACCGGGCCGCAACACTGCACGCAGCAGGCTGTCGGAGGTGCGGCCGTTGACCTCACCCCACTCGCGAGCCAGGAACCCCAGCCAGTCGCTGAACGAGAACCTCCCGGCGACGTCCCCGGCCTGCGTGACCAGCAGGTAGTCGTCGCCGGACATGAACCACCAACGGTGCAGCAACCACCATGCCAGCACGCTGGCCCCGGCAGCCCCTGCTACGAGCCACCGGGACCGGGAACTGGACGTGCCAGGTTCAGCGGACGTCAACGAACTGGTTCGTGGCGGCCGACTCGATCATCGCTTCGCAGACCCGAACCACCTGGGCGCCCTGCTCCAGCGTGACGACGTCGGAGTCGCGGCCGAGGATGGCGTCACGGAAGTTCTCGTGCTCGGTGCGCAGCGGCTCCGGTTTCGCGATCGCGAACCTCGTCATGTCGCCTTCCGCGACACCCCGGAACTGGGCGATGTCGTCCCAGGTGGTGGCGATGCGTCCGTTGGCGTAGAACGTCAGGTCCGCGGCGAGGGTGTCCGCGATGAACATGCCCTTCTCGCCCGTCACGATGGTCAACCGCTCCTTGGTGGGGGTCAGCCAGTTGACGAGGTGGTTGGACATCAGGCCACCCGAGAGCTGGCAGGTGGCCGAGACCATGTCCTCGTACTCGCGTCCCGCCTTGAACATGGTGCGGGCCGCGACCAGCTCGTAGTTGCGCTGCGTGACCCACGCGGTCAGGTCGATGTCGTGGGATGCGAGGTCCTTGATCACCCCGACATCCGCGATGCGCGCCGGGAACGGGCCCTGACGGCGGGTGCAGATCTGGTACAGGTCACCCAGTTCACCGGCTTCGAGGCGTTTCCGCAGCTCCTGCAGCGCCGGGTTGTAGCGCTCGATGTGGCCGACGGCCCCGACAAGCCCCTTCGACGCGAACGCCCTGACCAGACGCTGGGCATCCTCGAAGGTCTTCGCGAGGGGCTTCTCGATGAGCGCATGCACGCCGGCCTC
The DNA here is from genome assembly GCA_937965785.1 of uncultured Propionibacteriaceae bacterium. Classification (GTDB taxonomy): domain Bacteria; phylum Actinomycetota; class Actinomycetes; order Propionibacteriales; family Propionibacteriaceae; genus Arachnia. Next base: position 76,148 of record CALCKT010000040.1, on the reverse strand, counting down.
GGCCACCTTTAGGCCGATCTCCTCGTGGTACATGGTCGGCGCCGCGATCACCACGTAGTCGAGGTTCTGATCCAGCAGGGCGTCGACGTCGGGCAGTACGGGAAGGTCCCCGGCGACCCCGTGCGGGTCACCCTGGGCGTCGGCCACCGCGACGAGGTCAACCCCGTCGATGGCGCGCAGGTTACGGGCGTGGTGACGCCCCATCATTCCGAGGCCGATGAGGCCGGCACGCAGGTTGCTCATCAGGCACCGGCCTTCGCGAGAGTGTTGACGGCGGTCACGATGCGTTCCAGGTCCTCCTGGCTCAGCGACGGATGCACCGGCAGCGACAGGCACTCCTTGGCGGCACGTTCGGTCTCCGGCAGCTCCACCGGCGCCTGGAACGGCTTCAGGCGGTGGTTCGGGACGGGGTAGAACATCCCGGAACCGACCTGGTACTCCTCCTTCAGCGCCTTCGCAAGGCCGTCGCGGTCCTCGGGGACACGGACGGTGTACTGGTGGAAGACGTGGACGGCGCCGTCGGCGATCGGCGGCGGGGTGACGCCCTCCAGGTTCGCGGACAGGAACGCGGCGTTCTCCTGGCGGGCCTTCGTCCAGGCGGCGACCTTCGTGAGCTGCACCCGGCCGATGGCGGCGTGGATGTCGGTCATGCGGTTGTTCAGGCCGACGACCTCGTTGTGGTACTGCTGCAGCATCCCCTGGTTGCGGTACAGCCGGATGTTGCGCTCGATGGTGGCATCGGCGCAGGAAACCATGCCGCCCTCACCGGAGGTCATGTTCTTGGTGGGGTACAGCGAGAACATCGCAAACTCACCGAAGGCACCCACCGGGGTGCCACCCAGGGAGGCTCCGTGCGCCTGGGCGGCGTCCTCGAACAGCAGCAGCGAGCGCGAATCGGCGATGGTGCGCAGTTCGTCCATCTTGGCGGGGTGGCCGTACAGGTGAACCGGCATGATCGCCTTGGTGCGCTCCGTGATGGAGGCCTCCACGGAGGCGGGGTCGAGGGTGAAGTCGTCGGCGGAGATGTCGGCGAACACCGGGATGGCGCCGGTCAGGGCGACGGAGTTGGCGGTGGCCGCGAAGGTGAACGAGGGCACGATCACCTCGTCGCCCGCGCCGATCCCGCAGGACAGCAGGCCGAGGTGCAGACCGGAGGTGCCGGAGTTGACCGCGACGCAGGCGCGGCCGAGCTTGAAGTGCTCGGAGAACTCGGTCTCGAAGGCCGCAACCTCAGGTCCCTGGGCGATCATGCCGGAACGCAGCACACGGTCCACGGCGGCGCGTTCCTCGTCGCCGATGATCGGCTTTGCGGGGGGAATGAAGGACTGGGTCATCGGGCTTCCTTTACGAGGTTGAGGGTCTCGCCCACCTGCTCGAATTCGTCGCCGGTGTGCGGGTCACGGAATGTGTTCGGGCCGGTTTCCTCGAGTGGGAAACCGGAGCGGCCCACCCATTTGATGCGCCGGGCCGGAACCCCGGCCACCAGCGCGTGGGCGGGAACGTCACGGGTGACGACTGAGCCGGCGGCAACCGTCGCCCACTCGCCGATCGTGACGGGGGCTACGCACACGGCGCGCGCGCCCACGGAGCTGCCGCGCTTCAGGGTCACCCCGACCGGTTCCCAGTCGTGGGCGCTCTTCGAAGTGCCGTCGGGATTGACGGCGCGCGGGAAGGTGTCGTTGGTAAGCACCGCGGCAGGGCCGATGAAGACCCCGTCCTCGAGGTGCGCGGGTTCGTAGACGAGGGCGTAGTTCTGGATCTTGCAGTTGTTCCCGACATGAACACCGCTGCCGATGTAGGCCCCCCGGCCCACGATCACGTTCTCACCGATCTCGGCGCCGCCTCGCACCTGGGCGAGATGCCAGATCGACGAGCCGTCACCGATCCGGACGTCGTCATCCAGGTCAGCCGACGGAAGAATGCGGGGTTCTGCCATGGGGTCCGCCTCTCAATCACTTGGTTTCGGGCAGCAGTCTAGCCCCAGGATCGCTTCCCGATAACCACGTGAACGGCGCCATAAAAACATCAACCGGCGTTCACCGCCCGATACCCGGGAAACGACCCGGTGTCCCCATCCGGGTCGCACCACTCCTTGAAAGACGCGCAACCGCGACCCGCCCGTAGGATCTTCGCAGGAAAAGTTCCCCGACGAGGAGACAAAGATGGACGACAGAATCGAGACCCCGGCGTTCGTGGTGGACGAGAACCTGCTCAAAAAGCAGGTGGGTTCGTTCCGCGACGCCCTCGACCGCGGGTGGCCCGGGGCCGTTCTGTCCTACTCGGTGAAGACGAACTCGCTGCCGTGGCTGGTGGCGTGGATGGGACGCAACGGGGTGCCCGCCGAGGTGGTCTCCGAGGAGGAGTGGCAGCTGGCGTTGCGAGTCGGGCACGCTCCCGCCGAGGTGATCGTCAACGGGCCCGTGAAGACCCGGGAGCTGCTCGCTCAGGCCTTCGACGCGGGGGCGATGGTCAATCTCGATTCGCGGCGGGAGCTGCGCTGGGTGGCCGAGCGGGTCGCCGCCGGGAAACGCGTCGACTCGGTGGGGTTGCGCGTCAACTGGGACGTGGATCGCGACGCCCCCGACCACACCGCCAGCGGGTCGGCGGGGCTGCGTTTCGGTTTCCACGCCGACAACGGTGATCTCGACTCCGCGATCGCCGAGATGCGCGCCGCGGGGGTGCGGATCGCGGGCCTGCACCTGCACGTCACGTCGCTGACGAGGGCCCTCGACACCTACGTCTCCGCCGGTCGCACCGCCCGCCGGATCATCGCGGAACACGGCCTGGAACTCGATTGGATCGACATGGGTGGCGGGTTCTTCGGGGGCGACTCGGATCGTTTCCCGACCCCCGACCAGTACGTCACCGCCATCCGCGACGCCCTGGGGGACGCCGTCGATCCGGCCCGGACCCGGCTGATCATCGAACCGGGCGCGGCCCTGGTGGCGGTGCCCTTCGAGCTGCACACCAGCGTCATCGACACCAAACCGGTGCAGGACCACGTCATCGTCGTCACCGACGGGTCGCGCACCAACCTCGACCCGTTCCTGCGCAAATCGGCCTACGAACACACCGTCCACAGCGACGGTGAACCGTGCCCCACCCCCCAGATCATCTCCGGTTTCACCTGCCTGGACAACGACCGGCTCATGACCCTCACCGACGCCCCGCGCCTGCGGGAGGGCGACCGGATCGTCTACCACAAGGTGGGTTCCTACACGATGACCTTCAATCCGTTGTTCATCCAGTACCTGCCGCGGGTCTATGCTCGGCACGCCGATTCCTCGCTGAGCGTCGTCAGGCAGCGCTGGGGGGTCGATGAATACCTGGCCGGCAACACCTGGCAGTGACCGGAGACGAGACGAAGGAAGAACCGGAGCATGAACGTCCTCATCCTCACCGCGGGCAGCCGCGTCCAGACCGTCACCTATTTCAAACGCGCCTTGGCGGGTCGTGGTCGCGTCATCGCCACCGACGCCTCCGAGCTCGCACCCGCGCTGTACGCGGCCGACGGCCATCACGTCGTGCCGCTGATCAACGACCCCGAATACCTGCCCACCATCCTGCGCATCTGCCGCGACGAGGAGATCTCGGTGGCGCTGTCGCTGCTGGACCCGGAACTGAGTCTCCTCGCCGGGCACGTCGATGAGTTCGAGGCGGTCGGCACGAAGGTGATGATCTCCCCCGCCGAGGTGGTGGAGCGGGCCTTCGACAAGTGGTTGATGTACCAGTGGTTGACGGCGGAGGGGTTGCCGACCCCGCGGTCCTGGATCGACCTCGACGCCTGCCACGCCGACCTCGATGCGGGGGTGGCGCAGTTCCCGTTGTTCGTGAAGTCGCGGACGGGGTCGGCCTCCGCGGGGATCGCGCGGATCGACTCGCGGAGCGAGCTGGACGCGGCCTTCGCCGCCACCCCGGGACTGATCATCCAGGAGTTCCTGCCGGGCGAACCGGTGGACGTGGATGTCTACGTCGACATGATCTCCGGCCAGGTGGCGGCCATGTTCGCGAAGAAGAAGCTGCGGATGCGGGCCGGCACCGCCGACAAGTCGGTGTCGTTCAAGGACGACTCCCTGTTCGCGCTCGTGGAGGACTTCGTGACGCGCTGCGGTTTCCGCGGCACCATCGACGTTGACCTGTTCTCCACCCCCGAGGGCTGGTCGATCCTGGAGGTCAATCCGCGTTTCGGTGGCGTCTACCCGCACGCCTACGAATGCGGCGTCGACTTCCCGTCGCTGCTGCTGAACAACATCGAGGGCAGGGCCAACGAACCGCGCATCGGCGACTACGAGTCCGACTGGGCGATGCTCGGCTACGACGGCGTCATCATGCACCGCATCGAGGGCCTGTCGGAACGCTGACCCGATGTCCCGGGCTGACGGGCCCCTTCCTGGTCCCTGACGGACCGGGGGATAGGGTGGCTCCCATGCGGAATCTCAATGTGGCGGAGTTGGCGGCCAAGGTCGTCGAAGGATCCAGGGGCCATGTGGCAAGGGCCATCACCCTGGTGGAATCGACCAAGCCCGAACACCGGGCGCAGGCCCACGAGCTGCTGCAGTTGATCAATCCGTACACCGGGAAAGCATTCCGCGTCGGCATCTCGGGTGTTCCCGGGGCCGGCAAGTCGACCTTCATCAACGCGATGGGCATCAAACTGATCGACGAGCACCACCACCAGGTCGCGGTGCTCGCCGTCGACCCGTCGTCGACCCGCACCGGCGGCTCCATCCTCGGCGACCGCACCCGCATGGGTGATCTCGCCATGCGGGATGAGGCGTTCATCCGTCCCTCACCGTCGGCCGGGCACCTGGGTGGTGTGGCCCGCGCCACCCGCGAGTCGATGCTGGTGCTGGAGGCCGCCGGCTACGACGTCGTGCTGGTCGAGACCGTGGGTGTGGGGCAGTCGGAGGTGGCTGTCGCGGGCATGGTCGACACCTTCTTGTTCCTGCACGTCGCCCGCACCGGTGATCAGCTGCAGGGCATCAAACGCGGCATCCTGGAACTGGCCGATGTGATCTCCATCACCAAGGCCGACGGCGACAACGAGGGCGAGGCCCGGGTCTCGGCCCGCGAACTCAGCATCGCCATGAAACTCATCTCCAGCGACGAGTCGAGGCGGCGTCCCCCCGTGCTGACCTGCTCCTCCTACACCGGGGCGGGCATGGACGAGCTGTGGGAGGCGGTCACGAAACACCGCGCCGACCTGGAGCAGGCCGGGGAGCTCGTCAGCCGCCGCAGGGCCCAGCAGCGCTCCTGGCTGTGGAACATGGTGGAGCAGGAGATCATCCAGTCGCTGCGCACCTCCCCGGAGGTCCGAAAGGTGGCGGCCCGCGTGGAGGCGGATCTCGCGGCCGAGAGGCTGAGCGCCGTCGAGGGGGCCACCGACATCCTTGAGGCCTTCGCCCGCACCTTCCGTCATTCCTCCCCCGAACCGGCCGGGGAGTGACGGGCGGCACGGGGACCCGGTTTCCGGGTCCCCGACTGCAACGGATAGGTTCTACTTGGCCCCCGCGGACCGGTCAGACCGGTCGTGCGGGCCGCGGCACGAAGCCTCCGGATCCGTTTCACGGTCCACGGGTAGGCGAGTCAGGTGACCGTGGTTGGCCTGTCCTCTAAGCTGGTTCCGTCGAGAGGAGGCTGAATGGGCGTGTTCGACCGCGCTGAGAAAAGGATCGGCGCCGCCGTTGACAAGGTTTTCGCCCGCGCCTTCAAGGGCGACGTGCAGCCCGTCGAGATCGCGGCGGGTATTCAGCGGGAGCTGGATTCCGAGGCCAAGCTCCTCAGCCGCGACAAGCGGCTGGTGCCGAACGTGTTCACAGTCTCCCTCTCCCCCCACGACTACAACAGGTTGTTCCCCTACACCAAAACCCTGAACTCGGAGATCATCCCGGAGCTCAGGGCACACGCCGCGGAACGCTCCTACGTCTTCAACGGATCCATCCAGATCCTCTACATGCTGGAGCAATCGCTGCCGACCGGGCAGTTCCGGGTGACCAGCCAGGCCGTCGCGACGGCCCCCGATCAGCCCCCCGCCCCCAGGCCACGGGCCTCGCAGCAGCTGGTGCTGGAGGTCGGCGGGGTGCGACACCCGCTGGTGCCGCCGGGCTTGGTGATCGGCCGCGGCTCGAACGCCGACCTGCGTGTCAACGACCCCGGGGTGTCGCGTCGCCACGCCATGATCTCGGTTTCCGGGCCGCTGGAGAACCGCACCATCCGCATCGAGGATCTCGGCTCCACCAATGGCATCGTCGTAGACGGGTCCCGGGTGCAGGCGGCTCAGCTCAGGGACGGTTCCCGCATCGAAATCGGCAACACGAGGATGCTGGTGCATTCACCGTCGGAGGCGTGAGCCCATGTCAGATCTCGTCGCAGCGGCGATCAAGATTGTCTTCCTCGCCCTGCTATGGCTGTTCATCGGTATCCTCGCCGATGTGATCCGCAAGGACATGTTCGGCCGGAAGGTGTCGGCCTCCGACCTGCCGGCGAACGAACAGGAGCCCGTGAGGCGCGGCAAGGCGGGTTTCCAGCCCACCCGGTTCGCCATCACCCAGGGCGCCCAGCAGGGGCTCTCCATTCCCCTGGAACCGACCATCAACCTGGGTCGCACCTCCGATTCCACTGTCCTGCTCGACGACGACTACGCCTCCGCCCGTCACGCGCAGCTCGTGCAACGCGACCCCGAAACCTGGGTGGTGACCGATCTCGGGTCCACCAACGGCACCTATGTGAACGGCAAACGCATCACCGAACCCACCCCGATGGGGGTAAACGACATCCTCCGCATCGGCCGCACCATGATGAAGCTGGAGATGTGATGCCGATGTTCTCCCTCGACTTCCGCGTCCACTCCGAGGTGGGACGGGTCCGCAAGAACAACCAGGACGCAGCCTTCGCCAGCCCCAACCTGCTGGTGGTCGCCGACGGCATGGGGGGCGCGGCCGCCGGTGACCTGGCCTCCGCCGTCGCCGCGAAGGAGGCCAGCGAGAGAGACCGGCGTCTCGACAACGAACACCTGGTGGAGCACATGGCGGGCATCGTGCAGCGCGCCAACGACAAACTCGCCGACCTGATCGAGAACAACCCGCAACTGGACGGAATGGGCACCACCTTCTCGGGTGCCGCTTTCTCGGGCACGATGCTGGGCGTCGCGCACATCGGTGACTCGCGTGGCTACCTGCTGCGCGACGACGAACTGAAACAGCTCACCCACGACCACTCGTGGGTGCAGTCGCTGATAGACGAGGGCCGCATCACACCGGAGCAGGCCGCCACCCATCCCCACCGTTCGCTGATCCTGAAGGTCCTCAACGGGGCCGGGGACACGGACCCGGACTTCTTCGAGCTGCCGGTGCTGGAGGGAGACCGGGTGCTGTTCTGCTCCGATGGCCTGTCCGGCCTGATGGGCGAGGACGATCTGCACGAGCTGATGTCCCTCGACGACCTCGACGAGTGCGTCTCACGCCTGTCGGCCCTGGCGAACGAACACGGCGGCCACGACAACATCTCCTTGGTGCTGGCGCAGGTGGTGCCGCAGAACGACGAACTCGACGCCGCCGAACCGCAGCTCGCGGGTTCCGCCCTGGAACGCGAGATCCCCGCCGTCACCCACGAGGAGGAGGAAGGACCGGGCTATCCCGAACCGGAACCCGTCGAGGACCCCGACCACGACTCCACGGAGCGGGCCCGCTACGCCCCCCGGGAAAACAAGAGCAAACACCGCTGGCCCACCGTCCTGGCAGCGGTCATGGCGGGGGCGATCGTGGTTGGGGTGGCCTTCTGGGGGGTGCGGGTCTACAGCTCCTCCCGGTACTTCATAGCGGCCGCCGACGGACGGGTCGGGATCTACAACGGCCTCCCGGGTTCGCTGCTCGGCCACGAGATGAACACCCTGGTGGAGCGCCGCGACACCCAGGTCTCCGACCTCCCGGTGTTCTTCCAGCGGCAGGTGGCCAACACGATCGGTTTCTCCGACCTCGCTTCCGCCAACGATGCGGCGAACCTCCTGGACGGGTACGCGGCCCGCTGCGCCAAGGCACGTCAGCAGCGGCTCGGTCCCATGGCACGCCCGAATGAGCCGCGGCCGAGCGAACCGGAGGGCCCGGGCCTGCCGACGGAACCCAGCGCCGCCGCGTCGCTGTCGAACTCACCGGGGCAGACGAACTATCCGACGTTACTCGCCCCGATGAGCCCGACGGCCGCCGAGGAAGCAGATCCGGAGTCCTGCTGATGTCGGTAATGCAGCAGCCTTCGGCGACGGGCGAGTACATCATCTACCGGCAGCGGCGCGGGGTCGAGTTGGTGCTGACCATGATCGCGTGCGCTTTCGGCGTGGTGGGTTGGGTCGTCTCCTATCTGAATCTGCGGGGCGCACCCCCGAACGACCTGGTGTCCGGCACCCTCGTCTGGTTCGGCATGGCGCTGGCCGCGCACTTCGTCATCAGGTGGCGCATTCCCTACGCGGATCCGGTGATCCTGCCGATCGTGTTCCTGCTCAACGGCCTCGGCCTGGCAATGATCGCCCGCCTCGACAACGCCAAGAACACGCACGCCGCCACGAACCAGCTGCTCTGGACGGGACTCGGCATCATGCTGTTCGCCGCGGTCGTGATCTGGCTGCGTGATCACCGCAGGCTCCAGCGTTTCCCCTACCTGCTTTTTCTGGCGGGCATGGTGTTGTTGCTGCTGCCGCTGGTGCCGGGGGTTGGCCGCGAATTGAACGGCGCACGGATCTGGATCGGGCTCGGTCCCTTCAGTTTCCAGCCCGCGGAGGTGGCCAAGATCCTCCTGGCGCTGGCCTTCGCGGCTTATTTCTACGAGAAACGTGACCTGCTTGCCCTGGCCGGCAGGCGTTTCATCGGCCTTGAGTTCCCCCGGGCCCGTGATCTCGGACCCATCGCGGTGATGTGGTTCCTCTCGCTGGGCATCATGGTCTTCCAGAACGACCTCGGTACCGCCCTGTTGTTCTTCGGCCTGTTCACCTTCATGATCTACGTCGCGACGCAGCGCCCGGCCTGGCCGGCCCTGGCGGGCGTCGCGTTCGTGGTCGCGGGGTTGTTGGCGTGGCGGTTCACCAGCCACGTGCCGCGCCGGGTCAATTCCTGGCTGAACCCGTTCAGCGACTACGACGCCAACTACCAGATCATCCAGGCCCAGTTCGGTTACGCCTGGGGCGGGTTGTTCGGGCGCGGCTGGGGGCAGGGTTCGCCGTGGTTGACGCCCATGAACGAAAGCGATTTCATCGCCGCCAGCCTCGCCGAGGAGATCGGAATCGTCGGCATGATGGCGGTCGTGCTGCTGTACGGGTTCATCGTCGCCCGCGGCATGAAGACCGCGCTGATCTGTCCTGACGGTTTCGGGAAACTCTTGGCGGGCGGGCTCGCGTTCACCTTCGCGTTGCAGGTGTTCTCGATCATCGGCGGCATCACCCGTCTGCTTCCCCTGACCGGTTTGACGACGCCGTTCATGTCGCAGGGCGGGTCCTCCCTGATAGCGAACTGGATGATCATCGGCATCATGCTGGTGATCTCCCACCGTGCGCGCATGCCCCAGCGTGCCACGGCCACCCCACAGGAGCTGATGACTCCTGCCCAGTCGACGGCGGTGATTGCGAAATGAACGATCCCCTGCGGAAGGTCAGCATTTTCATCTCGCTGCTGATGGCGGCGCTGCTTGTGAACATCACCTGGCTCGCCGTTGCCAGGTCGGAGGCCATGCTCAAGGATCCACGGAACGTGCGTGTCAGGGATGCCGAGTTCAACACCAACCGGGGCGCGATCCTCGTCGGCAACGACGCGATCGCCATGTCGTCGCCCACGTCCGGGAAGTTCCCGTGGCAGCGCACCTTCCCGCAGGGCGAGACTTACTCCTCGGTGACCGGCTGGTACTCGTACACCTACGGCAAGCAGGAGCTGGAGCGGAACTGGAACGCGGAACTGACGGGCACGGCGTCGTCGCAGACGATCACGCGGCTGGTCGACCTGTTGACGGGCAAGAAACCGCAGGGCGCGAACCTGAACACGACGCTGAACCCGAAGGCGCAGGCCGCTGCGGTCAAGGCGCTGGGGAAGCAGCAGGGGGCGGCCATCGCCATCGACTACACCACCGGCGAGATCCTGGCCCTGGTCTCCACCCCCACCTACGACCCGAACCTGTTGGCCTCCTCCGATCCCTCGACGGAAGCGCAGAACTGGAATTCCCTGGTCAACGATCCCGCGGAGCCGTTGAAGAACCGGGCGGTGCGGGAGATCTTCCCCCCCGGTTCCACCTTCAAGCTGGTGACGGCCGCGGCCGCGCTGGAGTCCGGGCACACCCCGTCGTCCACCGTCGCCTCCCCGACCAGCTACCAGGCCCCGGGATCCAGCCACGGAATCGGCAACTCCACGGACTGCGGCGGCACGGAAACCACCCTCGAACACGCGCTGGCGACGTCCTGCAACACCGCCTTCGCGAAACTGGGTGTGGATCTGGGGCAGGCGAAGATGCTCGACACGGCACAGCGTTTCGGTTTCAACTCGGCTCCGGGCATCGACCTGACGTCGTCGACGTCCAAGTTCCCCACGCAGATGGATCCCGCCTACCTGGCCCAGTCCAGCATCGGGCAGTACGAGGTGGCCGCCACCCCGCTGCAGATGCTGATGGTGGCCTCCGCCATTGCGAACAACGGGGTGTTGATGAAACCACACGTGGTCAAGAGCGTCACCGGAAGCGACCTCAAGGTGATCCAGACGATCCAACCCGAGCAGGCGGGCCGTCCGATCAGTGAGGGCACGGCCAAGCAGCTCAAACAGATGATGGAGAAGGTGGTCAGCGACGGCACCGGCGCGCCCGCGCAGGTCAGGGGGCTCACCATCGGGGGCAAAACCGGTACCGCCCAGTCGGATCCCAACCGTCCCCCCTACGCGTGGTTCGTCGGCTACGCCACCGAGCCACATGTCGCCGTGGTGACTTTCGTGCAGAGCACTTCGGTCGAACGCAACGACATCTCGGGCGGCAAGGTCGCCGCGCCGGTGTTCAAGGCTGTAGTGGAGTCCCTCCGATGAGGACGGGCAGAAACTGGCCCGATGGGCCACAATGGTTCCCGATCAACCGAAAGGACCAGTGCGATGACTGAGCGCGGCACCCTGCTGGGCGGGCGTTATGAGCTCGACCAGATCATTGGGCGTGGCGGCATGGCGGAGGTGTGGCGGGCCCGCGACCTGCGGCTCGTCCGTGACGTGGCCATCAAACGCCTGCGCATCGACCTGGCCAGCGACCCCACCTTCCAGGCCCGGTTCCGCCGCGAGGCGCAGTCTGCGGCGGGCCTGAACCATCCGAACATCGTCGCCGTCTACGACACCGGTGAGGAACGCGACACCAAGTCGGACGTGATGGTGCCCTACATCGTGATGGAGCTCGTCGAGGGCGTGACCCTGCGGGAGGTGCTGCGCGACGGTCGCAAGATCGTGCCCGCCCGTGCGCTGGAGTTCACCGCCGGGGTGTTGGACGCGTTGTCGTACAGCCACCGGGCCGGGATCATCCACCGCGACATCAAACCGGCCAACGTGATGCTCACCCCCGCCGGCACCGTGAAGGTGATGGATTTCGGCATCGCCCGGGCCGTGGCCGACACCTCGGCGACGATGACTCAGACAGCTGCTGTGATCGGCACCGCGCAGTACCTGTCCCCGGAGCAGGCGCGCGGGGAGAAGGTCGATCAGCGTTCGGACCTGTACTCGGTGGGTTGCCTGCTCTACGAACTGCTGTGTTCGGAGCCTCCGTTCAAGGGCGACTCCCCCGTCTCGGTCGCCTATCAGCACGTCCGGGAAACACCCGTGCCGCCCAGTCAGCGCGACCCGGAGGTCACCCCGCCGATGGACGCCATCACGTTGAAGGCGTTGGCGAAGTCACCGAATGACCGCTACCAGGATGCCCGCGAGTTCCGTGAGGACATCCTGCGGGCGCTGAACGGGCAACCCGTGATGGCGGCCTACTCCTCGCCGGTGGAGATGCCGACGACGGTGATGTCGTCCCCCGCCCGGCGTGCGGCACCGACCCTCATCGCCACGCCGACGGATGCCAACAACACCGCGGAAAGCACCTCGGTGAATGGCGCTGTCGGCGCCATGGTCGACACCGTGGATCCCGAGGAGCCCGAGGGGGAGCCGAAGAAGAAACGCAAGACCGCAGTGGTCGTCTCGGTGCTGGTCGGGTTGCTGGTGATAGGCATCGCGGCGGCCCTCTACATGGTGCTCAATTCGGGGCCGAAACAGGTCGCGGTGCCGAACGTCGTCGGGGAGCTCCAGGCCAGCGCGGAAACCACTTTGAAGGGGCAGGGCTTCGAGACGAAGGTTGAGAACGTCGAGTCCGACGACGCCAACAAGGGCAAGGTGGTCGACACCGACCCGAAGTCCGGGGTGCAGGCCCTGTACGGGAGCGTCGTGACCCTGAAGGTCGGCGTGGGCCCGACCCAGCTGAAAGTCCCAGACGTGAAGGGCAAATCCTTCGACGAGGCCTCGAAGGCGCTGAAGGATGCCGGTTTCACGGGCACGATCTCCAAGGCCGACATGGATCCGGCGAAAGAGGGCCCGGACGCCGTGAAGGATCAGGCACAGGAAACCGAACCGGCCGCGGGTCAGGCCGCCCCCCCGGACCAGGACATCACTGTACGGATCGCCACGGGCAAGTCCGCGGTGCCCGACTTCACCGGCATGACCGCCGACCAGGTCCGCTCCTTGGTCAGTCAGATGGGCTTCAAGAACAAGGTGAACGTGTTGGAGAAGGAGAGCACTGCGCAGGAGCCCGGGAAGGTCTTCGCCCAGGAGCCCGAGGAGAAAACGGCTCTGGATCGCAAGTCGGGGAAGATCACCATCACCATCGCAAAGGCCGCCCCCACCACCGCGAAAATGCCGAACCTGATCGGCATGGACGAGAATCAGGCCATCCAAGCCTTCAAGAATGCCGGTTTCACGGGCAATCTGCGCATCACGAAGGTGACGACGACCGACCCCACCAAACCGGCCAACAGGATCTACTCGCAGAGCGTCGCACCGGATACGGAGCTGGAAAAGAACTCCTCCGACGTCTCGGTGGAGATCGCCATACCTCCGCAGGCGCCGAATCCGTCCAAACCCGCTCCGACGCCGTCGTCATCTCCGACCGGCTGATCCGGTTTTAGCCCGGTCGGCACGGAAGCTCCGCTCCCGCTTGCCGACCGGGTTGGTTTGTCCGCGCCTCAGAGATCGACGTCGGCGTCGACCAGGGGGCCGAGGTGAGCGGCTCGGGTCGGAGCGTCGGTGTCACCGCAGATGACCAGCCAGTTGGCGAACATCTGGTAGCCGCCCTCGGTGAGCACCGATTCGGGATGGAACTGGACCGCCTCCATGGGCCATTCGCGGTGACGCACGGCCATGATGACCCCGGAATCGGTGCGGGCCGTGACCTCCAGTTCCTCCGGGAGTTTCTCCTCAACGGCGGCGAGGGAGTGGTAACGGGTGGTACGCAGCGGAGACGGCAAACCGGTGAAGACCCCTTTCCCGTCGTGGGTCACGGGCGAGACCTTGCCGTGCAGCAGTTCGCTGGCACGGTCGACGAGACCGCCGAGGGCGACGGCCATTGCCTGGAGCCCCAGACAGACCCCGAACAACGGTTTGTGCCCGCCGAGTCGCCGGATGACGTCGACGCACACCCCGGCGCGTTCCGGGGTGCCGGGACCGGGTGAGAGCAGCACCCCGTCGAAGGTGTCCTCCCAGCCGGGCTCCGCGAATCGCGGGTCGTCGTTGCGCCACACAGCCACGTCGGCGCCGATCTGGGCCAGGTAGGAGACGATGTTGTAGACGAACGAGTCGTAGTTGTCGATGACGAGGATGCGTGCCACGGCGGCAATTCTGTCACGCTGCGGCAATCGATGCGCCGTGCGCCGCGGCGCGTTCTTCACCGGTGCCGGTAGGAAAGCCGTTGGGCCCGCAGGAAGGGCCCAACGGCTTTGGTGTCAGCTACCCGGCGCTGTATCCGGTTCGGGGCAGTCCGGGTTTGAGCGGCGACCTACTGGGCGGCACCGAGGTCGGTGAAGGCAGTCCCGTCGACGGCGATGCCGTGGGAGTTGCCGATGGTGGCAGGGGGTCCGGTGGCCTTGGCGGAGAAGGCTTCCGCCTGCTCAGGCCGAGAATGAATCACCTAGCTGAACGACCGACAACGGCTTGGGAAATGGATGCGGAGGCCTCCATCACCTCATCGGCTTTCGCCACCGCCGGATGCGATATAATCGAGGCGACAAACAGCACCGCCAACACAATCAATCGAATTAATTTTCTCAAAACTCCTCCGCTCTTTTCTGTCACCAAAACCAATTCACTGGACCACTACGGAGATTCAGATACATTCAACGTAATGATCAGCTCATCGGGTTCAGCTTCGGGAATATGCACATAACAGTCGCGGCGCGGTTCAGGCTTTTCTCCGTGCCAGGTACTGACACGAGAACGACTGCCTTCAAAGGGGCTAACCCAGCCCGATTCCTTGGCGAAGGCAACCGCCCGGTCAAAAACCTCCTGGCGATCATCATCACCCAAGGAGAACACTCTCCTCACCTCGGTGAACCGAGGCTTGCCCAACGGACGCCGATACCCCCGCTCAGTGCCCTCCTTCAGGGTCAGGCCCAACAGATCCTTCGCTGCCATGGGATCCTCCAGGAGAACCGGCAACTGCGACCGATCCTCCACCAAATCACCCGCGACACCGCAACCAACCAGCGCTCCTGCACCCACCAGCAACACACCCCGCCGCGACCACGAAACAAAGCCGTCATGAACCCCTCTGTCCACCATGCAACAATCCAACCACACCACACAACCAGCCAGAAATGATCCGTTTGGAGGACAGGGCCCGAACTTTTTACACGAGAGCAGAACACACCGACATCGAGACTTCTCCACCAGCCACCCCCAGCAAGCAAAGCCCCTAGTCAAATCGCATTTGATGATGACCGCAAGCAAACCTCGCGGCCTTGGACTCATTCAAATTTCAGCCACCCCCACTCACGGCACCTCAACAACCCTGAGTATGATTATCAGATCAGCCAGGTTATCGTCGGAGATGAAGACACTGCAGCCACGTCGCGGGGCAAATTTCTTCCCACACCACACCATATTGGGCGGCAGACCACTCTCAAACTCCTTTTTCCAGCCCGCTTCCTTGGCGAAGGCAACCGCCCGATCAAAAACCTCCTGACGATCATCATCACCCAAGGAGAATGTTCTCCACACCTCGGTGAACTTGGGCTTACCCAAGGGACGCCGATACCCACTCTCGAACCCCTCCTTCAGAGTCAGACCCAACAGATCCTTCGCTGCCATGGGATCCTCCAGGAGAACCGGCAACTGCGACCGATCCTCCACCAAATCACCCGCGACACCGCAACCAACCAGCGCTCCTGCACCCACCAGCAACACACCCCGCCGCGACCACGAAACAAAGCCGTCATGAACCCCTCTGTCCACCATGCAACAATCCAACCACACCACACTCACGGCACCTCAACAACCTCGAGTATGATTATCAGGTCGGCCGAGTCATCGTCAGAAATAAAAACACCACAATCACGTCGGGGATTCTTTTTTTGACCATCCCATACCATTTTGGGCGGCAAACCGCTATCGTACTCCTTTTTCCAGCCCGATTCCTTGGCGAAGGCAACCGCCCGGTCAAAAACCTCCTGACGATCATCATCACCCAAGGAGAACACTCTCCTCACCTCGGTGAACCGAGGCTTGCCCAACGGACGCCGATACCCCCGCTCAGTGCCCTCCTTCAGGGTCAGGCCCAACAGATCCTTCGCTGCCATGGGATCCTCCAGGAGAACCGGCAACTGCGACCGATCCTCCACCAAATCACCCGCGACACCGCAACCAACCAGCGCTCCTGCACCCACCAGCAACACACCCCGCCGCGACCACGAAACAAAGCCGTCATGAACCCCTCTGTCCACCATGCAACAATCCAACCACACCACACAGCCAGTCAGAACCAAACCGGGCGAAGGACGAAATCCGGAAGTTCACGCAAGAGTAGGGACGTGCCAGCATGGCCCGTTCGGACCACCCCTCCGTCACTGCCACACCGAGCCGACTTGGCGCGGGGCAGCGATTCCCATTACTTGGGTTTTGCGTGGGTGATTCCCAAAGCACCCTGAAAAGCCGGCAGGGACAGGGAGGATTCCGTGGTTTCCCGGTATCCCAGGCCGTATGCGTCGGCGTACTGCCGGTAAATGGTCAACGCCCGGGATTCCTTCAGGGCCGCGGCCATGCGACCGGCGTCGCCGATCGCCTCGATCACGTAGGGCGGCGCGTAGGGAATGCCGTGCAGGACAACAGAGTTGCCCACACACTTGATTCCCGACGTGGTGATGATCCGCTGCCCCTGGATGCTGACCGCCTCCGCTCCCCCCTTCCAGAGGGCATTGACGACGGCCTGGATGTCCTGCTGGTGCACCACCAGGGCGTCGTCGTCGACTCCTGCGGGTTTCACGTCGTTGGGGGCGTCGGTGAGGGTCACCCGCATCCCGGGACCGGTCACGGGAACCGCGGCCGCTTGTTCGGCCACCTCGCGCTGCTGGCGTTCCAGCTCCGGAGATGCACCCTGCTGATGTCCGAGCTCCTCCACCTCGGAGCGCACCTTGGCGACCTCTCGGCGCAGCTGCTCGTTTCGCTGGGCCTGGGTGGTGACCAGGCCGCGCAGGTCCGTGTTGCGGTCGGAACGCAGATCGGTGCCGCGGGCCGCCAAGGCCGATGCGGTGAGCATTGCACCCGCCAGGACACAGATGATTCCCGTGCCAACCCTGCCCCGAAGACTCCTGGGGTTCTCCTCACCGCGGGGCCCCCTGATTCGCCCCAGGAGACGGGCCAGACGGGTCTCGCTCATGGAGCAACCCTACGCGGTGCGGGTGCCAGATGTGTTTCCTACCGCCCGACTCCACTAATCTTGGTTGGCAGAGGCGAAAGGAGGGGCGCGGTGCCCGAGTCCAAGGTGCGCAAGGAAGCCAAGAACAAGGCGCGCAAAAAGCAGTCCGAAGAGCTCGAGAAGGCTCGTAAGGAACGCAGGGATCGCAAACGCTTGGCTGCCAACACCGAACGCAGGTGGGTTCCTTGGGTTTTCATCCCGGTCGGGCTGCTGGGTGTGCTCTGGATGGTGACCTGGAACCTGGCTGGGGTTCACATCGAATTCATGCGGGCGCTGGGTGACTGGAACATCCTGATCGCCCTCGGCCTGATCATCGCCTGCTTCAGCCTGATGACGCTCTGGAAGTAGCCGATGGGCTGGGAATACACCGACGGCGAGGCCGTCGGCCTCTTCGATGCGGTGATCCTGGATCACGACGGAACCATCGTCAATTCCCACGACGCCATGGTCCGCGCCTACACCCGCTGGGCCGGGGAGTACGGCGTCGACCTGAACGAGATGCCGAAGTACATGGGCATGCCGAGCCGCGCCCTGACGGAGGCTCTGGTTCCCGACGCGAAACGTTGGGACGAGGCGGCGGAACGCATCGAGGAGCTGGAGGTCTCCGACACCGCGGGGGTGGTCCCCATGCCGGGTGCGGTCGACGCCTTCCGGGTGCTTCCGGGCGACGCGGTGGCGATCGCGACCTCCTGCACACAGCCTCTCCTCGATGCCCGGCTGAACGCGGCCGGCCTGCCCCATCCCCGCGTGGTGGTGACCCGCGACCAGGTGGAGCACGGCAAACCCGCCCCCGACTCATTTCTGTTGGCCGCGAAACGGCTCGGTGTGGAACCGTCGCGTGCGCTCGTGGCGGAGGACGCCTTCGCGGGCATCGCCGCCGCCCGGGCCGGTGGTTTCCCGACGCTGGGGATCCTCAGCACCCACACCGCCGACGCCCTCCGCGCCGATGTGCACGTGACGGACCTGTCGCAGGTGACCTGGGATGTGAGCGGCGAGGGCATCCGCGTGATCGTTCACGCCACCCGCTGACGATTCATCCGCTCCGGCCGTGACCGGTAGAATGCCCTGCCGTGACTGAAGCGCGTATGCAGGCAACCGAACCCACCGACTCGGAGCAGACGACGGTCCGCAAGGAGAAGCGGGCGCGGCTGCTGGCCGCCGGGTCCGAGCCCTACCCCGCGGATCTGGTCCGCAGCCACACCCTCCTTCAGGTGCGTGAGGGCTGGGGGCATCTGGAGGCCGGGGAGGAAACCGACGACGTGGTGCAGGTCGGCGGTCGCGTCGTTTTCATCCGCAACACCGGAAAACTGGCCTTCGCGACCCTGCAGGACGGATTCACCCCCGGCAACAACGGTGAACGCCTCCAGGTGATGTTGTCGCTCGCGGAGGTCGGAGCGGAGGCCCTGGCGGCCTGGAAGTCGGATGTTGACCTGGGCGATCACGTCTGGGTGGAGGGTCGTGTCATCTCGTCGAAACGCGGTGAGTTGTCGGTGATGGCGAAGCGGTGGCGGATGGCGTCGAAGGCCCTGCGTCCGCTCCCGGTGCTGCACAAGGAACTGTCCGAGGAGAGCAGGGTGCGTCGCCGCTACGTCGACCTGATCGCCCGCGAGGATGCGCGCGCCATGGTGCGCAAGCGCGCAGCCATCACCCACGCCATTCGCGACACCCTGTATCGGCAGGGCTACATCGAGGTGGAGACCCCGCAGCTGCAGCTAGTCCACGGCGGCGCCGCGGCCCGGCCGTTCACCACGCACCTGAACGCCTTCGACATCGACATGAGCCTGCGCATCGCGCTGGAGCTGCACCTCAAACGCACCATGGTCGGTGGCGCGGATCGCGTCTACGAGATGGGACGGGTGTTCCGCAACGAGGGCATCGACTCGTCGCACTCCGCGGAGTTCACGATGCTGGAGGCCTACCAGTCGTGGGGTGACCAGCGGACCATTGCGCAGCTGATCCAGGAAATCATCGTCGCCGCCGCCGACGCCGTCGGTTCCCGGCAGATCGAAACCGACAAGGGAACCATCGACCTCGACGGTCAGTGGCGGTGGTTGCCGTTCTTCGACGGGTTGAGCGAGGCCGCGGGTCGCGAGATCACGGTCGAGACCTCCTTGGAGGAGTTGAGGGCCGTCGCCGACGAACGCGAGGTGGAGTACGACCCGAAGTGGAACGCGGGCAAGTTGTCGTTGGAGCTGTTCGGGGATCTCGTGGAGCCCGGGTTGATCCAGCCGACCTTCGTCCACGACTATCCGTCGCTGGCGCAGCCCCTCGCCCGTCCGCACCGCTCCGAGCCCGGGAAGATCGAGGCCTGGGACCTGATCATCGGCGGCATGGAACGCGGCACTGGTTTCACCGAACTCATCGACCCGGTGATCCAGCGTGAGGTGCTGGTGAGCCAGTCCCTCGCCGCGGCCGCCGGGGATCCGGAGGCGATGCAGTTCGACGAGGACTTCTTGGAGGCCCTCGAATACGGGGCCCCGCCGATGGGTGGAATGGGGCTCGGCATCGACCGCCTGGTGATGCTCCTCAACCCGGGAGCGGGCATCCGGGAGACGATTCTCTATCCCCTGCTGCGTCCCTCCGCGGGCTGAGGAACCATCGACCTCAGCGGAACACCATCGACAAGAACCCGCAGAACATCATCACTCCCGCACCGATCGCGAACCACTGCATTGGAATGTAGAAAAGGGTGTGGATGTTCTTGAGCTGACTGAGTATCTCGGGGCTCTCCGCAGCGATCAGCTGTTCGACCTGGGCGTAGCCCTCCTCCCTGGAGGAAGGCACCGGGAGGCCGGGAGTCATCTGAAACTGACCCGCATCAACGCGGGCGCGCAGCTCGGCGCGTCGCTGTCCCTGCCATTCGGCGAGCCTGGTTTGCGGGCGTATCACGTTGAACCACCGCCCACACAGGAACCCCAGGGCGCCACCGACGAGCGCGCCGAGAGCAATGACGATATTGGTAATAGCGCTCTTGCTTCCATACAGGCTCGCCGGTAAGGCACCGATGACGAACGCGGTCAATACAGGGATGCCAGCCCCCAGAAGCCCCCAGCCACGAAAAATGATCATGCCCGAATGTTAACGGGTTCCCGGCTCTGCGGTGAGGAGTTTTGATTATTTCAACAACACATCGAGGTCACGACACGAAGAAGGACGCGATGAAACCTCCCAGGGCCAGTACCCCGATCCCCAGACCCACCATGTGGAGCGACACTCCGTAGAGGGAGTGCTGATTGAGCATCCTCGGCAACAGGTCCCGGGCCTCGCGCTCCAGCAGCTCATTCGCCTGCGCGTACCCCTCCTCCTTGCTGGTGGGGACAGGAGCGCCGGGAGTGATCTGGAACTGACCCTGATCCACCAAGGAGCACAATTCCACGCGTCGCGCCGACTTCCACTCCTCCAGTTTGGTGAAGGGGCGTTTCTGGTTCAGCCACCGCCCCAGGAACCATGCCCCCACGGCACCCAGAAAGCCCCCGACGAGGGCCAACTTCAGAAACATTGCGTCGGACAGTTTGAGCGACGAAGCGATCGCCAGCATGATGCCGGCCCCTAGAACGGGCAGAACTATGCCCATTCCGCCCCAACCCCTGTAGATGATCATGCATGAACTTTAGCCAACGGGGGCGACGCTCACCTCTCCTTCGGAAAATCCGGGGCAGGCAGCCGTGGTCACTGGTGGCGCTCCCCCGTCAGCATGGTCAGGATCAGGACGTTTTTTTCGGGGGCGTCGGAGGGACAGTCGACGCGGTGCGTGAGGTGACTGGTCAGGTGCAGCACGACCCCCGGCCCCATCTCCACCACGTCGTCGCCGCAGGTGAACAGCAGCCTGCCCTGCGCGCACTGCACCAGGATGGGGTGCGCTGCCTTGTGGTCGTCGAGGCACTGGCCCGGCGCGAAGTTCATGAGGATGACGTTGGCTCCATCACCCTGGAGTTGCCTGCGCACGCCGGGGCGTGGGCGCGACGGATCGGTTTCCGGGGCGGATGCGACGGAGTCGATCACGGTCATCGTCCCACCGCTACCCGACACCTCCGGGGTGCCGAAGACGTCGGGGGTGTTAACGGGAACCTGGTTCTGTTCGGCCATGGGATCTCCTTGCTGATCAGGCGGGGCGGTGCTGGTGGACACGGTACCCGGCGGCGAACATGCCCTTCATGTTGACGCCTGCCAGGGCGCGGTCGAGCTGCTGCGGGTTCGGGGAGACGAACCCGGTGATGGTGTCGACGCCGTGGTCGAACAGCACCGGATTCAGCGGAACCGACGGGCCGACCAGCACGGTGTGGGCATTGCGCGACAGTTCGATCAGGCGCGGCGCGGTCTTGTTGACGAAGGCTGAACCGGAGATGAACACGTAGTCGCATTCGGGTAGGAGGTATTCGCAGGCGGAATCGGGGTAGTCGCCGGACTGCGGGTTGCGTTCCAAGCAGATGTATTCCCCCGCCGCCTCAAGGGCTTTCTGGGCGAAGGGGAAGTGCCCGACCACCGCTACTTTCTTGCCCGCGACGTCGGTTGCGTAGGGGTCGAAAACCATGCCCCAGTTGATGCCCTGCCCGGTGGGGACGAAACCGTTCGCCTCGGCGGTTTCCGGGCGGCTGTGCCAGGAGTTGATGGCCGCCTGCCCGATGGAGGACTCGGCCAGGTTCCAGCTGCGGATCAGGCCCGCGGCCTCGCGAAGCGCAATCCCGTCGAGGGTGACCCCGGGGAAGGTGTCGGGGCGGGTCTTGACGTTCATGGTCCACGCCATGCCGATGCCACCCGCCGAGTTGATCACCCGGGTCCACTGGGCACCGACGTTCACCGTGGTCAGGGTCACCTCCTCCGGAATCGCGTCGATCAGGGCGTCGTAGATTTCCCAAGGGTTTGGCATGTCGTTCTCCGTCTGGCCAAGGTGAGGCTTACCCGCTGGAGAGTACACCGCGGATTTCGTCGCCAAAAGCCCTTGGCATCATCGCCATAAAGCGCTATCATCGTCCCATGACGATGAAAGAGCCGGAAACTCCCGACACCGAGATGGCGGCAACGCTGTTCCGCTCCCTCGCCGATCCGAACAGGTTGGCCATCGTCAAACACCTGATGCTGTCGGAGCACCGGGTGGCCGACCTCGTCGGACACCTGGGGCTGGCGCAGTCCACGGTGTCGGCCCACGTCCGGGGATTGCGGGACAGCGGACTGCTGACCGCACGGGTGAGAGGCCGCGCCACTTTCTATTCCTTGGCCGAACCAGAACTGACGACGAATCTATTGGCCGCCGCCGACGACCTTCTGGTCGCAACCGGCGAGGTGCCAGTCATCTGCGAACCGGAAGTCGAAGCACCATGAGCGAACACCACGACCACGACACCCACGAAAACGAGCACCACAACCCCGGGCATCACGGACACGGCCACGGGCATGGGCACAGCCACAATCACGCGCACGGCTCGACGAACCGGAAACGCCTCGGAATCGCGCTGGGCATAACCGGTTTGATCTTCGCCGCCGAGGTGGTTGGCGCGATCGTGACGGACAGCCTGGCGCTGCTCGTCGATGCCGGACACATGCTGACCGATTCCCTCGGCCTGGTGGTGGCGCTCATCGCGGCGACGTTGATGAAACGTCCCCCCTCGGAGCGTCACACCTGGGGTTGGCAGCGCGCGGAGGTGTTGTCCGCAGGGGCGCAGTCCGCGATCCTGCTGTGTGTCGGAGGCTACGCCATCTACGAGGGCGTGCTTCGTCTGTTCGCTCCCCCGGAGGTGGAGGCGGGCGGCGTGGCCGTCATCGGTGTGGTCGGTCTGCTGGGCAATGTGGCATCGCTGCTGGTGCTGATGGGCGGCAAGGACAGCAACCTGAACATGCGGGCCGCTTTCCTGGAGGTGTTGAATGATGCTCTCGGGTCGGTGGCGGTGATCGTCTCCGCGGTGGTGATCGCCCTGACGGGGTGGACCCGTGCCGACACCATCGCCGGTCTTCTCGTGGCAGCGCTGATCGTTCCGCGGGCCCTGAAACTGCTGCGGGAGTCGGGTTCGATCCTGCTGGAGGCCACGCCAACCGAACTGGACCTGAACAAGGTGAGGCGGCACCTGCTGGAAAGGCCCCACGTGAAGGGGGTCCACGACCTCCACGCCTCCGTCGTCTCCACCGAGCTTCCGATTCTGACTGCCCATGTGGTCCTCGCCGACGAATGTTTCACCGATGGGCACTCGCAGGAGATTCTGGCCGATATCCAGGAGTGCCTGATCAAACATCACGAGATCCGCATCGAGCACTGCACTCTGCAACTGGAGTCGGAAGAAGTGGCGGAAAAGCACAAGGAATACCTGCACACGTAAGGCTCGCAGGACAAGCAGGTCGCGGTTCCATCCCGAAAGATTCCACGAAACTTGTTCGCGGCCATCCTCAAACCCGCCTTGACCAAGGGCGCCAACCATCGATGAGCGGCCTGCACAGAAACCTCACGGGATCACTTTCACCCACACCAACGACCTGCTCTTCATATTTCGCACAAAAATCGCCGGGGAAACCGCAGACGGGACAAAATCGCCCAATCCGGTTTCCCCGGCGATCTTCGATTCAGATCATCGACGAGATCCAGCCCGGAAAGCCAAAACAACCCACGACACAGAAACAAGCAGCCAGCGCGGCCGGTTAGTCTCGGTAGAGTCCAGCCTAGAAGGCCGGAACAATGCCTCGGCCATGACACCGATTCGGTGCAGGCCATCATGTCTCAATGGAGTCCGGCCTAGAAGGCCGGAACAATAGCGCCGCCGACTGGCGTGGCAAGTATCAGACCCTTGTCGCGTATCAATGGAGTCCGGCTTAGAAGGCCGGAACAATGCAAACTCTCCGGACTCCGCTCACGTGGGATCCGGACGTCTCAATGGAGTCCGGCCTAGAAGGCCGGAACAATGACGAGACCCGCACGCTCATCGTCGGGGCGAAGCAGTCTCAATGGAGTCCGGCCTAGAAGGCCGGAACAATGTGGGGCTACTGGAATGGGGCCTTGGTTCGAATCAAGTGGTATCAATGGAGTCCGGCCTAGAAGGCCAGAACAATGACGACGCGGACGAGGACACGGCCCGGGATGTGTGCCAGTCTCAATGGAGTCCGGCCTAGAAGGCCGGAACAATGCGAGTCCGGACTGGCCTATGACGAGTATCACCAGATGTCTCAATGGAGTCCGGCCTAGAAGGCCGGAACAATGAGGCTTTGTGTGCGTGAACCCCTTGATGGCCGCTAGCCGTCTCAATGGAGTCCGGCCTAGAAGGCCGGAACAATCCGGAAGTATGGCGGCGTACCAACCGGTGTGCTGCAGTCTCAATGGAGTCCGGCCTAGGAGGCCGGAACAATCGGAGCTGCGCATCGTGATATGTGGCTACGACACAGAGGTCTCAATGGAGTCCGGCCTAGAAGGCCGGAACAATGCCTCACGTCTCCCCGGCGGCGCGGGCGATTGACTGGACGTCTCAATGGAGTCCGGTCTAGAAGGCCGGAACAATGCGCAGTTTCTTGGCGAGCACCAAGGTGGAGCACGGCGTCTCAATGGAGTCCGGCCTAGAAGGCCGGAACAATGCCGCGCCACCACCAAGATCGAGGCCGTCGAATACGACTAGTCTCAATGGAGTCCGGCCTAGAAGGCCGGAACAATGAGCGGCGCTTCTCCGCGCGTGGCGGCCTGGACGAGTAGTCTCAATGAAGTCCGGCCTAGAAGGCCGGAACAATTTTTCGGCTACGAAGCCTGGTCCGCGCAAGACCAATACATCTCAATGGAGTCCGGCCTAGAAGGCCGGAACAATGAGCTACACGGACAACGAAGCCATCGCCTACCCGATGTCTCAATGGAGTCCGGCCTAGAAGGCCGGAACAATCGGCTCGAGGATGTCCCGCCAGGATGCGCGGTTGTTGTCTCAATGGAGTCCGGCCTAGAAGGCCGGAACAATGTGATGAACGTCTTCTCCACGTCCCGCGCGATCTGCTTGTCTCAATGGAGTCCGGCCTAGAAGGCCGGAACAATTCCGCGAAGCCGCCCTACAGGCGGGCGCGGACACGTCTCAATGGAGTCCGGCCTAGAAGGCCGGAACAATTCCGCGAAGCCGCCCTACAGGCGGGCGCGGACACGTCTCAATGGAGTCCGGCCTAGAAGGCCGGAACAATGGCGATGCTGCCCGCCCGCACCAGGGCCGCCATCAAGGTCTCAATGGAGTCCGGCCTAGAAGGCCGGAACAATCAGGCCGGTGACCTCTCCATAGCTCACGCTGGCGACGTCGTCTCAATGGAGTCCGGCCTAGAAGGCCGGAACAATACAGGTGCTGGCGATCGTACGGGAACGGGGCGTGACGGTCTCAATGGAGTCCGGCCTAGAAGGCCGGAACAATTAAAGTTGATCACCAAGGAAAACATCAGCAAGCAGGTCGTCTCAATGGAGTCCGGCCTAGAAGGCCGGAACAATAGCAAGTATCCGTGGCGCCGCACGTCGCCGCGGCATCGTCTCAATGGAGTCCGGCCTAGAAGGCCGGAACAATCTACGTCTACATCCGAGCTCACGGCCCCGGGCGACGCATGTCTCAATGGAGTCCGGCCTAGAAGGCCGGAACAATCGGCGTACTTGCTTGACAGTCCTTCGACTGCTGTGGTCTCAATGGAGTCCGGCCTAGAAGGCCGGAACAATCACATATCCATGGTCGCGGCCACCGCCGGACTCATCTGGTCTCAATGGAGTCCGGCCTAGAAGGCCGGAACAATGTTGACGCTGACGGCCGCAACGACGGCTGGGCGGTTTCGTCTCAATGGAGTCCGGCCTAGAAGGCCGGAACAATTTCGCCAAAGAACTCGGCGAGTTGGCGCGGGAAGCTGAGGTCTCAATGGAGTCCGGCCTAGAAGGCCGGAACAATCCCGTACCTGTGACGCCCGAGACCTCGAGGAGCTCACCGTCTCAATGGAGTCCGGCCTAGAAGGCCGGAACAATCTGCATCATGAGGGGCGCTCCCACACGACATAGGTGGCGTCTCAATGGAGTCCGGCCTAGAAGGCCGGAACAATGATGGAATTGGGGGCTGCCCCGACTCTCGAAAACGACGTCTCAATGGAGTCCGGCCTAGAAGGCCGGAACAATATTTCATGACTGAGATCAACCCGAACATCATGCCCAAGTCTCAATGGAGTCCGGCCTAGAAGGCCGGAACAATGCGATCGCCGAAGAAACGATCGTCCCGCATCCGTGCGGTGTCTCAATGGAGTCCGGCCTAGAAGGCCGGAACAATTCTCGCTGGGAACGTGAGGATGGGGTCTGGAAGGAATGGTCTCAATGGAGTCCGGCCTAGAAGGCCGGAACAATGTGGGTTGAAACACAGAACCTTACGAAGATGCCCAACATGTCTCAATGGAGTCCGGCCTAGAAGGCCGGAACAATTCATCGGCGGCATCAACGGCCTGGCCGAGAAGATCGGCCTGTCTCAATGGAGTCCGGCCTAGAAGGCCGGAACAATCGATTGACAACATCTTCAATGTGAAACATCCTAACAGTCTCAATGGAGTCCGGCCTAGAAGGCCGGAACAATCGCGTCCGCGCCCTGGAGCAGCACAAACACGAACACGGTCTCAATGGAGTCCGGCCTAGAAGGCCGGAACAATCTTCGCCAGCCGGTCACCGATGCCACGCACCATGTCACCGTCTCAATGGAGTCCGGCCTAGAAGGCCGGAACAATCGCACGTACGCGCCGAGATCCATCGCGCGGTGGGCCAGTCTCAATGGAGTCCGGCCTAGAAGGCCGGAACAATGGACGCAAAGGAGCCCAGAGGCGCTCAGCCGCAGTGTCTCAATGGAGTCCGGCCTAGAAGGCCGGAACAATGACTCGTATTGGCGTTTCTCTCGCGACTGGTGGAGGTGTCTCAATGGAGTCCGGCCTAGAAGGCCGGAACAATGACCGCTCCGGCATGGGCCCGTGCTGACCTCCTGCTGTCTCAATGGAGTCCGGCCTAGAAGGCCGGAACAATTCGCCTGGACCCACCCCGTCGACGACACCGCCCTGGGCGTCTCAATGGAGTCCGGCCTAGAAGGCCGGAACAATGTCGCATCAGCCATCATCGGAGCCTCCTGCCCAGGGTGTCTCAATGGAGTCCGGCCTAGAAGGCCGGAACAATGTGACCGTTGATCGGGTGGCGTGGCTTACTCATTCGGGTCTCAATGGAGTCCGGCCTAGAAGGCCGGAACAATCCGCTCGCCGGTGCCAGTTCTCCAGCAAGAAGTAGCTGGTCTCAATGGAGTCCGACCTAGAAGGCCGGAACAATTTGTTGCTGCCAGACACGAACCAGTTCAGTTCACGGCGTCTCAATGGAGTCCGGCCTAGAAGGCCGGAACAATCTCTCTCGTTGAGGTGAAAGCCGGGGGAACCTCTGGCCGGTCTCAATGGAGTCCGGCCTAGAAGGCCGGAACAATGAATCGGGATGATTTCCAGGTGCGTGTCGGTGTCAACGTCTCAATGGAGTCCGGCCTAGAAGGCCGGAACAATGGAGGAGCTCGGCCGCTGGCAGGGCCCGCGGGGTCTCGTGTCTCAATGGAGTCCGGCCTAGAAGGCCGGAACAATCTCCCGGGTGATGTATCGGCTACCCTCAGAGGTTGAGGTCTCAATGGAGTCCGGCCTAGAAGGCCGGAACAATGCGGCCTGTGCCGCTGTACTCGTCTGAGCCAGGGCCCTGTCTCAATGGAGTCCGGCCTAGAAGGCCGGAACAATAGCGCCGCTCTGCCGCTGTGATTAGCGGCTATGTCGGCCCGTCTCAATGGAGTCCGGCCTAGAAGGCCGGAACAATGTACCCGAGAATCATATCGTCATCGATTTCGATATCAAGTCTCAATGGAGTCCGGCCTAGAAGGCCGGAACAATACATCAGCAAGCTCTTCCCGGTACTTGGTAACATCCTTGTCTCAATGGAGTCCGGCCTAGAAGGCCGGAACAATCCCGGTGATCACTAGTATACACACCGGGTGGGGGGTGTGTCTCAATGGAGTCCGGCCTAGAAGGCCGGAACAATCGGTGGCGTCGCCGACTATGACATCGAAGCAATCGCCGTCTCAATGGAGTCCGGCCTAGAAGGCCGGAACAATTTCCGCTCATGGGGCAGCCGGGTATGGTCTCGGTGTTGTCTCAATGGAGTCCGGCCTAGAAGGCCGGAACAATGTTGTCCCGCAGAGAGGTCAAGAACGCGATGATGAGGTCTCAATGGAGTCCGGCCTAGAAGGCCGGAACAATCAACCGTCTATATCCGTGCCCACGGCCCGGGGAGGCGTCTCAATGGAGTCCGGCCTAGAAGGCCGGAACAATTTCCGCTCATGGGGCAGCCGGGTATGGTCTCGGTGTTGTCTCAATGGAGTCCGGCCTAGAAGGCCGGAACAATGTTGTCCCGCAGAGAGGTCAAGAACGCGATGATGAGGTCTCAATGGAGTCCGGCCTAGAAGGCCGGAACAATTGACCTTACGGAAGGGCACTCCGTAGATGCTATCAATGGTCTCAATGGAGTCCGGCCTAGAAGGCCGGAACAATGCGGAAGCTGCGCGACTGACGTCGCTGTCACGGCAGAGGGTGTCTCAATGGAGTCCGGCCTAGAAGGCCGGAACAATCGCGCGATCCGCGACAACCCGCGTGCCGTGACCTGGGTCTCAATGGAGTCCGGCCTAGAAGGCCGGAACAATGCGGCGTCGCAGACTATGACATCACCGCGATCGCCAAGGTCTCAATGGAGTCCGGCCTAGAAGGCCGGAACAATATGATGGTGTTTGCTCCTTCTGTGGTTCGGCTGCCGGGGTCTCAATGGAGTCCGGCCTAGAAGGCCGGAACAATGCGGCCGCCTCGTCGAGCTCCTCGGGGGTGACCCCGTCTCAATGGAGTCCGGCCTAGAAGGCCGGAACAATGCATGGTCGGGCATGCGGAGGCTCTTGAGAGAGCCATGGTCTCAATGGAGTCCGGCCTAGAAGGCCGGAACAATCTGCCGGTTGTACTACTCTGAGCGCGATTTCTGAGGTCTCAATGGAGTCCGGCCTAGAAGGCCGGAACAATCCGGGCAAACAAACGCGCTGAGGCAGGCCGTGGTGGTGCGTCTCAATGGAGTCCGGCCTAGAAGGCCGGAACAATTTACCCAATCCATGGTGACCACGTTCTCCCAGTGCCCGTCTCAATGGAGTCCGGCCTAGAAGGCCGGAACAATCCTTCGGCAGCCGAGGCACCGCGGGCACCCTGCTCAACGTCTCAATGGAGTCCGGCCTAGAAGGCCGGAACAATGCGCCTCTAAGGGGGATCTGTGTAGTTCGCCCTCAGATAGTCTCAATGGAGTCCGGCCTAGAAGGCCGGAACAATGCACGAGCTCCGGCACGTCCACCATCGCCCGGTCGTCTCAATGGAGTCCGGCCTAGAAGGCCGGAACAATGGGAGAGCATCGATACCGCACTCGCGCGGTATCTCGGGTCTCAATGGAGTCCGGCCTAGAAGGCCGGAACAATTCATACAGAGCATCTATCTGACCCTGCGTCAGTTTGGAGTCTCAATGGAGTCCGGCCTAGAAGGCCGGAACAATCGAATGTCCTCGGCGTCGGAAAGAGCGTTGAAGATTTGTCTCAATGGAGTCCGGCCTAGAAGGCCGGAACAATCTCGCTGAATGAGCTCCTGGCGTTTCGAGACTCCTCGGTCTCAATGGAGTCCGGCCTAGAAGGCCGGAACAATCGCAATTCGCAGGTTTGATGAATTTTGACGCTCACATCGTCTCAATGGAGTCCGGCCTAGAAGGCCGGAACAATTCGGAAAGAGTCTTCAAGGCCTTTGGGCGATAGTACTGTCTCAATGGAGTCCGGCCTAGAAGGCCGGAACAATTCAAGGATGGAGTGGACGCCGATGATGCTGGTTACAGGTCTCAATGGAGTCCGGCCTAGAAGGCCGGAACAATTGGAGCCAGCCACCTCGCTCTACCGGGACGCCGCGTCTCAATGGAGTCCGGCCTAGAAGGCCGGAACAATGCTGGACGCCATCTATCTCCAATGCCCGGCAGAGCGCGTCTCAATGGAGTCCGGCCTAGAAGGCCGGAACAATCTGCAATTCCTGAAGCCAGACGGAAAGCACCCTCTCCGCGTCTCA
Source organism: uncultured Propionibacteriaceae bacterium (assembly GCA_937965785.1). Classification (GTDB taxonomy): domain Bacteria; phylum Actinomycetota; class Actinomycetes; order Propionibacteriales; family Propionibacteriaceae; genus Arachnia. Next base: position 46,121 of record CALCKT010000040.1, on the reverse strand, counting down.
ATGGAGTCCGGCCTAGAAGGCCGGAACAATCCGAGGAGGAGCGGCAGGGCGAGCTCCGCGCCCGCTGGGTCTCAATGGAGTCCGGCCTAGAAGGCCGGAACAATGCAATCAAGACACAGTCTTCTTTGCTCGTTTCCACAAGTCTCAATGGAGTCCGGCCTAGAAGGCCGGAACAATACGCGTCAGGACACGGTCTTCTTCGCCTTCCGCCAAAGGTCTCAATGGAGTCCGGCCTAGAAGGCCGGAACAATGCGGTGGCCAAGGAGTTCGGAGCTGAGTTGGAGGTCGTGGTCTCAATGGAGTCCGGCCTAGAAGGCCGGAACAATCAGGGCTGTGTCCAGCTCGTCAAGGGCTTCCTCCAGAGGTCTCAATGGAGTCCGGCCTAGAAGGCCGGAACAATTGCCCATGCCTCCTCCTGAGTACGGGGCCGGTCCTCGTCTCAATGGAGTCCGGCCTAGAAGGCCGGAACAATGGCTCGCCTAGGAAGGCTGCCTTGACTAGGGATTTTACCAGCTTCTGCGAGCGCTTCGCACCGCAGACCCCCATAACAACACTCTGTTGAGTTGTCATGGGGTAAAACACCTAGTCAAACCCCTTCGAGCGCTCCCCGGGGGAGACGACATGACTGGAGGTCTCGCAGCAGCTCACACCACCACGGGCCCCTCGTCGGGCAGCCTACGCGGTACCCCAAGCATACGGATGTTCGCGTCTTGCGGGGCACCGAGATCGATCACCACCACCGAATCGTAGGCGAGTGCTATCACATCACGGATGTCCCGTTCCCACATCGCGAGTTCCGCCTTGCTCAGATCACACACGAACACCGAGTACTGAAGCCACTTCCCGTAGCCCTTCATGACGTTGAAGGTGGCTCGCAGCCGTTTGGGATCCGATATGTCATAGGAGATGAGATATCTTCGTCGAGCCATGGATCACCTCGTCATCAATGGGGTGTAGGAATCCAGCTCTCCCGTGAAGGAAGCCGCCAGCACCCGCGCCTGAAGATCCAGCACCCTCCGGTACGACACCTGATAGCCGAACAGCGGGTGTTTCAGCTCGGACTCGAGACGGCGTTCATGGGCTTGGATGACGGAACGTCTCCCATCAGCGTTCAGGACCACCCCGAGATGTCCCCTCATGAAACTCTTCTCGTTGACTTCACCATTGTTGAAACACTGCAACGCCACAGACTCCGCCACGAGGGCGCGGAACTCCTCGGCCAGGTCGAGAGCAAGAGCGGGCCTGCCGTAGCGGGGCTGATGCAGCACCCCCAGGAAAGGATCCAGACCCACCCCGGTCAGCACCGCGACAAGGTCCTTCGTCAACAGGCTGTAGCAGAACCCGAGCACCGCATTGACGGGATCGGGTGGTGGACGTCGCGCCCTGCCGTGCGCCTGGAACTCGGCCACGACCTCAAGCCGGGGAGACAGCAGCTTGTGGAACTGCCCGAAATACAGTCGCGCTGCCGTGCCCTCGATCCCGAGCAGCGTCTCCAAGGACGCAGCGGATTCGGTTTTCGCTTCCAGTTCCTTGAGCTGATCCAAAACCGAATCATCCAACGACACCTTCGCGTTGCGGCGCAACAGCACCCGCTGGTTGTGGATCTTTCCCCGGATCATCTGCTGCGCGAACCGCAGGCCGTGGACGCTCGCCAGCACCTGCCGTCGCCTGAGCGTCACGTGACCGTTCAGCGGCCCCTGCGACCATCCGTCGAGCCAACCCCCGTAGCTGAGCCAGATCACCACCACACCCCTGCGCCACAACGCCTTGAGCGCCTGGGTGGTGATCTGCACGTTCCCCACCACACAAACCTGGGAGACATCGAGAAGGCGGCGCTCGGCCACCGTCTCGCCCTTGACCGCCACCAGCAGTCGACCACCGGAAACCTTCACCGACGCCCCCTGCGTGTTCACGTACACGGGTCTGGTGTCGGGATTCCTGACGATGATCCGACGCGGCTGCTCACTGGAACGTTCGAGCAGATAGTTCGTCTCATCGGGCATGCACAGCGGCGCCAGCGAGCAGCGAGGACAGCGCGGGTCGTTCAGCAACGGCGGGGGTGGAAGTTCCTGCGCGGCCACCTGCCGTGCCAACGCCACCAACTCCCGCACCTCTGTCTCCGCGTCCTGCCCCACCTCGATCGAGGCCCTGTGATGCGATCCCAGATAGGAAATCTCGGCGCGGTTCACCGAATACCCGGCACGTCGCAGCAGCACCGCCTGGGTCAGGACCTGCACCCGGTCGGCAGGCCACATTCCGCCGTCCCTGGGGCCGGATCCCTTCTTCATGTCCACGGGACTCGACGACCCGTCCTCGTGGTCCACCCGGTCGATGACGGCCGTCACCCCGAGGTCCGGATCCGACAACGCCACCTGGATAGAGGTGAACGGTTTCTCCTCCTCATCGGGGGCGGGCATCCGCCCGGAACGACGATCCGTCGCGTCGTGGGCCACTGAACCCTGGATCGTGTCGTCGTTGTGAGCCCAGCGGCCGTCCACCCATTCGAGGTGGAACAGCCGCTGGCAGTACACCAACTCATTCAGCATCCTCGCGGGAACCAGCTGCGGTTCCGCCGAGTACTCCCCCTGCGCCGGCATGGTTATCGCTCCACCGGCCGGAACAATCCGAAACCGAAATGCGAGAGGGACCCGAGCACCAAAGGCTCCGGGCGTTCCCCGAGGCCCTTCGGCAGGGGTTCGTCGAAGTCCAGCTGCAGCAGCATTCCGCGGCGACGTTGCGCCATCGATTCGTTCCAGCGGTATCGACGGAACCTCACCACGTCCCGGTCCTCCCAGTCGGCGAGCAGTTTCACCCTCACCGGCGGCGTGCCCTCGGGGTGACGGAAACCGAGTTCGCGTTCCACGAGTTTCTGCGCGAACTCCTCCCGCGGTTTGTTCTGCTTGGGGAAGCGGTCGGTCAGGAACGGGGTCACGGAAACCCACGTGGTGGCATCGGCACTGGTGTATTCGTGCATCACCGTATCGACGGGTCCCATCAGCTGCAGGTGCAGTTCAGCCCCGGAGCGATACCCCTTGGGTGCGTTGCTCCAGCGCGGCAGGTACCTCGCCCCAGCCAGCCGGGAAAGCGTATCGGCGGGTATCCCGTCGGGCACCCACAACACCAGGTCCTCCACCTGCCCCGTCGGCTCACCACCGGCACCCAGCGTCGGCAACCAGAGCCAATGGGGATGTCGATGCTGGGGGCCGTCACCAAGAGCGTCACGGTGTCCGGCCAGCACCTCGACCCCGCTGCCCTGCTCCCGCAGGTCCGTGTTCTCCTTCTTGGTACCGAGGATGCGTCCCCGGAGTCCATGGGCAGCGAGAATGCCGTCCTCAATGCGGAAGGGGGCGGCGGGTTCCAGCCGCCACCGAACGGTCGTGGGTCTGAGCAGATCATTCACCTCTCTGCGGATCGGGATGGCGGAGGTTTCCTCGGGCAGCTCGTACCGAACCCACCGGGAACCGCTGGGGTACCGGAGACGGGCCTTGCGCATCTCCAAGGAGGAGGTCTCAAGTTGCTTCCTGGTCACGTCGGGCTCGGGCACCAGCACCTGGGTGTTTCCCGTTTCAGAAGGACGAACCCACCTTTTCTCCTGCTGGGAATGCTCCTCGGACAACAGCCGCGCCTCGCATCGCGATTCCGCCCGCCCCAAATAGGGCAGTTTCCTCAACAGCCGGTCCAGGACGTCACGCTGTCCGGCGGGCAGGGTGAGATTCGGCCAGCGGATCAGCACCTCGGCCTCGTCATCCAGGTTCAGCCGAGGGTCGAGCTGGAGCGACGTGGAATGCTTGACTCCCTCAAGGAAATCCGGATTGGGCATGTAGTGCCGGGTCTGCGACGGCCTGGCATCCGGCAGCAGGTATTCCGGAGGTTCGGTGGCGAGCCCGGTCAGCAGGTCGTCGATCGTCTTCTCGGCTATGTCGTCGCAGCGGGTGTGCCAGACGCTGATCAGGGCACGGAGCAGCCGCCAGGGTGACGGCGGCCACTCGCTGATCCCCTCGTTGAGGGCATGATCCCACCCGTTCGCGTGGTATTTCCCTGTGACAAAACGCAGGGCCACCTGGGTAGGCATGGTCACTTCCCCCCGCCGGTCCATTTCAGTTCCGAGATCGACGCGAGATCACCGTGCTGTTCGATGGCCTGCCGCAGCTTCGCGGTGGCCTCGTCCAGAGTGGGAATCCTGGTGAGGTCCTCGCAGTCCTGGTCCACGACCAGATGACATGCGGTGCGCAGCCGCAACCCGTCCTGCCGGAACAGGCTGGCCAGTTCGAAATCAACCAGAGCGTTCAACACCGCCTCGGATTTCTCGCCGAGACCGTAGGACTGGATCTGCCCATGATCCACGACGACGGACGCCGTGATGTCACGGGCCGTGTACTCAACCCGCTGGTGCGGCACCATGCCGTAGCCCTCCTTGGCTCCCCGCCCCTCGTCGTTGCTGGGGTTCACCGAATCCGTCTTCACCCCGCCGGAGACCGCGGGACGCACGTCAAGGGCGTCGATGAAACAGGTGATGGCCCGGGCGATCTTCGGTTGAGATGGCCACTGTTTCTGGGCGAAGAACACGCCATGGATCAGGGAGACCGGGTCCAGATCGAAAATGGCCTTGGCGAGGGCGCGGTGTTCCACCAGCCTGCCCTTGACCAGCCCGAGTTTGTCCTCCAACCAGACCCGCCCGGTCTTGCCGTCGATCTTGGCGTCCATCAGGTAGGCGCTGGCCAGTCTGTGGGCCTCGAGACGGGAGCTGGTCAGGAACCCACCCTCAGCATCGACGACGCGCACATACGGCAGGCCACGCAGCGCCTCCGCCTGATCGCTGACCGCCGGATCCCAGGTGCACAGTTCCAGTCGGTTCGCCATCGACTGGGGCGATTCCAGGTGGAGGGCCTGCACCCATCCCTCGCCGGGTACATGGGCCTGGTAGGTGGCCGCCCCGAGATCGGGGAACCCGGTTGGCTGGAACCGGAATCCGACGGCGGGTCGGAGGGTCAGGTTGAGGACGGTGCTGGTCATTGCAGTGCTCCTTCGTAGAGGTCGGTGTTTTCGTAGGGGTCGGTGTTCTCGGCTTCTGGTGCGCTTCTCTTGAGCGCCCACGGGCCTGAGGGTGCGGCCAGGGCCGCGAGAATTCGTGGTCCCAGGCCGGGCTGGGAAATGCGTGCGGAATGGGTGTGGACCTGGATGTCGGTTTCCTCGGTCCAAGGAAGGCTGATCGTTCCTCGGCTGATCACACCGCTCGCGGCGCGGTGCACTTCGGCGACACGATCAGCGCGCAGCTGAAGAGGCCAGCCGGGTTCGAGCCCCACCGCTGCTCCCGTCGCATCCGACGCTGTTCCCCGCATGCGCACAAACCCGGATGCGAGGGCCTGAAGAATCGCCAGGGTCGGATCCAAGAACAAGCACTCACCATCCGATTTCACGATGTCCGCGTAATTCCTGCCGCTCCAGTCGACAGCCAGGAAGGCCAGCAGGTGATGGGTGACGAGGTCGTCGTCGAGAAGTCCCCCAACCCAGGCGTGGATGTCGGTCCAGGACCCCGGGTACCGGTGGCGTTTGAAGGGCAGCCATCCCCGGGCCAGGCGGGTGTCCTCCCCCGGATGCTGCGCCAGCCACACCACCAGGTCCGCCAACACGTCGACGGTGGGTCTGGCACCGAGCCCGGGCACCATCACCTCAGGGTCGATCGGATCTTTGGGGTTTCTGGGATCTGCGCCAACAAGCAGACGACGAATGGGCTGCCCACCGCTTCCCCCGCCCTGCTGAGAAGCGGTGGGCGGCAGGAAGGTTGCAGAGGCGATCCCGGCGGCGATCCGCGCCTCGGGGCTTTTGAGGAACAGCTCCCGACACACGGGAATGACGGCATTCGCCGGCACCAGCTTCGAGGGACGTCCCAGTTCCTCGCGATTCTTCCGGGAGCGCAGGGCCGTCAACTCCAGCTCGGTCTGAGCACGAAGCATGGCGATTCCATTCCGCCACTCGGGTTCCCGCACGAAAGCCGTCACGCTCGCATCGAACCGGCGTGCCGCGGTTTTGGACGCCACTCCACTGGCCTTGTGGAACGTCCGGACACGGCGCAGCGGTTCCCTGGCCAGGACCACCTCCGGGCGCGCCTCCACCTTGACGTGATCCAGCGGAACGGCGACAAAGGCCAAGCCGTTTCGTTTGAGGAAACCGAAACGCTGAAAAGCCGAAATTCCCCTGTTCACACCGAAGGAACGCACTGCCGCATACATGGCGACCGCGTTGTTGGCGGTTCCGCCGTCCCAGGAAACCCGCGCCTCCTCGAAGACCTGACGCAGCTCCACCAAGGTGACGCTCTCCAGCAAAGGCGCCCACAATTCGCCTCGGCCTTCCTCGTTCGCCGACCCCGGGATCGGTCCATCCGGACTGGAAGAGACGGTGAAGGGAATGGCCACCCTGGAGTTCTGTTCCCCCAGTCTTTTCGCGGCCGAGGCGGCGAACAGCATGGCCCCTTCCACCATGAGAATGAAAGCCCAGGGGTTGACCATGGCGTCGGCGCTGCCGAACGCGGAGGAACCGGGGGTCCCCGCCCCGACGGGATCGCCCTGACCCACGGAGGCCGCGAGCAGTTTCTCCGTCGCCCTCCCCCACAGCAGATCCCGCATCCACGCCCGGCTGCGTTCGGGTTTCGCCCCGAGTTCCGGCAGAACATCCTTCAGGCGTTGGTGAACATTCGTGCTGAAATCCAGCCGGCCGTCGTTTCCCCCGGTACCGAGAATGGGCGGGTACTCCGTCTTCTTCGCGGCGAGGACCACGCTGGCGTCCATCCACGGCAGGGCATCATCTGGAAGCCGGTTGCGAAGTTCCTGCACGAAGCGTTCCTTCGTCCATCCTTTCTCCGATTTCGCGATCAACACCGACCGGATCACCGCAAGAGCGTTTCGGTAGGGCGCGAGCCTGGTTGCGGTGGAGGATTCCAACATCCGGATGTACTCCAAGGGTGTCTTGTCCTTCTCACCGAACCCGCTGCCGGCATTCCACGGAGAGAAAACCGGGGTGGGAACGAAATCCTGAACGAGGAATTCGGCGATATCCTCCACCTCGGTGTCCATGTGGAACACGCCGTCACGCCAGCCGAACCGCGCGGCGGGATCGGCCTGTTCGGAGATTCCCTTGGCCACCCCGAGCGCCGCCAGGTAGTTGATCAGGGGAACACACCCCAGGCCGGGAAACACGTGCGTGGTCATTCTTCGGTTCCTTCCGCGACGGGGAGTTCGAGGTTGGCGCTGGCCCGCCAGTCAGCCATGCGCACCAAGGTTTCGAGATAGGCGAGACGGAACGGTCCGAGGCGCTCCAGAAGAGCCAGGGCGTTGGTGGTCCAGGAGTCGGGTCCGCTCCGGAAGATGCCGTGGTCGACCACCGATTCGGGCAGCTCGATCCCGGGCAGCGTCACGGCATTGATGGGTTCTTTATCGACGCTTCCGAGGAAACTCAGGCCGTCAACTCCGTCGTAGCGGGGATCGCGGGCGGTGATACGGATGTGTCCGTGATGCGCCGCGATCAGATACAACACGAGTGGATGCAGCTCGGGCTCCACTCCCAGGTCGATCAGCACCTGCCGTCCGGCGTCGGTACGCAACATGAACACCGAGATGAGTTCGTGCCGGAATCCCGAACGCGGCTCCGACTGAACGGTTTCCTGCCCACTCGCTTTGGGTTGACGCCGCACTCGGAGCGGGGCGATACCGGGAGATTTCGCATACAGCTGTTCCGGGTCATCGGGAGGTGTGTCCGCGTTCGCCTCCAGCAGCGCCCGCGCCCAGTCGCGGTGGGCCTTGCCGAGGTCGTGGAGCGCCCCGGCGACGGCGGCGGCGTGCAGGTGTGTTGCGTCGATCCCGGCCGGGCGGAGCACCTTGGCGAGGGCCTCGGCCTGTTCCCGGGTGTCCGCGAGGTGCTGGTGCAAAGTGACCCATCCGTTTCCTCGGGCTCCGGCGTCCTGGGAACCGGTAATGCTCTCGGGAGTGGTCGCATCCGAGAGGTTGTCCGCATCGACGTGGTCCTGGACCGTGTGCTTCTCTGCGGGATCGAAGCCGTGTTCGATGCTGTAGCCGCCGAGCCCGGCCTCCACCAAGATCAGCTGCTGGGGTCGCAGCTGATCCGCTCGCACGGGGATCCAGCGGTCATCCTGGATCGAGAAGGTCCAGGCCCGCTGATCCCTTCGGTCCCTGATGTCCTTCCGGTTCAGCAGTTTCTTCGCCCGGCTCATCGAAACGCCACAGCGAAGCGGCTGGCCGGGGATCTCGGTCGTCAGCTCTCCCCGGGGTGTGATGGAACCGTTCGGTATCCAGGCCAGCTGAACGTCGAGGTCCTTGTCAGGACGGATGTAGCAGCTGATGTCGATGTCGTTGCCCGTTAGGTCAGGGGTTGTATCGAACAGCTGACGGAAGTCGCAGCGACGCAGGATGCGCAGTTCCAGATCCTCCGGCGGTATGTCGTCGCCCAGCCGGTGGAGCTGGGCGCTGGTCAACGACATGCCTTCCGCGCGCCTCAAAGCCTCGACCGCGCACGCAACCTGTTGCGAGTCGTACGGATGCCCTTTGGCGGGTTCACGCCAGTGAACCACCGCTTCCCCCACCGGGTATCGGGCAGCCCTGTTGCAACGCCCGGCCCGTTGGACGACGGACGCCCACGGCGCGGCCTCGGTGATGAGGGTGCGGGCGTCGATGTCCACCCCGGCCTCGATTGCCTGGGTTGCGACGACGATTCCTCCATCACGCGCAATCCCCTGCAGCTTTTCGAGCTGGGTTTTGCGTTCCACCCCACGGAATTGGGAGTGGATCAGCAACCTGGGCTCCTCCGGGGCCAGTTTGCCGAGTTCCCGGTAGGCATCGACGGCGGCGTCAACCGTGTTCACCACCACCAGGGTGAGGGTCCCGGGTTGGTGGCGTTCGACGATCTGGGCGGCGAACTCCTTCGGTTTGTCGACCGGGGGAAATTCCCTGATTGTTCGTTCTGCCGACATGCGCCGGAGCAGCTCCGGGGACTCCGACGACTCGTCGATCCCCAGCACGTCGGCGCCTTCCCAAGGGTTGTCGACGGTGTCCAGGATGCGTTCGTCGATGGTGGCCGACATGATCATGAGCCGGCTCGGCTCCGCAGTGCCGAGTTCTCGTTGGAAGGCCGCGAATTGACGCAGGGTGGCGGTGGCCTGGGGCGCGAGCTGAACCTCGTCGACCACCATCAGGGTGCCGTTCCCGATGAGCGCGAAATCGATCGGGTAGGACGCTCGGAAGGTTCCGTATCCTCGTGCGAGTCCCCGCGACACCCCCATGTCGACGGTGCCGATGACGATGCTGGGGCGGTGCAGGTTCATGCGCCAGTCCTGCTGGGAGGACCGGATGTCGCGGCCACCCATGAACACGTGCACGCCGACCGCATCCAACAGCCCGAGCCGGTCGAGCCAGCCACGGACCGTTTCCTCGTACTGCTCCACCAGCGTGCGCGAGGGCAGGAGGACGACCAGTCGCCGCGGGGTCGCCGCCCGAACCGAGGCATCGGGATGGAAGAGCAGTCGCCACACATAGGCCAGGACCACGGCCGTCTTGCCCGATCCCGTCGGCGCCCGCAGCGCGTCGGGGAAACCCTCCTCGGCAAGGCGCACCTGGTACCGGTACGGGTCACACCCGTCCGGTGCGCCTTCCGTGCGGGTGGCCCGCCGGAAGCACTCAGTGAAGTTCGAGAACCGCATCATCGCATCCCTTCAATCTGTCTCCACCTACCTATGACGGCCAGACCGCGGTCAGTCCCCAAAAAATTTTCGGCAGGTCGTCCCCACGGGAACGATCGTAACAGAAGTTGCTTACCCGCTTCTTAAGTCGTACACTCGAAGAGTCCGGGGTGGCTGCATTGAAGGAGAAGCGGGTACCTGCGACCCAGATCTGGCAGAGCATCGTCCACCCCGGACCACGGAAAGGAGAGCCATGTCCCCCTCGGTGCCACCACCCACCCCGACTGCCGAACAGGGAAGACGTGTACCTACAGCACGTTCACTTGATTCTCAACACGCGCCGAGGCAAACTGGATGCTGCGCAGACGTGCGCAGGGGCGGGGTCGTTGGCCTCGCAAATCCTATGGTCCGTAACGGACGTAGTTGCCTTTACTCGTGGCCCACCTTCCAAGGAGGGTCACGAGTTTCGTCTGACAAGGAGCCACGGGGATGAGGTTCCTTTACATCGACGAGGCTGGTGATGACACCACCTACACCCCGTCCACGCCAGACCAGCCGCCAGTTTTCGCACTGGTCGGAATCTCGATCCCATCATCGCAACACACTCGGTTGATATGGAACTTCCTCAGAGCCAAGAAGAGGTATTTTCCTGAGTTGAAATCTCGACGATTGACCGACCTCATCCAGTACGAGCACAAGGGCGCAACCATCCGCAAACAATTGCGTTCCACATCTCGCAGGAAGAAGCGCAACGCCATCGGTTTCATAGACATGACGCTATCATTATTGGAGCGCACTCGTTCCAGAATATTCGGCGAGATCTGGATCAAAAAATCCGGCCACCCATTGATTCCAGAGCATCTGTATCAGCAAGGAGTCGCGCACCTGGCAAGAAGTTTTGAAAACCAGCTCGCAGCAAACTCTACCAGCGGCCTGATGATCCTCGACTCCAGAACCAAATCCAAGAACGCAGGGAACGTACACCAGATCACCACACGCCGATACCGCACCGGCGGAAGCCTGTTTCCCCACCTGATGGAGGCCCCGGTGTTCGGGCACAGCGACACTCACGTAGCACTGCAGCTCGCGGATGTGATCACATCCGCCCTAGTGTTCCCGCTTGCCTGCTGGACCTACTGCCAAGAATATACAGAGAATGTGAATGTTTCGCCGGAATATGCAGACCTGCAAATTCGATTCGGAGAACGCCTCAAAGCCCTCCAAATTTATCAGGCCAACAAAGAAAACGGCCACCAAAGCGGCTTGCACGTGAGTGATCGCATTCACCACCTACCGGCAGACCTGATTTTTACTGGCAAACAATAACGAACTCTATTCATTTGCCCCAGCCAAGGCTTTCGAAGATGGATGTGCGACCCGCAAATTAGTCTCAAAAACACGCCGCCCTCAGGCAGCAAACAAGAACCATCCCCGGGATGCTCTTCGCTGCGCTTTGATCACGGTTCTTGCCGAGCATGTGCTTCACCCAGCAACGCTCCTCGTGATTCGCGGACCAGCAAGACCGCCGCTTCATCGGCCCTACCCCACCTTGAATGAGTGAGTACTCACTCATACACTGGTGCGTCGTGATGACCCGTGCCCGACCTCTTCCGCCCGCTGAACGAAGGGCGTCGCTGATTGCCGCGACCCGCCAGCTGATCCTCGACCACGGCCCGGAGGTGACCACCCGGCAGGTGGCGGAGGCCGCCCAGGTGGCCGAGGGAACCCTGTTCAGGGTGTTCCCGACCCGCCGCGACCTGATCGCCGCCACCATCGCCGACCACCTCTCCCCCGAACGGCTCGCCGACATCTTCTCCGCGACCCCCGCCACCACGACCGTCGACGAGACCACCGAGGTGTGTCTGTCCACCGCCGCCGACTACGTCACCACCTTCGGGCGTTTCATCCCCCGACCGCACCGGGGCGGCGACCAGGACGAGATCCGGTTCCGGATCATGGAGCTGTGGGAGGCCCGGGTCCGTGACATCGCGGGCTGGATACGTGACCGCCTGGCCCCGCACGAGGCCGAGCTGACCATCCCGGTCAAGGACTTCGCCCATCTCGTCGTCACCCTGGCGATGGGGTACGCGCACGGCAGGTGTCCCGAAGCCAAGTTGTGCCCCGCTTCCCTGGCCCGCCTGGCCCTCGACGGGGCCCGCAGGAGGCAGTCCCTGTGATCGCACGACTCAACCGGCTGATATTCACGCATCTGAAGCCGTACTGGAGAGAACTGCTGGCCGTCCTGGTTCTCCAGGTGCTGGCGACCACCATGTCGCTGTACCTGCCGAACCTGAACGCGCAGATCATCGACGACGGCGTCGTCAAGGGCGACACCGGCCTGATCTGGCGCAGCGGCGCCCTGATGCTGCTGTTCTCCCTGGTGCAGGCGGCGGGGCAGATCGGCGCCACCTGGTTCGGCGCCCTCACCGCCATGTCGCTGGGCCGCGACCTCAGGGCCGCCATCTTCGACCGCGCCCTGTCGTTCTCCACCCGCGAGGTGCGCGACTTCGGGGCCTCGTCGCTGCTGACCCGCAACACCAACGACGTCCTGCAGGTGCAGACGATCGTCCAGACCACCCTGACCATCATCGTCGGCGCCCCCATCATGATGGTCGGCGGTTTCATCATGGCGGTGCGCGAGGACTTCGGGCTGTCGTGGATCATCGCGGTCAGCGTCGCCGTGCTGGGCGTGACGATCGCGCTGCTGGTGATCTTCGTCTCTCCCCTGTTCCAGCGGATGCAGACCAACCTCGACAACCTGAACCGGGTGCTGCGCGAACAGATCAGCGGTATCCGGGTGATCCGCGCCTTCATTCGCGAGGACCACGAGTCGAGGCGCTTCGAGGGTGCCAACGAGGATGTCTACTCCGTCACGCTGCGTGCCTCCCGCTGGATGGTGCTGCTGTTCCCGATCGCCATGTTCATGGTGAACATCTCATCGGTGGCGGTGATCTGGTTCGGCGCCTTCCGCATCGACTCCGGTGACATCCAGATCGGCCAGATGACCGCCTTCCTGAACTACCTGATCCAGATCCTCATCTCGGTGATGATGTCGACGATGCTGCTGTTCCTGGCGCCGCGTTCCGCGGTGTCCGCGGACCGCATCCTGGAGGTGCTGGACACCGAACCCACGGTGGCTCCCCCCACCGACCCGGTCTCCCCGCAGGAGCTGACGGGTGTCGTCGAATTCCGTGACGTCACCTTCACCTACCCGGGTGCGGAGGATCCGGTGCTGGCGAACGTGTCGTTCACCCTGGCCCCGGGCCGCACCACCGCGATCATCGGGTCGACGGGATCGGGCAAGTCCACCCTGGTGAACCTGATCCCCCGCCTGTACGACGTCAGCGGCGGCGAGGTGCTGGTGGACGGCGTCGACGTGCGCCACCTCGACCCCGACGCCCTGTGGTCGCGGATCGGGCTGGTGCCGCAGAAGCCCTATCTGTTCTCCGGGACGGTGGCCTCCAACCTGCTCTACGGGCGCCCCGACGCCACACCGGAACAGATGTGGGAGGCGTTGCGGATCGCCCAGGCCGCCGATTTCGTCGAGAAACTCGACGGCGGTCTCGCCGCCCACATCTCGCAGGGCGGCACGAACGTCTCGGGCGGGCAGCGACAGCGCCTGTCCATCGCGCGGGCGCTGGTGAAGGAACCCGCCGTCTACGTCTTCGACGATTCCTTCTCCGCCCTCGACGTCGCCACCGACGCCCGGCTGCGGGCCGCCCTGGCCCCGGCGACGGCGGACCGCGCCACTCTGATCGTCGCCCAGCGCGTCGCCACCATCCGGGGCGCCGACGAGATCCTCGTGCTGGAGCACGGCCGCATCGTGGGTCGCGGCACCCACGATGAACTGCTGGCGAGCAACGCCACCTATCAGGAGATCGTCGACAGCCAGCTGAGCGCCGAGGAGGCCCAGGCATGAGCACCACCACCGGAAACACCGGGGCCGCCACCAAACCCGCGGCCAACAAACGTCCCGCACACGGCCCGGGGAAGATCAGCTTCGGGCCCGGCGGACCCAGCGGCTCCGGGGAGACCGCGGTCGCCTTCCTGCCGTCGCTGAGACGCCTGCTCGGGATCATGAAACCGCATCGGATCGCGGTGGCGGTCGCGCTGGTGCTGTCCGTCAGCGCCGTCGTGATGTCCACCCTCGGCCCGAAAATCCTGGGGGCGGCCACCGACCTGCTGCTGGCCGGGATCGTCGGCAAGAACATGCCCGCGGGGGTCACGAAGGAACAGGCCATCGAAGCTGTCCGCGGCGGCGGGAACGACACCCTCGTCGAGATGCTGCAACGCGTCGACTTCACACCCGGCCAGGGCATCGACTTCGGCGCCATCGGGTCGGTGCTGGCTCTGGTGCTGCTGCTCTACGTCGTCTCCGCCGTCGCCACCTACGTCTCGAACTGGCTGCTGATCGGCGCGGCCCAGAAGTCGGTGCGGCGGATGCGCAGCGACGTGGAGGCCAAGCTGCAGCGCCTGCCCCTGTCGTACTTCGACGGGCAGCCGCGCGGCGAGCTGCTCTCCCGCGTCACCAACGACATCGACAACATCTCCCAGACCCTGATGCAGACCCTGCCGCAGCTCATCAACTCGCTGCTGACGGTGGTCGGGGTGGTGATCATCATGATGTGGATCTCGTGGCCGCTGGCGCTGGTCACGCTGGTCTCGATCCCGCTGTCGATGCTGATCGTGCCGTTGATCATGCGCCGCTCCCAGAAACGATTCGCCGACATGTGGAAGTCCACGGGCGAGCTGAACTCGGAGATCGAGGAGGCCTATACCGGCCATTCCCTGGTGAAGGTGTTCGGCCGCAAGTCGGAGGTGGAGGACACCTTCCACACCCGCAACGAGGAACTGTTCAGGTCGTCGTTCGGGGCGCAGTTCCTATCCGGGATCCTCATGCCCGTGATGTTCCTGGTCGGCAACCTCAACTACGTCATCGTCGCGGTCTTCGGTGGCCTCCAGGTGGCCACGGGGCAGATGAACATCGGCGACGTGCAGGCATTCATCCAGTACTCGCGCCAGTTCACGCAGCCACTGACGCAGCTCGCGTCCATGATGAACCTGCTGCAGTCGGGGGTGGCCTCCGCGGAACGGGTCTTCGAGCTGCTCGACGCCGATGAGATGTCGCCGGAGCCGGACCGCGACCTGACCGCCGAGGGCGGGCACGTCGTCTTCGAGGACGTCACCTTCTCCTACAACCCGGATCGTCCCCTCATCGAACACCTCAACCTGGAGGCGAAACCCGGCCAGACGGTCGCGATCGTCGGGCCCACCGGCGCGGGCAAGACCACGCTGGTGAACCTGCTGATGCGTTTCTACGACCTGAACTCCGGTCGCATCCTCCTAGACGGGACGGACATCGCGACGGTGGACCGTGGGGCGTTGCGCAACAACATGGGCATGGTGTTGCAGGACACGTGGCTGTTCGGCGGCACCATCCGCGACAACATCGCCTACGGCAAGGAGGGCGCCACGCAGGAGGAGATCCTGGCCGCGGCGAAGGCGGCGTTCGTGGATCGTTTCGTCCACTCCCTGCCCGACGGCTACGACACCGTCATCGACGAGGAGGGCAACAACGTCTCCGCGGGTGAGAAACAGCTCATCACCATCGCGCGGGCGTTCCTGTCGGAACCGGAACTGCTGATCCTCGACGAGGCCACCTCGTCGGTCGACACCCGCACCGAACTGCTGCTGCAAAAGGCGATGGCGGCGCTGCGCAGTGGTCGCACGTCTTTCGTGATCGCCCACCGCCTGTCCACCATCCGCGACGCCGACCTGATCCTCGTCATGGACGACGGCGCCATCGTCGAGCAGGGCACCCACCACGACCTGCTGGCGGCCAGGGGTCGCTACCACGACCTGTACCAGTCGCAGTTCAACGCACCCATCGAGGAGGTCGCCACCCCCTGAGAGGTCGCACCAACCCAAAGCCGATTGAGCCATCTCGTGGCGGAGGTTTTTCGAAGCCGGTTGAGCCGATCCGCGAGAACCAGCGAGCTGGCTCAACCAAGTTCAGGGTTGGAGACCCTCACCCTGCTCGGTCATCAGGTCGCGGGGAATCCGCATCTCCTCTGGCCTTGGCGAGGCGAAACCCGGGATAATGTCCGCAGGATGAGGAAGGATGCACCATGAGCCATCACGACATGGACATGGTGGTCCTGATCGTCTGTGGGGTGCTGCTGGCGGGTGTCGCGGCGGTGCGGATCTCGTCGCGCAGTTCCATGCCCGGTTTGCTGCTGTACCTCGGCATCGGTCTGGGGATCGGCGAGGCGGGCCTCGGGATCCGGTTCGACGACGCCCAGCTGGCCTACAACATCTCCGCGCTACTGGTGGGGCTGCTGCTGTTCGACGGCGGGTTCACCACCCGCTGGGCGGAGTTCAGACCGGTGGCCTCCCGGGCCGGGCTGCTCGGGACCGTCGGGGTGCTGGTCTCGGTGGCGGTGGCCTCGTCCATCGCGATGTTGGTGCTGGGCGTGGACCTGCGCACCGGGATCCTGATGGCGGCAATGGTTTCGTCGACGGATGCCGCCGCCGTGTTCGCGATCCTGCGCCGCCTGCCCCTGAAGTCGAAGGTGCGCACCACCCTGGAGGGCGAATCCGGTTTCAACGACCCGCCCGCGATCATCATCGTCACCGTCGTGGTCTCCGACGCCTGGAACCAGATGTCGGTGACGGGAATGATCGCGAACGGACTCTTCCAGTTGACCGCGGGTGCCCTCATCGGGGCGGCGGTGGCGATGGTGGGGCAGGCTTTCCTGCACCGCATCTCCCTGCCGAGCGCAGGCCTGTACCCCCTCGCAACCCTCGCGATCGCGCTGACCGCCTACTCCGTCGCCGGGGTCGCGGGCGGTTCGGAGCTGCTGGCCGCCTATATCGCAGGTCTGTGGCTCGGCAACCAGGCCCTCCCCCACCACTCGACGACGGAGGGTTTCACGGAGTCGGTGGGCTGGTTGGCGCAGATCGGTTTGTTCGTGATGCTGGGGCTGCTGGCCTCCCCCAGCCAGCTGCCGGAGGCGATCGTCCCGGCGCTGGTGATCGGGTCGGCGTTGACGTTCGTCGCCCGCCCGATCTCCGTATTCGCCTGCCTGACGCCGTTCCGGGAGAAGCTGAGGACCCAGCTGTTCATCTCCTGGGCGGGGATGCGTGGCGCGTTGCCCATCATGCTGGCGACAATCCCGCTGACGCACGACCTGCCGGGCGCCTCGCACATGTTCCACGTCATCTTCCTGCTGGTGGTGACGTTCACCCTCGTGCAGGGCCCGCTGCTGCCGAAACTGGCCCCGTGGGCCGGGGTGCTGGAACAGATCTCCCCCCGGGAATTGCAGTTCGATTCCTCCCCGCTCGAGGGCATCAACGCCTCGCTGGTGCAGTTCCAGGTCCCGGAAACGGGCCGTCTGGTGGGAATGTGGGTGAACGACCTGCGACTTCCCCGCGGAGCAGTGGTCTCCATGATCATCCGCGACAAGAAGATCCTCATCCCCGACAGAACAATGCGTCTTCAGGGTCGCGACGAGCTGCTGCTGGCCGTCGAATCCGGACTGGTCGAACGCGTCCAGGGTCGGTTGATGCTCATAAACGAACACGGCCCGCTGGCGCGCTGGGTGGCTTCGGGCCGGAATCGCCGTCGACTGCTCGACGGCGACTGAGGACCCCCGAAACTGGTTGAGTCGGGATCGCTCTTTGAACTGCTCCTTGGCGTTCTCATCGGCAACGGCGGAGCCCCCGAAACTGGTTGAGTCGAGATCACTCTTTGAACCCGGTTGCGCCAGCACATGAACGCCCTCCTCCTGGGCACGACTCGCGGAGGTTCGACGGTTCAACGTCGCCACCCGACGTTGAACCGTTTTTCTCCCGCGATTCGTGCCCAGGAGGAGGGGCGGTAGTTCCCCAACACGACACCCCCGCCCTGATACGCGATTCGTGCACGGGTGGGGTCACGGTTTCGACACGGTCAGGGCGACGGCATGCACGGTTTGCTGTCCTCGATGCTGGTCACGGTCCGCTCTTTCGTGCAGGTTTCTGCCCCGAAAGCAATCGTCCCCGCCTCTGATGAGACGGGGACCGATCCGTGCGCGAGAGAGGAGTTGAACCTCCACGCCCTTGCGGGCACTGGCACCTGAAGCCAGCGCGTCTACCATTCCGCCACTCGCGCGTCCGGGGACGAACTCTAGCACGACTGCACGCGGGGAGCGCAACTCGGGGCTCAGGCTCCGCTCGTCGCGTCCTCCCGGGTACGACTACCCTCCCGGGTCACCTTCGACAAGCGACCTCTCTTGCCGCGACGTCGAGCCCGCAGGCCGGTGTTCCCGCGCCCGGCGGACGCCTGTCCGACCCCGTGCGATTCTTGTGGTTCCCTGAGACGCCCTCCGTCGCCACGCGCCCTGTCAAAGAAACCTCTTACCATGTTGACCCAGGAGGTATGAATGAGTAACAACCAGTGGCCCGGCCCCAACAATCGTCCGCAGCAGGGATACCCCCAGCAGCCGGCCTTCGGCAGCCCTCAGCCACAACCCGGGCACCAGCAGCCCCAGCCCGGGTATCAGCAACCCCAACCGGGGTATCAGCAGCCCCAACCCGGGTACCAGCAGGAACAACCCAGCTACTCCCAACCCACGTACCAGCAGTCCGGATACGGCCAACAGGGCTATCAGCCCGTCTACGGTTCCGCCGGTCAGGGCATGCCCCCGCAGCCACCGAGGAAAAGCAACACGGTCCTGATCGTCGCGCTCGTTGCCGTCCTCGTGGCCATCACTGGGTTCGGGGCCTGGTGGCTCCTCGGCCGGGACAACCAACCGAACGCCACCCCCTCCACCAGCACACAGACCACCACACAAGCAACCCAGAACTCAGAGAAACCATCACCCGAACCCACGAAGAAGAGCACCGAGCCCACGAGGAAGACCACCGAACCCACCACCCGGGAACCATCCAAGTCTTCCGGCGCCGCACCCGAGATGCCCAAATCATTCGACGACTTCACCTTCGACAAGAAAAAAGACCTGGCGAGCACCTACACGAACTCGGACGGGGACTTTTTCGTGGCGGCCTACGGAGCGGGCGAGACCGTCGCGGAGAACTCCACCGATCTCCATGACATCGAGACCATCGGGAAATGGACCTGCGGCAAGAACGAAGACGACTCCTCCATGTGCTTGACCGAGGTCTATTCCGGCACCTTGGCGACGCTCATGATCGACGAGCCGACCTCCAAAGTGGCGGAAGTCTCTGATCGTTTCCTCGACGCCTGGAAGTAGTTGCACGCGGCCAGGGCTACGGGAAGACCCCGAACGAGTTGATCCCGGCAGCCCTCGCCGTGAGGCCAAGAGGCAAGAAATGACCAACGCCCCGGTCTTCGGGGATCTGAACTGCGGCAACCGCTGCCTAGACCCAGATGCGCCGGCTGCAAACCCGACATGACGGTGGTCATCACGATGATGACCACCCCACTGTCCGAAGTGGCCGAGAACCCCAAGGCCTTCCTGGAGGCCCGGAACCGCCTTTCCCGGCAACCACCCCGCGAGCACCGGTTTTCCGGCCGCGACCGGTGTCTCGCGCAGTAGCATCATCGTCGGGAAGTAATTTCCGGAGGAGATGGAGGAAAACACCGTGGACCATCAATCCACCCAGCCGGGGGCCGGACTTCGTGTCGCCTTCGTCACCATGCACACCTCCCCTCTGGAACGCGCCGGCACCGCGGACGCGGGTGGCATGAACGTGCTCATCGCCGCACTGGCCCGGGCGCTGGGAAGGCTCGGCGTGCGGGTGGACTTCCTGACCCGCCGCACCGACCCCGACCAGCCGGAACAGGAGGACGTGGCCCCGTCGGTGACGCTGCGGCGTCTCCCCGCGGGCCCGCCGACCCCACTGCCGAAAAGCGAGATCGACCAGCACATCGACGAGTTCCGGGAGGCCATGGAGGCCCTGGAACCCCACGACCTGATCCATTCCCACCACTGGATGTCGGGGGTGGCGGCGCTGCCCGTCGCCCGCTCCTGGGGGGTGCCCCACGTGATGACCTTCCACTCGGTGGCCGCCCACCCGAACTCGCCGCTGCGCGACGGGGAACCGCCCGAGTCGCCCGCCCGGGTCGACGGCGAGGTGATGTGTGCGGAGCAGTCCGATCTGGTGCTGTGCGTCTCCCGGCACGAGGCGGCCGTGGTCATCGGTCGCTGCGGGGCCGATCCGGAACGGGTGCGGATCGTGCGTCCCGGTGTCAACATCGACCTGTTCCATCCCGCCACCCACCCCTGGGCGCCGCCCGGTGTCCGGCCCGGCTATGTCGTGTTCGCCGCGCGGCTGCAACCCCTCAAGGCCCCCGACGTCGCCATCCGCACCATGGCCTGCCTGCCCGAGGCCATCCGCCCGGACCTGGCGGTGGTCGGTGAGACCTCGGCGGATTTCGCGGACTACGAGGCCGAGCTGCACACCCTCGTCGACGACCTCGGGTTGCGCGGGCAGGTGCACTTCCTGGCCGGCCAGGACCGCGAGTCGCTGGCCCGCATCGTGCGGCACGCCTCCGTGATGCTGGTGCCGTCGCACTCCGAGACCTTCGGGTTGATCGCCCTGGAGGCCTCGGCCTCGGGGGTGCCCGTCCTGGCCGCCGCGTCGGGAGGCCTGACCGAGGCCATCTGCAACACCCACACCGGCCTGCTGATTCCCACCCACGACCCCCGCATGTGGGCCGAGGCCCTCGGGGCACTGCTCACCGACAAACCACGTCGCGATCTGATGGGCACCACCGGGAGGCAGCGGGCGCTGGCGATGACCTGGGAGCGCGCTGCGGAGAACACCCTGCAGCAGTACCGGAGGATCCTGTGAGAATCACCTTCATCCACGCCCATCCCGACGACGAAACCCTCGCCACGGGCGCGCTGATCGCCTGGCTGGTGGCCTCGGGACATGAGGTGAGCCTGCTCACCGCGACCCGCGGGGAACGCGGCGAGGTGGTGCCGGGGCCGCTGTCGCACCTGGCCGGAACCCCAGCCCTGGAAACCCACCGGGAGGGTGAGTTGGCCGGGGCGCTGAGGGTGCTGGGGGTTTCCCGGCACGGTTTCCTGGGGGATCCGCCCGCCGGTTCGGGACGCCGCTACCGCGACTCGGGAATGCGCTGGATCCGTGAGGGCCTCGCGGGGCCCGCGGAGGACGCGGAACCGGATTCGCTGTGCGCGGCAGACCTCGACGACGTCGTGGCGGATGTCGCGTCCTGGATCCGGGCGGTGGACGCCGACCTGGTGGTCTCGTACCACACCGATGGCGGCTACGGGCATCCCGACCACGTCCGCATCCACCACGCTTCCCTGGCCGCCGCGCAGCGCACCGGGAAGGGTTTCGCGGCCGTCGTCCACGGCCCGGGCGACGAGGTCCGCTGGTTCGACCTGCGCGAACTGCAACCCACGGTGGAGGAGGCCCTGCGACACCACGCCTCCCAGCTCACCGCCCACGGCGACGGCACCCTCACCCACTCCGGTGGCCAGTCGGAGGCGGTGACGACCTCCGTCGGGCTGCTTCCCGCCCCCGAAACCCCACCAGCCGCTGGGCTGGTGGACTCGCTCGCCTGAACCGGTTGAGTGGTTCCGCCGGGGAATCGCGGTTGCGCAGCACTCAACCCGATTTTCACCCCTCCGGGAGCGATTTTCGCGGTTGAGTGCTGCACAACCGGGTTCTTCCTCCCGGTTGGCGAAAATCCGCCACCCGCCGTCCTCAGCCCAGTTGGACCCACGCGAAGGCCAGCAGCAGGGCGGCGGGCAGCAGGTATTTGCGGGGGTGCCGCCAGGCGTGGCGTCGGGTGCGGAGCCCCCGAAGCGGGGCGTGACGCTCCAACGCGGGGACGGCGAGGGCCTCCAGCGCCGTGACGACGACCACCAGCCCGGCGATCAGCGGCAGGTCGCGGGCACCCAGCAGCCAGTACACCACGCCGACCCCGGCGTTGAACGTTCCCAGGAAAACAGCGACGGCCGCCGCGTAATGGCGCCAGGCCAGCGCGGGCCACCCCAGCATTGTCAGCTGTCTCGCCAGATCGGGGTCGCCGGAGATCATGGTGGTCAGGGGGCTGTTGACGGCGATCAGCGCCAGCGCCAGCGGGAACCGGAGGCCCTGCTCCCAGACGGTCACGGTGAACACCGTCGCCAAGGCGAACAGCCCCACCGCGTTGATCCACACGACGCGATCCGCCAGCGAGGTGCGCAGGAAATAGTTGGTTCCCGCCCGTCCCCGCATCGCGGCGGAACCGCGGGTGGGCAGCAGGCCAGTGGCGGGGAGGACAACCAGCCCGGCCGCCAACGCGACCGACAGCACCGCGGCCACCAGCCACGGCGGAACCACCGTGCAGGCCCACACCGCCAACCCGTAGAGGGCCACCACCAGCAGCGGCCCGGCCCATCGCGGCCGGGTGCCGGCCGAGGCCAGCGCGGCCATCACCGACAGGGGACCGCAGGCCGCCACCACGAGCATCGCGCCGACGTCCGGCGCGGCGAGTTGCCCCAGTCGCAGACCGAACAGGGCGGCGGGCACCACGATCTCGGCTGTGAGAAGCATCCACGCGGCGGATGCGAACGCCAGGTTCACCCGGGCCGGGCGGGGCGGCAGCTGGGCGTAGTCCCGCATGGCATCCACCCGGAAGACCGCGTTCACCAGCAGACCCGACGACACCAGCGACGCGGCGGCCACACCCACGACGTACATCGTCGGCGGGATCCGGAGTTCCACCGTCGGGGCCAGCAACCAGGCCAGGCCCCAGATCAGCACATCCACAACGACGCGGCGATATGTGGTGAAGGCGCGAAGCAGGACCAGGGTCATCTGTGACGTTCCTTGAGCAGGGCGCGGATGTCGGTTGCGGGATCCAGCGGGTGGGGGCGGCTGAGGTCACCCCCGTCGAGCACGTACAGGTGGTCGCAGCACCGGGTGAAGCTCTCTGCGACGTGGGAGCTCATCAACACCGATCCGGTGTCGCGGTAGGCGTTGATGCGCTCGTAGAGAAACTCGGTGCCCTCGAAATCCAGCCCGTCCACGGGTTCGTCCAGGATGAGCAGGGGCAGCCCCAGGCTCAGCCCCGCGATGAGGAAGGCCTTCTTCCTGTTTCCCGTCGACAGACTTCCGATGGTCTTGCGACAAAACGGCTCGAACCCGAACCCCGCCACCAGGTCGTCCACGCGCGACGGGTCCGGCGAGCGGCCAAAGACGCGGGATGTGAAACGCAGGTAGGGATCCAGAGACCAGTACGCGAAACCGCTGCTCTCGGTGAACACGACGTAGCGTCCGAGCTGGAATGCCCTGTCGCGTGGCTGCGTGGCGCGGGAGCGCCAGGTCATGTGTTGGAGGCTGGCGTACTCGTGAACCCCCACGAGCGTGTTGATCAGGGTGGTCTTGCCGGCGCCGTTGGTTCCCAGCAACCCGACCACGGAGTGCTGGCCGACGTCGAGTTCCCCGATGTTCAGCACTGGGGAGTCCGCCTTGTACCACGCGGTCAGCCCCCGCACGGTGAGCAGGGATTCTGCTGCATGCCGTGGCCGATCAGTCATCTTTCTTCCGCGACGAACTTCGCACGGCGAGCACCGTGCGGACGATGAAGGCGAGAGCGCCCAGCCCGAGCACGGCGACCATCAGGGTTTCACCTCGAATGAGTGACAGAACGGCTCCGGTCACGAACAACAACGCCGCCAAGGCGCCAATCACGATGTGACGGTTCATGGCATCACTGCTCCCCATCCCCGGGATTCCGGGGGGAAATAGCAGATCCCGTCGCACACCACCCATCGCGGATGTGGCATGAGCACTGCCGAGACGAAGGGAGCGCGGACCGGCGGGACGGTGGCGATGGATAACACTGGTTCCCATCAGATTCCTCTCCTCGGTGAGTTCGGCTGCCGCTTCGTTGCTTTGTGGTCCCACTTTAATCGTCTCCTTGCAGGCAGGGTCTGTACCCGACTTCAGGGTCCCCTCAGCCGTGAGAATCCCTCCGGCCATGTCCTGCCCCCTGATCATCCCTGGGCCGGGCGCCAATCTGTTTGCCCGGTTTGATTCCAAGCCGATATGACGGTCCGAACGCAATCCAGACTTCCACGACGACCCACCCCCTAACTTTTGGCCAGACCTTCTTCAACCCCTGCGGGGTTTCTCGAACTCCCCGCAGGGACCCGGTGAGCGGTCCTAGGCTCGGAAAGGTCCCGAGAGCTGGAGAGACCAGCCCGGGTCGCTTTGACGCCACCGGAGGTGTTGAACAATGAAACAACGCAGTGGACGAATCGGCATGGTCGCCGCAACCGCAGTTGTGTTCCTGCTGTCATCGTGCGGCGGGGATTCGAGGCCGCTGAGCACGGATTCGTGGGGAGCATCGTATCCGGATTCCACCAAGAGCTGGCCGTCGTTCTCCGCATCCCCGAAGCCCCAACCGTCGGAGACCTTCAGCCCGGAGCAGCTGGAGGCGGCGAACACGCTGATCGAGTACTACCGCATCACGGATGAGATATTCACCAATCCCGATGCCGACACGCAGCCCCTGAAGGACATCGCCATTGGGGAGAGCCAGACCATAGAGATGGGCCATGTCAAAGAGTATCGCGAGAAGGGGCAGGTGCAGACCGGGACCACGGTCGTCCACATCACCGGCGCCTCGGAACCGGAGGAGACGGACGGCGTGCGGAGCATCGATGTCCAGATGTGCACCGACAGCGAAAAGGTGGACATGATCGATTCCGCGACCGGGAAGAGCGTAGTCCCACCGGGGCGGCCTTCGTACCTCCAGTGGAATGTCACCGTGGTAAAGACCAATGACGGCTGGAAATTCGGGGACACCACGAACGAGACGGTGCCCAGATGTCCAGCATGAAACGCCTCGCCGCCGCCACCGTGGCGCTCCTCCTGACGGTGGCCGGTCTGCCCGCGCAACCGGCCCGGGCCGATGCCGATGTCGGATGCGCAAAAAAAGAAAGCAGATTCGGCTCTTGTGACATCACGGTGCGGGTGCCGGGATCCGGCGGCCAACCCGGGAAATCCCCCGCCCAGCCCCGCGGAAACCCCGGTGGCGGGGGCGGAGGCGGCCAGGAAAGGCCGCACTGGCCCGCAGAAGGCTGCCTCCAGTACGACTCCCGCACGGGGGAATGCGTCCTTTTCGCCCCCTCCGGCCCATCACCCGAACCAGCCCCGCGGGAGGCGCCAGAACCCGAAGTCCTGGCCAAGATCGCGATCGGACGCATGGACCTGAAGGCACCCGAGATCGGAATGTGGCCCTCGCCCCTCGAACAGCTACCGGAGGGCCGCAACTACGTGGGCTGGCACAACTGGATGTGGGTCAACAATCCCGGCAGGGACACATGGGGGCCGATCACCAAAACCGTCACCGAATCCGGTTACAGCGTCACCGCAACCGCCATGGTCGCGGGGGTGACGTGGGAAATGGGCAACGGCGACACCAAGGAGTGTGGCAAGGGAACGGAACACCCTGAGCACAGAACCCACGACGAGAAATCACCGGACTGCGGATACGTCTACCACCAACGCGGCGACTTCACGGTAACCGCCACCGCCCACTGGGTCATCAACTGGCGCGGACTCGGCAAGAACGGCACCATCCAGATGGATCTCTCCTCGCAGGTCAACACGAGTGTGGTCGAAGTCGTCGCGGTCAATATCCCGAACGGAAAATACAACCAGTCGTACCCGGCCCCGACGCCATCGCCGAATCCAACCGGCACCCCCACCGCACTCGCCCCCTGCCCCACGAACAACAACAAACACGGCTGCTGAGGACCTTCTCACCTGCCGGTTTCGCCACGGCTCAACCAGCTTCGGCCCCCACTTATCCCCCGAATCCCCTCCCTTCCCCCTGTACACGAAACGCGGAAGAAAAACGTTTCAACGTCGCCACACGACGTTGAACCGTTTTTCTTCCGCGAGTCGTGTACGGGAAAAGCAGGGCGAGGCGCGGGGAGGGCGGTCGGGGACTTGTGGTCGGGTCCGCTGTTCGCCTGCCGGTGGTTTCGACATGGACTGCCCCTTCGTCGCAGCCCGGCTCAACCGGCTTTGTCTTGTCCTGAAGCTGGTTGAGCCGACCTGCGAGCGTCAGCGAGCCGGTCGTGTCGAAACCATCTCGCACATGTCCGGGGAGCCGTGGCCGAGCTCCGGCCACCAAGCGCCATGAATGGTTTCGACTCAGCCATCTACTTCGCTCACACGCTGGCTCAACCAGTTCGTGAAGACCGGTTTCGACACGACTCACGCATTCCTCACGACCCGTTCAGCCGGCCACCCACTCCAGTCGGCCCGCGACCCTTCGCACCGACCCTCCCGGCACTGCGACCGGCCCCTGGCCCCGCCAGGCCAGCACGAGGTCGTCGACGGCGGCGACGTGGACCCGGGTCGCCTCGCTGCCGTGGTTCCGCAGCCAGCCGAGCAGCACCCGGCCCCGGAGGGCGTCCGGCTGCCCGGCGAGGGTGGCGACATCGAGGGCGTCACCCGGACCGGACCTATCGGGCGGCTGTGGAGTGGATGCGGAACGAGGCGAATCGGCTTCACCCCGACGAGCCCGGACGAGGGCGAGTTCCGCCAGCTCGTCGAGGAAGTCGGCGTCGCCGCGGGCCAGGTCGGCGGTGCGGGCAAGGCCGACGGCAACGTCGCGGCCCAGTTCCGAGGCCAGCAGCGCCAGCGCCGACCGGGCGCGCACCCGCGCGAAACGCGGGTCGGTGTTCATCGGGTCGTCCCACCATTCGACCCCCCATTCGCGGCAGGCCGCCTCGGTCTCGGCGCGCCGGATCCCCAGCAGCGGCCGCAGGAAGGGGCCGCGCCGAACCGACATGCCGGCCAGCGACCGGATGCCGGAGCCGCGCAGCAGCCCCAGCAGCACCGTCTCGGCCTGGTCATCGAGGGTGTGGCCCAGCAGCACGGGATGACCATCGCGCGACAGGGCCTCCAGGCGGGCTTGGCGGGCCGCGGCCTCGATCCCGCCGGCGCCTCCCACCTCGACGCGCCGAACCTCGGCGTCGATGCCGCGTACCGCCAGCGCTCCGGCCGCCCGCTCCGCGACCTCGGCGGAACCCGCCTGCAGGCCGTGGTCGACGACGACGCACCCCACCTCGGATCGCGTGCGGGGTGCAGCCCACGTCGCCCCCAGCGCAAGCGCCATGGAGTCGGCGCCACCGGAGACCCCGACGATGACGGGACCGGCGGGCAGCAACTCCGCCACCGCCCTGCCGACCCTCAACGCGGCGGGTCCGAGTTCACGCCTGGCCACGGTGCCCCTCAGCCATGGATCCTCCGCAGCCAGGCGTCGGGGTCGGTGATCTCCGCCACGGTGGGAAGGTTCGCGGGCCCCGCGAAGGCGGCGGTCAACGCCCCCATCCCGGCCCTGAGATCCACGTGCCGGCAGAAGGCCAGGCCGTCGCGGTACTGGAGGCCCTTGTCGAGGCCGGGTATCAGGCGTCGCCAACCGGTGCCGGCGGCCGTCCGGGCAAAAGCCTCACGCAACTGCCGCACCGAGGGCACGTGCACCGCCCCGGCCGTGTCCGCGACCAGGTCGGCGTGGCCCTCCAGGAGGGTCATGGTGGCTGTGAGGGTGTCAAGGTGATGCTTCCCCTCGGCGGTGACCAGCAACGAGGCCACCCCCCGGCCCGCGCGGATCCCCTCCGCCATCTCCGTCGGAGAGGGGTCGTCGACGCTGAGCGCGGCGATCAGCTCCTCGACGTGACCGAGCAGCCAGGGCGCGGAGTTGAACTGCACCGCGTGGGTTTGTTCGTGGAGGCTCACCCACAGCCGCAGGTCGTCGGGGTCGAGGCCGCGTCCGCGCCGCACCTCGACGATGCTCGGAGCCACCAGCATCAGCCGTCCCGCCCAGGGGTCGTACTGGCCCAGCAGACCCCGCCCCATCACCGCGAAGGAGATCCCCGCGACCAGCCCGTAACCGATCCCGGCCAGGGTGCGTCGCGGACCGGCGGGCTGCTCCTTGAGCGGCAACCGGCCCAGCAGGTCGTCGGCCATCACCGCGGCCCGCCTGGACCATCCGGGACGATCAACGACGATGACCTCCGCGGCGGCCGGACCGTCCAGACCCGAGTGCTCGACGGCCAGGTCACCGGCCCTGCGGGCCGCGGCCCTGAGCGCGGCTACCTCACGCACCGCCTCCGGCCGAGAGACACCGGGCCCCGGGTCGGCGAGCAGCCGTTCGACGACCCGGGCCAGCGGCCAGGAGACGTGGGGTCGGCGCTGCATCAGCAACCGCACCCCGTGATCAGGGCCGACCCCCGGTCGCTCCACACCTGAGCGGCCCAGCCGTCGGTGGAGCCGTTGGTGATGAATGCAAAAGCCACCTCGCGACCATCGGCGGTGACGGTGGTCCCGGCGAGGGTGGAAACCAGCGACAGGGTGCCGGTCTTGGCCCGCACGATGCCGCGGCCAGCGGTGGAGATCTCGTCGTCGAAACGGTTGGCCAGCGACCCCGAAACCCCTGCGACGGGGAAACCCTCCTGCACGACGGAGGCCTGGGGGGTGATCATCACGTATCGGACCACCCCGGCCAGCATCGACGCGGTGACTTGGTTCTCGCGGGTCAGGCCGGAGCCGTCGTGCAGCACCGCCCCCTCGTGCCACAACCCCAGGCGGGTGAGTTCCTGCTGCACCGCGGCGGCCGTCCCGGCGAACGTGGTGGGCTGGCCCAGTTTGCGGGCCAGCTGCATGCCGAGCACCTCGGTGTAGGAGTTGTTGGAGTTTTCCATCGCGGCCGCGGCGAGGGCGTGAACCCCGGGCGAGCTGACCTTCGCGATCTCCTCCCCGGAGCCCTTGGTCTCCGCGGGACTGCCCTCCACGGTGATGCCCTGGGCGGCCAGCTGGGTGGCGAAGATGCGGGCGGCATCACCCGCGGGGTCGGTGGAACGCACCTGCTTGGCGTCGCGGCCCTCGTCGGCCCAGAGCGCGGAGATCTGGGTCACCTGGTCGCGGTAACTGGAGGGCCAGGTGGTGGCCCACGACTCCTGGAACAGGGAGGCGTCGTAACCGAGACTCACCTTGCTCAGGCCCTGCGATTTCAGCTTCTCCGCGGTCCTCGCCGCCAGTTCCTCCAGCGAGGCGCGTTTCGGGTTCCCGTCGGAGGCTGCGGAGGCGAGCAGCGGGTCACCACCTCCGACCAGCACCAGCTGCCCGGGGGACGGGGAGACGACGGTGGTGTCGAAGGTTTCGGTGCCGTTGAAAACCGACAGCAAAGCGGTGACGGTCAGCAGTTTCGTGTTCGACGCGGGCACGAGGAGCCGATCGGCGTTCGAGGCGGCGAGCACATCCCCGGTCTCGACGTCGAGGACCTGGTAGGCCAGGCTCAGCGACGACCCCTCCGGCACGCCCTTGGTCAGGGCCGCGACGTCCAGGGACTTGAGGCGCTGTTCCAGCGCGGCACGGTCCGGGAGTTTGCCGGGGGCGGCCTCCGGGGCCGCGGAGACAGGACCGGCCGGTTTCTGCTGCGGGGACGGCGCTGGCGAGGAAACGGCGACGGAGGCCGCGGTTCCGGCGGCGGATGACGCCGCTCCGTGGATGACCGCCATGGTGAAGGCGGCCACCAGCAGTGACCCGACCAACCCCCAGATGATCACGGGTCGCCACGGGATTCTCTGGGGGGACAAATCGACGCTCCTCGTCCGGTAGAGTGCTTGACCACTGGCCGTCAGCAGACGGCGGCGCATCAATCATAGGAGCGACAGTGAGCGACGACGTCATTGAGAGCATTGAGATCTTCAACCCTGAGAGCCGCGTGCTGTTCGATGTCACGGTCGAGATCCCGAAGGGCACCAAGAACAAGTACGAGATGGACCACCTGACGGGTCGCATCCGTTTGGACCGCACCTTGTTCACGTCCACCCAGTACCCCTACGACTACGGCTTCATCGAGGGCACTCTCGGGCTCGACGGCGACCCCCTCGACGCCATGGTGATCGGCGCCGAACCCACCTTCCCCGGCTGCCTGATCCAGTGTTATGCGGTGGCGATGTTCCGCATGACCGACGAAATGGGTGGCGACGACAAGGTGCTGTGCGTGCCGACCGCGGACACCCGCCGCAGGCACCTGAAGGACCTCGACTCGGTGGCCGAGCACATCCTCCTGGAGATCGAGCACTTCTTCAGCGTCTACAAGGACCTGGAGCCGGGCAAGTCCGTCGAGGGAGCCACGTGGACCGGCCGCACGGATGCGGAGGAGGAGATCATCGCCTCCATCGAACGCGCGAAGGGCACCCCCTTCGAGCACCACCATGTCAACCTCGCCTGAGGCCGACGAGACACCGGAACCACCCGGCCCGGAACCGGCACCGCCTGCGCCGGAGCGGCCGCTGCTGACTTTCAAGATCCGCTGCCGCGACGGAATGGGCTGCCAGAACCTGCTGTTCTCCCTGATCTACATCATCTCGGTGGCGTTCGTCTTCTTCGCCGCGTCCACCATTTTCTCCCCCAGCCCCTATGGGGCGGGGGTTCGGCCCTCCCCGACCGGGAAACACAGCACCTTCAGGTTGCCGTCCATACCCACGGACACTCGCATCACCTTTTCCCTTCCCAGCCTCCGGGTCCCCTCCCTCCCACCGCTGGTGACGGAAAGCGGCGAAATCCCGTCGCAGAAAACCAGCAGCAGCCCGCTGCCCTCCCCGACCCAAGAACCCAGCGAACCCCCGACCCAAGAACCCAGCGAACCCCCGACCCAGGAGCCCAGCGAACCCCCGTCGCAGGAGGCCAGCACCTCGGGGGTGGCGACACCGACGGGCTCCCCCTCCGCCACACCACCGAACGTCAC
The DNA here is from genome assembly GCA_937965785.1 of uncultured Propionibacteriaceae bacterium. Taxonomy (GTDB): domain Bacteria; phylum Actinomycetota; class Actinomycetes; order Propionibacteriales; family Propionibacteriaceae; genus Arachnia. The sequence continues at coordinate 15,681 of CALCKT010000040.1, read as the reverse complement.
GGGTTCCTCGGGTGGGCGCGGCTGGCCCACATGGAGTTGGCTCGGTCCCATCCTCAACATGCTCGCCCTGATGGCGTTGCCCCTGCTGCTGGTTCTGCGCAAACCCGTTCGCTGGCTGGAAATCGACAGGGAGGAGATGATGCTCTCCTGGAAGGGCGAGGTGGAAGGACAGGTGGCGCTCCGGGACATCGCGCACATGAGGCTCTGGAAAAACAAGTACGACCTGGAGATCTACGACCGCACCGCCACCCTGCGCATCCGGATGAGACCGTGGCTGATGTCCAACCGGTTCATGAAGGCCAAGGTGGATCGCATGGCCGATCAGATCCGCGACCTCCTCCACGGCACCGAGGTCCGGCTCGACAAGCGAAGTCGGCACACCGAACGCTTCATCGACTTCCTACCGGAATGAGAGACCATCCGGTGGGCTCCGTGCACCGAGGGTTTCCCCGGTTGCGCAGCGCTCAACCGGAAAAATAGGCCATTTCGGCCCGGAATCCGGGTTGAGTGCTGCATGGCCGCGCAATCCCCGAATCACACGACCAGCACCCCGGCCGCGCCGAGGGAAACCACGCGTGCCGAACGCTTCCCCGACCCCCGCAGATGTGATCCCGCGGAGTTGGCGCTACGCTACGGCCGTCCCGGGACCCGTGCAGCGCCCGAGACGGAAGGAGCCCCGGTGAAAACCGTCAAGTTTCGCGTCCGCAACCCGATCAAATGGTTGTCTCCCCTGATCGCGACGGTTTATCTGATCGGTGTGGTCCTCCTCGTCATCCAGAACCACAACGACCTCTACTTCCTGACCAGCGGTTCCGGGGCCCTTCTCATACTGCTGCTGTCCCCCGTGCTCGCACCGTTGCTCCTGCTCCTGTGGCTGCTCGACCCGGCCCGCCAAGTCCACATGGGTGAGGGTCGGTTCGTCCTCGCCCAGGGCAACGACGTGCTGGGCCAGATCACCTACCCGGAGATCGCGCACATGCGGATCACCGGCCGGAATCGCTGCCTTGACGTGTTCGACCATGCAGGCGTCAACAGGATTCACATCGAACCCGCGGTGTTCTGGCGCGACGACAGGAACAAGACCATCGCGATCGCCATCGTCGATTTCATGCGGACCCAGCTTCCCCACGTGGAGAAGTACGTCGAACAGGGGAAGGGCCAGAAAGCCTACGTGGAGCGCTACATCGACTGCTTCCCGCCCATATCCCAAGGAGCGCAGCAGCCCACGGGGCAGCAGTCCCCAACCCAGCCCACCTACCAGCAGCCCACGGGGCAGCAGTCCCCAACCCAACCCACCTACCAGCAGCCCACGGGGCAGCAGTCCCCAACCCAACCCACCTACCAGCAACCCACTTACCAGCAACCCCAGGGGCAGTCCGGCTGGCGGTGATGCCAGCCGGGAATGGATTCATCGGGCCGTGGGCGTAGGGTTTTGCCCCGTGAGTGATCCGGTGATCCTGGCCCAGGAGCTACGCAAATCCTACGGCGCTTTCGAGGCGGTGCGCGGCATCGACTTCGAGGTCGAGCCCGGGACGTCCTTCGGGTTGCTCGGCCCCAACGGGGCGGGCAAATCCACCACCATGCGCATGATCGCCGGGGTCTCGCACCGCTCCGGCGGTCGGCTGCGCATCCTAGGAATGGATCCCGACGAGCAGGGGCCGCGGATCCGCGCCCACCTCGGGGTCGTGCCGCAGAACGACAACCTCGACGCCCAGCTCACGGTCCGCGAGAACCTCATCTTCTACGGCCGCTATTTCGGGTTGCCGAAGCGCTGGCTGGCCGCGAAGGCGGAGGAGCTGATCGAGTTCGCGCAGCTCACCGACAAACGCAACTCCCGGGTCGACGACCTCTCGGGCGGCATGAAACGCCGCCTCACGATCTCCCGGGCACTGGTCTCCGATCCGCGCATCATGCTGCTCGACGAACCCACCACGGGCCTGGACCCGCAGGCCCGCAACGTGCTGTGGGACCGGCTGTTCCAGCTGAAGGAGAAGGGCACCACGCTGGTGCTGACCACCCACCACATGGACGAGGCCGAGCAGCTCTGCGACCGGCTGATCGTCATCGACCACGGCGTGATCGTCGCCGAGGGCAGCCCACCGGAGCTGGTGCGGGAACACGCCGGCCGCGAGGTGGTGGAGCTGCGTTTCGGTTCCACCCGCAACGCCGGGGCCGCCGAGCGCATCGCAGGTATCGGGAATCGCATGGAAACCCTCCCCGACCGGATCCTGGTCTACTCCGACGACGGCGAGGCCGCGCTGCGCGCCATCATGGAACGCGGCCTGGAGCCGAACTCGTCGCTGGTGCGGCGATGTTCGCTGGAGGACGTGTTCTTGAGGTTGACGGGGAGGTCTTTGATTGACTGAGACCCTCACCCCCGTCGATCACGACGCCCGGGCCGCGCAGGTCGCGCGCTGGGGCGCCTTCCATCACGCCCGCAACGTCGTCATGCAGCTGCGTTCCTGGTGGGTGAGCCTGTTCGCCATCGGCGCCCTGGAACCGCTGCTGACGGTGCTGGCGCTGGGGGTGGGTCTGGGCGTGGTGGTGGATGCCGCCAGCCCGGGGGCGCTCGGGGTGCCTTTCCTGCAGTTCGTGGCGCCCGCGATGCTGCTCTCAACCGCCGTGCACGCCGCCCAGGCCGAGAACACCCTCGAGGTGTTCTCCAGTTTCAAATGGCACGAGCTGTACCAGGCTGCCGCCTCCACCCCCACCACCCCGTCGCAGCTGGCGGAGGGACACTGGCTGGGCTCGACGGTGCGCTACCTGATCAACTGCACCACCGTCATCGTGGTGCTGCTGGTCTTCGGGGCCATCACCCCCGTGAGTGTGCTGATCCTGTTCCCGGTGGCGGTGTTGACGGCGTGGGCGTTCGGCAACCCGGTGATGGCCTGGACGGCCCTCCAACACGACGAGAAGGGCCAGTTCTCCATCTTCTCGCGGCTGGTGGTGCTGCCGTTGACGCTGTTCTCCGGCACCTATTTTCCCCTCGACGTGCTGCCCGGCTGGCTGCACCCGATCGGCTGGGTCTCGCCGCTGTGGCACGGGGTGAATCTGGCCCGCATCCTGACCCTCGGGCAGGCCGCGCCGGCGTGGCTGCCGTTCGTGCACGTCGCCTACCTGACCGTGTTGAGCGTCGCCGGGCTGTTGCTCGCCCGGCGGATCTTCCACCTGCGACTGACCGGGGTCCTGCCCCGTCCCCGCCAGAAACAGGTCAGGCAACGGGTCGCCTCGGAACCGGTGGCTGCGGTGCCGGACGGGCTGCCGGACGGCCAGTCGCTGCTTCCCGGGACGAACCACTCGGCCTCGTTCAGCGGCAGATTCCCCATCGTCGCGGCCCGGGGTCTGAAGGCGAACTGGGGTGCCAGCGGCCTGCTCATGGCAACGGGGGCGGTCGAACCGGTGCTGTACCTGCTGGCGATGGGGATCGGCCTGGGCACCTTCATCGGTCAGGTACAGGCGGGGACCAGTTACTCCGCCTGGATCGCGCCCGCGCTGCTGGCCACCTCCGCATTGAACGGGGCGGTCATGGACGCCACCTGGAACGTGTTCATGAAACTGAAGTTCAACAAGCTCTACGAGACGATGCTCAGCACCTCGCTGGGGCCGCTGGACGTGGCGCTGGGCGAGATCGCCGTCGCCCTGGTGCGCGGCGGCATCTACGCCACCAGCTTCGTCGCGGTCATGGCGCTGCTGGGTCTCGTCGGGTCGTGGTGGGTGCTGCTGACCATCCCGACATGCCTGCTGATCGCCTTCGGGATCGCGGCCCTGGGGATGGCGGCCACGTCGTTCTGCCGCACCTTCCAGCAGATGGACTGGATCATGCTGGTGCTGATGCCGATGTTCATGTTCTCCGGCACCTTCTACCCCGTCGAGGTCTACCCGGCCCCGATCGCGGCGGCGGTGAAGTGCCTGCCGCTGTGGCACGGCATCGAGATGCTCCGCGACCTCAACGCCGGCGCGGTCAGCTGGCTGACCGCGGGGCATGCCCTCTACTTCGTCGTCCTGGCCATGCTCGGGGTGTGGGTGGCATCGCTGCGCCTCAAGGCCCTGTTCCTGCGGTGAACCCATCCCAGAATTTTCGTCATACAATATTTTATGGTGACCGAAGAACAGATCCAACGTTGGGCCGACGAAGCCGAGGCCGGATACGACGTCGAGGAACTCACACGACGCGGGCGCGGACGTCCCGGGCGCGGGGCCGAACCGATGCAGGTGGTCGCGGTCCGGCTGACAACCGACGAAATCAATGCGCTCGACGCAATCGCTTCCCGAGAAAACTCTCCAGGTCAGAGACTATCCGGCGTGCGCTGGCCCAGTTCGCCGCATGAGAGTTCATCCAACCGCATTGAAACACGGCGTCTCCGAAACGGACGCATCCCTTGTCGCAGCGTGGCCTCACTGGATCCCGGGTCCTGTTGCGGAAGTCATGCCCGGCTGCGGCGCACTGGATCGGGCGATCCGACGCCCCACCATCGTGACCGGTACGTCCAGTACAGGAACACGATGGTGCGTCACCGCCTCATCCCGCCCAGCACGTCCTCGCCCGGACAGCACTCCCACAACAGGACCTCACATCTTGAAGACGATGACTGGCCGCACCGGGAACTGCGCTTGGGGTTTGATTCCGCAGGTCGTCTTCTCGAAGTGGTTGTCCTGATTTTCAAGAACGATGACGAACTGGTCATCCATGCGATGCCCGCACGCAAACAGTACCGGCGCCTTCTTCCTTGGCAGTGAGCCCCTGCGGCGTCGCGACGTGAAAGACTTGCCCCCATGTCGTCGTACCTGTTGTTGCGCAACCCGTCCGCGAATCGCGTGTACGCGGGCGAGGCGGCCGCGCTGACCGCCGCCGAACTGGAGATCACCGCCCCCTTCGTCTCGGGAATCGCGCAGGCTGAAGTGGCGGGCGTCGACTACCTGGCCTTCGACGCCGAGCGCATGGGTCGCGACGAGCTGGCGGGCATCGCGCGGCAGTCGTCGGCGTTCGCGTTGTTCCAGCGCGACGGCGACCTGCTGCGGCCCGTCGCGCTGCCGCACACCGATGTCCTCGACGACGACCTCGTGACCATCCCCAAGTACCAGGGAAAGACCAACGAACAGTTCACCCGGCTGCTGCTGAACGTCACCATCGCGGCGGCCAGGCGCAACGCCCCCCACCGGGTGCTGGACCCGATGGCGGGGCGCGGCACCACCATCTCGACGGCGCTGATCGCGGGCTGCGACGCCTTCGGCGTGGAGGCCGACGACAAGGCCTTCGACGCGATGGCGGCGTTCTACAAGACCTGGCTGCGCCGCAAACGCATCAAACACACGGCCGCCGTCACCCCGGTGCGCCGCAACGGGGCGCGCATCGGTCGTCGCTTCGACGCACGCATCACCGTCGACAGGCGGGAACTGGTGGCGACGGTGTTCACCGGGGACGCCCGCTCGTCGGGGTCGCTGTACGGGAAGAAACGTTTCGACGCCATCGTCACCGACGCCCCCTACGGTGTGGTGCACGGATCAACGTCGGGCGGGCGCAGGTCGCGCACCCCGGCGCAGCTGCTGGCGGAGACGATCCCGGTGTGGGCGGGGCAGCTGCACCCGGGAGGGTCGCTGGGAATCAGCTGGAACACCCTCGGCATGCCCCGCGAGGACCTGGCGGCGCTGCTGGCCGACGCCGGCCTGGAGGTCCTCACCGGCGGGGCGTGGGACCGGTTCGCGCACCGCGTCGACTCCTCCATCCGCCGCGACCTCATGGTCGCCGTCAAACCGGTCGCCACCGACTGAGAGATCACATCGCCCGAGGAGCCCATCAGGGGCCCGCTCCCCCACCCCACCCCGCCCCGCCCGTCGGTTTGCTGGCCTTACCACCGATTTGCTGGCCTTACCCCCAGTTTGCTGGGCTTGTTCACGTTTGCCTGCGCTGTGAGGCCAGCAAACATCAACAAGCCCAGCAAACAGGGATTAGGGCCAGCAAAACGGATCAGGGACGACGGGCCGGCTCCGGCGGAGCTCGTAGACTCGCCCCATGCGACGACTCGTGCTGATGCGCCACGCGAAAACCCGGGCCAGCCATCCCCGCGGCGACCACTCGCGGGAGCTGCTGCCCGCCGGCATCCAGGACGCACAGGAGGCGGGCCTGCAGCTGCGTCCCCTCGGCCTGGAACACGCCCTGGTCTCCACCGCAACCCGCGCCCGGCAGACCTTCGCGGCACTCGGCCTCGACATCCCCGTCGAATACCTGGACGACCTCTACTACGAGGGCGCCGACGCCCTCCTTCGGCACATCGGCGAGACCGACCCCGCCGTGAACGGCCTGCTGGTGGTGGGGCACGCCCCCACCATTCCGGCGCTCGCCGCCCAACTCGGCAACGCCTCCGACAGCCGGGAGGCCGACCGTCTCCAGTGCTGGTACCCGACGTCCACCTTCACGGAGTTCACCTTCGACGACGACTGGTCCAGCCTGGCCCCCTTCGAGCTGGGTCACGTGAGGATGGAACGCACCATCCGCCGCTGAACCTCCGCGTCGGGATGGTTTCGACACGACCCACTCGATGACGCTCGTGAGGATCGGCTCAACCAACTTCCCTCTCTCCAATCCGGTTGAGCAGGACCGACGGGCAGCAGCATCGCGCCCCCTCCCGTTCACGAATCGCGGAGGCTCGACGGTTCAACGTCGTCATACGACGTTGAACCGTTCTTCTTCCGCGAGTCGTGCACGGGTCCCGGGGCGGCGAACCCCAGACCCCTCGACGGGCCCCGCTGAACCGTTCTTCTTCCGCGAGTCGTGCACGGGTCCCGGGGCGGCGAACCCCAGACCCCTCGACGGGCCCCGCTGAACCGTTCTTCTTCCGCGAGTCGTGCACGGGGAGAGGTTGTGACACAGGGGGCGGGCCCCGAGTTCACTCCGTGAGGAACGGCCAGGCCTGGAAGGCCTTCTCGAATCCCGACTCCGCCCGGGACGACAGGTCCTCGAAACGGGTCAGTTCCAAGCGACGTCTGCCGGGGGGTCCGGCCCGTTTCCACGACCCCACCACGCGACCTCCCAGCACGGCGCCGCGTTTGAACATCCCGTTGTTGCCGGGGACGAGTTTCGGGTGGTCGCGTTCGGTGAGGGCGAACAGGCGGTCCTGGTAGCCGAGGATGAACTCGTCGAAGCCCGGCAGCAGGAGTGGTCGCGACGCCGACCGCCCGGCCGCGGCGACCTCGTCGACCAGCCCGGCCCGCTGGTAGCGGGGTTCGTCGCCGGGCAGTTCCTCGAAGCGTTCCCGGATCAGCGCGAACGCCCGCCGGGCGGCACCAAGGGGCAGTTTGCTCCACCAGGAGAAGTCGCGCAGCGTCGCGGGGCCGCGGCTGGTCAGGTAGCGGTCGAGCAGTTCGGCGCAGGCGGCGTCGCGGTCGCCGTTGAAACGCTCCTCCAGCCCGGTTCCGGCGGGCAGCCACGTCCTCGTGAGGGCGACGTGCTGGTCGCCGTCGACGACCGGTCCGTAGCAAAGCATTCCGGTGGCGATGTGCTGGAAGGTCATGTGGTAGTTCGCGCCCTGCGCCTCCGACAGCCCGGCCTCGGTCCAGCGCGCGTGCAGCTCCGCGCGGGACCTCGGCCCGTCGACCAGCAGTTCGGCGGCGATCTCGGCGGCGCGTTCGAGATGCCCCTCCCCCATCCCGCGGCTCTTGAGGATGCGCTCCGACTCCCGCAGCGACTTGTCCACGCACAGCTGCGTGATCCACCGGGCATCGGTGGCGGCCATCAGGAAAACGGTGCCGCGCATCGGATAGCCGCGCACGATCTCACCCCGGGCGCAAGCCTCCACGACGGCCTCGATGCCGCCGTCGCTGCGCAACGCGATCGAGGCCAGCACCCCGGGCAGGTCCTGGCCCTGGTGCGCGCCGAACGCGGCCGCGACCTCGGCGGGACGCTCCCAGCGGCGGACAACGAGCCCCTGGGAGACGAGCCGGGCGCGTGCGAGTGCCGCGTCAACCATCGTTCACTCCGTCCGGAACCTGCCGTGGACGCTGACCGCACGGCAGATCTCGTCTGGTTCCACGACCCCTCCCCCGCCCTCGGGCGCCGCGGCGGCCACCGCCAACACCTCACCGTGGGCGAGCTGCGGCTCCGGCCGGTGGTCGGAGAGTTCGACGCAGACGCTCACCTCCGCGCCCGCGGCCCGGGCCATGATGTCGGCGCGGCGACGGGCCGCCTGCACGGCCTCGGTCAGCAGCTCGTCCTCCACCCTCTGCTCCGTCTCCGGGGTCAGTTTCCAGGACGTGTGACGCACCTCCACCCCGGGGGCCGCTCCCCACCCCACCGCGAAGTCCGCGAGCGCCTGGAAGTCTCGGAAGACCACCGTCGCCTCGGCAGAGGCCCGGTACCGCAGGGCACCCCTGCGCTGCGACCGCCACGTGCACACCCGCACCGGTTCCAACCCCCACGAGACGACGGCCTGCGGGTGCAGCGGCGCGACGGCCTCGGAGAAACGCCTTGCCAGGTCGGAGGTGAGGTCCACGACGAATTCCCGGTTGTCGCCTTCGTGTTCCAGCCCCAGCCGGAGCTCCCCCCGCTCAGGCCGCACCCGCCGTTCCGCACACCCCTCGACCAGAATCTCCATGCGCGAATCCTACGGGCTTGCACCGTCCCGGATATCCCGTGAAGGCGGGGCGCGGTGCGAGGCGGGTTTGTTCCCTGTTCAGTAGCGCAGCGCCTCGACGGGTTCGAGGCGGGAGGCCCGCAGGGAGGGGTAGATGCCCGCCAGCGTGCCCGCCACCAGACCGACGAGGGGCCCGGCCGCGACCAGCAGCGGCGGCACGACCGCCGTCCAGGTCAGGGCGGCGCAGATAGCGACCACCGCCACCACCCCGAGGCTGGTTCCGACGAGCCCGCCCAGCCCACCCAGGACGGCCGCCTCGAGGAGGAACTGGGCCGCGATGTGGCGTGGCTGCGCACCCATCGCCCGTCGCAGGCCGATCTCCCCGGTGCGTTCGATGACGGCGACGATGGTGGTATTGGCGATACCGATCATGCCGACGATCAGGCACACCACCCCGAGCCCCAGGAACAGGCCGCTCAGCTGGGAGTTGACGGCTGCGCGGAGCCCCTCCGGGCTCGGGGGCAGTGACACGGAGAACAGTTCCGGCTGGGTGGCCGACATGGCGGTGGGCAGCTGCGGACCGACCACCTGGGCCGCACCCGGGGCGACGTCGACGACGAGGTTCACCTTCGCCTCCGGCGGCGGGTCGTGCCACAGGGCCTGCGCGGTCCGGGTGGGGATGACGACGCCCGCCAGCAGTTCGGGCAGCCGTTTGGTGTCGTCGATGATGCCGATCACCGTGAACGGCACCCCGTCGATGGCAACGGCCGGGCCGCGCGACAGGTCGTCGATGCGCAGGTCTCGGGCGGCGCCACTGCCGATGACCGCGACACGCGCTCCCCGCTGCTCGTGCCCGGCGTCGAAGCCGCGCCCCTGTGAGAAGGTCGCCCCCGCGACCTCGAAGGTCCCCGCCGAGGCCGCGATCACGCGGGCATCGTGTGTCTCCGGGGGTTTGGTTGCGCGCTGTTTCAGCTCCCAGTGGAGCCCGGCGCTCCTGACACCGTTGATTTGCTCGGCCCGTTCCGCAGCATCGATCGGGAAGTCCAGCGACGCCACCCTGGGGCGTGGTCGTTCGGCGCGCGTCACCCGCACCTCCGTCGCCTCGACGAGACTGAACTGCGCGGTCACCTGCACCGAGACGGATGTGGTCAGCCCGAGCACCACCACCAGCACCGCCACCCCGATGACCGTGCCCAGGGCGGTCAGGACGGACCGGCCGGGACGCTGGACGAGACCTGCTATCGCTTCCTGGAACAACACCGCCAACCGGACCCGGTCACGTTCACGCGGCATCGCGGGTCACCACCCCGTCGTGCAGCCGCAGCCGCAGATTCCCGATGCCCGCGATCTCGGGGTTGTGGGTGATGATCACCACCGTGGTTCCGGCCCCGTTGAGGGTGGTCAGCAGGTCGATTATCGCCTCGGAATTGATGCTGTCGAGGTTTCCCGTGGGTTCGTCGCAGAGCAGGATGGCGGGGTTGACGGCCATCGCCCGGGCGATGGCGACGCGCTGTCTCTCGCCGCCGGAGAGCAACCCGGCGGGCGAGTCGCTGCGGTGGCCGAGACCCACCAGGTCGATGGCCCGGCGGGACGCCTCTTTTCGTTCCTCGGCCGGAACGCCCTGGTAGAGCCCGGCCAGCGCGACATTGTCGGTGACGCTGCGGTGGGGCATGAGGTGGAAGGCCTGGAACACGAAACCGATGCTGCTTCCCCGCAGGGCGGTGCGGTCGGATTCGCTCAGTTTCGTGGTGTCGAGGTCGTTGACCAGGACCGTTCCGCTGCTGGGGCGATCCAGCAGCCCGGCCAGGTTCAGCAGCGTCGACTTGCCGGAACCGGAATGACCGACGATGGTCACCATGTCCCCCTCGTTGACGGTGAAACTGCACGTCTTCAACGCCTCGACGGGAACCGGTCCGGGGAATGTCCGGGTCACGTCACGGAATTCGAGGACCTTCACCGGAGGATCCCCACCACGACCGATTCGCCCTCCGCGAGCTGCCCGTCCACGGCGGTCACCCCAACCATGCCGTCACCGGACTCACCGACGGTGACCTCGACATCGCGGTAGGAACCGGAGGTTTCCTTGACCCGCACCCGGCTCTTGGAGTCGGCGCCGGTGGTTACCGCCGCCTCCGGTACCTTCAGCGTCTCCTGTTCCGAGGTGGATGTGGCGATGTTGACCCTGATGGTCGTGCCGCGCAGGCCGGCGTCGAGAGGGGCTTCGGGTGTGACGGTCACCTGCACCGCTCCCTCGACCTGGCCCTCCTCGGGTCTGAGCGCCGTCACGTCGGTGACGCTTCCCTGGATGCGGGTGCCGTCGGGGGTGATGAGGGTGGCGGCGTCGCCGACCTCCAGTTGCGTGGTCTGCGCCTTGGCCAGCTTGGCGACGGCGGCGACATCACCGGAGGCGAGCGTGATGGTGCCGGTTCCGACCTCGGTTCCGACGCTGACTCCGATGGTGTCCACCACCGCCGGCAGATGGCGCAGGAAGGCGACCTCGCCCAGGGGGACCTGCGGTCCTGCGGCGTCACGGGCCTTGACCAGCGCCTCCTGCGCCGCCTTGAGGTCCTCCTGTGCCTGGGCCAGGGAGGTTTTGGCATCCTCGATGGTGTCCTTGGATGGCGACTCCCCCGATCCTCCTTTGGATTTTCCATCCCCGGTACCGGTTTCCCCCTGGTCGTCGCCGGAACCCTTCTTGGCCGCCGCGTAGTCGCGTTCGGCGCGGCTCAGCACCACCTTTGCCTGCTGGACCGCGCGGCTGGCGGCCGTCTCGGCCTTGGCCGCGGCGTCGGCCTCCTCGTCACCGACCCGCGTCGCCTTGTAGCCGCGGTCGGCGTAGAGGGCGTTCACGGCCTCCTTGGTGGCGGCGCCGAAGGTTTTCTCGTCTTCGGGGATCTTGTATCCGAGGGTGCGCAGCGCCGCCTGGAGCTGGGTGACGTCGGGGCCGGTCATCGCGGGCCCCAGCGTGCGGTAGGCGGCCAGGTTGCCGGGCAGCACGAAGGTGGGGCGTCCCGCCACGTCAACGAGGGAGGTGCCCGCCTCGGCCTTCCCACCGACGCTGACGTGAACGGCCGACACCACCGCCTTTTCGGCTCCCCCTCCCGGGGGTGCGGGGGTGACCACCTCGGGCGCCGTGGGTTTGACCTGCGCGTCGGCGGATTCGGTTCGCTGCACTCTGCCCTTCTCCACGGGAGCGGTGAGGGTGGTCTGCTCAGGTGGCGCGGCGTCGGCCGCCACCTGGGCGGGGGATTTCACGAATTGGCCGGCCACCAACCCGACGAGCAGCATCACCAGCGCCGGAATGATCAGCGCAGCGAGCGGATGACGGCGTACCCAGGCTTTCATGGTCGCAGTCAGACGGCGGGGATCGCGGATCGGGAAAACGTCACCTCAAAGCCTCCTTTGCCCGTTCGAGGACCTTTTTCTGAACGTCGAGCTCGGCACGCAGACTGGCCTCGTTCTCGCTGATGAGTTTCTTCTGGATCGCCACGTCCACGGCCATCGCCCGGCCGACGTAATTGGTCTCCTCCGCGCATCCCAAATCCTTCAGGGCCATCTCACGCTGCCTACCGGCATCAGCCTCCCCAACGGAATTACCGGCCTCCCAGCGATGCTGGAAGTCGTAGCCGGCCTTCTTCATGCAGGCCGCCCAGTCCTTCTCCACGCCCTTGAAGGTCTCGTTCTCAAGCAGAGCACTCCAAGCATCCCCGAGCAGCTTCTGCGCCAGTTCCGTTCCGTCCCCGCTCGGTTCGCGCATCTCATTCCAGGCGAGCTGGGCGCACCCTCCCTCGGGCAGCGGATTGCCCTCGGAATCCTTCAGCGAACTGGGGCCTCCCCCCTCGGCCTGCCCCGTCAGCACCTCGTCCCGTTTCGTGTGACCGGCGGAGGGGTCACGTTCAAGCTCCTTCTCCCCCGAGGGAGGAATCCTATAACCGTACTGCTCAACCTCCGAACGATTGACCAACCCATAACGCCGCGACACGTCGAGCTCGGATTTCAGGGCTGCACGATCCACCTCCTCCGGGGTGATCGTCACCCCGTAGCGCGCGGCGCACGCCACCTGCTGCTGGTACACCCCGCGCTGGATCACCTCCAGGTTGTCGATGGTGAGCCGGTAGGCCATGAGCGGCAGATCGATTTCCGACGAGCTGCGAATGGTGGGGGCCGGGCCAGGCGTCACGGCGACGGGGGCAGGGGCTCCGCATCCCGCCAGCAGCGCGACGAGGCCGCAGCGCGCCAGAATCACACGAAACCGATGAGCTGGGGAAAAGATTGCGGTCATCAGATCTTTTCCGGTGAACCGACGCGAGATCATCTTGGTTTTCTTTCTACTGTGCGCCACACCATTGCGGCAGGAAAACTGTAAGTGGCACCGTCGCGGGAGGTCAAGCAGAAAATTCAGGGCCACCCAGCAGATTCCGCGGAAAAAGAAAGCGGCCGTCTCCGGGCTTGTCAACAATCCTGTGCGCACGCCCTTCCCTCCTCTGCCCTTCCCGTGCACGACTCGCGGGTGAAGAACGGTTCAACGTCGTGTGGCGACGTTGAAACGTCGAACCTCCGCGATTCATGCACGAAAATAGAAGCGGGTGTTCTTCACGTCGTGGGTGGTGGGGCGGTGCTGTCCCGCAGGATGAGTTCGGTGGGGATGATGATGCTCCGGCTGCCGTCGCGCACCCCGGAGGCCACCTGCTCCAGCACGAGACCCACCATTTCGCGACCGTGGCGTCTGAAATCCTGGCGCACGGTGGTCAGCGGCGGGAAGCTGTACTCACCGACGTCGAAGCCGTCGAAACCGACGACGGAGACGTCGCCGGGCACCCGCCTGCCATGTTCGTGCATGGCCCGGATCAGGCCGAGGGCCAGTTCGTCGTTGGCGCAGAACACGGCAGTCACCTCCGGGTCGGCGGCCAGCAGCCGGCCTGCCGCGTAGCCCGCCGCGGCGCTCCAGTCGCCGGGAATCGGTTCGGGAACCGGCAGCCCCGCCTCCCGCAGACACCTGGCCCAGGTGGCCCTGCGGATCAGGCTCGACTGGGAATCCCCCGGCCCGCACACGTGCTGGATGTTGCGGTGCCCGAGCCCCAGGAGATGTTCGACGGCCTCACGCACCCCGCCGACCTGGTCGGCGCTGGCGGAGGGGTAGTGGTCCACGAGCGTGGAATCCGAGACCGCCACCGGCATCGACGGCGGCAGGACGAGGTGTTCGCGACCCGCCCGTCCGGCCTGCACCACGACGAGACCGTCGATGGCCTGGTGGGAGAGCCGGTAGACGGCCTGGCGCAGGTCGTCGGAGACGGGACGTTCCACCTGGATGAGATTGACGGCGTAGTCGGCGGCGGTGGCGGCCTCCAGCACACCCGCGGTGGTGAGGGCCTCGCCGGTGCGCTGGATCTGCTGGGTCAGCACGCCGATCGTCTTGAAGGAGCCGCGGCGCAGGGCCTGGGCAGCGCGATTGGGGGAATAACCCAGCTTGTTCATGGCCCGCAGCACCTTCTCGCGGGTTTCCGGGCGCACCTGTTCGGAACCCGTCGCCACGCGCGAGACCGTCTGCACGGACACCCCGGCCAGACGAGCCACGTCACCCATCGATGGCGCTTCCTCCGCGCTCCGGCGCTGCCTCGGCATGACGGGAGGCTATCAGGAGTGCTGCAGAGACCCCAGCCCTGGTTTTTGGTGACGTTACCATTACAAACCACCTCACGGCGCCAATTTCTTGAGATTTTCCCTGCAAAACAGTGCTATAACGAGGATCTACAAGTAGCATGAGAACGTCACCATGAGGACGTGCACGGCTGTGCGTCCCCTGTGCCCGTCGACCTTCAGGGAGCCTGAACGATGATCGTTCCCGGATACTTCGAGGACCTCGGTGTCCTCCACGAACACACCCTGCCGCCCCGCGCCTATTACGTGCCGGCATCCGCCCCCGCCGCCTCGAGTCCTTGGGAACGGGAGAAATCCGACCGTTTCCACCTGCTCAGCGGTCGGTGGGCCTTCCGGTACCTGCCCAGCATCCACGACCTCACCGAAGCTTTCTGGGAGATCCCGGCAGCCGCAACGGCAGATGAAACAAATGCCGACGCGCCGGTCCCGGCCGGGAAGAACGCGGGCGGGACACCTCCGGGTCCGGAACCGGTCCCGGAGGGATTCACCATGATCCAGGTGCCCAGCACCTGGCAGCACCTCGGATACGACCACCACCAGTACACCAACATTCGCTACCCCATTGCCTTCGATCCGCCCCACGTGCCCCAGGACAACCCCTGTGGCGCCTACATCCGCGATTTCGACCACACCCCGGATCCCGCCGCACCCACCACCCAGCTGGTCTTCGAGGGCGTCGACTCCTGCTTCTACGTGTGGCTGAACGGCGCCTACGTCGGCTACAGCCAGGTCTCCCACGCCACTGCGGAGTTCGACGTCACCGAACACATCCGTCCCGGCGCCAACCGCCTGGCCGTGCTGGTGCTCAAGTGGTGCGACGGCACCTACCTGGAGGACCAGGACAAGTTCCGCACCTCCGGCATCTTCCGCGACGTCTACCTCCTGAACCGCCCGGAGGCGGTGCTGTTCGACTACACCGTCACGACCTCGCTGGGTCCGGTGATCGGCGCGGCCCCGGAAACCGCCGTCGTCGAGATCCGCGGCTCCTACCGCGGCGGGGCCGTCCCCACCACCGCCGAGCTGACCGACCACGAAGGACGGGTGCTGGCCGCCGGTGTCCTGGAACCCTTCTCCGGCTACCCCGACCACACCCACCGCGCCCAGCTCGCCGTCGCGGCACCCCACCTGTGGAGCGCGGAGGACCCCTACCTCCACACCCTGGTCCTCACCACCCCCGGCGAGGTCATCACCGACCGGGTCGGGGTGCGGGAGATCGAGGCCAGGGACGCGGTCGTGCGTCTCAACGGCAGCCCCATCACCCTGCGGGGCGTCAACCGGCACGACTCCGACCCGGTCACCGGCCCCGTCGTCGACCTCGACCACATGAAACGGGACCTGCAGCTGATGAAGGAACACAACATCAACGCGGTGCGCAGCTCCCACTACCCCAACGATCCGCGTTTCTACCAGCTGTGCGACGAGTACGGCTTCTACGTCATGTCCGAGGCCGACAACG